>NZ_FOKI01000112.1 GCF_900111985.1 Clostridium frigidicarnis
TTAAGAGATAAAGGTGTTGAATCAGATTCAATAGTAGCAATAATAGTAAATAGATCTGTAGAGATGATAATAGGTATAATGGGAATTCTAAAAGCAGGAGGAGCTTATTTACCTATAGATTCAAATTTACCAAAAGAAAGAATAGAGTATATAATAACAAACAGTCAAAGTAAAATACTGTTAAGTGAGCAAAGGTTAGTTGATGGATTAAATATTGAAGATGAGTTTATAGACATATATAATGAATATTTATTTAGTGGAGAAAAGAGTAATCTAGAGAAAATAAATAATTCAAGTAGTTTAGCATATGTTATATATACATCAGGAACAACAGGAAATCCTAAAGGTGTAATGATAGAACACAGAAATTTAAGCAACTTGATATTAGGATTAAATAAGAAGATTTATAGTAAGTATGATGAGTATCTTAAGATATGTTTAGTAGCACCATATTATTTTGATGCATCAGTAAAACAGATATTTGTTGCTATACTAAATGGGTATAGTCTATATATAGTTGATGAAGATACAAGAAGGGATGGTAAAAAGTTACTAGACTATTATGAAAAAAATGAAATTCAGGTTTCTGATGGAACTCCAATGCATATAAAAATGATGTTAAGTGATACTGATTTATTTAAACAGTATAGCTTAAAAATTAAAGAATATGTAATTGGTGGAGAGGAGCTACCTTTAAATACAGTAAGAGAGTTCTACAAAAATTTCAGAGGAGAAAATAAACCTTGTATAAACAATGTATATGGGCCAACAGAATGTTGTGTTGATTCTAGTATTTACTTAATAGATCCAAAAGAAATAAATAAAATAGAGATTATTCCAATAGGTAAGCCAATGGTTAATTATAAGCTATATGTACTTGATAAATACAATGGATTATTACCAATAGGAGTACCCGGAGAACTTTGTATATCAGGAGATGGTGTAGCTAGAGGTTACTTAAATAATCCACAATTGACTGAAGTAAAATTTGTAGACAATCCATTTGAACCAGGAA
>NZ_FOKI01000111.1 GCF_900111985.1 Clostridium frigidicarnis
AGTTTAATCTCTTAGCTTTTCGCTAATTATTTACTGTAAAAGAATTGCTGGTTCTTTATCTTAATCTGTTTAATTTTCAAAGACCAATTTGTTTGTCGCTTCATGCGACTTCTTTATAATAACACTTGTGTTTTCCTTTGTCAACACTTTTTAAAAACTTTTTGTTTCTTGTTTTGATGACTCACTGTTCACATCAGCGACGTGTTTTATAATATCATATTATTACTTATAATTGTTTTCTATATAATCATGATTATATAGAAATATTTCTTATAATATTCTATTTTCTCTTTTTTCCTTTAGTTTTCTTATATAGATACACGTGGATATGTTTTCGCCAATTCGTTAATGTTTTTAGTACGATAAAAACATTAACACAATTCAATATTCCCTTTTAGATGTCCAACATTACATATATTATCATTAAATAACCACTAATTTTTTTATTATTAATATATTTCTAAACCAAGTTATCTTAAATCTAACCACTGTCCATATAATAATAGTTCTGCATCTCCAAATCCTATGATATAAACTAATTTATATTGTGTATTTAATTTTAACTTCTATAGATCTAAGTATAATAATACTTAATTGAAAAAAATATATCACATACCTACTCCCCATCTTAAAGTAGTAATTAACTAAAAACCAACTTTAAAACGTATAATTTAAATTATACTACCATATATTAATATTATTTTATACCAACATACTTATATGAAAACTTTATAAATAAAAATATTCGTACAAAAATGTTATTAATGATTAAATATCTAGAACTGATTTTCAAACTATATCTTATACAAAACAATTTATCAAGTATACATTGACTTTATCAATTAACTCATAATAAATTTTTATATAGTTTTCTTACAATGAAATCTATCCATCCATCAAACCCTAGAACCGTCTATCCAATAAAATATGTGATTATTGCACCACCCGCTCATATAAGAAAATTTGTTCTTTGCTATAATTCAATACCTTTAAACTTCAAACTATGAATACATTTACATAAGACTTAAATTTAAAACAAAAAATAAAAAACCTCTATATAAAATATAGAGGTTTACTACCTGGCAACATCC
>NZ_FOKI01000109.1 GCF_900111985.1 Clostridium frigidicarnis
AAAGGCTACTTTCTTTTTAGTTGGTAATGCAGTTGATAATGAAAAGCATAAAGATTTAGTAAAGAGGATATATGATGAGGGACATGCTATAGGAAATCATAGCTATACACATGATTACAAGAAAATATATCCAGGAAACAGTGTTAATGTAGAATCTTTTTTTCAAGAAATTAACCAAACTAATGCTAGTATAAAGAAGATATTAGGTGATGATTTTAACACTAGAGTAATAAGAATGCCTGGTGGATATATGTCAAGAAAACATTATAAGGATCCAAGTTTACCAGCTCTTGATGCAAAGTTTGCTGAATTAGATATGGATAGTATAGATTGGAATGCATTAAGTGGTGATGCTGAAGGAAAGAAAAGAACTCCACAAGAACTTGTAGAAAGAGTTAAAAAAACTGTAACAGGACAAGAAAAAGCAGTAATACTTATGCATGACACTTATGGAAAGGGAACTACAGCAGAAGCTTTACCTCAAGTTATAGAATGGTTACAAAGTGAAGGATATGAATTTAAAACAATGAAGTAAAAACAATTTTATTAAAAATATAAATAGTAAGTGTTAAGTTTAATCATCATAGTATGGTGATATGGATTTAACACTATTTATTTATTAACATAGATTTAACAGTATTAAGTATTTCTTATAAGGACTATAATTTGGAATACCTGATTAAATATAGGATTGGTAGCGAGATTAATTGTTATAACACAGGATAAAGTACAAGAGATGATATATTATAATAGTTGGAGGGATTTGTGTGAAAATATCATTAATACAAAATAATAGTATTTGGAATGCCAATCAAAATTTAAAAAATACATCTAAAGAAGGTCAACATAAAAATTCATCAACAATTGATACAACTAACCCTGTTTCAAATAACAGCAAAAATCCATATATAAATTCTTTGGAAAAACAGAGATTACAGTTAGAAGAAGAATTATTTTTTTGTTATCTTTTTGATACAAAAGTAAGTAAAAAACATATATAATATATATTGAGAAATAAGTCTAATGCTTAATGTAACGGATTTGTAAATTTGTATAAAAATATATAAATTATAATTTAAGT
>NZ_FOKI01000105.1 GCF_900111985.1 Clostridium frigidicarnis
TCTATAATGGTGCAAAAACACTTCAATAATTTTACAATTAAATAGAATAAAAAACATTTACGCAAAATACTTGTTATAATTAAGTCACTACACAAAATACAACATAAAAGATATGCATAAATGTTTATGAACTCAATTATATCAAATGAATTATCATTACACAAACTTTTAAAAGAATTAAATTTTGATTTATATCTAACTAAGCCTCAACTAAATCACTTACAAAGCACTATGAATGCTATGGTTTTAAAAGGTTATAATGGTAAGGTGTCCGATATAGCGGAGCTCGCTTCGAAAAAGCATCGAACTAGTATAGCTAGGTTCTTTTCCAAGAGCACTTGGAATGAAGAACTTCTTATGAACTCTTTAGAATCAAAGAATGTAGATCTTATCTGGAATAAATCTAAAGAGTCAAATAAACCAATATATCTAATAATTGATGATACAATTTCTGAAAAGACAAAGCCCTCGTCAAAGGCTGTGAACACAATAGAAAAGTGTTCTTTTCATAATTCACATCTTAAAGGAAAAGTTGTATATGGACATCAATTACTTGTAGCATTACTTTCATGTGATGGGTTAGTGTTACCTTATGCTATAAGAATTTATGATAAGGATAAAATAAGTAAAATAGATATATCTGTAGAATTAATTAATTCTCTTCCTAAGCCAATTACTAAAGGTTATGTTTTGTGTGATAGTTGGTATAGTTGTAAAGCTATCTTTAATGCTACTGTGAAAGCTGGTTACAGCTATATTGGTGCGCTTAAAACTAATAGAGTTATATATCCTAAAGGGCATGAAAGACTAGGAATTAAATTGCATAAATTTGCTATGAGTTTAAATATAAAGGACTTTGACCTAGTCACAGTTAAAGACCAAGAATACTATATTTATAATTACATTGGAAATTTAAATGATATAAAAAGTGTTTCAATAACTTTAAGTTATCCAAAAAAATTATTTCAAAACGAAGGTTCTTTCAAAACATTTATTTCTTTAGATACATCATTAACTCCTTTAGAAATTTTAACTCACTATATAGATAGATGGGCAATATAGCCATTCTTTAGAGATTGTAAAAACTATCTTGGACTAGATAACTATCAAGTTAGAAGTGAAACAAGTATTACTAGATACCTTATAGTAATGATAATAACATATACTTATTGTAAGTTATATTCAAATGAATCCTTTCACTTTAACACTGGGTTGAAGTTAGCCCAAAATGATTTAAGAAAATCTCAAGTTATTTGGATTTATACCGCAGCCGAAAACGGCGAGCCGGTACAAAAAATCTTAAAGTTGCTAAAAATAGCTTAGGAATCTCATTAGTTATTTAACTGTAAAATTATTCAAGTAAAAATGCACTATTATAGTT
>NZ_FOKI01000104.1 GCF_900111985.1 Clostridium frigidicarnis
AGAAACCATAGAAAGATTAAGTAATCATTATATTAAGGTTTTAGAAACAATAATAAATAATAATGAAATAGAGTTAGATAGTATAGATTTATTATCAGATCAAGAAAGAAACCAAATATTATATGATTTCAATGATACAGAGGTAGAGTATATAAACAATAGTACAATACAAGAACTGTTTGAATCCCAAGTAGAAAAAACACCAGATAACATTGCAGTAGTATTTGAAGATAAAAAGTTAACTTACAAAGAACTAAATGAAAAAGCTAATAGTCTTGCAATGATATTAAGAAATAAAGGTGTTAAGCCTAATTCAATAGTGGCAATAATGGTAGAAAAATCTCTAGAAATGGCAATAGGAATAATGGCAATCCTAAAATCAGGAGCAGCATACTTGCCAATAGATCCGACCTATCCAAAACAAAGAATAGGATATATGTTACAAGATAGTGAAAGTAAAGTATTATTAAGTAAAGAAGGATTATCAGATAACCTAGAGTTTTATGGAAAAGTAATAGATTTAGCCAAGGAAAATTTATTTAAAGGTAATTTAGAAAATCTTCAAAATCTAAATAGTTTAAGTGATTTAGCATATGTAATATACACATCAGGAACTACTGGAAAACCAAAGGGTGTACTAATTAATCATCAATCTTTAACAGAGACTTTGTTGTGGAGAAAACAAGAATATAAATTATCAGAAGGGCATATTATACTTCCAATATTTAATTATGTTTTTGATGGTTTTGTAATTAACTTCTTTACACCAATTATTTCAGGAAGTAAGGTTGTATTAGTTAATAATTATGAAATGGCAGATCCTTATAAACTAATAAATTATATAAGAACATTAGGAGTAACTCATTATATAAGTGTTCCATCTATATATTTGGCAATATTAAGTGTTGTAGATAAAAAAGATTTAGAAACCATAAAGGTTATAACTTTAGCAGGTGAGAAAATGCCACCAAAAGCTGTAGAGTATACGAAAAAGTTAAATGATAATATAGAAATAGTTAACGAATATGGACCAACAGAAAACACTGTTGTAACTACAATAATGAGAGATGTTCAAAGTGATAAAAAAATATCTATAGGAAAACCTATATCAAATACTAAGGTATATATTTTAAATTCATCAAATAAAATACAACCAATCGGAGTACCAGGAGAAGTATTTATAGGTGGAAGTAGATTAGCTAAGGGATACCTAAATAGACCAGAGTTAGATGTAGAAAGATTTATAGAAAGTTTTTATGATAAAGGTAAGAGAATATATAGAACAGGAGATTTTGCAAGATGGTTACCAGATGGTAATATAGACTTCATAGATAGAATAGATAACCAAGTAAAGATAAGAGGATTTAGAATAGAGATTGGAGAGATAGAAAATATATTAT
>NZ_FOKI01000102.1 GCF_900111985.1 Clostridium frigidicarnis
CTATATTAATAGCAATTTCATCATTTTGTTCCATAGCATTTAATGTTAAATCAAACTTAGCTACATTATCTTCACCACTATATGGTATTAATAACATATCATTAAGCTTAATATCAATGTCTGATATTGTATCTACCATATTGAACATAACATCAAATAATGGATTTCTACTTGCATCCCTTACTATATCTAGCTTTTCTATTAAAGTTTCCAATTGATAACTTTGATTATCATATGCTTTTAGTGAGTTCTCTTTTACTTCATTTAGGAAATCTATATACTTTTTGGAACCTTCTGGTTTATTTCTTAATGCTAATGTGTTTACGAACATACCAATTATACTTTGTAGGTCTGCATGTGGTCTTCCAGCTATTGGAGTTCCTACAACTATATCTTCTTGCCCACTATATTTAGATAAAAGTATATTAAAGGCTGATAATAAAACCATATGCATTGTTGTTTCTGTTTTATTTGCAAGTTTTTTTAATTCAATTGCTATATTTTTATCCACTTCAAAACTTACACTATCCCCTTCAAAACTTTGGATAACAGGTCTTTCATAATCAGTAGGCATATTTAATACTGGTATTTCATCATTGAACATGTTAGTCCAATATTCTTCTTGCTTATTCATTTCTTCTGACTTTAAGAAATTATTTTGCCATGAAGCAAAGTCTTTATATTGAAGTTTTAATAGTTCTAACTCTCCACCATTATATAGTGTAGCAAACTCATTTGTTAGAATACTCATGGACACTCCATCTGATATTATGTGATGCATATCTATTAATAAATAGTTTTTACCCTGAATTTCTAATATTTCAGCTCTAAATAATGGTGCTTTTCCTAAATCAAAAGGTTTAATAAAGTCATTTGTTATTTCTTCTATAGATTGATGTGAAGTTTGCACCTTTAACTTAAATTCATAATTATTATCTATTTTTTGAACTACCTCATCATCAACAGTTTCAAAATAGGTTCTTAATGCTTCATGTCGTTCAACTAGATTTTTAAATGCATCTTCTATTTTAGTTTTGTCTATAAAACCTTGAATTTTAAAAATCTGAGGCATATTGTAGGCTATACTTTCTTTGCTAAAGCCTTGTATTATATACATTCTTTTTTGAGCTGATGATGATTCATAGTATTCTTTTTCTTCTATTTTTTCTATATTAGAATAAATGCTTTCTTCAGCACTTTCAATAAACTTACTTAACCCTTTTATTGTTGATGACTTAAATAAGTCTTTTAACGATACCTCTTTATTGGCTTCCTTATGAATTTTAGAAATAAGGGTCATAGCCTTTAATGAATGCCCACCTAATTTAAAGAAACTATCATTTATTCCTATTTTATCTACACCTAAAACTTCACTCCATATTCTTACTAGGGTTTCTTCTATAGCATTTCTTGGCGCTTCAT
>NZ_FOKI01000100.1 GCF_900111985.1 Clostridium frigidicarnis
TGTAAAAGAATTGCTGGTTCTTTATCTTAATCTGTTTAATTTTCAAAGACCAATTTGTTTGCCGCTTCATGCGACTTCTTTATAATAACATTTAAAACACTCTGTGTCAACTCTTTTTTCTTCAATTTGAAAATTTTTAAGAGCTTGACGACTGCCTAAGTTAATAACTAGGTGTCATCGGCGACAAGATTTATAATATCACATACAAATTTAAATATATACATATATATTTCTATTCACAATGATTATTGAATTTATTCGTAGTTTTCCTCTTAAATGCTTTAATTTACACATATAGATACACTAGGATAAGTTTAAAGTGATTTTTTATCCATTGTATAAGAACTTAAATAATTCCTTACATAATTTACTATATCATTCTTTATAAATTGATTTTTTTCTAAGACTTCCTTTTGTGATTTACTTATTCTCATGCTAAAAACTTCGTTATTAGAATTCTCCATTTTTTTTCTTCCTCTACTCACGTGTACTCCCCCTTATATAAAATATACCTATATTTTATATATTACATTCATTCCCATAATTTGTAAACACATTTTTCCCATTTTATTCAAAAAAACTTCTGCATTATGCGGAAGTTTTACTTATACTGAATTTTAAATTTTAATCATATCCTTTATACAATCACTAACTCTATTAACTAAATTCGTTGCATGTTTCTTAAGCTTGTCCTCTGTATGATTAAATGTATATGAATTTTTATATGCTGATAACATTGATACATCATTCCATGAATCTCCTATAACATATATATTATCTGATTTTATTTCCATATTTTTTTGTATATAGTTTATTCCTTCTCCTTTTGATACACCTTTAGCTGCAATATCTATAAAATGTTGATTTCTAAAAGCATCTATCTCCTCAAAACTATTAAGCTTATTTACCAATGTATTTAATTCTTTAATATTATTCTTATTTCCCATAAATGATGCTGATATTATTGGGGTTTTGTTATTTAATATATGGTCTAAAGACTTGTATGGACTAAATTTAATATCACAAAATTCTACAGTTCCTAATTCTTCTAAATACATATACTTGTCTCCATCAGAAAAAAATAATTTCAGTTCACTTTTTTTAGCTATATTAACTAGCTCCTTTAATATAGTTGAACTAATAACTTTTTTTCTTATTATATTAAACTTATTATCCATTATTAATGCTCCATTTAACAATATAAAAAAATCGCATTCTAACTTATATCTATCCTTTAAAAATTTAACCCCTTCAACATTTCTTCCTGTTGCAATTGCAAACCCATGCTCTCTTTCTTTCAGAATGTTTATGTATTCTAAATTTTTTTCATCTATATTGTGCCAATCATCTAATAATGTACCATCAAGATCACTAATTAAAAATTTTTTCATATGTACCTCCATAACTATTCATATTTTAAATAACATTGCCAATCTGTTTTATATTGATTAACTGCTTATATTAATGATTAAATATCTTTAATTAATTTTTAACCTATATACATTATATAAAAAAAATTCATAAATTGTATATTAGTTTTATAAAATTTATTCCTTATAATAATTAGATATTTTCAAATCTCAAACTATGAATACATTTACATAAGACTTAAATTTAAAACAAAAAATAAAAAACCTCTATATAAAATATAGAGGTTTACTACCTGGCAACATCC
>NZ_FOKI01000099.1 GCF_900111985.1 Clostridium frigidicarnis
ACTCCTGCTGCTGATGCTGAAGTTTGAGATCCTGAGAACATCGCAAATGATGTTGCACCAAATGAGCTTGCTGTTGTTGCTATTCCTCCAAGTAAATGATAATAACTTTCTGATAGTCCAAAGTTTCAATTTGTTGATTTAACTCAGCATAAACATATTCTATAGCCTTTATGATGGATTTACTAGTATTGCTTATTGCATGTATGCTTCAATTTCTTTGAATTAGAAAAAGAGCCAATGTTCCTTGCTTGGGACATTAGCTCTTATCAAATTTATAATATATATTTGTTTTTATCTTTATTGATGTATTGTAATTTTTAATTATTTATTTCATCGAATGATTTTGGTTGTTTATTTATTGATTATTTTATTATTCCACTTAACTATCTTATCTATATATTTTATTCCACCAATTCTTTTTATTTTTTAGTGCTTTTCTAGCTTTTCATACTACATATATTATATTCTTAATTCCATTAATTTTTAAGTAGAATTATTGAGTCGAGGACTTCCTTTATTAATCATCTATATCTAGTTAACTAACAAAAAAATAATGAACCAGCCTACTTAACTTTCAGCTGATTCATTTCATCTTTTTACTGCATTATTAATATTCTATGGCCAGCTTTTGCTTGTTTAGTTTATCTGAAAATGTTACAACTGAAGGAGCGGAGTCTTTCACCATCAGACTCCGAAGTTCTGCAGTCAGCTTAATTAGAGTTTTGCAGTGAATAGCTCAAGCTTATTAATGAAATTTTATACTACTCATTAATCTCAACACCTTGCCTCGTTGGATCTTCTAAATGAATTGCTTCTGCTATTATTTTCATTTCAACTCTAGTACACCTTCCTTGTTGGTCACAGGATGCCGCTGATATATTAAATATAAAACTTTCCTCGTCATCTTCAATCAACTCAGCACTTACAAGTTCAATTTCATCATTTGGAATAAATCCTTGAGGTTCAAGCAATATTGATTTCACTCCAGTGAATACAATCAAACCATCTTCGATGTTTTCATCATTGTAGTACTCCCAATTTCCAGACTCACTACGTATTCTGGAAATCGTATTAATTTGTATTTTAACTCTTTCATTATAACCATCAATTAGAATACTCTTGCAAAACCTGTCTCCTAAATAAATAGTATTAATAAATTCTTTTGGATTCATTGATAAAGCCTCCTTCTTACTTGTTTATTTCCCAGTGAGCTGTAGGATTCCATAAATCTACTTGGTTACCATTTACATCTATTGAAGGACCTTGACCTTTCATATTAGGTCCTGTTCCTTCTAAATGTCCATGCCCATGAGGTGTTGGGTCTTTAGGATGCCCACTTGGATTCAATCTTTGGTAATTTGACCTATTGGGGTATAGTGTATGCGTGTCAACTGGGTTTTTTCCTGGAACCGTACTTCCTCCCTTTGGTTCAATCATAATATTTCCTTTTTTATCCCCAATAAACCTACCTACTTCCTTACCAGTATTTCTATCAATAGTTGGTCCAGGTATTTTAGCTTTACCAGCCCCCTCAACATTTCTACTAGCCAAAGCTGCATTAAAGCTCTTTTGAGTCTCTGTTTGTTTCAGTGGTTGTGTATTTCCTGAACTACCAAAAGATTTTATTGGTACTCTTCCAACTCCTGCTGCTGATGCTGAAGTTTGAGATCCTGAGAACATCGCAAATGATGTTGCACCAA
>NZ_FOKI01000098.1 GCF_900111985.1 Clostridium frigidicarnis
TTCCAAAGTGTAAATTACGTAGATAAACAAATTGGAAATTTAGTTAATATGCTAAAAGAAAAAAATCAATTAGACAATACAGTTTTGGTTATTTATGGAGATCATACAGGTGTTCATAAATTTTATCAAGATAAAGTAAATGAGATAAAAAATATGGAAGAAAAATTTAGAGAGAAAGATTTAAGAGTTCCATTTATAATATATAATCCAGAATTAAGTGGTGAGAAAAAGGATGTTATAGGTGGGCAAATTGATATGATGCCTACGGTAGCTTATCTAATGGGAATAGAGAGAGACAGGTTAAAAGATAGTGCCATGGGAAGAATTCTTGTTAATACTGAAAGGAACTCCACTATATTAAATAATGGAGAGATAATGGGTAAAACTAAAAGTAAAGAAGAAGAAAATCACATAAAAAATGTTTTTTCAGTTGCAGATAAGATAATAGAGGGAAATTACTTTAAAAATAAGCAATAAAATTATATGTTTGAAAGAGGGTGTAAATAATTTTTCTATTGCTCATATTTTACATTATAATCATAGTATGGTAATAATATGGAGCAAGGCATTTATTTATTAGGATTTTATTTATTAAGTGTATCTTAATTTTAAAGTCCTTTTGTTATGCATTTTTGTTAAGAATATTGCTAAAAATTATATACAGTTGATTTATTACTAAATCCCAATTCGAATAACTTCTGGTCTATTTTTTTGCTACGCTTTCAACGGCTAGATAGAGCATCTTCAATAAGCTATCATCCTTAGGGAATATTAGTTTTGTCTTTGTTACTTTTCTAAATGGGCTATTCAAACTTTCTACAGTATTAGTAGTATATATTATTTTTCTTATGTTATCTGGGAATGCAAAGAATGTGCTTAAATTACCCAATTATATTCCTAGTTTTTGTTAAATATTATAAATGATAATGGATTAAATGTTTAATTTATACATGGGATTTAATATATTAATAGTAAAAATGTTATAAAATCTTAAGAAGTTTCCTTAAGAAATCTTAATAAATTAGTTTTAATATTAATATAAGGGTTAAAAATAAAGAATTTAATTATGCAATAGTGATAGAAGATAAAACGTGATTTTATGTATAATTAAAACATAATTACAACAAGAAGGTAGGGCTTTTATGAATAATAAATGTAAAATATTGGTGGTAAATGATGAAAAACATATAAGAGAGGTTATACAAATATACTTAATTAATGGCGGATATAGTGTTATTTTAGTTGAATAATGAAGGCGGTATTATTTATGATGTAGTAAATTTTATGAAAGAAGAAAATCTGAAAGATTCTAAATCATGGATAAGAAGATAATGCATTTTACGAAGCAAAACATGACTGGGGGAGTTTTTATGAAGAATATAAGTTATGGATTTAATAAATTTTTAAATTTAGCTTTAAAATTTTTGTTTTTATTTATAGTGGTTGGGAGTATAGTATGTTTTAATGTAGAAAAACCTGATATTACAGGTTTATCAATTTGTTTCATAATTATTACAATTATACTTGTTGGAGGAACATATTATGGTTTGAAAAATAAATATAACAAATCTTTAATAGTTACAGTTATACTTGGGAGTGCTTTAATTATAAGAATTTTATGGTTTTATAATATATATAGTATTCCTGTAGGTGATTTTAATAGGATGTTTATATGTGCAGGTGATTTTCTAGCTGGATCTACGGATATGTTCAAGGATACAGCTTACATGGCAAGATTTCCTCATATGAGTATGAC
>NZ_FOKI01000103.1 GCF_900111985.1 Clostridium frigidicarnis
AAAATAACACGGACTTAGCCATCAACAATACTATAAATACAAAAAATAATTTGTCTACTTTTTTAAATTTTTCTTTTAAATTAAGATTCTTCATTTTTTACCTTCTTTCTACATTTATTTAAATACTACTATAGTTGAGAAATTTTTAATACAACTTTTTACATCAGGTAGTTATACTAACCCTATACTAAGTAAAAACTGGTTTATTAGAGATTTTTCTGTTAAAATACTTTTATGAGACATATACTTTACTCTCGTTGTTGAAGTTGGTTTGCAAGATAATTTATACAATAAAATGTGAAGTTTATCTCTATTTTTTATATCTGCAAATATATGTTATGAAATTTTCTCAACTATAGTCATATATTTAAACTCCCCCATTTTCTCCTCTTGTACTATCATTGATTCTATTACTACTAAAAGCTTTCATAGCCAATATTATAAAAAGCCATGAAAATGGATATGTGTATCTATCCTGAGATTCTGTTATTAAACATTGAAGAGAAATACCACAAAATATAATATAAAAAATATCTATCTTATGATTTTTAATATTATTATTTCTATATAATCCTATATAAGATAATAATACAACTGTTACATAAAACAACTGCGAATAAAACTCTCCTTCTTTACTTAATCTTATAGACATTTTGCCTTCATCTTGTCCCATCATATCTAAATAATCTGTTTTGTTATAAGCTTCATCAAGCCCAGCTTCAGACCAACAAAATCCTGAAAAATCACCAGCATACCATTGCTTTACATATTTTAAAATATAAAACTTTAATAAATCTTTTGGACTATTTTCAGTTAATCTCTTTTTTATGACTTCTTTTGCAGCCTTATCTACTTTTTCATAATCTCTATCATATTTATCAAATACCTCTGCATCATCTTGGTTCCATCTTCCCTCTGACTCAATGTTTGTACCCTTTAGGATTGATATACTTGGTGGCTCTGTCCCATGCCAAAGTGGATTTTCTGTTATATTTAATCCTATCAAAGTATAACTAACACCTACTAACGGAATTACAAATGCTGACACGACTAATAAATTCATAACCACTTTTGTTTTTATGTTATCTTTTAAATATATAAAAATATACATTATATAAGCTATGATCATTACATATCCTATAGGTCTAAAAAGATGAGTAATACTTAATAATACGCCTGATAAAAATATCAATAAAAATTTTTTACTACTGTTTTTATTGAAAACTTTAAAAAATGTCAATATACTTAAAAGTAATATTGGAATTGCAATATTTTCAGAACAATAAACATTATTATAAGCAATCATAGGTAGATATAATGCACTTATAAGACATACCCATATACTCTTATTTTCATCATCAAAAACTTCTTTAGCTATAAAAAATAGTAATACCACATTAAACATTGATAAAATTAT
>NZ_FOKI01000046.1 GCF_900111985.1 Clostridium frigidicarnis
TTCCCTAAGGAAGTCACTGTATCTTTCAACAGAGCAGATAATGAAGAAATGGACTTCACCAATTCAACATTGGGCGAGTACTTTAGCTCAACTTAGTATTTTATTTGAAGGAAGATTTGAAGTTTAAAATTAAGCTTGTACAACTTTTAATAATCATGAATAGTATTACTATTTTTGCAAATAATAACTATATAAAAAGTTACACTAACCCATTATTAGTATTGCCTTGAAAAATAAAAATTACTACTGACAATAAAATCCAGTAGTAATTTCCAATTAAAAAAAGCCCGTCTTTATTTAATTACACAAACTTATGCATATTCTCTAAAAAATAAAAGGATAAACCCTTATACAACAAGGGTTTATCCTTTATTTTATCAGTTTTGAGCTATATCCATTTTGTTAAAGTTCAAAAATTTATTCTCCTATAGCATCTATCAACCAAGGAGAAGAATCATTGTCTCTTATTAACACAAAGTATATGCAACGAGTTCCTGATTCCCATGGAGGATTATTTATTAAATATTTAGATTCAAATGTAACTTCAAATACATTAACATTTTCCTTGCTAATTCCATTTGATATATATGAATCTCTTTGAGTCGAATTAGCATCTTCAATATTTATAATTTT
Source organism: Clostridium frigidicarnis (assembly GCF_900111985.1). Lineage (GTDB taxonomy): Bacteria > Bacillota > Clostridia > Clostridiales > Clostridiaceae > Clostridium_Z > Clostridium_Z frigidicarnis. The sequence continues at coordinate 634 of NZ_FOKI01000046.1, forward strand.
AATATATTCTAAATATTTAAATCCAAAAATTACATCTAAGTCACTATCTTTAGGTGTCATTGTTAATAAAACTTTTCTTTTATCCTTAATGTTATAGTATTCAAAGTATTTTTCTATTACTTCAGTAGGATCTAAAGCATCCAAGTTAACTGGATCAATATTTTTCTTAGAATTAAAAACATATAAACTTATTATCCCTAAACATGCTAAAAAGAAAATACAAATTAAAATTTTAAATTTATTATTATTTTTTAAATACATAATTACCTCAATCTAAACTTATTTATCTTACCAAAACTTTAGTAATCTTATTTAACTATATCCATTTTCTATAAATGCTGTAAATACAGGATAGTTATATCTTGGTTTTGAATGGCCACAAAATAAAAGCCCCCCTACCACACATTGTACTACCTGGAATTCCGCCCCCTCTTGTAGCACATTCACAAACAAAATTTGTACAATCATTATCACCATGATTTTTGTATTGAAGATTAGGACTCCAATATTCTTCATATCAATCTATGCATAATATCTTGAACAAATTGGAATTTGCCTAATTCTTAAGTACAAAATACGAATTATACTCTGTGCCATCATGACCTATTAAATTTTCATCTGTATTCTGAAATCCTAACTTTTTCAGAGCAATAATTCTTTCTGCTGCTTCGGCTATAGCCTTAGTTGCTACTTTGTTACAGTTAAACAAATCAAATGTAGATATAATTATTAACGATAAGATGTTCTCAATTTCTTCTACTTTTTCATAATCACTTCGCAAATCTAATCTCAATAATCCACAGTTAGTAAAATAATCTTTAGCCTTTCTATGAAACAATTCTATTGTACCAATTACAGTATTCATACTTTTATCAGTAATTGACCATCTCACAAAACCTTGTCTATCATATTCACAGTGCCAATAATCAATAGCCTCTCTCATACGTTGCTTTGTAAAATAATAAAAATCATCTCCACCACAATTATCACTATTAAATATTGGCACCGCTTTTTTATCAGAGTATACTTTCAACAAATCCAAACAATCTTCATTGGATACAAATTTAAGTTGATATTTTTGATTTTCAAATTTAGGACACTTTTCATATACATCTATCATTTTATATCATCCTCCAAATTCCAATTTATATATTAGTTGAATAGATTTCTTTTGCTATATCCTTATTCAAAAAATTATAACATAACTCAATGATACTTTTAATCTCTAACTATCTATGTTAATTTTGGTTCTTCATAGGTACCCTAAGTGAATTTTTCACTTTATTCTCCTGTATATTTTTCACATAATTATATCATGTGAAATTAAAAGTAGTAAAAGCTTCTTTTCCTTTTCAAGTTTAAGCTCTTTTATTAAGTTAAGTTACCCTCACTCCCATAAAAGTAAGGAACCTCATTTTAAAACTAACATCTAAAATACAGAATTAACTGTTAAGACTTAACCATACTTCCATAACTCCATCCAACTCTTTACTTAACTCCTCTTTCTTAGAGTACAACTTACTAAGCTCCTCGTAATGTATCTTTGAGTCAGCCATAACTAAGTCAATCTCTTGTATTTCTCTTTCAAGATTTTCAACTCTTGTTTCAACTTTAGCTTTTTCAGCTTCCTTCTTCTTAGTTTCATCAATATTTGTTGGTTCCTTAACCTTTTTACTCTTTTTGCTTTCATCATTATTCTTTGATTTCTTATTTTTTTCAAGCTTTGCTATGTCCTCGTTGATAGCCTTGAGCTTTAATTCTTCTTTAACCCCTTTATAGTAATCATAATTACCAGGATAACTTTTAAAACCATTGTCTTCAATAGCAATTACTCTTTCACCTATTTTATTAATAAAATATCTATCATGAGATATGAAGAATACAGTTCCTTTAAATTCTTCTAGAGCTTCTTCAAAGGTTTCTATTGAGTCAATATCAAGATGATTAGTAGGCTCATCTAGTATCAATAAATTTACATCTTCATATAATAGCTTACCAAGCTTTAGTCTTATTTTCTCTCCCCCAGATAAATGCTTTACTTTTTTAAATACACTTTTGCCATAGAACATGAATTTAGACAAATATTCACGTGCTTTTCCTTCTAGTATTGAAATATCTTCTCTGAAACACTCTAGTACAGTAAGTTCCTCATTTTTAAAGGTAATTTTCTGCGGCAAATATGCTACCTTTACATTAGCACCTAAGTCCACTACACCATCATCAGGCTCTTCTTCACCTAAAAGCATTTTCAAGAAAGTAGTTTTACCACTACCATTTGGCCCAATTAACGCTACTCTTTCACCAAAATTAATCAATAAATCTACATATTTAAAAATAACCTTATCTTCAAAAGCTTTAGAAAGTCCTTCTGCCTTAATTGTCTCATTACCAGATCTTTCAGTTTTTTTGAAGTTAAGCTTCATACTGTTTCTTTCAAACTTTGGTTTTTCAGTTCTTACATATTGACCTCTGGTTCGATAACTACTATCACTTTCAGTGTCACTATTTTTCATTTTATCAAGTTTTTTTTGTAGGCTGGCAGATCTTTTAAAGAATTTATTATTATCTACCCTATTTGCCCAATCCCTTAACTCCTTTATAGTGTTCTGTATAGCCTTAATCTCCTTTTGTTGTTCCCTATATTGATGAAATTGTTCAAGCATATTCTCTTCTTTTTGCCTAGCAAAATCAGAGTAATTTCCTTTATAAGTCTCACTTTCCATATCTTCTATTTCTATAATTTTTGTTACCACATTATCTAAAAAATATCTATCATGAGATACAATAATTACAATACCATTGTAACTCTTAAGATAAACTTCAAGCCATTCAATTGACTCCATATCTAGATGATTTGTAGGCTCATCTAGTAGTAATATATCTGGATTATCTATGAGCAGTTTACCAAGCACAACCGTAGTTTTTTCACCACCACTTAATAAATTAAATTCCTTATTTAAAAAGCTTTCATCTAATTTTAAGCCCATACAAATCTTGCTTAATTTTTCTTCTGTATTGTATCCACCTTTAATTTCATATAATTCAACCAATGCGCTATACTGCTTCAAAGCTTTTTCTAAATTATCATCTTCTAAAAACTTCATTTTTTCTTCTAATTCACGCATTTTAATCTCTATGCTGTAAACCTCATCAAAAGCTAATTTTAAAACATCAATAACTTTTACACCATCTTCATATTGAGGTATTTGTTCAAGATAAGCACATGTTGCTTCTCTAGGCAAACAAAGAAATCCTTCATCATATCCATAGCTTGAAGTTTGAGGATAACCTGGATAGTAATTCATTTGCTCTACTCCTGCTATTAACTTAAGAATAGTACTCTTTCCCCCTCCATTAACCCCTACTATCCCAACTTTCTCTCCTGAATACACTTGAAAACTTATATTTTTAAGAACAAGAGTTGCATCCATATATTTTTTTACACCAATCAATGATAATTCAAACATAAAAAATTCCTTCTTTCATCCATTATTTCTATTCAGTCTCTTAATGGATAGGCAGAGAAAGTTCTTAACTTATATAATTTATTAAAGCTGACACCTAAAGTGCCCAATTAACGACTTTAAAAATAATTAATCTACCCTATTGATAAATTACTGCTCATACACTTCTACAAGGGAATATGTATTCTTATTAAATGTCATTAATCTTTAAAAATAAAAAAACTGTAAGAAGCTCCCCTTCTTACAGCCTGAAAATCCTTTATTACTCTATATGTTTCAATAAAACTACATTTACATTAACCGTAATACATAAACATACGTTACACTATAATGTAGAAACCTTATTAAATCATATATACTATAATTTATCCAAATATAATATAAGCAAAAATCTACGAATGTGAGTAAACTCTTCTTATTATGCTTATATACTTTCCACTAAACCTTCTTTAAAAACTTTAGCTTAATATTTCAAAATATAATTTTGAAATATCCTATAAATTATAATGTTGAATTTCAGTAAGGCATATGAAAGAAAATAATAGACCAAAGATGCGTCGTATATTTTGTGTCAAACAAGGAAACAAATTCAGTTAATAGTTATGCTATTAGGTGAATTTGGTGACGCAGCATGACGGAAAATAGACAAGCATACTGGTATGTTATTTTTTTGAATGTGCCTAAAGTAAGTTACCTTCTAAATGCCTTATTCCATAAAGAGCATAACAATAAGACCTAAAATAATTAGGCAAATTAAAACTCATTATAAAATACATATTAAATTAAAATAATTTTGAAATTATATCTTAATCAATATTAACAATTAGCTTGTGTCATAACTTACTATCCCCTTTCAACATCTTTTTTCATTATCGTACCATATTTTATATCTTATGTAAATATTTTTATATAAATATAGGGGAAGTGATATTTATGAAGAATCAACTAAAATATTTTCTTTTCGGATTTATCTTAATATTATTTAGCACACCACTAGGGCGATTAACGCTTAATATAATATATGATAATAAAAATTTAGGTGATTATGAGATTTTATTGAATGGATTTATAAATTCATATGTATTAATAGGTATTATGTTATATGTGTTAGGTTTAGTAAAAGTGTTAATTGATGAGAAATATAAAAGGTGATTTTTGTATTCCTTAGGTATGTATATAGTCATACCTAAGGAATTTTTTTATTAATGCCCTATGTTATTTAGTTAAAAATCCTTTTATTCACTATCTAAAACCATATTATCTAATATATACCAAAACCCTTCATTTTCTTTATAAAGTCTACCATATAACTCTATGGCTTCACCTAATAGATTATCCTTAATTATTACTTCTCTACTATACCATGCGAAAGTATAGCTTTTTCATTGTCCTCAAAACAATCTATTATTTTTTATTTATATTTATTTCGCCTATATTTGTACTTATATCTACCATATATTTTCCATCACCAATTTTTTCATTAATATTTCTACTAGAGTTTTTTCCATCAGAATCAAAATCATTGTTTATTCCGCCAATACTTCGTTTAGTATTTAATACAAAATCAGAGTTACTTGGGACATCTACATCTATCTTGCCTAAGTCATTTGCTATTTTAAAATTGTTTTTTAATTCTTTGCAACTATAACTTATTCCAGCTTTATTTGTTTCAATAACCAAATCACCATTATAAGTTTCTGGAACATCTATATATAAACATACATTTTACTTTTCAAATACTATTAAGGATTTACCTCCTATTTGTAAGTCTAAAGAATCATTTGATTCGTTAACCTCCAACTCTGTCTTTCCAAATGAAACTTTTTCTTTTCCAGATAAACTCACTTTTATTTCATTTATATTTTTTTGAGTCACTATTACTTTTGTTTTATCTGTTTTCACATTTATCTTGGTTTTATCATTTATACTAAATATTTTTTCTTGATCAATTTGTTGTTCTTTTGATGTTAATATAACTATGGACGCTAAGATCACAATAAGAATTACTACCCATAAGATTATTTTTTTCATATACCCTCCTAAATCATTTATCTTTAATTTTAAAAAACTAATATTACTTATATTTGAATATAAGTAAATTATATTAAAATACGCATGCCAAATATATTATAATATAAAATAAAATGCAAATAATAATTTACATTTTTATCTTACATTTTTATATACTTAATTCCCTATTGATTTCCTATAGCAGCTGTTATATAATTATACCTAGATAATCTATGCATAGATTATCTAGGTATAATTATTAGGAGGTTTAACTATGTCTGTAAACAAAGAGCTAATAAAAGGCAGTACATCTATTTTAATATTAAGCTTACTTCAAAGGAAAGAAATGTACGGCTACGAAATGATAAATGAAATAGACCTTAAATCTAGTGGAATATTTTCATTTAAAGAAGGTACATTATATCCAATACTTCATGGTTTAGAATCTGATGGAATAATCGAGTCTTACTGGGAAGAAGGAGAAACAAAACGAAAACGAAAATACTATAGAATTACAAACAAAGGACTAGGCTACTTAAAAGATAAGAAAGAAGAATGGAACATATTCAAAAATGCTGTAGATACTGTTATATGGGAGGGAAAATAATGGACTTTATGAGTAATCCTAATGTTAAAAGTTACTTAGATGAAGTTTGCTCTGAAATAAAAAATAAGAGAGTTCACAATGAAATAAAGGACGAGCTTTTATGTCATATTGAAGAAATAACTTTAAGCTATATAGATTCTGGTTTAAATCAAGAAGACGCTTTAAATAAGGCTATTTCTCAAATGGGTAGTTCTCTAACTATAGGAACTGAACTTAATAAGGTTCATAAATGCAAGGCTGATTGGAAATTGCTTTCTTTAACATTTATGCTTGTTACTATTGGAATTCTATCTCTTTACTTCATTGGTATGCAAAATAATAACCCTGCTTTCTTAAAAAAAGCCTTACTTTTTAGCTTTATAGGCTTTATTACATTATATATTAGTTCCTTCTTAGATTATAGAAAACTTAAACTGCACTCTAAAGGAATGTATGTAGTAACTTTAATTCTTTTAGTCCTTACTACTATGAATAGTCCAGTAAATGGTGTAAATGCTTGGCTTAATCTTGGTGGTGGTATCACTTTTAATATTGCTTATATAAGTCCATTTTTACTTACAATTGCTCTATCAGGAATAATTGACGAACTAGATTTCAAAAAGAAAAACCATATTTTAATTGGTAGTATTTTATTTTTAATTCCTAGCGTGTTTATATGTTTCACTAATGCATTATCCATATTATTTACTTATTTAATATGCACCATTGTATTGATGAAAACTTCTAAAATAAATACTAAATATATTGTTTTAAATGTTTTTCTTCAGATTCCGTTAATGGTATTTTCAATATTAAATTATATTAGTTATACTGATTTTACTTCTAGAAATTTTCTCTATTCTACATTAAATACTTTTTTAAATTCATCAGTATTATTGGGAAAATCATCTAGCTTTAATGCAGATTTAGTACCTAATCTCCATATAGATTTTACATTTGCCTTTATCATATATTATTTTGGATGGATTGCAGGAATTATAACCTTATCTGTTTTCATAATGCTAATTATAAGACTAGTTAAATTCATTCCTATGGTTAAAAACAGTTATGGAAGATTACTATTAAGCGGTTTTGTAAGTATTTTTACAGTTCAATTTTTATGGACTATACTTATGAATTTCAACTTAGCACCATTAACTATAGCTGGATTACCTTTTATAAGTTATGGTGGTACTGGTGCTGTTTTCAATTTATTGGTTATAGGAATAATAACTAATATTTATAAAGGTAAAACTGTTTCTCAGCCTATTTTAACAAAGTAATTTATTATATCTATTAATATTTAACTCTTTAAATTTTTCACTTTTTCCAAACTAAAAGAAGTTGTCCTTAAATCCTTATAAAGACAACTTCTTTTAATAACCACCCAGGGGTATCCATCTTTTTATATTCCTTATGAATTAAATATAATAATATACTTCAGCTCACAGAACGAATCTTCCTTCAGATGGAGGTGTTACAGTTGGTAGCCATCAGATAAGTTATACTAGTTTTAAACTATTAGATTTCTGTTGTAAATTCCATAACTTTGAATACAAACCATCTAATTCAAGCAATTCTTTATTCTTTCCTTCTTCTACGACATGACCATTATCTAAAACTATTATATTATCTGCTCCATGGATAGTCTTTAATCTATGTGCAATTACAATAACAGTTCTTTCTTTAATTAATTCATTAATTGCCTTTTGAACATCAACTTCATTTTCAGGATCAAGAGATGCTGTAGCTTCATCTAAAAGAACAATTGGTGCATTTTTTAATATAGCTCTTGCAATAGAAATTCTTTGTTTTTCACCACCAGATAGTGTACATCCACCTTCCCCAACTAGTGTGTCATATCCTTTTGGTAGATTCATTATAAAATCATGACAACATGCTTTTCTTGCAACCTCTTCTAACTCAAGTTGCGTAGCATCTTCTCTTCCAAAACGCATGTTATTGCCAATAGTATCTTGGAACAAGTATACATCTTGAAACACCATAGAAATTCTCTTAAAAAGTTCTTCAGGTTCTATATCTTTCATATCCCGTCCCCCTAAAAGTACACGTCCTTCCATTGGGTCATAAAAACGTGCTGCAAGCTTTAAAATTGTGCTTTTACCACTACCAGATGGTCCTACTAGTGCAGTAAGTGTTCCTGCTTTCATACTAATTGAAATATCTTTAAGGACCTGATTATTTTTATATGCAAAGGAAACCTTCTCAAAAACAATATCATTACCTTCTGGAGGTGACTGTGTACCATTCATCACTGGTTCTGTCATAAATTCTGTAATACGTTCACCTGATTGTGCGCCATAGCGTAATACTGTGAAATTTATAATTGCTTCTGATAATGGGTCAAAAATTCTAGTACCTATTATTAAAAATGTAGCAAATACCATAATAGAAAGTGAACCACCTAGTAAGAGATAACTACCCACATAAATCATAATAGTAAGTCCAGCACGCAAAAGTGGTGTTACTGTGAGTATAATGGACTGTAAAAGCCCCTCCATTTTTATACTTTGCTTCATTAATTCTCTAAAAGCTTTCTCTAAATTATGAGAATGTTCACCTGTCATATTACAAGATTTTATAACGCGAATACCTTCTAAATATTCCTCTAACCTGTTTCCTGCATTTACATTTGCATCATTGACACCTTTACCAAATGTTTTTTGAAGTTTTGCAGTTCCTAAAATAATAAGTAGCACCAAAGGCATTGCAGCAAACATAGCAATAGACATACGCCAGTCTATAAATGCAAGACTTATAAATGCAATTACTGGTGTAACTAATGCACCAATCAAACTAGGCACTACGTGAGACATACCATGCTCTATCATGGTAAAATCAGCCATCATCATATTACTTAAAATCCCTGAATCCTGAGCTGTAAGATAACCAATAGGTAATTTACGTAAATGTTCTGCAAGCTCAGCTCTACCTTCAGCTGCAGTCATATAAGCATCCCTATAAGAATGACGGTATGCTGGAATTTCCGCTATAAACATAATTGCCATTGCTATTATAAGACCTATAAAAGTACTCCAAAGCTTTGCTGTATTAATGGCTGTACCTGGGGTAACGAATGGCTCAAAAAGAAGCTGCAAAAAGAATATTGCGAAAGCAAATGGTAACATGTCTATGATGTTTGCCAATATAGTAAATCCTATAGGCTTCATAAGTTTTTTAGGTTTTCCCCCTGTGATATTATAGAAAATTTTCATTTAAATCTACTCCTTTTCCAAGTCCCCAATTTGAAGCCATAGTATAGGCATCCCATAATTTTTTATAAAGTCCTTCTTTATCAATTAATATATTATGGTCTCCTTGCTCCACAATTTTTCCTTGATTCATAACAATAATTTGATTTGCATCTTGAATTGTTGTAAGACGATGTGCAATCATAATTACTGTTTTGTTCTTTATTAGCTCTCTTAATGCAAGCTGCATATTATACTCATTTTCTGGATCAGCAAAAGCTGTAGCTTCATCTAAAACAAGAATTGGAGTATTCTTAAGAATTGCTCTGGCTACACAAATCCTTTGTTTTTCTCCACCTGAAAAATGCATATCTCCTCCTCCAACAATAGTTTCATAACCATTTTCCAGCTTTTCAATAAATTTATGACACTGTGCTGCCTTTGAAGCTGCATAAACCTCTTCCTTTGTTGCAGAAGGTCTACCTAATCGTATATTTTCAAATACAGTATCATTGAATAGGAATGTATCTTGAAAAACAAAAGATACTAGATTCATAAGTTCATTGGTTTTAATATCTCTAATGTCTACTCCTCCAATAGATATTTTTCCCTGCTGAATATCCCAAAATCTTGGAATAAGGTTTGCAACTGTAGACTTTCCAGATCCAGATGGTCCTACAAGTGCCGTAATTGACCCCTGTTTTGCCTTAAAGCTAATTCCTGTAAGTGCTTCTTTTCGTGTAGATTCATCCTCTGCATTATAAGAAAAAGAAACATTTTTAAATTCTAAATTATATAAAGATGGAAGTTTAGGATATTTGGGTTCTTCCATTGTTTTCTGTGAAAATATATCATCAATTCTTGCCACTCCTTCTGAAATATCTCCTAAAGCAGAAGCAAAACCCATAAATTTTGACATAGGAGAAGCCATAGCCGGTGCAATGATAATAAAAAATAAAATAGTCTGTGTTAAGGATAAGTTTGTTCCTTGTTTGCCAATCAATAAAATACCAACTGGTAAAATCATAATAAGTGTTGAATTAAGCAAAATCTTTGCAGAAATATAAGTGTTTTGAAAATGATCTGTGTATTGTACACAATAATCCCTGTAAGCAATCATATCATCATAAAACTTACGAAATGAACGTACTGTTCTTCCAAAGACCTTAACCACAGGAATTCCTTTTACATACTGAGTTGTAGAAGTACTTATTCTTTCAAGAGCATCATAGTAACTCTTAGCACTTTCCTTGGCAGCTTGCCCACTACGTTTTTTCATCTGTATATAGAATCCTAAAATTGGTGGAATCATAGCCGCAATCGTAAGCAGTGGATTTATAGTTAACATAAGTATAATAATAACAACCCCTGTTATGAGTACATTGACCATATCTGGCAATTGGTGAGCTACAAAAGTTTCTATTTTTCCAATGTTTTGTTCAAATGTCTTCTTAATAATCCCTGTTGATGTATTACTTAAATAACCTAGTGGTAGTTTCCCTATATGTGCAGAAAGTCGCACACGTAATCTGTACAAAATACGATATGCAGCTGCATGAGACATAAGTCCAGATCCATATATAAAAATAACTCCTCCTAATAATCCTCCAAGAGCCACCATGCCCCATTTCATCATATATGAACTATGAGCTCCTGTTAGATTAGAAGCATTTTTTAAAAGTTCCGCCATTATAAAATAAACTGCAATGTATGGCAGCAGCATTAAAATAGCACTTATGGCTGACAAAATAGATGAGCCAATAAGCAATCCCCGTTTTTCTCCGGCAATTTCCAAAAGTCTTGGAATGCCCTTTTTCTTAGTATTCATATAAATCACCTCTTTCTTAAGTTAATATAAAGTATAAAATAATCTCCATTGTTTCTCTGCCCAAATCAGGATTATTTTCACCCAAATTAGAATTATATTGATTACAAGATTAAAATGTATTAAGGCACATGAAAGAAAATAACAAGTCAGTATGACACGAAATAGACTATCATACTGACTTGTTATTTTTTAACATCATTCATATATTCTTTAGGATTAACACCATATTTTTTTCTAAATGCAGCTGCAAAATGACTCATATTTAAATAACCAACTTTAACTGCCACCTGGCTAACAGTTAGATTTTTTTGTTCTAATAAAAACTTAGCATTTTCTAATCTTTTATTTATAACATAAGTATGCATAGGTACTCCATAAATCTCTTTAAATCCTTTTTTAAGCTTGTACTCATTCAATAGTATGCATTTTGAGATACAGGTTATAGAAGGGGTTTCATATATATTTTCATCCAGTATATCTTTTGCCCGATAAATACAATGTAAATCTTCTGATGATATATTTACCTTACTAGGCATCCTCTCTGTTTCATAAACAACCTCATTTAAATATACAGCAACAAGTTCTAATAGCTTTCCTTCTATATAAAGCTGTTTTATAGTATCTTGATACGGACACTTAAGTATTTGCTGAAGAATTACTTGAATGGATGGTGTTACTTTATATTTACCATAAATCATACTTTCCGAAGCCCCACAATATAAAGTACAACTAGCCTGAATACTTTCAATGATATCCTGTATTTTACATAAAGGCATTTTAATTTCAATTAACTTAATATCTTTTTTTGCAGGATAAATACTATTTTTTCTTGTTTCACAGCTTGTTCCAATATAACTTTGTCCAGAAAGGAGTTGAAACTCTTTACCCACTTGTGGTAATTCCCAATTCATATCATCACCTAAACAAAAAAGCATGTCCATATGAGGTGTTCTGGAAACTCCGTGTATTTCAATAGGTTCTCTAAAATTTAAATTATACTCAGTAACTCGAATCCCTCTAGATCCAATTATCCTAGTAATATCACCACTTCCAGCGTCCTTTGGAATTGAATATTGAAAATTAGTAATATCTGAATTGTAAGCTTCATTAAATGCATGACAAATAGAACATCCATAAGATTCTTTATTATTAACTTCGTATTCATACTGTTTTATCATACATAATACACCTCGTTTTTTTATTTGCTAGGAACATTTACTTGTTGCAAATTTTCTTCATTATTTTAAATTTTACTTATAATCATCACCTTCTTCAAATATTATGATCATTTTCTTAATTTGAAACAAGTCTTTTTTATTCATACTATGACCCTTCCTTAAATCATTAGACTTTTTATCTACTTAAAATTAATGATAATCATTTTCAAATACATTATATCAAATTAAACCTCTTGTTCCAATGTATTGTTCAATATTTGCTCCAAATAAAAATGCTCCAAAAATAAAAATTTCATTATGAAATTTTATTTATTTTGAAACATTCTTATTTAATCATTTAAGTCTATTTAATTTTCTTCACATTCATCAATAGACTTAATATGCTTCCTCATCATTGTTTTTCTAAAGTTTTCTTAATCCTCTCAATATGATCAAAAACCACGTTTAACTTATTTTAAAGTTTTCATTTTAGCTGTTTTTATTAAATTACTATTATTTTTTAGGTTATAAACTATTTCTTATGTTCTTTAACCTACTTAAGAGTTCAAAAAACGTTTTAAATAGTCATCATATTCTTCCTTTTCAAGAATTTCATAATCATCAGAAGCATACATTCTACTAAGTCTTTTAATATTGCCTTCTTAAAGGACTGACTTGTTATTTTTTTAAATGTGCCTTAAATGCTTCTTTCTCAAATAGCACTTTACTCGTCTCATTGTAAGATCCTATTTCTATGTTCTTAGCATCACCTATTTTATAAACCCTTACATTTGTATTACGGTCCTTATATTTTTCCCCTGTTTCATAATCTTCTATTGGATCTAATAGTGTATTATTTGATTTTATAAATATGTCATCATAATTACTAGGTTTGACTATTTTTTTACCATTATATTTATAATCATATTTAACAATTAAATTATCTCCATCAACTGTACAACTATTAACATCAATTGAAAGACTCTCTGTTAACTTAAATCCAAGTGGCTTAAAGTCTTGTAGATGAACATTATTCATACCTATTACCTGTTTATTATCATTGACTGCCTTATTATCATAACTATTTCCATTATAATATATAGGAATCAAGGTTAACTCCTTTATATTTTCATTACTAATGTAATTCATACTCCAATCAATTCTTCCTTTTACAAAATCCTCACATTCCTCAGTTGTACTACGTCCAGTGCTACCTTTAACCTCATTACCATCCTGATCTAAAACTAAGAAATCCATGTGAATTTTTTCATCTTCATTTTTTACATAATATTTAATGTTAGTTGTCAATGGAGATATAGTTATTTCATTAACGTTAACACCTATTCCATTAACCTCAAAGTTTTTATCCATATTCTCTACATAAGTATTTTTCTTAACTTCTTTAGTATCCATTGAGAATTTCACTCCCCAATCACCAATTTTTCCAAATACATTTGAAACATCTATATCTACATCAAAATTCTTTGGAAGTTCGTCATATTTTAATTGTATTTGATCTAAAATTCTAACAGTATTTTCATCTATTATTTCATGTGAAGAACTTCCACTTGCATTTATATTTTCATTATTAATTTTTATATTACTTCCCACTAACATTGCTTCAAGGAATTTTTCACTTATTGGTTCATTATTATTTTTAACAACAAAACTTAGGAAAAGAATATTATTATCTACTATTGCATTTTCAAAGGTTACATCTATTCCTTCATTTGATTTAGTTTGTCCTAGGATATTCATGTAATTCTCATACTCTACATTTGTGCTTATTAACTGATTTTGTACCAAATTACCTATAAAAGGTATGTTTTTAGCAAAGGTCGGATTGCTTATAGTTATAGATGTAACCCCTATTACAGCAATAGCTGCAGCTGCTACACATATTTTCTTTGTATTAATTTTCTTCTTTTTTATTGAGTTCATTAATTTTTTCTTTCCTCTTTGTCTTTCTATTTCACTTAATTCTACTTTCTCAATGTGATCAAAGTCTATATCAATATCATTTAATAATTCATATATATCCTTCATAGTTATATAACCTCCAACTGAAATTTAACTGCTTTTTCCTTTAGCTTCTTCTTATTTCTATACAACCTACTATCAATTGATGATTTAGTTAAATTAAGCTTTTTCCCAATTTCCTCAGCTTTTAATCCTAAGAAATACTTCATTATAAATATCTTTCTATCTGTTTCTTCAAGTTCATTTAACAGTTTCATAACCTGATTTTTATTTTCAGATATTAATATTTCTTCTTCTAAAGTATTTCTCTCTAATAATTCAATTGAATCTAAAGCCTGTTCAGATTTTTTTACTATTTCTCTATAATAGTCAATTGCTTTAAACTTAGCTATGGAGCATATCCATCTTTTAAAATTACCTTCATCTCCCTTAAACTTTTTAGAATTATTCCAAACACTTACAAAAACATCATTTACGCATTCTTCTATAACCCCATTATCCTCAAATCTATTGAGAACTTTACAAACAATACTTTTCACCAAAGGTATGTATTCATCATAAGTCCACTCCAAGGCATCTTCTTTTCCTTTTTGTAGTCTCCTTATAAAATTTTTATTATTTGTATTCATACAATTTATTCCTCATTTCTATATTGCTAAATATTTCTTACACTCTATACAACGGTAATAAAGAAAAAAGTTAGCATATTTATTATACCTTCTAAGAAAATAAATTGGATGGAAGAAAATAAAATATACTCCTCTGTGTAATAATAATGGTAGTTGAATATAAAAAAGATGAGGAGATTATTAACATGCAAAAAACTAAAATGGTTTTTACTATAGGTCCTTCTAGCGAAAGTGAGGAAACTTTATGTAAATTAATAGAAACTGGCATGAGTGCTGCAAGACTTAATTTTTCTCATGGCACTCATGAAGAACATAAAACCAAAATGGATCTTATTAAAAAACTAAGACAAAAATATAATAAACATATAGCTATAATCATGGATATAAAAGGTCCCAAAATAAGAACTCATAATTTTAAAGGTGATAAAGTACAATTACTAAAAGGTTCAAACTTCACTATACTATGCGGTGAAGAAATACTTGGAGATGAAAATCAATGTTCAATTAGTTATAGTGAATTATATAAAGACGTTACTGTAGGAAATAAGCTTTTAGTAGATGACGGTCTTTTAGAATTAACTGTTGAATCTATAGAAGGAAAGAAAATTCACTGTATAGCTGATAATACTGGCTTTATAGAAAATCATAAAGGCATAAATGTACCAAATGTTTCAGTAAGTATCCCTGCTATAACAGATAAAGATAAGGAAGATTTAATCTTTGGATGCAAAATGGATATTGATATAGTAGCTGCATCCTTTATAAGAAAACCTGATGATGTTTTATCCATAAGAAAAATATTAGAATCTAATGGTGGAGAACATATTAAAATAATTTCAAAAATAGAAAATCATGAAGGTATAAATAATATTGATGAAATTATTAAGGTATCTGATGGAATAATGGTAGCTAGAGGTGACATGGGAGTAGAAGTTCCTTTAGAACAGGTTCCTTTAATCCAAAAAATGATAATAAAAAAATGTAATAAGGCTGGAAAGCCAGTTATAACAGCTACTCAAATGTTAGATTCTATGATAAGAAATCCTAGACCAACAAGGGCAGAAGCAACAGATATATACAATGCTATATTTGATGGAACTGATGCAATAATGCTTAGTGGTGAAAGTGCAAATGGTGCCTATCCTGTAGACGCTGCACAAACTATGGCAAAGATAGCTCAAACTGCTGAATCTAATATCGACTATACTTATCGTTTAAATAAAAAGAAAAAATCAAACATAACCACTATATCTGATGCAATAAGTCTATCAACTTGTATAACTGCTGATGAACTTAATGCTTCTGCAATAATAGCTTACACTCAAAGTGGAAGCACAGCCAAGATAGTATCAAAGCATAGGCCAGAATGTCCAATAATTGCTGTTACTCCAAATGAAAAAGTAGCAAGATCATTGGCATTAAATTGGGGTGTAACATGCTTATTATCAGACAATATTGGTTCCACAGATGAACTAATTGAGGAATCTATAAAAAAATTACTAGAAGCTAAGTATGTTAAGAAAGGTGATTTAGTAGTAATAGCTGCTGGAGTACCTATTCACCATTCTGGTACAACAAATATGCTTAAGGTTGAAATTATTAAGTAGCAAGTAGTTGAAAATTTCCAGACTATTTAAAAGAACTTATACCTATTTGATATAGATATAAGTTCTCTAATCACTATAATAATATATATTTATTTGAGATCTTGTACATTATATTCTTGCAAAACTACACCATAATAGCAAACATTAACATACATACCCCTTATATAAGCAAAATTTTTTAATATTCCTT
The DNA here is from genome assembly GCF_900111985.1 of Clostridium frigidicarnis. GTDB lineage: Bacteria > Bacillota > Clostridia > Clostridiales > Clostridiaceae > Clostridium_Z > Clostridium_Z frigidicarnis. The sequence continues at coordinate 17,297 of NZ_FOKI01000046.1, forward strand.
CTAGTATCAATCCAGACTTCTCTAAAACCCTTCTTGATCCAATATTTTCCTCCTGAGCTAATGCTTCTACACGTTGTACCTTCAATATTTCAAAAGCATATTTTATAATTGCTCTTGTTATTTCAGTTGCATATCCATTGTTCCAATATTCAGGCAATATATTATATCCAACAACACATCGATTTGCATTTTTATTATAAGATATAATACCAGCTTCACCAATATAAGTATTTGTATTGTATAAATATAACCCTTTAAAAACATAGGGATTTTCCTTGTTTATGCTAATTAATTTATTAAGTTCAAGCTCTGCTTCATCATAAGTGTTAATTGCATCATATGTTGAGTATTTCCATACTTCTTTACATGATTTCAATTTAAATATATTTTCTAAATCAGTTTTATTATAATCCTTTAACTCCAATCTTTGTGTTTTTATTTTCATTTTCCCCTCCGACCAATACACCTTTATTTTAAATATATTATTTTATTATAATCCTTTTATTTAATGAAACCTATATTGCCATGAATATTTTAACAAAAATAGTAATATTAATACCCAATAAAAAAACTCACTTATACAACAAGTTCTTTTGTTTAAAATAAGAAGTACCTATTTAGATACTTCTTATCATTCTACTTGTAACTATTTCATCATAATAATAGATTATTCATTGCCCAAAACATTTTTATTTCTATACACTTAACCTATCATCCGAATCAGTTTCATTCTTGGTTTCATATTTTTCTTGATTTTTATGTATTATCCTCATCACATTTCTTGCAATAGGCTGTACAATAAGTAATTCTAAAAATATAACTACACAAAAATTACGTGGCCAGCCAAGTGGGAACTCTTTAATGACTTCCAACTTAAATCCACTTGCTAAAATTCCTCCCACAATTGTCATAATAATGGACATACCAATAACGGTAAAAAATGTCCTAAACAGAATATGAGCATTAAAACTATCTGTTGGTGAACTAAAAATATTCGTTAGTTTATCAGCTATCTTCCCCACAACAAACATTTCAAGTAACATGGCAATTATAAAAACTAATGGAAATGCTTTTAATGAAGTAACTATAGCTTTTCCTGACACTCCACCCATGTTAATACAAATATTCATGGTTGCCATAAATATGCAAGTCAATGCACATATAACACCCCCATAAATCAAACCTTCTTTTCCATTTCTAGGCATACATTTTTCCATAATATCCTCCTTGTTTTTACTTAAATAAAAAATGCGCTATATCGACGACAAGTGGTATGACCGTCGGTACAACGCATTGACTTTCACAGTATAGCATAAATATCTTCATTGATGTAATACCCTAATTTTATTTTTTTAGATTTTTCTAAACTTAATATAATATCCTCTTTTCTTATTTTAATTAAAAAGAATAAAGCACGAAGAAAAAGCCATATGAATTCTTTCATATGGCATTGTGATTATTTAGATTCATTCAATAATTCCAAGATATTTTTATAAGCAATTTTTTCTATTTCTTCATCTGTAAAATCCATTTGATCAAGGGCTTCAAACTGCATTTCGTAATCTTTCGCTTGAGGGAAGTCTGAACCAAATATCAAACGATCCACACCAAATGCTCGCAGTATTCTGTTTGTCTGTTCAACCCCAAATAGTTTTATAAATTCTGGAACTACATATGATGTATCAACATAAGTACATCCTGCTAGGGCATCTAAATATTGCATTCCGCCAAGATGTGCCGTAATAAATTTTACGTCAGGAAAAATGCGAATCATCCTGCTGATTTTTGCAGGAGAACAATTATCATAAAATCCCCACCTACTCGGATAACTGTGACAGAGAACGGGTACCTTCAGCTCTGCAGCTTTTCTTAAAACAGGAACAAACTGCAAATCGTCTGCATCCATTTGTAAATTAGTGGGGTGAATTTTTAATCCCTTCAATCCATATTCTTTAACAGCCTTTTCCAAATAATAAGGTGAGAGATTGATAAACTTTGCTCCCTCAGGCTGAATATCTGCAAATGCAATAAACTTATTTGGATTTTGGGATACAACGCTACCAAGCCACTTATTTACATCATCTGCCCCCATATCATACCTTGCATTGATTGGTAATACTATTGCCTTTTCTATATTGTATTTTTCCATGAGTGGCAAATAATAATCAACACCAACATGACCCCAAAGATCATCACCATGGTAATCTTTGCACATCTTATCAGGAAAGAGATGAATGTGAGCATCAATTTTTTTTACACTTCTCCACCTTGATTTATTCCCCATTTAAAATTCCCCCTTTTATATATGTTAACTGATTAATTTTTAGCTTCATCTCATGTTACAAATTCCCCCTACAAACTTGTAATTTATCTTTCACTTTAACCTTATTTGCTTTTTTTATTATAACATATTTTGTAAATACATTGTTACTTGTGATACGGTATTTGCACTTATAAAAATAGCCTTAAGTAAGTAATATCAATACCTAAGGCTAAAAACTGCACTTACTTATGATACACTTCATTATACATAATTCTAAACTCCATATTATAATACGTCATATCCTGATTGCGTAATATTTCTTTTTATACCCTCACTTAATTCATCCAACTCATCCTTCTTAAATTTATTTTTAGAATAAGCCTCGGCTAAGTTAAAAATTCCACTATTTTTAAACTCTTGAAGTCTTTTCTCTGTATTTCTAGTTTGAAAGAAATGCTCTTTTTCCCCATACCACTTCTTTATATCCTGTTCTGTTGGAATTTTGTATGAATTATAATGAACTACAGCCTCCATTGGTAATCTGTCTAAAAGTCTGCCCTCATTCTTTGGATATCCTAAACAAACCATCCCTGCTGGAAAAGTATACTTTGGATTATTAATAACGCTTTTTACATCCATAGATGTTACATTTCCATTGTAATAGGTTCCAACTCCTAAGCTTTCTGCTGCTACCACAATATTTTGAAGACAAATTAAAGCATCCCAATTATTTATGAAAAAGCTATAAGTTGTATTTACAGGTGTTTCCTTTTCTCCAAAGGTCTCAAACCACTTTTTATTTCTATAAACGTCTGCCAATGCTATTATTACAAGTGGTGTATCATATATTCCTAACTCCTTCATTTTATCCTGGTCATCTATTACAACTAATGAATACCCTTGCAAATTTCCTCCATTTGCAGCCCTAATTCCTGATTCTAATATTTCATCTAAAACCTTTTTTTCAATCTTCTTCTTCTCAAAATTTCTTATGGACCTGTGATTTTTTAAACACTCAATTACAGCATTACTCACTCAACATTCCCCCTAACAAATTATCCTCTAAGTATACTTGATATCGTTTCCAATTAACAGACTGTTAATTTATGCCTATTTTTGATATAATTAAGATATAGACAATATAATATTGTAATCCGTAAAATCAAAATAATACTCTGATCTTAACACCATGGTTGGAGGTAGACCAAAAACACGTAAGTATTATTATGTTTATCATTGAACCTTATTTTAAGTTTCTGTGTCTAGTGATATTTTTAATTATATCAATATTGGCAATTTACAAAAAACATTCATCCAGTATATAAAAATATAATTTAAAAGGCTGTATCAGATTAATTAAGGTCATAGATATTTTCCTTCACTTTCAACTTAAATCTATAAAATAAAAGGCAATTAGTAAGCACCACTGCTCACTGATTGCCTTTAAAATCTAAAGCTCTATAAATATTTATATATCATTTTCGTATCTTAAATTAATTATGTTATTAATATACAAATAAGATTCTCTTAATCTTTTTTCTGCATCTTCTAAACTATTAATATCATTTCTACTTTTATTTTCAAAATCTAACTCTAATGTTATTTTCCCTTGATAATTTTCTTTTACTAAGTACTCAAGAAACTCTTTTATATTTAATTCCCCATCACCCAAAAGCTTATGTTCATTTCCATTTCCAAAATCACTCAAATGAATATTTTTAACAAACTCTTTTACTTCATCAAATGTTTCAATTAACGGCAAGTTACTTGCCCCACAATGTGTTACATCAAAAGTTATAGGAATATTGTTTTTCTTAATATATTGCTTAAATTCATCCATATCTCCTAAAAATTTATTTTCTGTATAGTTAGGTATATTTTCTGTGGTTATAATAATATCACTTTTATTACAATATTTATTTAAATTTTCTTTATGAATATTGTCTAATCCTTGGAATAATTCCTCAAAATATTCACCTAATACCATATGTGTAACTATTAATTTAGCATCTAAAGCCCTTGCCATTTCACAAGATTTGTTAATCCAATATTCTTCACTTTCTCTTTTAGGAAAAGCTATAAATTCTAAAGGAGTATGAATACTTGCTATACTCAGTCCTCTTTCATTAATTGCTTTCTTTATATCTTCAGTTGACACTCCCTCAAAAGCTTGATTTAAAAATAGTTCTATACTTTTAGCACCTGTTTTCTTTATCAAGTCTAAAATTTCTATATAATTCTTTTTATAATACAACCCAGTTGAAATTGATATGTTCATAGAACCCCCCCTATAAATTTAATCGATCTGTTAAGTTATATGAACATTGATCTTCTCAACCTAAGGAAATACAATAAGTTTGCGAAACAAAATAATACCCCCTTAAAAGGAGAGAAGAACAATGAACAAAGCTAATATAAAATGTCCTCGCTGCCATTCTAATAAATTGTATAAGTTTGGTTTGAATAAGCAGGCTAATCAAAAGTATCAGTGTACACAATGTAAGCGTCAATTCGCCTTAGGCGATGGCGACGGATTACCTAAATTAAATTATCCTAAATGTCCTATGTGTGGTAAGGGTACATACTTACATCATTCTTATAAATATTACAATCGTTATAAATGTAATA
>NZ_FOKI01000044.1 GCF_900111985.1 Clostridium frigidicarnis
TCAGTTTATTAGTGGTGTATTTGAAAAGGGATGTATGGATGAAAAAGTAGTTCATGAAAGGATTCCAGTAAGGAGTCCTAATTACAATGCTTTTATTGAGTCATATCACAGATATCTTCAAGAAGAGTGCCTTAATAATGAAATGTATTTGAGCTTAAAAGAGTTAGAAAATGATTTAAATGATTATGTTTATAGATATAACCATGAAAGGATACATTCCTCTATAGGATATGTATCCCCACATGAATATTATAAAAATAAAATTTCAGCTTAGCTTGAAATTTTGAGAAAACTTTAGAATGAGTAACTTTAGTCCAGATAGCGGGGAGCAATCCGTGATTAAAAGTACAAGCTTTCCTTTAAATATTTACCTATTTTTGAAATTTTCCTAATAAAATCTCATCCTCTATTATGAATTTTCAATTCAAAATCACTTTAATCCTAGGTTCTATTAACATTTTACCTAGTGTGCTATTTATAATTATTAATCCTAAGTAATCTCACTCCCCCTATAAAATATTACTTTCAATAATACTATATATGTTGCAATTGAAATTCTACATCTATTTTAATAACTTTGTTAAACATTAATTTAAAGTAACTTCAAATTAAATTGAAGTATATTTATTGCAACATATATATAAATATAAGTAGCTGTTTTATATCCATACTTAAATATAACTATATTATAAAATCAGTTAATAATAAAAATTTACCATTGACTATATCGTAAAATTCGAATATTATAATATATAGATAATACCCTACTGGGGTATACAAGGAGGAGTTATATATGAATAAATTTACTTATAAAAACTTTGGTTACTTAATATTTTTCGGCTTTTTAATTGCATCACTTTTTGATATGAGATTTGCAGTTGTAGCTGTAATATGTATGGTTGCACCTTTAACATTTGCTTTATTAGGGAAAGGTAGATATTGGTGTGGAAACTTTTGTCCTAGAGGAAATTTCTATGATAACATAATGAAAAAAATTGCTTCTAAAAAAACTACTCCAAAATTCTTAAAAAGCAACTTTTTTAGATCTATTATGGTTTTCTTTATGCTGTTTATGTTTATTAGTGGAACTATAAAAAATTGGGGTAACCCTTACGGAATAGGCATGGTTTTTTATAGATTAATAGTTGTTACTTCTATAATTGGAATTGTTCTATCGTTCTTCTTTAATCACAGGACTTGGTGTAATTTCTGTCCAATGGGTACTCTTTCTTCGCTTATAGCTAAGGTAAGAGGTAGGAAAACAAACATGAATGTTGGAAACAGCTGTGTTTCTTGCAACCTTTGTGCTAAAAGCTGTCCTATGGGTATAACACCTAAAGAATATAAGGGTGGTAGCATAGAAAGTACTGATTGTATTTACTGTAAAGAATGTGCCCTTAAATGTCCAAAATCATCTATTGAATTAATAAAATAGAACGAATCTTCATTTATCTAGTAGCTATAAGCACAGATTAATTTACAAAATTAAAATTTTTACTTAGTAGAGAGCTATTGATATTAATAGCTCTCTATAGGTCTCTATATTTAAATGTTAAAAAAATTAAGTAACCACGCTTCTTTAAACAACTAATTAATTTCTGAAACACTAAAAAAGTAATATATTAAATATATTACTTTTTCAGACTATTTAGGCACAAAAACCCTATAATAAATGAATAATATTAGCTAGCAACAAAATAAATTGATTGATTGAAGGGGAAAAAAATTCATGAAAGCAATTTTAAATCAATTATATTTTGGGGATATCACTAAAAAACATACGTTAAAGACTAAACCTTATGTTATAACCTCTTTGCTAGTACTAATATTTAAAGCATCTGTTGTATTTATTATATATGATAATTCTTTAGAAATCACAAATATGTAGTAAACGTATGTTTTTTGACCTTAAACGCTGAAAAAATTCAACTGATTTGTCATGAACGCTTGATATTTTGTCATAAACGCTAAAATAACTTCTATTGGTAATAATAATGTTATTAGAATTATCTTTATTTAATTGAGTTTTTATGTAAAAAAATATATAATTGTATAAAATTTAGTTACATAGAAATGGAAGTGAACTTAGTTGAATGTAGGTATTTATTCGTTTAGCTCTAGAAGGTCACCAGGTAACTGCAAAAGAATATCAGATTTTATTATGAATAAATTTGAACTTTGTAACTTTTCTTATTTTGACATTGATAAGATGGATATACATCGTTGTTCAAATTGTGAGTACCAGTGCTTTCATGATAATTTAAGCTGTATTTATAATAAAGATGAAGCAAAAAGCATATTCACAAGCATCATTTTAAATGATTTAAGTATATTTATTGTTCCCATATACTGTGATTTCCCTCCATCCTCATTATTTATATTAAATGAAAGATCTCAATCCTTCTTTAAGAATTTTCTTCAATATGATAATTTTAAAAACAAGAAAAAAGCTTTTATATTAATATCAAATACTAACATATGTAATGTTAAAAATATTATAAAACACATGTTTCAAGTTGAAGATGATAACTCATTTTTAGTTTTAAGTAGCCATGATTATAACTTAAAATCAATTAATGGGGATTTAATACAAGAGAAGGCTGTTAAGGATGCACTTTATAATTTTATTTCTAAATTTATAAAGGACAGTAGATAAATTTGCTTTCACGCAAATGTGTCTACTGTCCTATTTTTATGTTTCAATCCTATTTAAAATATGTTTCAAATCCATTATTAATAATATAACTATTTTTAGGCACCTGAAGCATTATAAGAATTGCGTTTAAGAGATCAACTGAAGACCCCATGGCATTTATAAAAATTAATAACACTATAAAATTGTTAAGTAAATTAAAAGCACCTAAAATAATTGGCAATATAATAGACAGTAAAACAAATGGAGCTAATGAAATAAAAATAAATCTTATTTTGGATATTTTTTCTGTTGTTGCTACAAAACCTCCAAATATTGTAATTCCCCAATATACATTCTGAGACTTTATAATATTAGGTATAATAGATGCATGTATAAACTCATGTAATACTATTAATATTATAAAGCAACCTATATTTTTCAGATCTATATTAATAGTAATAGACCCATTATAAGAAATGTGTTTCAAAAAATTATAAAACGGAAGTGTTACTCCTATAGATATTAAGCCATTTATAATTATAAATGGAATTGAGCATAATATGGCCATTGCTAAAGTTTTGGGCTCCTTTATTTTTCTCCAGCCCTCATTTATCAATGTGTTTGAAAGCTCCTTATCTGTGCCAGGTATCTTTTTTGTGTACTTCATTTTAATCCCCCTTGTTGTTAATTAGTTCATTTTTCAAATATTATGTTCTTAATTTTTTTATAATTTGATTTACACTTTTGTTTGATGTGTCAATTTCTTTTTTTATATTTTTTATGGTAACTCTGTAAAATTTATGCTATAATTTCTAGGTACAATTCAATAGTTGAATGCGGGCTACTGGTATCACTTACCCCTTTTTAAAAGGGAGGTGATACATATGAGGAACGATACCTTAATATTGCTATTTCAGGCAGGAATGTTTTTATTAGCACTGTTAACATTTATAGTGTTACTTATAGATAAAATGTCAAAAAAATAGTAGCCCCACTCGCAATTGGATGCTACTATTTTTGATAAAATTCTTTAATAGTGATATCAGTTGCCTAAACAACTAGAATTGTATACTATAGGGTGCTACCAACACCCTATTTTTATTTTCTGCATTTCTTATTTATATTATATCAAATTTTTATAGAAAATAAACATTTTATTTTGATATTGTTTTATTATTTTAGGAATTCATGTGTTAAAATATCCTATTAAGATGTAATAATACTAGGAATCCACCATTTCTAACTTCATATTTATTATATCTGTCCCCTTTAAAAAGCCTAAGTTATAGTATAAATTCTCTGCCTTATTTCCTATGACTACATACAATCTAAGTACTGGTAATTTTTCACTTAAAGCTTACAAAGACTTTTTAATCATTTTACTTCCAAGACCCTTACCTTGATAGCTTGGCTTAACAGATATCTCCCCAATTAATGGCCATTCTTGCCATAATGATATTAAGCAAACACCAACTAGTTCTTTGGTTTCCTTATCATATATACTGTTGAATTTATGTATCTGGTATTCCTTTTACCAACACTCATTGTTAAAACCTATTGTTTTGTCTATAATAGTAGATAACTATATAAAGTGGCTACGCCATCTTCTAATTAACAATTGAAAATTAAGAATTGACAATTGTGGATGAAAGCGGGAAGTTGAAAGTTATGGTTGAAAATCACAGATTTTCTTTAAAATATTTTTTATTTAAAGCTTTGCTCAACAATCTGTATTTTTAATATTTCTCAAAGTTATCCATAGATTAAACTCATAAAAAACGAGGTGATATTTTGAAAAGAATAAGTTTAGGAACAAGTGATTTTAAGAAGATAATAGATAATAATTTCTATTTTATAGATAAAACATTAATAGTGAAGGATTTTTTAGAAGATGGTGGAGAAATAGTATTATTACCAAGACCTAGACGCTTTGGTAAAACTCTTAATTTGTCTATTTTAAGATATTTTTTAGAGAAATCCTCTAAAGATACATCCTATTTATTTAAAGGTTTAAAAATTGAAAAAGAAACTGAAATCATGAAAAAACAAGGACAATATCCTCTTATATACTTAACTTTTAAGGATGATAAGCACTCTAATTTTGAAAATTTTATAGATATATTTAGGCATAAAATTTCTAGCCTTTATCTATCTTTTAAATACTTATTGGATACTATTGATGATATTGAAAAAGTATACTTTAATGACATTTTATATAGAAGAAGTACTATAGGCGAATTAGAAATATCCTTATTAAAACTAAGTGAATATCTAAATAGCTATCATGATCATAAGGTTATAATACTTATCGATGAATATGATACTCCAATACATGAAGGTTATTTTAAAAACTATTATGCTGAGATCATAGGATTTATGAGAAATTTCTTATCCGCTGCTTTAAAGGACAATGTGAATTTAGGAAAGGCTTTGATCACAGGCATTTTAAGAGTTGCAAAGGAATCAATATTCTCTGGTTTAAACAATCTAGCGGTTTATAGTATTTTAAGTGAGGGATATTCTGATAAGTTTGGTTTTACTGAAGAAGAAACTTTAGAGTTGTTAAAGTATTATAACTTAGATAAGCAATTAGATGAATTTAAGACTTGGTATAATGGATATATATTTGGAACTACCACAATTTATAATCCTTGGTCTGTATTATCTTATATAAGTAGACCTGATAGATACTTTATGCCTTATTGGGTTAATACTTCTGAAAACTCAATAATTAAAACTCTTTTAGCACAAGGTGATGAAGATATAAAGCTTGGTCTTGAAACCTTATATAATGGTGGATTTGTAGAAACTACAGTTAATGAAGATGTTGTTATGTCTGACATCTCTAATGGTAAAGAGAATATTTGGAGTTTCCTTTTATTATCCGGATACCTTAAAGCTACTGATAAGTATATGGATGAAGATATTAACTTATTTAAATATAAATTAACTATACCTAATACAGAAATAAAAATTCTTTATAGAGATATCATAAAAAAATGGTTTATGGAAGGGTTTATTTCTAATGATTTTACCAATATGTTAAAAGCTCTTGTTATTGGAGAAGTGGAACTTTTTGAAGAATATTTCTCTGAGTATATACTTAAAAGCTTTAGTTATTTTGATATTTCGGGACAAAATCCTGAAAGAGTTTATCATGCATTTATATTAGGTATGCTAGTATCCTTAAGCTCTACCCATGAAATAGTTTCTAATAGAGAATCAGGACTTGGAAGATATGATGTAAGCCTTATTCCAAAAGATATATCAAAACCTGGAATTATTATGGAGTTTAAAAGTATAAGAATAAACTCTAAAATGACTTTAGAGAAAGGTATGGATAATGCTTTAAATCAAATAAACAAAAAGCTTTATGATACAGAACTTACAAATCGTGGAGTTTTAAATATCATAAAACTTGCTTTGGTTTTTAAAGGCAAAGAAGTCCTTATTAATCAATGTTAGGCACATGAAAGAAAATAACAAATCAAAGATGCCATGTATATTTTGTGTCATACAAGGAAGTGATATTAGTTCATAGCATAGACTAATATTGCTTACGAAGTATGGCACAAAATAGACTAACATACTGACTTGTTATTTTTTTGAATGTGCCTTAATACTATAGGAATTTATAAATTTTAAAATCTATTAATAAATTTTTAAACCATTAAATATTTATATTCTTTTTTAGTTGAAAACTTTAATGAGTGACAAGTTGCGGATAAATCTTCTTAGGAAGATTTTTAAATTAAAAAAATATAATTAAAGAAAACCTGTGATTTTCAACCTCAACTTATCACTTGTCACTTTTAACTTGTCACTAAAAATGGCATAGCCACTTTTTTTATTTTCTGAATTTCTTACTTATATTATATGAAAATTTATAGAAAACAAACATTTTATTTTGGTATTATTTCATTATTTGTTATCAATAAATTTTCATTTCCCCTCTAACTTGTAATATAAGAACACTGTATATTAGTTTTCCTAATGATCATGGTCATTTGACAGGATTGTAGTAATTATTCTACTTCCTTTTTCTTAACAGGAATCCATATTTCACAAAAACAATCCGTTTCATTATTCTCTGAATACAGTTCAAAGTCAGTATCATCAAGCATGTTATATTCTGAACCTGGAAGAAATTCCGAAAAAATTCTTCCCCATGTATCGCCTATGCAATCCCCTGTTTCTCCAATACATTTAAATACCGCCCATACTGTGGGCTTTACTTCCCATATATCATATCCTTCTGGAACATTGCCCTCAGTATATTCCATGCCAATACCGTAATTAAAATGTGAACTTTCTTTGGATATTGGTGCACATGCTCCATAAATATCATGTTTTTTTGTGTTTTGTTTCAGAATATCGAATGTACTATTATCACCACATGTCTTCCAAAAGTCTGGAATTTCAGTATTTCCTTCTTCTGAAATTGATTCATTTCTAAATTTTCTTATCTTTACTAATAATTTAAATTGATCTCTTTTTTCGATTCTATAATCCATAACAGTACCACCTTCCAATTTTATTTTTATGATAAGGCGATTAAATGATTTTAATTTCATACCTGCACGTCTTGCTACATTAGGCGTAATACCGTGAAACCTTGCAAATGCCTTTGTGAAACTTTCAGGTGAATCATATCCATATTTCAAAGCAATATCAATTACTTTTACATCAGACATAGAAATTTCTTGACCTGCCATAGACAATCTTCTGTTTCTAATATACTCCTTTGCTGTGATACCTATCACTAAACTAAATGTCCTATGAAAATGATAACTTGACATATAGACATGTTTTGCAACATCTTCATAAGTAATGGGTTCCAATATATGTGCTTCCATATAATCGATTGCCCTTTGTAAGTTTTGAATAAAATTCATTTTTCTCACCGCCTTGTTTAAATTGTACTAAAATGTAACTGTTATATCCTATCCTACCTTGCTTTCATTTGTCTATTATTTTCTTTCATGTGCCTTAATGAATTTCAGCTAACCCTATAAAAAACTCTATTCCATCATTTATCTTTTGGGCCTTTATAAATCCATTATGACACTTAACTATTTCTTGGCATATTGCTAGTCCTAGCCCACTTCCACCTTTTGATCTAGCTGAATCACTTTTATATAACCTCTTAAAGAGCTTATCAACTTCTTTATCACTTAAATTTTCTCTTGGAATATTGTAAACTGAAAACACTCCATAGCTTATCTCTTCTATTGTTTCTTCTTTTAACTTTATTGTCACCTTAGAATTTCCCTTAGAATACTTTACTGCATTACTTATTAAGTTTTCAAATGCCCTTGCAATTAACATTGGATCTCCATAGGTATAGATTGATTTACTATTTAGTAACACTTCTAGCTCTAAACCTTTTTCCTTAAAGGAAATTTCTTCTCCATCTAAAAGCTGCCTTATACTTTCATTAATATTTATAACTTCCTTGTCCATTTTTATATCCATTGATGAAAGCTTTGCATAATCAAAGAAATCTTCTAATAAGGTTCTTAAGTACATACCTTTTCTATTTATTACTGAAACATATCTTTCTAATTCTTCTTCATTGGAATACTTTTTTTCTTCTATCATTTTTGAATAGCCAAGGATTGTAGTTAAGGGAGTTCTTAAATCATGAGAAATATTAGTTATAAACTCCTTTTGACTTGCATCCTGCTCCATAATCTCTTGTGCCATATAATTAATATCTTCAGCTAGTTGTGTTAATTCATTTTTGTATTTTACATCTACCCTTTTAGTCATATCACCTTTAGCTATTACCCTTACATTTTTTGCAATTCTATTTATATATCTAACTCTTCCGCTAACTAAAATTAAAAATATTATTATACATAAAGCTATCCAAATTTCCATAATACTAAAATCATCATCACAATATCCATTAGTAGTAATCGTCACATACCTATTTTCATTTAAATTAATAATATTTTTAGATGTAAAAGTATTACCTTGTACTTTTATATCCTCATACTGTTTTGACCCTAGATCAATTTGTTTTACCCCTAAATTATCAGTTGACTCTATAACCACTCCATCATTATCAACAAAGAATATTCTTTGCACATAGCCTTTGTTTAAATAATCCTCTATTTTTTTTATGTTTTCGATTATAATCTTTTCATCTCTACTTGCCATATCCAATTCCTTTATAATATAGCTGGTATTGTCTCTACTTCTTTTTATTGCTGAGGATTTTAACTTTTCCATTCCTATATTGCTTTTTCTATAGGTATCAACTGCAGTACGTCCTATTATAAATCCTAAAATCATTGAAATAATTACAAAGAAAATCAGTTCACCTTTTAGTTTAAATATCCTTTTCAACCTTATATCCAACTCCCCATATGGTTTTGATGTATATACTTTCTTTCACCCTGTCCCCTATCTTTTCCCTTAAATTTCTCATATGAGTTATTACAGAGTTATCATTATCTAAATATGATTCATTCCAAACCTGTTCATATATAGTTTGGCTGCTGTATATTCTATCTTGGTTCCATACTAAAAGTGCTAAAATATCAAATTCCTTTTTTGTAAGCTTTATATCTACTCCTGATTTTACAACACTATAATCTTCTTTATTTATCTTTAAATCCTTATAAACTTTTACTAAATCATTTGAAGTAACATTAATACTCCCTCGTCTTAATATTGCTTTAACTCTAAGAGTTAGCTCTACTAAATCAAAGGGTTTAACTATGTAATCATCACAGCCTTTTTTAAAACCTATAACCTTATCAAACTGCTGTCCCTTTGCTGTTAGCATTATAACTGGAACATTAGAAAACTCTCTTATGTTAGAAAGAGTTTCATACCCATCCATAACTGGCATCATAACATCCAAAAGTATAAGAGAAACCTGATTTTCCCTTACAAGCTTTAATCCTTCTTGTCCATTATTAGCAATTAAAACCTCATAATTCTCCTTACTTAAATAATCCCTAAGCATAAAAGCTATATCTTTATCATCTTCCACTACTAAAAGTCTATTACACATAATACTCTCCCCCGTTCTAATTGACAATTGAGAATTCACAATTGACACTTATAGTTGGAAGTTACAAACTTCCTTAATGATAAAAGTTGAAAGTTGTGGTTGAAAATCTCAGGTTTTCTTTAATTATATATTTTCATTTTAAAAATCTTCCTGAAAATATTTCATCCATCAATTTCAAATCCATGTTAACCTTTATTTCATCATTGTTTTGATTTCAAAAATTTATATATTTTAATCCATTCTATAAAATTGTACTCCTTATTACTTCATCACTTCAACTTTTAATTATTATCCAATGTTATAATTTACAATTGAAGATTACAGATTTAGTTATTAAGCAAAAAAATAGTAATATTCTTACTTAATAAGGTATTACTATTTTTTATAAACTTCTTAGTTAAATTAAATCTATTAAATTACAATGATAATATTCCGCCCTCGAATTTCAAACTAAATATTCATTGTACTTATATTATTTGAAAATCTAAATGTATCAAAGGTAACTGTAATTACTGCTTCCTTTTAACAGGAATTCATATTTCGCAAGTATGATCACAAATTCCTTTATTCATGTAATTGCTATTCCAAATAAATCATATAATTATACTAAATCTAATATAAAGTCTACACTCTTGTTCTCCTTCATTCTCAATTGTCAATTATCAATCTTCAATTCATTCAACTAATCCCTAAGCAAATTAAGTTCCTTCTTACTTAGCATTTTTCTAATAGGCAAATTGAAAGCTATTAGTGAAAGTACTAATGCATTAATTAAAGTTATACCTACAGTCATTAATCCTACTTCCACATTGGTTTTAAACATGGCTTTAATAAATAGTTGAATACTTAAATAATATACTCCTAGTGATAATGCTGAACTAAGGATTATAAATAAGAAAATTTTAACCCCTTGAGATTTAAGTAAAAATCTATTGCCTAGGCCTAAAGCTCTTATTACCTCATCATCCTTTTCTCCTTGGCTATAATTCATATAAAGCATATTTATATTAAATAAAACTGTTGATAAAACACATATTATAGAAAGTATTCTAAATATCTTTAAAAACTTTCCAAGCATTGAACTTAAACTTTCACCTATACAACTCATATTCACAACTGCACTATCTTTTAATTTATCTATAAACTTATCACTTTTAGAGTTAATCATGTACTCTATTCCTTCACCAATTTCTACATTTTCTTTTAAAATACTAACAGAACCTATTCCTCCAGAATCATATACTCCCTTTATTTTGTAATTAAATGTTCCTTTTTTTGTTTCAACAGAAAGTATATCTCCTATTTGCAAATTATTTCTTTCCTTCCTCTCATTAGATATAACCACACCATTTTCTCCTTGAAAAAGGTCATCTCCTTCTACAATTTTAAATTTTACATTATAATCATTTTTATTAACCTCACCTACACTAACTGCTTTAAACATACTGTTTTTAAAGTCATTTTGTACCTTTCCAGCTATGCTAAAGATTTTACTATATGCTGTTACATCATTTTCACTTTTTAAAACCTTTTCTAAATTTTCATTATCCTTACTTTCTGCTACATAATTATAAGGCAATATTTTGCTTAATGAATTATTAATGTTTTCTGTTATAGAACGCTGTAAGTTAAATCCAATTAATATAAACCATAAAGTAAGAGTCAAACTTAATAAAACTAATATAAATGAGAAAAAATTATTTTTTATAGATTTTATACTATAAATTAATACTGTATTTCTAAAATGTATTAATGATAACAGTTTTACTACTAATGCTACTATTCCTAAAAACAGCATAATAACTAAAATTATAACTAAAGTACTTCCTAGAGTTGCTATGGAACCTGAATAAATTCCATATACTCCTAAAAATAATGGTAAACATAAACTTGTTATAAGAATTACTTTTTTAGTGCTTTTCTTTACAAGTTTCTCATCTTCTCTAATTACAGATAGTGGCTTTATACTTTTAATTATCATAAGTGCAATATTTATAAGCATGAAAAATATAATGCTGTTAAAAATAACTCCTTTTAGTATTAATGATATATTTTCCATTGTCATATTCCCTGTTTCTATTCCAACATAACTTAAAATAAAAGTAGATATTTTATAACTTATAAGCCCCCCTACAAGTATTGGTGCTGCAAGCCATAAAGAAAGCTCTAGTCTTAAAGCTCTTTTTATATTTTTAATATCCACTGATACCATCCTCAAAATAGCTATATCCCTTTTTCTTTTAAGTATAAGCATTATGGTTGTACTTATTATAGCTAAAGCAGAAACAATATATCCAACAGTACTTAAAGTTCCAAGTACTGCACTTTGAATAGCCATTTGTGATTCCATTTCTCTTGTTTTATCCTTTATTGATATATACATATTGCTATCTTCATATTTAATTAACTCTTCTTTTAGCTTTTCTCCATCTTGTCCACTTATATATATCATTGTTCTAGCATCGCCAATATTTAAATCGTCTCTTTGCTGTATCTTTCCATATCCAAGAAGTTCTCCATCATGATCAACACCCATTGCCATAGGCTCAATATCCTTAACCTTATATTTTAATATTCCATTTCCCATGGTATCTAACTCTACAAAATCTCCTTTTTTTACTCCTAAATTATTTGCCAATGTACTTTGAAGTATTATTTCATCCTTTTCTAAAGAGTAATCTCCAGAAACCATTGTTCCAATAATTTTGTTAGACTGCTTTTTATAATAGCAAGTACTTAATTTGGAAGTCTTTACATCTAACCCATTTGTTTTTAATTCCTCTATTTTATCTTGAAACTCCTTTGTTTGATCTATCCTTAAAACTATGCTTAAATCTCCACCATTTATTTTTCTTATATTATTATCTAGATATTTTGAATTTTCTAAATTAATTTGAGGAATCACTAGAGAAATAGTTATGGTAATTAATATTGATAGTGTTGTAAATAAAAACAATACTTTCTCTTTCTTTAATAGCTTAAGGTTATATATTTTAAAGATTTCTAGCCATCTCATGAAGCTCACCATCTTTCAAGTATATTTTTCTTTCCCCAAGTTCCCCTATCTTTTCATCATGAGTAACTATTATAAGGGTACAGTTTCTCTCTTTTCTTATATTAAGCAATAATTCAATTACATTTTTCCCATTAACTGAATCTAAAGCGCCTGTTGGCTCATCGCATAGTATAACCTTAGGTTCATTAACAAGTGCTCTAACCACTGCAACCCTTTGTGCTTCCCCGCCTGATAGTGAACTTACCTTGCTATTATATTTTTTAGAAAGACCTACTTTATCTAAAAGCTCTTTACATTTCTTCTTTTTAGAGTTATAGCTTTCCTTACTATTCATAGCTATAATTAAATTTTCTAGTGGTGATAAACAAGAGATAAGATTAGAATTTTGAAATATTAATCCTATATTATCTCTTCTATAGTTGTCCAATGATCTTTCATTTTTAAAATTAATCTTATTATTGTTGTAATAAACCTCCCCACTTGTTGGCTCTATAAGAAGCCCCATTATATGTAATACAGTTGACTTCCCCCCACCTGATGGCCCCATAATAGTTAAAAAATCCCCATGGTCTATTTCTAAATTAACATCTTTCAATACATTTTGCCTTAAATCTCCACTGTAAAAATCCTTTGTTATGTTTTTTATGGTTATCATTAAATACACCCCTTTTTTTTAATTGACAATTGAGATTTGACAATTGACAATTATTGTTGAAAGTCATGGACTTCCTAACTAATAAAACTTTCAACTTTCAATCTTCAACTATTATAAGATTATGTTTCTAATATTAACCATTAAAGGTATAGAATTAGTGTAGTAAAAATAAAGAAAAAATAAAGTTTTAAGATAAGCTTCATCTAAGACGGAAAATGAGGTATGAGCAACATAAATGATTAAGAGAAATAAAAAAACTAACAATGATTTTATAAACTATATTAATATGAAACTAACTCTGTTTAATCTAAAAAATAAGTTATATACATTCACAAATCTATAACTTATTAATTTATCTTAAAACTAAATTGCAACTAAAACTGGTAATAATCCTAGTGCTAAAACTCCTATAAAAACTATTGCTCCAACTTTAAATGTATTTGATTTTAATTTTGGACTATCTTTATAAAAAAAATGTATATTTTTTATATATTATGTTATAATATAGCGAATTATGTATTTTTAAGGAGTGTTTAATATTAATAATTTATCTTTTGAAAAAATCTACAAAAAGAAACTATTTCATAAAAGAGCAATATTGGGATTTATTTGTCTTATTTTTATCGCTTTAATAGGTGTTGGTATTATTTCATATAATAATAAAACAAATAATCCAACAGTTGTTAAAACCATCACTGATTTTAATAATGCTATAAAAAATAATAGTTATGTAAATATAAATAGTGATGATATTTATACATTAGATATTATTGAAAATAAGGGGAGAAGTCCATCTGGATCAACAGACCGTAAATATATTTCACACTATTTTATATTAATTGAATTTGATGAGAAATTTTTAATATCAAAGATTTCGCCTGATGATTATGATAAACTTTCTTCTACTAAAGGACCATATACCCTAAAGGGTCAATTACATACTTTTAATGACGATGATTTAATCGTAATTAAAGAATACTTAACCACAATTGATGTTTCTGATTATAATATTGATTTATCATTTTATTTATCTTATTACTCTCCCTCAGCGGATTTGTGGGGTTATCTTTTTATAGCATTCATATTTTTTTCAGGAATACTTCCAATTACAGTTTTTTCTATGAATAAAAATAATTCATTAAAGGATTTGATAAAATATTATAATTGTGATGAACACATAATTTTAAAAGAAATAGATGAGGATTTAAAAGCACCTAATTTATTCATAGAAGAATATTTAATAATAACGGAAAATTATATTATTATTAATTACAGATCCATAATATCTGCCTTTCCATTAAAAGCATTAATAAGTGTTGAAACAACTACCAAATTTGGTTTTACTACATTTTTTAAACGCTTTAATTATCTAGCACTTACATTTTCATATGGAAAACACTATCCTATGATTTTTAAGAAGCAATCTAGCATAACGAAAATTGAAAAATATTTATCTAGTATACTAATGAAATAAAATACATAATTACCCTTTAATTCATCTAAAACGAAAAGTGAGGTATGCGCAACACAAATTAGCTAACTGCACATATCATTCTAAGTTACAAAAAAGCGTTAATGCCTAAATTCCAATAACTCACTATGTTCAAACAATTGGAATTCTTAACGTCATCAATGCTTTTTTATAACAAGAATGATTAATGTTCACTAGATAATTTGCTAACGCTTATACCTCACTTTTCTTTATATAATTCTTTATTGTAGGGAATGTATACTTCAAGATGGAAATTCATTAAATAATTGGGCTATTATATCAAGTGGTTCAAATAGCTTCAAATATTTGATACAGATAAAGAGATGATAAAGACTAAGAACTTTATGGTTCAAAGTACTGTGACACATTCATATATTAAAATAAAAAATTTGAAAGTTACGTATCAACATTGTTTTATCCAATCTTCAAGAATACTTACTTTCCTGTTTGTAGCATCCAATTCTATTTTACATCCTATTGGTAATGTAATCATAGGATGTGTATGACAACAATCAAAATCAGCAATAAAAGGTATTTTTCTTTCACCTAATACTTCTAATAATATTTCATATGGCTTTCTTCCTGTTTTTGAATCGTCAAATAATTCATGTTTTCCAAGTATTATTCCTGATATTTTATCTAAAACTCCACTTACTTTTAATAAAGAAAAACTTCTTTCAATGTCTGCTGAGTTTTCTAATGAATCTTCTATAAATAATATATCTCCTTCTTTTATTTCTGGCATATACTCACTACCCCATATACCTTGCATTGTATTCAAGTTTCCACCTATTACTCTACCACTAGCTCTTCCTTCATGGATTGTAATCCATTGATTTTCTCTTTTTTCTTTACTTCTATCTTGTGTTTCCCAATTAATGTATTCATCTGTCCAATGTTTAGGAGTTTCAAATACATAAGGAAATTTTGTTTTATCCATGGTAATTTCTTTGAAGTAGTTATAAGTAGAATCAACAAAGGGTGGTAATTCTCCAAATGAGGCCACTAATGCCGGCCCATAGTAAGTACTTATTCCTGTTTTTGCATATATCGCAAGTAGAATTGCTGTAACATCTGAATATCCTATTATTACTTTAGGATTTTTTTTAAATGCGTCATAATCTATATACGGAAGGAGTGAATTGGAATTCATACCTCCAATCGTAGACATAATACATTTTACTTGTGGATTTCTAATTAGAGCATTTAGTTCTTCCACTCTTTCTCTAATACTTCCAGACCTATAAAAATCACTTTTTCCTGTTAAGTTTCCTTCTATTATTTTAAAGCCCTTACCTTGTAAATATTTCTTCGCTCTTTCAAATCTATTTGGACATGAATATGTTATAGGTGATGATGGTGAAAAAATGCCAACGGAATCACCAACCTTTAATTTTGCTATATTATTCATTTTGTATCCTCCTCGTACTCGTATTCTCTTTGTTGTTAATTGAAAATAACTTATGACCACGACTTAATTAATATTAAAAATGTAAAAATCCTTAACCTTATAAAATCATTTAAGGTTAATAATGGCATGTAGGCATTGATAGACATGAGTTTTTTAACCTTATTAATTGTAGAAATAAAGCACGTCAGATAGCAATTGAAAAAATACACAAGTAAATAACATTATACGGTAAATACACTAAAATATGTTCTGCACATTAAATTATATTGATAATATTTTACCCTTGAATTTTAAACTAAATAAAATACCACAAAATGCTGTTAATAATCCTAAAAATACAATGGATAATGAAGGTGAACTATACTGAAATTTTTTTAATAGAAGTAAAACAATAAGAATTACTATAACATCTAAGTAGAATATCTGATGATATGATATAAATGAAATCAATATACCTGCAAAAGTTGGAACAATTATTTGTAGAGTTTGATTTGTTATTTGAAAGTTATAAACAGCTTCCTTTGATTATTTGAATATCATATGGGCTCACAAAAAAATGTTGGTATTACGGGAGCAAGCCAATCATAGTTTGAAAAACAAATCAGTTCTTTCACCTACTTTATTGAATCCGATTTTTTGATACATTTCTTTTGCGGTATCATCCTCATCGGTAACCAGATAAATAGTATGGGAATTCTCTTTTATTGCTATATCGATTAGCGATTTCAGAATGGTTGTACCGTATCCCTTACGCTGATATGTAGGGATAACAGCAAAATCTTCGATTTTTGCAATACCATTGTACATGAACAAATCGCAATTCCCTATTATATCCCCGTTATGATAACAAACATAAGAATTTACCCCTTTATCAGAAACATATACTTTGCCACGTCTGTAACATCTCCTTGTGCAAAAATCTTTTCCAAGATTTTTCTCATCATGTTGCAAGTCACAAAATAAAATATCATCTACCATTTCTTCATTGTTGACCTTCTTTATTGTGCAACCAAGTAAAGAATTCAGTTTTGAAAAATGAGAAATATCAAAGGAATAATACCCGTTTGTTGATATTTCGGGCTTGTATTTAAGAATAGATAGCAGAGAACCGTTGACACCATAATTTAAAAGAATATTACAAAAATTACTTTTTTCAGATAACCTTAATGAAATTTCATCTTGTATAATAGATTTTAATTCAATCTCACTCATTACTTTTTTTATATAGGTATAATTGTGATAATACATATCATTCAATTGATTATCACGAAATCTAATTATATTTTCATTTTCACGAAACTCTGAAAAGCATTTTGTGTATTCACATTCACATTCTATGACTTTTCCATCTATTAGCATAATATATCCCCCATTTCTCCACCTTCATATAACTTTATTTAATTGGGCAGTTTATATCATTAAGATATGCAACTTCTTCTAATTTTTTTCTTGGCACAGCTATATTCCTTTCATCATAATACCCAAATGGTATTATAGATATTATTTTCCAATGCTTAGGTATGTTTAATTGTTTTCTAACTTCTCCTTTACTAAAACTAGCTATCCAAACACCACCTAATCCCTGATCGTGTATTGCTAAAAGCATATTTTGAATAGCTGCAGCAGTATCAAGAATATAACATTGATCGTTTTCACCATATTTTTCCCATGTGTCATAAGGATTGGCACATGCAACAATAACTGCAGGAGCTTGTTCTACACAAGGTTGATGATCATCTGGATCAAAGGTTTTAATCTTATCTTTATCTGTAACAACCACAAATCTCCATGGTTGCCTGTTGCCACCACTTGGTGCTTTTATACCAGCCTCAAGTACTGTTTTTATAATTTCTAAAGGTACTTCCTTATCTAAAAATGCTCTTATACTCGTTCTAGTAGAGATTGCTTTTAATGTTTCCATTTTTTACATTACCCCTTTTATTTTGTATTTTTTCACTTAACTAGTAAATAATCAAATTTTTCATTTAAACATTAACTACTTTATAATTAATCTTCTAGCATCCTGGGCTTGTACAATTCTAAATCCTACATTTTTATATAATTTCAGTGCCTTTTCATTCTTTGCTAATGCATTTAAATTTACAGCAGTTGCATTTTGTTCTAAACCCCTGTTCATTGTAAACTCAAGTATCTTTTTACCATAACCTTTCCCTTGAAATTTAATATTAACAAATAATAAATCTATTTCAGCATTTTTAACCATTGATGCTCCAACCATCTCATTTTCCTCAAAGAATAGATAAATATATTCTTTATCTTCAAGAATTCCCTTTCTATTAGCTTCAAGTTCCTCTCTACTGGCATTTAAATACCAATTATATGGCTTAATATCATTTTCTCTCCTCAGCACTGAAAACGCTTCACTTTCAAGTCTAATTTTATCCTCATAGTACTTATCTTCGTATTTTACTGCACAAATATTTGGTTCATTAAATTTATTTCCATCATAGGTAAAACGATATACAGAATACCAATATTCAAATCCTATTTCATTATATAAATTTTGCCATTCCAAGTTATCTTTCACATGAAAAATTTCAACAAAATTTATTGATTTCTCAACAAGTAATTTTTTAGCCGCTTCCCAAAGTTTCAAACCTACAGGTTTTATTAATTCGTTACTTACAACTCCCATTTCAGCATAGCAATATTGGCTACTCATTGCCAACCTGATAAATCCTTGAATCCCGTTATCATCATATACTAAAATTTTAGATGCAGACTTTAAATTTTCAATTTCTTCTGGCATTGCTTTATACTCTAACGTATAAATCTTTACAATTTCATCAATATCGGATTTTCTATAATCTCTAATCATTTTTTCTCCTTTATCTACTTGTTAACTTTATTTTTCTAAAAATACTAAAAATATAGGTCTGATTTAACTCACATTTATTTAGCAATAAGGCATATGAAAGAAAATAATAAGTCAAATATATTAGCATACTGAATTATTATTTTTTTGAATGTGCCTAAGACCTATGTTTCAAGAAAATCATACCATATTATCTATATATTTTCATACAATTTACATATTGCGATTACATTTAAAACACCGTAAAATTCATATTTGAATAATACGGTGTCTTAGTAAATTGTTCGTTTTTTCAGTTGTACAATTAAATAAGAAGAATGTGCCATAAATTTATAATAAGCAATTCTTATTTGATCCCCTACAGAATCATTCATGGAAACTTCAATGCTACTTGAAATATATACTCTTATCTATCTACTTCTTTTAAAATCAATATTAATGTTATTATAACAGCAATGAAATCTGCTACTGGTTGAGAATACCAAATGCCGTTAAGGCCTAAGAATTTTGGTAATAATAAAATTATAGGAATTAATATTATTACTTGCCTTAAGAGACTTAAAAGCATGGCCTCTTTTGCCTTACCAATAGATTGTATATAATTGGAACCTAGTATAGACACAGGAACTATAGGCATCATAAGGGAAAATTTCTTAATCCCACTAGAAGTTACATTAACTAATTCTAAATCATTATTAAAAATCTTTACTAAATCCACTGCCCAAATCTGTATTACTATTATTCCTATGCTCATAAGAGCTATTCCCCATACTATAGACGTATTTAAAATATTTTTGCAGCGTGCGTAATTTTTATAACCATAGTTATACCCAATTATAGGCTGAGATCCTTCGCTTAGTCCAAATAAAGGCATGTAAAAAATTAACATTATAGATATTGTTGTAGACATTGCTCCAATAGCAAGATCTCCTCCATAATATTTTAATGAATTATTACTTACTATTTGAACAAAGCATGATGCAATTTGCATACAAAATGGAGAAAGCCCTATTGGTAAAAGCATTTTTAATGTATTTCCTTCTAGTTTTATGTTTTTTGAAGAAATTTTTAAATATGATCTTCCGCTCTTATAATAGTAAAGGGACCATATGGTCGTTATCATTTGAGATATTATTGTTGCTATAGCAGCTCCACTTATACCCAGGTTAAATATAAAAATTAATATATAATCTAGTATTATATTCGTTGTGCATCCCACAATCATTATTAATGCAGCAAGTTTTGGATTACCATCTCCTCTTATATTACAATTAAGAGTATAAGATAGTATATTAAAGGTGGATCCTATTAGTATTATACGTATATACTCATTAGCATATTTTAAAGACTCACTACTGGCTCCAAAAGCAATAAGAATCTTTTCTGATAAAATTAACCCTAGGATAGTAACAAATATACCTATTATTATAGAGAGTGATATAGCATTTCCGAGAGTATCTGTTGCCTCACACTTTTTGTTTTGTCCTAATTTAATAGATATAACTGTTACAGAACCAATACCAACTAACATTCCAAAAGCAGTTAATATTGTAGTAAAAGGCATTGTTACACCTAAACCTACAGTTGCAATAGCCCCTATATTGGGTATATTACCAATAAAAACTCTATCAACCATATTATATAAAGCATTAACGAGCATACCTACTATTGCAGGTACAGAGTACTTTAACAGAAGTTTATTGATAGGTTCATCTACTAATATTGTTTCAGTATTATTCATTATACTTATATGTTCCTTTCTTCCATCTAACTTAGAAGTCTTCTATTGTTTTAAGTAGATGAGACTAATAATTTATCTTCTTGTAAAAGCAGTTTTTCTAAGTTAGATACTGCCTTCTTTATGATTTCCATATTATTAGTCAAAGCAATTCTTACATACCCTTTTCCACCATCACCAAATCCGCTACCTGGTAAAATTAATACATTTGTTTTATCATATAAGAACTTTACAAATTCTTTATCTGACATATAATCATACTTTTCTGGTATTTTGGTCCATATAAAGAAAGTTCCTTCTGGTTTTTTTATTTTCCAACCTAACCTATTTAAAGCTTCGACAAAATAATCTACTCTTTCTTCATAAACCTTAGTTTGGAAATATGAATATCCTTGCATATTATTTATCATATCTATTGCTACTTTTTGAAAAGGTACGAAAGTCCCAAAGTCTATATTATATTTTATTTTCTTTAAATTCGATATTATTTTTTCATTACCTAATGCGAAACCTAATCTCCAACCAGCAACATTGCATGATTTACTTAAACTATATAATTCTACACTTACATTTATAGCATCAGAGATTTGTAAAATACTTGTTATATCATTCTTTCCATAACAAAGTTCCCCATATGCTACATCATGTATTATCTTTAAATCATACTTTTTTGCAAGCTCTACTACTTCAATTAAAAAATCCTCTGGTAATATTTTTGTAGTTGGATTCCCAGGCGAACAAAGTATTATCACACTTGCTTCTTCTAAATCATTTTTATCTATTGATGAAATATTGGGTATGAAATTATCTTCATAACATGGGAATTCTACAACTCTGCCTCCTGCAAGATGAATACAATTCATGTACACGCTATAAGAAGGCGAAGGAACTAATACTTTATCACCTTCATTTATCATGCTTGATAGCAAACAAAATATGCCTTCCTTTGTACCGTTTAGTACTTCTACTTCATTCCTTGGATTTAAGATAACTCCAAATTTATTATTGTAGTAGTTTACTATTGAATTTTGTATCTCTTTCTGAATGTCCTTATATGTAAAACCATACCCATGTAAATTATTGTCTTGAATATACATACATAATTTTCTTATTAAACCCTCATCTGGTGGATCTATAGGGTTTCCTATAGATAAATTTATTGTATCGTCAGTTATTTCTATTTCCCTATCTATAAAACTAAATCCATCTTCAGGCAATGTATTTAGCAACTCTTTACTCATTTTCTATCCCCCTAAAAACAATTATTTATCTTATCGGTTTTTCTAAGTAAGCTTTACCTATAGAAATTTCTCCAAGCAATACTTTTTTCTCAAAATCTTTTATGCAATTATTCAGATTTCCCACTATATTGGTAATACTTTCACAATCTAAATATAAAGACATTGGGAATATTAAAAAAGCAGTTCTTGAATTATCTTCAGGATGTATCTTGTATTCTGGAACGATACTTATAAACGGTACATCTTCTCCTTCATTTGCTTTATTCCAGCAGTACTGTATGAAGGCCTTAGCAATGTCTTCATATGTTTCTTTACATACCCCTTGAAGATCACCAAATGATATTGAGAATACTATCTCCCAACCTAAAGAATTATTAATTACTTTTATCTTATCTTTACTGTTTAATGCTGATTTAAATATTTCTGCAAATTCATTAAGCTTTATTAAATAATCTTGGAATCCTACTCTACCTAATCTATTCATTGAAATCCATGAAGTAATTATTCCTGCAGCAGATCTAGAGTTCTCAAATGTATATCTATAAGCTCTAAAATTACCTAACTCGAAATCAGTATCACTATATTCATAGTTTCCATCATTTAAATAATCAAAATTATCTCTTGTCTTACATACAAACATACTTGTTGCATAAGGGCATAAGCCATTCTTGTGCATATCTACACCGAAAGAATCAAAATTAGTTACACCATCTATTCTTCTAACAACTTCTTTGATTTTACTTCTTATATGTGGATTCTTAACTCTATCCTTTAATTGAGAATCTGTTAATCCTATAAAGTTAATCCATAACCATCCTATTACACTATCTAAATGGAAATATGGAAAATAATCTAGTTCATTTTCTTCAAAATACCCTTTAACTTTATCAAATACTTTATTAGTGTCATCACAAGCAAAGTTTATAGTAGTACCACCTGCACATATTATTGCAGCAATTTTATTACCTTTTTCGTGTTCTATTTTTATTGTGTCTATTAAATCATTAGTGTCCATTTTCCAACCATCTTCAGATTTTATACGAATACAGTTACTAGAACCAATACCTAATATTGAGCAAACATGTTCTACACAATAATGAGAAGACTCATTAGTCAAAACAACCAAATTATTACTAATACCATCTCTTCTAGAGTTTGGTTCTAGTTTAGATATTGCAGATTTTACAGCATATAATAGAGTTAATTTACCACCATTACATGAAATACCATGAGAGTTGTCCCAACCTACCATTTTACCTATAGATCTGGCTACTTTTTGTTCGAATAAGATTGTTTTTCCACCAAAAGAATCCATTAGACTATTTGTATTGTATAACTGAGTTATAGTTGAGCCTGCTACAGTATCCATTAATGGAGATGGTACCATATTGAAGACTGCATAAGGAGATTGTGTTCTCATACTACCTTCAAAAAACTCAGAAGCTTCTCTAAATACTTCTTCAGTTTCCTTTCCTGTCTCTGGTATACATACATTTTCTAATTCCTTTACATAAGAAAATTTATTAGTCTTAAATTTAGGATTTAAACTATTTTTATTTACATGATAATGAAATATTTTTGTTTTTTCTAGTAATAGATCAAAGTTACTTTCATCAAATTTTAGAAACTCCTTTTCTGGCTTTGAAAAATCAAATTCCCCCCCTAAATCTTCCATAGTCATGTTTTTAAAGTTACTCATTTTTTATTCCCCCTTTAGTTTAACTAGTAAATAAAACATTTTTCAACTTATATTTACATTTTATATAATTATAACAAAAAAATCTCTTTATTGGTATCATTTTTCTTTATTGTTAGTTTTATTATTTTAATTACACCAATTTATAGATTTAATAATGTTTTATAATTTTAATCTATAAAATTTAAACAATTGGGATACACCAAAACAATTAACTTTAAACCCTGAAGATAAAATTAAAGAAAAACTCAAAAGTAAAAGTTTGTCTACGGATTTGGGGATACACAGTAATGGAGTAGAAACAGAAATAATACTTAATTAATTGAGAATGTTTTATAGAATTCACCTTTAACATATCCTAGTTTTAGTGCGAGTTTTTTTGAAATGTCATTTACTTCAATCCACTGAATTATATTTAAAACACCGTAAAATTCAATTTTGAATAATACGGTGTTTTAGTAAATTGTTCGTTTTTAATTGTACCATTAAAGAACAAAAGGCTACGCCCTTTTTTTAATTGACAATTGACGAGTATTGTTGGAAGTCACAGACTTCCTAAATATAAAGTTGAGAGTGGAAAGTTGAAAGTTCAGGTCCTATAGGCCCCCTAATTAGAATGGACAATGTTTACTCAAACAAAGTAAAATAGTTTTAAGATGATTAGGAGGTCTAAGGGATGGAGAAAAAAATATTTACAAGAAAGTTTTCAGAAGATCAAAGAGTTTCATTTGTTAAGGAAGTTTTAGAATCAGGAAGCAATATTTTAATTGCTAAAAGGTACGACTTAAATCCCCAATTATTAAGTAGATGGGTTAATAATTATCGTCGTTATTCTCAAACATTAGAGCCAAAAGAGCCTAAGAATAATGAAATAATACCTAATTATAAGAAAGAATATAAAAAAGCTATTG
>NZ_FOKI01000040.1 GCF_900111985.1 Clostridium frigidicarnis
ACAATCACCTTGAGATCTTACATATCTTTCACGTTGAAGATGTTCATCCATCTCAACATCTAGAAACTGTTCAATAATTCCTCCAAATAGTCTTTGCATTAATCCATTTTTCCCAATAATGTCATTCATATCTCTGCACTTTGCTAATTCATCCTTTAAATTTATATCTGGTACTTGAATTTCTCTCATTTTTTACGCTCCTTAAAAATATTCTTATAGATATTATTACCATAAATACCAGTTACACATACAAAAAAATAAAAGTAGATTTGTTTTTACACAAACCTACTTACATTCTCGGATTTTTTCCTGTGCTATTGTCAAACTACTTTTATTCAATATCTTCTTTTGAGATGTCATATTTATCATTATTTATAACTAAAAAGCCTACAAATAAATGTAGACTTTTTAACTTATCAACTCTATCTCTTGAAAACCTTGAACCTTATAGTAATTCTTTTAAACTAGGTTCTAGTAATACCCCATGTTTAGATTCATAATCATATTTATTAGATTCTTTTATTACATTAAAAACAAAGTTAACCGCCTTTTCAGTTGCCATACTTAAGTTTTCATATTTTAATAAATATCCAAATAATACTGAAACAAATATATCTCCTGTACCTGGATAAGACTTTTCTAATTTATCTGTAGCAAATTTTTCTATTGAACCATCTTCATATAATAACGTTGATATTTTATTAATATCATTCTCTACCATACTAGTTATAACTATATTTCTACATCCTATATTACTAATCTTATCTAATATACCTTTAATATCATTATCCTTAGGATTGTCTATATAATTTTCTAAAGATAGATAACATGCCTCTGTATAGTTAGGAGTAATTACATCTGAAATCTCTATTAGCTTTCTTATACTATTCATATAGTTATAATCGAAATTTGAGTAATACTTTCCATTATCAGCAAATATGGGGTCAAGTATAACCTTAGTATTATCTTTTTTAAATTCTTTAAC
Source organism: Clostridium frigidicarnis (assembly GCF_900111985.1). Lineage (GTDB taxonomy): Bacteria > Bacillota > Clostridia > Clostridiales > Clostridiaceae > Clostridium_Z > Clostridium_Z frigidicarnis. Next base: position 986 of record NZ_FOKI01000040.1, read on the forward strand.
AAAACACAATACATCTTCTATTAATGATTTATCTCCAAGATATCCTATTAAAATACCATGAAACTCTAAACCTATTTCTTTATAATGTTTTGTTACTTCCTTTAAATAACTTCCTGTTTTTATTATAGATGGCTTTCCAAATCCGCCTGTATGGGTAGATAATAACATAGTAGGTATTGGACATACTTCATAACCCATAACAGAAAGTATTGGTATTACATTAGTTAATGCTGCCTTGCCAACACCGCATAAATCATGTATAACAGCTATTTTCTTTATTGGCTTTATATTATTCACAAACATGCTCCTTTAATATAGCTTTTTACTAAACATTATATGATGAATGTAGTTTCTTTTTTATTGCAAATGACATAGGAATAGCTATTGCTGCTCCAATTGCTGTTGTAGTTATTGATGTTGATAAAGATATTAATGCTGCTCTCCATCCTGTGAATATGAAAGCATTAAATAAAAAGTATCCAACTAAAGAAACTATGCCACCTAAAACAAAAGCAAAAGTGTTTTGTTTTACTGATTTTCCTTCTTTATTATTAGCAAAAGCAACTTTACCTGTTACATATCCTGTTAACCCTTTAACTATAAAAGTAGGGATTGCCCATGCTTGAAAACCAGGACTTAATAAGTCAAATAAAGCACAGCCTATAGCGCCAGGCCAAAAAGCATCTTTTCCAACTATAGTGGCTGCTATAAAAATAGCTGTTGTTCCTAAATGGATCATTGATTTTGCTCCACCAAGATATATAGGTATATGAATCCAAGTACCTATATAACAAATAGCTGCCAATACTCCTAGTATTACAATTTTTCTTGTTTTATTATTCATAAATGTATCCCCCTAAAATATTCCTTTTTTCTTTATAATAGCTAAAATTTTTCCCTTAGTCAATTGTATGGATACATTTATGTATTTACTATTTAATAAAAAGGACTGTGAATATCCAATTAGAATTTTCACAGCCCGTTTCAAAAATTTATTTCAATTATCTATTAAAGATTCAAGACAAGTTTTAAATACTTTCCTTATAAAAGTAATAAAATGTTTATATGTTTTGTATAATATCTAAAACACTTTCAACACTGGAATTTATTTTAAATATTATATCTTCATCTATTCTTAATTTACATTCATTATTATTTACTTTTATTTCACCACTAGAGCATTTACCTAACTCTTTGTATTTTGTTGCTTCTATATCTATGTAAAATTTTGATCCTTTAGTCCCTGTAATTTTAAGTACTGAGCCTTCTTCATTGTCATTTTTAACTCTTATACTTATAATATTATTGCTTTTGTTACTACAACCTAATATAATTCCTACAGTTGGAACTTTCTCTATTATAGCTTTTCCGCTAAGTGTCATCCACCCACCACTTAATTTAATCTTTGTCATAATTTCCAAATCATATTTACTTTCTATTGTTTTTAATACTTGACCCAATTTACAAACTGTAAGTTCTAATTTCATCTTTATAATACCTCTCTATTCTTTTATGTTTTATCTGATGGCTACGCCCATAAATTAACTCATCTAACATTCATATGGTTGAAAATACCACCTAAATGAAGATTCGTTCTATATAATTCTATTAAATTTTTAAAAACCCCATATAATTTTAAACTTTTCTATAATATTATATACTCTTATATGTTAATTCATAGATTTGTTTGAATATTTAGTATTATTCCACAATATGTTACTATCAATATATATATTGATAGTATATTTAAAACTTTTTCTTAATTCCATATTTTCTTAGTAGATATTTTCACTTTATCATTTAACTCAATGTTAATGGAAACATCTCCTTTGGCACTTTGACCTACAATCTTAAAGCTGTAACTTCCTTTATTTAAACTAATTGCTTTTTCACCATTTTCGCTACCTTCAAAGATTTTCTCAATGGTTTTTTCAGGTGTAATTAAAACACCTTTAAATTTACCACTCGTAGTATGACTTTTGTATCTAAATATAATATCATTGCTTTCGTCTGACTCAATATTCCAAATTGTATCCTTACCATCAAAACCACTAAACTTTATACTTGTTTCATTATTAGATTGAGATTTCTCATCTCTAATCATATAACTAAAACTATCCCTATCTTGAGATATTTTTTTATCATTATGATAATAAGATTTTTGTTCATCATTACAACCGCTAAATGGTATTATTAATATTAAACATATGAGACACCAACCTAGCTTTTTAAAATTCATTAAATCATCCTTTCATATAAAATTTTATCTGATGGCTACCACCCGTAACACTCCAATTCGCTTACAAGGTGTCAGTTAACATGTGCTACTCCCCTAGATTAACGCATCTAACATTCATGTAATATAAAAAACATAATATGAGTGAATATTTGTTCTACATGATAGCTACTACCTGTTAACCCCTAGTATTCAGTTATTTTCCTATCTTCCACTTTAGTAATGTCTCTCTTTTATTAACTCAATGTGTAGATATTAATCACTTAAAGTTAAGTATAGTATAGCATCTACTTTTCTTATTTTCCAATTACCTTATATTATACCTAATGTTTTCTTTGTAGTATATTTACACAAAAACTTATTTGATATCTAGATTTTCCAAAATAAACAACCATGGATGAGTCCATGGTTGTTTATTTTTATAAAATCATTTAAATGTAAGATATGCTTAATTTAATAACTACATAATATACGGTTATTCTAAGTTTTAGTCAAAACAATATATTATTTCAAGCAAATTTTACTTAAATTTAAGAATCACTGTATTCTAATGGACCATACTTATCCTTATCCAATGTAACTAAAACTTTAGTTAATTCTTCTACATGATGTTTTTCATCCCTTATTATACGATTTATTAAGTCTATTAAGGTAGTATCATCAATATTTGCAATGAAATCTTCATAAAGAACTATTGCTTCTAATTCACCTTTTATAGCGTCCCTAATATGTGTAAGCAAATTACCTTTATTTCCTTTAATTGTTACAAAATCTTTATATTTATCCTTTGTTGATATTTTTATATGATCAGCTACATCTTGATACATCCTCTTTTGTTCCCTATCAACATTTCTTAAAGCTTCTAAAAAAAGCCCATAATGTCTTTTTTCCTCCTCCATGATATGATAAAAAATATCCTTAACTTCCCTATTATCCGTAAGGCTTATAAATTTACTATAATCATTAATTGCAACTATCTCACTTATAAGTCCTTCTCTAAGAAAAATCTCAGTATTTTTAAGTAATCCTTGTGGTTGTCTATTAGTAGTATAACTCATTACATCGCCTCATTTTTTATTTATATATTATATAATATTTTTAATGTTTACAAACTGTTCCAAAATATATTTTATTGACATTATTGAAAATTTAATCTAACACAATATATATTATTTTGAATTTGATGCTATAATAATTAAAAGGATTTAAAGTATGTGAGTTTATGAAAAAAGTACTTTTCGGTGGTGGATGCTTTTGGGGTGTTGAAGAATTCTTTTCTAGGCTCCAAGGAGTTACAGAAACAGAAGTTGGATACGCTAATGGAAAAACTGTGAATCCTACTTACAAAGAAATATGTACCAATGATACGGATTATGTAGAGGTATGTTATATTACATATGATGAAAAAGTTATTTCTCTTGAAACCTTATTAAATAAGTTTTGGTCTATTATAGATCCTACTACTAAAAATAGGCAAGGTAATGACATTGGAACTCAATATAGAAGTGGGATCTATTATATTGATTCTAAAGACCTAGATATTATTAATAGTAGTAAAGAAACGGTTCAAAAACAATATGATAAACCTATTACTACTGAAATTAAACCTCTTAAAAATTACTATACTGGAGAGGAATATCATCAAAAATATTTAAAGAAGAATCCTGGTGGATATTGTCATATTAAATTTGATTAGTATGTCTTTTGTTTGTTTTAATTAGACTAGGTTATATAATGAACCTTAGCTCTATAAATAATAAATTAAATTATGGGTAACATAATATATGTTTGAATTTTTTAATTTATATATTGTGTTATCTGTATTAGATTCTATACAATATATTAAGGAGGATTTTATCTTAATGAAAATATTAAAGTATATGCTAATATTCATACCTATAAGTTTCATTGGTAAATTTATAAATGTATCCCCTTCCATAATGTTTATATTATCAGCCTTATCTATAGTTCCATTAGCTGGTATTATGGGGGAAGGAACAGAAGAAATCTCTTTTTACTCTGGTCCTAAAGTAGGTGGTTTCTTAAATGGAACATTTGGAAATGCAACTGAACTTATAATATCATTTTTTGCTCTTAAAGAAGGACTTTTTGAAGTAGTTAAATCATCTATTGCTGGTGCTGTTATAGGAAATATCTTATTAGTACTTGGTGCAAGTATGTTGGCTGGTGGATTAAAACATAAAACTCAAAGCTTTAATAAAAAGGTAGTAGAAGTTTCATCAAGTATGTTACTCTTTTCTGTTATTGGATTATGTATTCCAGCTCTGTTCACTCATACAGTAGATGAAGCCCTATTAAATACACGATATGAAGGTTTAAGTATTGTAGTTTCAATAATAATGTTTGTAATATACATATTAAGTTTAGTATTTTCTTTCTACACACATAAAGACATATATACTTTTAGTGATCATGAAGACGGAACTGCCAAGTGGTCTTTAAAAAAATCTATAACTATATTGGTTATTTCTACTGTCTTAATAGCAATAGAAAGTGAATTTTTGGTTTCTGGGATAGACTCTATAACTAAAACTTTAGGGTTAAGTGAGTTCTTTGTAGGTATTATATTAATTCCTATAATAGGAAATGCAGCAGAACATAGTACTTCTGTTGTTATGGCACTTAAAAATAAGATGGATGTATCCTTAGAGATTGCCATAGGTTCTAGCTTACAAATAATTTTATTTGTTGCCCCTATTTTAGTGTTTATAAGCTTATTTTTTACTCCTATGAGTATAATATTTAATGAATTTGAATTAATAGCACTTATAGCATCGGTACTTATAGCTAATAGAGTGGCCAATGATGGAGAATCTAATTGGCTAGAAGGTATCCAACTTCTTGCTGTGTATTTTATAATTGCAGCGTCATTTTTTATTCTTTAATACAGTTTATTAAACTTATCCAATAACCAAGTTCAATGCTAAAATACCTAGAAAGCTTTCTACAAAATGTAGTTACTTCTAGGTATTTTCTTATATTATAAATATTTTTATAATATCTTTATGCATGTCTTGTGTTTTAAATAGTTAACCTTATATTAAGGCTTTAACTATATTTTTTCCAAGTTCTTCTGCATCCTCTATTGCCTTTACATTATTTTTAACCTCACCTAATTCATAACAAGATACATTCATTACATTACAGACTTCTCCACCACAAAATACAATTGAATCTGCAAGAGATCTATATACATTTGAAGCTCCTGATGTCATAGCTTCTGATTCTGCATATGTAATTATAATATGAATTTTTCTATAACCTTTGCTACTCCATTATTATCATTACTATCTGTTACATAATTTGCAATACTTTTAACTTCTTCTATAGCATTTCCCATAGCTACTCCAAGTCCTGCATATTCAATCATTTCGACATCATTAGCCTGATCCCCAATGCATATTATCTCATCTCTATTAATTCCTAAATGATCTGCTAATTTTTTTACTCCATACCCCTTATTACACTCTTTATTCATTACCTCTAAAACTGTTGGCATGGTTTTTACAACATGATACTTATCATAATATTCCTTGGGCACTTCTTTCATTATTTTTTCTAGATTTTCTTCTTTCTGAGCAAATAATATTTTAGTAATATCATCTTTTACTAAATCACAATCAATAATTTTAACTTCAGTTCCAACAAAATCTTTTTCAAACCTTGTGAATTCATTTTCTTCTGGTGCTACACAATCATTGTGAGTATAAGCCATCATTTGCAATCCGGTGTTTAGACTTAACTTATAAGACTCTATCAAATCTTCATTGCTTAGTCCCTTATAATTAATACACTCAAAGTCATCAGTCTTATATATTGTTCCCCCATTATTTGCAATAAGGTATTCATTTTCTCCTCTTAAATTCATTTCTTCCAAAAACTTTTCTAATCCTTTTAAACTTCTTCCAGATGTAATTACAACCTTAACACCCTTTTCAATGGCATTCTTAATTGCATTCTTGTTCTCATTAGAAACTTCTCTATTACTATTTAATAAAGTTCCATCCATATCAATAGCTAATAACTTGTACATAATTTTCCCTCCTATGTTTAAACATCTTATGTCACTTAAATTTCAAATTTTCTAATACTAAGATTGAAAACTTGCCTTTTATCTAATGATTAAAAGAACCTCAGCTAAATGAAAATTCGTTCTATTTAATGACTACCACCTATAACATCACCTTACTTCAACATAATATATTAAATTCTATAAAAATTACCTTTTTATAAGATTCATTACCATTTTACATTTATTATTATCATTCGTTATCATTTTATATTACTTTATTCTTTTATGCAATATATTTTGTGTATTTATATAAAAATGTTATAATAATCATTAACAAACAATAATAAATGATAGTAAAAAATCAACTAATTAAGGAGTGCTTATATGTTTGCCGAGGAACGATTAGAGGAAATTTTAAATATACTTAGTGAAACTGGTAGAATAAAAGTAAAAGAACTTAGTGAAAAATTTAATGTATCTGAAGGAATGATACGAAAGGATTTGCAAAAGCTTGAGAAAACTCATTGTATTCAACGAACTTATGGTGGAGCTATATTAAATAGAAAAATTGCTACCAACACCTCTATATCCGCTCGAATGCATGTAAACTTAACTAGTAAAGAACTTATAGCTAAAAAGGCTTTAGATATTATAGAAGATGGAGATATAATTTTTTTAGATGCTTCAAGTATAAATTTTTTATTAGCTAAATTATTATCAATTAGTAATAAAAAAATAACATTAGTAACTAATATGCCTTTAATTTTTGCCCTCTTCAATACCAATGAAACTGTTGATGTCATATGTATTGGTGGTATATACGATAAAAAATCTGGTGGCTTACTTGGAACAGAGGTAACTAAAAGTATAAATAAATATAATTTCAACAAAGGATTTATTGGAAGCTCTGGCGTAAATTTAATTTCTAATAGCATAAGCACTATTACATTAGAAGATGGAAATATTAAAGAATCTGTTATATACCATAGTAAAAGGATTTTTCTTCTTGTAGAAAAGGAAAAGTTTAATATAGATGGAACTTATATTTTCGCTTCTTTAGATGACATAACTTCTGTAATCACAGATTCTGATATTAATGAAGACATAAAAGAACTATTAAATGAATCATCCATGCAAGTTTTTTAGGTTGTTTTAAATCAAAATTTATAGTTTTGAAAAATCTTCTATTACTCTAGCTTCCGCCTCCAATTTACTGCTAAAGTTGAAATAAAATAATGCACTAACCTTCAAAAGCTAGTGCATTATTTTTCCTATTAATCTAATTCCAATGGTAAAAATGCATAGTTTTTATCACTAAAAATACTACATTGTTTTATAGAAATTGGCGTTTTAAATATAGGTCCATCTATTACTGTAGTATGAAATTCTCCACCCTCTCCACAAGGATCGATACCTCTTTCTTCTAGCTCCTTAATATATTCATGAGTAAGAACGCGACCTAAGTCTTCTTTACGCATACCAAGTGATAAATTTACTGTTACTATTTTAGTGATAAACCCTAAATTTATAAATTCCTCAACAGTTTCTCTATGATTCATTTGCCATAATGGCATAGCAAGATCTATGTTTGCTTTTTCTGTAACTTTCTCATACCAACATCCAGTACTAGGCATATCCAAGTCCCCTGTTAATAAAACCTCAGCACCATTATTTTTTGCCATATCTAAAAGTTCTATAAATTTTTCTTCATAATCTCCCCAAGTAGCTTTTGCACTATATATAGGCAACCCTATTGATTCTGCCTGAGCCCTTAACAATGCAGTGGGTAATCCATGAGATCTTGAACGTTTACCCTCTTCCTCCATCATAACAATAAGCCCACAAGGTTCTCCTTGTTGCATTCCTTTATAAAGTGCTAGTACACTATCTTTTCCCCCACTAAATGAAGTTATAAATCTACGTCCTTTAGCTCCATCTAACCAATTGTTACTATTATTCATTATAAATCTCCTTTGTTTTATGTATAATTTGTTTTTATCCAATTGTTGTAATTTCTAGTACTCCTTTAAATATAAACAATGTCGATTCTCTAGATAGGTTATTCTAGTGCTGAACTATATAATAATTTATTACTTTATAGTTAAACTCCATCTAAAAACAACAATCTCCTAATATTAATATTGCGTTCCTCAAAGCTTTAACTTGTTCTATATATATTTCATAAAATAATAATACTATAAGTTTTAATAGTAAAAAAGTACATTTAACATTAAAATTAATTATTTATAAAAATATACACCTTTTATCTGATGGCTATGACCTTTTAAACAAAAAACCACAAGTCAATTCCTTGTGGATCTCTGTACAAATATAGTTTTTAAGTTAGTGCACATTTTTTTTATTTATATTATATATTTTATTTCTTTATTTTCGAATATATCATTTATTGTATTTGCAAAAAATTCCTTCATATCCTGAAGTTCTTCTTTCGTGTATACAAACTTCCCGTATCCAAACTGACCATACTTATACTTTCTTTTCTCATCTTCCATTGGAAGAGTATTCTCTGGGAATACCTCCATTATTATATTTTTTGCTCTTGGAGTATATCTATGGGAAATTACTTCGAAGGTTAAAGGATATTTTAAATCCTTTGGTAATTTAGAATTTAATTCTATTAAAAGATCTTTATAATCTTTCTTCCATCCATCATAAATAAACACGGGAGCTATTATAAATCCTAAAGGATATCCTGCCTTTGCAACTTGAACACTTGCTTCTATTCTCTTTTCAAAAGATGCTGTCTTTCTCTCGTAATTTTTTATAACTTTATCTGTATTTAATGTAAATCTTATCTCAGTTTTTCCATTGTGATTTGCATTTAAAAGACCATCTACATCATTATATTTAGTAACAAATCTAAACCGGCCCTTATCACTCTTTCCAAAAAACTCTATGGTCTTTCTTAATGAATTGGTATATGGTTCAACTGGAATTGGATCCGATGTTGCTGAACCTTCAAATATTGTTGTATCAGGCAGTCTTTCATTTATATATTTTTCAGTCTGCTTAAGTATATCATCTATATTTACATTAATCTTTGTATAAGGCTTATCTCCTAAGTTTGTATTAAGATAGCAATACTCACAATTTCCTATACATCCTGATACCAGTGGTAATTGGTAGTGAGCTGATGGCTTACAGGATTGAAATTTCAAACCTTTTTTAACCCCAACTACTAACGTACTTTTACCTTCTCTATAAAAATTGTATAGATCTTCTCCTGGTATATGCTGTTTCACTTTATTAGATGTTAATCTTATTATTTCAATATTTTTGTTATCTTTAAATGTGTTATATATATCTTCACCTATTTCATAATCTAAAGATCCTTTTTCAAATATTATTCTTTTAGGAACAAACATAAATTATTTCCTCCTTTTTATCTTACGTAAAACAGTATTACTTAATAATAGATTATATTTTTAATATGTTTAGTTTAATCTATTTTTCAATTAGTATGTATAAACTCTTAAAATATCTCCATCTCATTCTCAATGCTAATTATTTCTGCATCAGTATTACACTCTATAAAAATTATTATATTTTCCATTGTAGAATCTACTTGAGCTGAACTTCCACATACTGCTGCAATACCTATTACTATAGTCTGATGTATATCTTGTTCATCTATTTCACTAACAGAAACATTAAACTTATTTTTTAATTTTTGTACTATACTTTTTACAACCATTCTTTTTTCTTTTAAGGAGTGTACCCACGAAGCTCTCAATGTAACACCCATAAGTAATACCTTCATTTTTAAACCCTCCTAGTTTTATTAGTTATAATAATATATTTTATTCTAACTTCAACCCAAGCTAAAAGCACTTTACAGTAGCACATCTAACTTATATGTTATTTATAAATACTCCTTGGTCCATCCACTATTAATTGATATTTCTTGAAATTCTCCTGTTGGTGCAAATAGAACTTTCAATTTTTTATACACGTCTTGATCTTCTTTATCTACCCTAACAATTAATAAGTTTAAATCTTGTATAACTAAGATCTGTATCATACATATTTAGTATCTCTATGACTGCTCTTAAAAGTTTTATTATTTCATCATATTTATAACTCACCGTAATATCTCCTTAAACTACTTATTTGTAATATGCCTATATTTTATCCCTTATGCAAGCATTATGTACAAGTTTTATTAATAGATATATACTAAAAGTATATGGGTATAAGCATTAGTTTAAGTTGCTTATACCCATACGCTTTTATGAATTTCTATTCTCGTGGACTTTAAATATTGTTAAATCTACATTTTCTTTATTCTATACATTGGAAAAAGTTCATTCACCTTATTTTCATAATTGATGTAATCTTCTTTAAATTTTTCCTTTAAATAATTATATTCATTTTCTATATTTAACTTAAACATTATATAGACAACTACAAATGTTGTTAAACATAACCACGAATTAACAAGTAGCGATATAGCAGGTATAAAAAACACTATAAAACTAGAGTATATTGGATTTCTACACATAGAGTATGTCCCTCTTGTTAGCAAAACCCCTTGGTTAAAATGTAGTACAAAAGTTTTTAATGTTTTTATATAAAACTTAATTCCTATAAATAGCAGTATTAATCCTAATGCCATTATATATGATCTAGGTGCTATATTAAATGCAAATACATTATTCCAAAGTCTAGATATAATTAAAGCTATAATAAAATAAGGAACTCCAATTAAAGCTAACTTAGGTCCTATTCCCCATTGCGTCATGTTTTTCCTCATTTCACTACACTCTCCTTTCGTAAAATAAATTACTTAATTGATAATTGTTTTCAATTAAATTGTACCACTATTATTTATTATAGTAAAGATTCTATTTTAAAGTATTTATTTTAATTATAGAGCTCTTAATTTATATAGTTTACAATTAGTATATGAAAATATATAAAAACTGTAGATACAAAATAATTTTTATACCTACAGTTTTCTTTTATATTATTTACTTTTTAGTATTTTCCTCTACAAATACTTGTATATCTTCAATATCATCATTGAATTTTACAAACCCCTCATGTAATGTTTACATACTTGTCTTTTCTAATGTTTTATAATTATACATATGCTCCCCCACCTTTAATACAATTAATAATTTTTTTATAAACAGCAAATATTTCCTAATGATTCTTTTATATTTTTAGTATATACTCCACCATGATAACAAATAATTCTATCTATTTTATAGTTTAATAATTTACTAATAGACTTTTTAGCCTCATCAATATCTAAAGTATACTGTGGATTTGCAATGGATAGTTTTCCATCCTCTATTACCATGGCATCTCCTGCAATTAATGTTTTGCTATCTTTTATATAAACTGATATATGTCCTGGCATATGCCCTGGAGTTGAAATTATTTCTATTCCTCCACAGAATGAAAAGAAATCCTTATCTTTTAAAACCACATCAACTGGAACATTTTCTATAGATTCAAGCATCCTTTGAAAATCCCTTGCTCCTTTTTTCTCATGTTCAGATAGTGTTTTATATATTTTTTCTGCTTGTTGTAATCTTAAAGATTTTTCCTTACCACTAACATATTTCTCCTCATCAATTGAGGAAAAAATCTTAATATTAGGGTACTTTCTTTTAAACTCTCCAAGAGAGCCCATATGGTCAAAGTCATGATGGGTTATAATAATTTTTGTTAAATTACTTATATCAATTTCATTTCCTTTAGTGGTATTCTCTATTAAGTTTAAAAAATTAGGATAACCACAGTCAACTAAAACCATTTCTTTATCATCACTTAATATAACTGGAAAAATAGTATTTATTGATCCAGTCAGGTTAATTTCTAAAACTGTTAATTTATTCATAAGTTTATTCTCCTTAATACAATATTGAAATATATTTATTCTTACATATTGTATCCTTATTATAAATACACAATCAATTCTATAAATGTTTCTGTATTAAACTTAAGATACTTATAATGAATTTTATACCCTCTATTTATCTTTATTAAAAAATCCATATCCGACTTACTCTTAATAACATCAAATATGGATCTTTACTAGTTTTATATAACTTATATAAAAAGCATTTTATTTTTTATAGAGAATAATATTCTATACACATTCTCTTTCTTGTTTAATTATTCTTCTTATACTACTTTCCGTAAGATAATATTTATCAGTAAGATCCTTAACTGATATTCCTTCATTATATCTTTTAAAAATCTCTCTATTTCTTCTCTTTAAATCTTTTCTTATTCCACTATTTTCTCCCCAAGATTTTTTATTATTAGATTTTCTAGGTATATATAAATATCCACCATCTATATATTCTTGAATAACTTCAAGAACATGTGCTGGCAATATATTTTGTGCTTTTTTGTATTTCATGATTATTGCTCCTATCTACGTTTAATTTGTAAATAATGAGCAAAGACTGCACAAAACATTTTAGCCAAATTAATATTATTAATTTGGCCCCTAACAAAGGTTATTTCTGTATGTTTACAGTCTTTGCTAAGAGCCTAATTCAATAACTAAGTCTAATATATTATTCACAACTAAAACCCCTCTACGCATATATTTTTATATATTTTACCATAGATACTTCTAAAAAGCATATATACTTTTTAATTTTTACTACTATTGCTAGAAATATAAAGTTAAAAGTGATATCAATTAAACACTTTAAATTTTGTTACATATGTTACAGATTAATATAGTAAATTAAGTGTATAATGTATTTAAAATTAATATTACTATGTCAGCCTTAGATTAATTTCAATAGATTTTTTCTTATATAAAGGTATTCTTTAAGAATATAAGTTATAACTGGAAAACTGTAACTATACTAAGCTTTAAAGTCCTATATTATAATAACTTACATACTACTTTACAAGAAAATGCAAGTGTTAACCACGATAAATATTATACAAAAGGGGGAATTTTCCTATGAAAAGAATTGATGAACGTGATGTTATGTTTTCTAGATCTAACTATACTAAAGGAACGCCTGAATATGAGGATTATTATAAAAGAAATCCTGAAAATAAAGATATAGATGATTCAATCCGTTCCAAGCCTAATCTTTGTAGCCCAGGTACTATGTCTTATAATCCAATAAATTCTCCAATGGCTGAATCAGCATTTATGTTCTTAAGTGATATAAAAAAACTGTCTGAAGTTAATCCAAAGCCTAATAAAGTAGAAATAAATCCTAAGATAATTACTGAAAGAATTAAAGGATATACGAAATTTTATGGAGCAAATCTTGTTGGAATAACTAAAATGAAAGATTATCATTACTATAGTCATAGAGGTAGACATGTTGAAAATTATGGTGAAGAAATAACATCAAAAGATATGCATACTTACGGTATAGTATTTGCAGTAGAAATGGATAAAGAAATGATAAATCGTTCTCCTATGGTATCTGAAATTATAGCTACATCCAAAGCTTATGTTGATGTATCTGTAATAGGTATGATACTTTCTTATTACATAAGCAGTCTAGGTTATGAAGCTAGAAACCATATGGATGCTAATTATTTAGTAGTTTGTCCATTGGTTGCTAAAGATGCAGGGTTAGGTGAAATTGGTAGAAATGGTATTCTGACCACTAGAGAATATGGCTCTAGAGTTAGATTAGGGATTGTAACAACTAATCTTCCACTTATAGAAGATGATTCAATTGATTTCGGATTAGAAGATTTCTGTAATATTTGTAATAATTGTTCAAGAACTTGCCCAGGTAAAGCTATACCTAAAGAAGATAAATCTTTGGTTCATGGTGTTAATCGATGGCAAATAAATCAAGAACAATGCTATGATAGATGGAGAAGTTTAGGAACTGATTGTGGTATATGTATATCCAGTTGCCCATTTAGTCAAAATCTTGATTTTATGCAAGATATAGATAATTTTAAAGGTAATACTGATTTGATAAACTCTATTTTAAAACAATATAAAGAAAAATATATATCTAGACCATTTATACCAACACCTCCTGACTGGCTAAAATAATCAGATTGATTCTTAGCTTCAAGAGAAGTTTACCTAAAAGCAATGCTTTACTCAAATGTTTGTATATTAGTATTTGGTAACATAAAGAATAATTTTATAGCAACTTGTTAGATAGAGTTTCTATGTGTTTTAAACTTAATCTAACCATTATAAAACAGAAAAATCTAAGAGATTATTCTCTTAGATTTTTATAGTTCTGTGTATTTTTTGCTTGTGCCTCTTGATTTTTCCACTGGATATTTCTTTTCATTCTTATCCATTTTTTTATTTATTATTTCTTTTATATCTACATTTAAGGCATCAGCCATATGCATACAATAAATTATTACATCTGCCAATTCATCTGATACCTCTTCTTTATCGTAATTGTTATTCCATAAAAAATGTTCAAGCAACTCCCCAGATTCTATGTTTATTGCCTTAGCCAAATTTTCTGGAGTATGAAACTGTGACCAACTTCTATCATCTCTAAACTTTCTTATTCTCTTTCTAGTATCTTCCATATTGAATATCCTTCTTTCTACAACAAGATTTATTTTACTAAAATTGTTATGTTGTTATTTTTATCTTATATGCACCTTAAAAGCATCTTAAAAATAATAGCCCACAGATTCCAAGTATATTTAGTATAAGACAAAGAGTTAAAAGTCATTCTATTTAAAATTCATTATAAATTCAATATGGCTACTATCATCACTTATCTGTTCTTTATTAACTGAAAAGCCTTGATTAATATAAAAGTTTACTGCATTTTTATTTTCTTTATAAACGGCTAATGATAAATTGTTATAGTTATTTTTTACATAATCTATCAATTTCTTACCTATACCCTTGTTCTGACTTTTACTATCTACGAACAAAGCTCCAATAAATTCACCCTCTATAATACTTATAAATCCTTTGATAATATTACTCTCCTCATAAACATAAGTCTCTGACATAGGTATATAATTGTTTTTAACTGTATCATAGTTTGTTAGCCAATAGCTTTTGTCTATAAAATCATGAGCCTTAACTGTGCTATCTAACCATATTTCCATTACTCTATCCACATTATCTTTTTCTAATTTCTTAATATTTTTTATCATATTTATTGTCTCCTTATATATTTATTATTATATTATATATTAATAAATCTTTCCAACTGGTGCCAAATAAACTCCAAGCTCATCTTCTCCATCGTCCATAATTAGTTTGTCTATTTCCTCTTAATTATAAGCTCCTATTGCACAAGTTCCACAATTAATTGCTTCCTTAGATTTCATAAAATTACGTAACTCTTTCAATCCATCCATAGAATCCCTTCCATAAATTTACCATAATATATATTTTCCTAATAAAATCATATCAATGTACAGATGTCCATTCAAGCTCATAAATAATTCTGTAATAAACATGGTAATTAATAATTTGTCATAATAAAAAACCATGTAGGTAATTGTCCTACATGGTTTTTTATTGTGATTATATACTTCCATATATTAAGCAACCATCTTTAAAAACTCATTAATCGTCAATGAATATTTAATTTCTTTATCTAATTTTTTAGTTTCTCTAAAACCAATTCCCTTAAATGCATTTCTAGACCTTGTATTCTCAACTCTAATTTTAGCAACTACACTATTAACTCTCCAATTGAAAAATGCCTGTTTTAAACTCTCTAATATTGCTGCCTTTCCAGCACCCAAACCCCATAAATCCTTTTCTCCTATGGCTATTACAATTTCTGCATCAGATCCCTTTTGTATTAATCTTACAAAGCCAATAGAAGAGTCATCATTTTTTATAATATAAAAACTACTATTATTATTAAATAAATGTGTAAGAATTGGCATATTTACTGTATTTATAACTTTTTCAATATTTCTGCTAGCATTTTTATCTTCATTTAAGTATCTAGTAACCTCTTCATCATTTAGCCATTGAATAATCTTAAAAGCGTCCGCCCTATATACTTCTTGTCTCAGTGAGACATCAAGCTTCATTTTTAAATCCCTCCAGATATATTTTTTTTAACTAACAATCGAGCTTAATTCTACTATTTATATAAACATTAGTAAAATTCATTTTTCTTGTTTATCATAGTTTAAAATGAATTTGAAGTGGTTTTCATTGTTTTTCTCTATTTACCATATATATACCATTTAAAACAATCATTACCATTAAATTTAATTTTGTTGAATTAAATGGTAATGATTATCTTAGTTTAAATATTTAATTATACAACTGTACATTTTTTTTAATTCTCAACCATATAGAAGCTGGAAAATCCATAAGAAAACTAGAAGGTTTTCTTATGGATTTTTCTTTTTACAAACATTAAATTTAACAAACTTTATTCTTACCATGCTTTTCGTAATATGACTCTAAAACTTAAGATTTTTATATATAATGTTTTCTACAAGATCTAGATAATCTCCATTATATATAAATGTTCTATTTGATAGCATTACTGAAATTCCATGTACCATTGACCACATAGCTATTACATCTTGTGCATATTCTTCTTCTCTAACATCTATACTTTTTAGGTATTCAATAGCACAACTTTTAAATAAATCAAATGCCCCTGTATCTTTAGTTTCAAGGTTATTTTCATCAACTATAATTTCATATTTATAATTATTTAAAAACAAAAACTTTAAGTAATCAGGATTTTCAACCATAAACCAAACATATTTTTTTCCAAGCTCCATAATTTTTCTATATGGATCATCTTTATATATCTCTGCTATTTCACTTAAAGATCTTTCAAATTTGCTAAATACATATTGAGATATAGCACTGATTAATTCTTCCTTACTTTTAAAATGCTTATATGGAGCTGAATGACTTACATTACATAAAGCTGCTACTTTTCTAAGTGAAAACTTATCTGCACCATCTTCATTAAACAACTTTAAGCCATTTTGATGTGAATTGCTTTTCTTATTTCATCAAACTGTTTCAATGCTTTATTTATATATTCTATATATCTATCTAATAATTCAAATATTTTATAACTCCTTAGATAGTTTGTTGTGCATTTTTCACTATGATATAGCTTTAAATTCTATAACTATCTCCAAATATCCATTTTCTGATTCTGCCATTATAGTTCCATCCATTTTTTCCGTTAATAATTTTACAATAGCTAGTCCTAAACCTGTTCCCTTTTTACTTCTAGACTTATCTTCCATGTAAAATCTTTCAAAAATTCGTTCAGTATTAATATCTTCAGTAAGTCCAATGCTATTTTTAATCTTAATTTGTATACTATCCTTTTTTACAAGAGATATTTTAACATCCTTAGTTGAATATTTAACTGCATTTGAAATGAGGTTTTGCATTATACGACGGAACATTTTTTCATCTGCACATATAAAACAAGAATTATCTGGAATATTAAACTCTAAATTCAAATTTGCTTTTTCCAACATTTGGATATTTTCTAAAATAATATCTGATATTAAATTACCAATATTAATCCGATTAAAACTTAAATCTGTTTCATTAGATTCTAATACTGCTAATTCAAAAAAAACATCTACTAAATTTTTTAGCTCATAGGATTTTTTAGATATTATATTTAAATTTCTTCTTTGAAATTCATCAATTTCGCTTTTTTCAAGTAATTGTATATATCCAATTATTGAAGTAAGGGGAGTCCTAAAATCATGAGATATGTTTGCAATTGACTCTTTTAACCTTGTCTCATGGTCAATTACATTTCGTCTAAGTTCCTCTTCACTTTCAATTTTTCTATTAAATTCGGCCGCTAATTCTATAATATCATTATTAATTAAAGAAATTGAAAGATACTTGTTTGACTCACCTTCATTCATTTCTTTAATTTGCAATAATATATATTTAATTTGTCTCTTTAAACTATAGAGTGCTGCAACTAAAAAAATAATAATAGCACTTGCTAAAAATAATAATAAATTCATTTACAGCCCTCCTTTTATCTTATTGCTCCCACATGTAACACTCCCGTGATTTTGCAAGGTTTGGTATAAAACGAGTGATACAATCTTAGATTAACTCATCTAACATTCAAATGTTCGAAAGAATATCACCTAAATGAAGATTCATTCTATATTACTTTAACTCAACTTTTCTGAATAAAAGATAAGATGTCCCTAATAAAACAAAAATCACAATAAAGTTTGAAACAAGTATGTTGTTTAATTGATTTGATGTAAGTGCATCATTAATAATAACTCTTGCTTGGCTATGAACTGTTAAATCGTAAATATTTTTTATTATAACACTCTTTTGGCTTAGTGAAGCCAAAAGAGAAACTCCTAAAACAAATGTTAAAATAGATACCCCCATTGTTTTTGCAACATCCTTAAATAAGAAAGCAAAAAATATCCATAGACTTGAGCAGCTAACATCTAATATCATTCTAAGAAAAACTGTTCTTAATATATAAATAGCTGTAGAGGTATTAAACACTTCTCCCCATCCATTTAATATTGTGTTTATAATTATACTAGTTATTGGATATAACAACATAATAATTTCTGTTGCTATAAAAAGTACAATTGCCTTACTAAAAAAGACGCTTAATCTACTATTTCCTGCTGTGATTTCTTGATTAATAGTTCTATTTACAAAATCCGTACCTATAGATAGTCCAGCAAAAATTGCACTTAATACCATAATTGTAGCAATATCTGAAATGCTATATGTAAAAGCTTTTTTTCCTGTTATTGAACCATTGTTTAAAACTATAACTAATTCAGCACCTATAGTAATAAGTAAAATTAAAATGAATGGCTTACTATGTTTTAACTTATAAAACTCTAATTTTAATAGATTAATCATTGAATTTACCCCCTATCAACTGCACAAAATAGTCTTCTAAACTATCTCCCAAAATGGTAATTTGCATAATAATTAATCCATTCTGAGAAAGTATAGATGATACTTCACTAACTTTGTCTAGATGATCATACAATTTAATAGTTCCGTCATCCATAACCTTAAAGTTAGATGTATTTAAATTATTTTCTATAACAGTAGTTGCAAGAGGCACATCATTGACTTTTATAGCAATATGCTTTTTGCACTTCTCGTCTAATTGCCCTAATGTAATATTCTCTAGAATTCTTCCCTTATCTATTATAATATAATTTGTTGCTAGCTGATAAAGTTCTGATAAAATATGGCTTGAAATTATAATTGTTATTCCCTTTTTTTCATTAAGATTTTGTATTAAATCTCTTATTTCTATAATTCCCATTGGATCCAACCCATTAATTGGCTCATCCAAAATAAGAAGTTCTGGATTATTTAAAAGTGCCATGGCAATTCCTAATCTTTGCTTCATACCAAGTGAAAAGTCTTTAACTTTTTTTCTCCCAATCTTGTCTATTCCTACTAACTTCAGTACTTTTTCTATGTTTTCTTTATTAGGAATACCCCTACAAATTCTTTCTGCCTCTAAGTTTTCATAAGCAGTCATAGATGAATATAATGTTGGTCCCTCTATTAAACTTCCAATTCGTTTTCTCTGTTTTTCTAATTCCTTTATTCCTTTTTTAGAAAACAGTTCAACTTCTCCACTTGATTGAAATGAAAGTCCTGTTAAAATTCGTATTAATGTTGTTTTCCCAGCACCGTTTTGTCCAATAAGTGCATAAATTTTACCTTTTTCTATAGAAAGATTCACATTATCTAATACTAGTGTATCTCTATATCTCTTATTTAAATTTTCTGTTTGTACTAATATGTTTTTATTCACTTTGATTCCCCCTTCAATGATTATAGTTTAATATTCCTTTCTAAAGGAAATCTAAAATCAATTCTAAAGAAAATCTAAAGTTTATATAATCTATATCCTAATCCCCAAATCGTTTCAATATACTTTTCGTCATTATTTGCTTTCTTTAATTTATTACGTAGGTTACTCATATGTGTATTTAACGTATTATCATCACTAAAATATTCTTCATTCCATACACTTTCAAATAAATTTGACTTTGAAAAAACTTTTTCCTGATTTCTTAATAATAATTCAAGAATTTTATACTCTTTTGAGGTTAAACTAATTTCAATACCATTTACTACAGCTTGCTTACTCACTGTATTTAGTTCTATATCTTTATAGGTAACTATCTCCATATTTACACTTACACAAGACTGTAATTCACATCTTCTTATATTACTTTCAACTCTTGCTACAATTTCTTCTAAATCAAAGGGTTTTGTAAGATAATCATCAGCTCCAAGCCTTAATAAATCTATCTTAGTTTGCGTTAACCCCTTAGCTGATATTATAATAACTGGCACCGATGAAATCATTCTTAGTTCTCTTAAAACTTCATCTCCACTTTTATATGGCAGCATTAAATCTAAAATAATTAAATTAAAATCTTTTGTTTTAGCTAAAGATATTCCATCAATGCCTGTAAATGCTACTTCTATGTCATACCCACTTTGTTCAAGTATATTGCACAGCAAATTATTTATTTCTCTGTCATCTTCTACCACTAGAATTCTTTTAGCCATTATTAATCTTTAGTCAGATAGTTTATTATAATCACTATCCACTAAAGTTTCACCACCTTCCACTTTATAGGCCTTTTATTGTATATAAATTTATTTTTTAACAATAAAATTATAACACAATATCTATTGTAAAGTTTTTTAAATACATTTATAGTTTAATATTCCAATATAAATAATCCTTATAATCTGTTCTATATCTTGTTATATTGTTAAATCCATAGATTTCGGTTTCTATCCATTAAATATATAATCACTTAATATCTTCCTTTACTAATCCAATCTTTTTTCCACTTTAACTATTACTTTTATTTTCTTTTATTCTTATGGACTAAATTTTCATATCCTTTCCAATTGTTATGAATAACATATATTTGCTTTATGTCAAACATTAAATTGCAATTATATGTTATTTTAAATATATTTTTATTAAAATTAATAATTTTCAAAAAAATTTCAGTTAATATTATATGAATATATACTTATACAGCTTGTTTAATTGTATATTTTTTATTTATAATATTGATTTAATAGGGTAAAAATAGATTTAAACACAAATTAGGAGGATTTCTAATGAAAAAATTTCTATTATTCTTTACCCTTATTACTTCCATGTTGTTTGTAGGATGTGATAATATAATGCCAACCTTTAATGAAAAAACTATGGAAACTTATAAAATACCTAGTAAAGAAGTACTTACAGCTGATGAATCTATTAAATTGCTTAAAGAGGGTAACATTAGATTTTTGAATGATAAATCTATAGTAACCAATGTATCTAGCGAAAGACGTAATTCATTAAGAAATGGTCAATACCCATATGCAGTAGTTGTATCTTGCTCTGACTCAAGAGTTACTCCAGAACTTATATTTAATGTAGGTCTTGGTGAAATATTTGATATTAGAATTGCAGGTAATGTAGTAAATTCTGATGCCTTAGGCTCAATTGAATATGCTGTATCCTATTTAAACTCTCCTTTAATTCTTGTAATAGGCCATGAAAATTGTGGCGCTGTTGAAGCTGCTTACAATAATGTTAAACATAACGTGAAATTTCAGGGAAACATAAATTCTATAATTAAAAAGATAAAACCTAGTGTAAAAGAAACAAACTCATTAGACGAAGCTATTCACAAAAATGTAGAAAATGTCGCCTTAGAAATTAAGAATAGCCCAATTATAAAAAAATTAGTAGAAGAAAATAAAGTTGCAGTAAAAACTGCTTACTATTCCTTAGATGGAGGAGTAGTTATAAATGATTAATTATTATATGTATTTCTAATACACACAATAGTCTTAAATTAACTTATATTCTTTTAAAAGCACATATTCTTATAAAAATATGTGCTTTAATCTCTATAAAATTAATATACTAACTTAATTGAATTATACTCAACGCTGCACCAGCACTATTTGCCAGTAATGTAGCGATACCTAATAATCCGAAAAGTTGTAGTGAAATTGTATCACCTGAAGTAAGATTTATTATAATATCATTATTAAAGACTGATGCTGCTACAGCTGGAGCAACTGTTGATGCCAATAACGCTGAACCATTTCTTAATATTCTAGAACCCAGTAATAATCCTGCCTGAAGGTTAACTTGATAAGTTATATAATAGTTTCCTGTGTTTGGAACTGTAAATACTTGATTCGCTCCATTTACTGTAATTCCCGATAAATCTTGACTGTTTGGGAGTGATACTAAAGTACCTGCAACAATTACTGCTATAGTTCCCCCACCAGTGTTTGCTGCAAATCCAAATGAAGGAATTGGTCCTGTAGCTCCAGTTGCTCCTGTAGCTCCTGTAGCTCCTGTGGCTCCGGTTGACCCAGTTACGCCTGTGTTTCCTGTAATTCCTGTTCCTCCTGTTGCTCCGGTAACTCCTGTAGCTCCAGTTACCCCAGTTTCTAATATTAGCAAGTTCGCCTTTACATTGGTAGCTTGTCCAAATACCACAAATTGAGATCCACCTGATGAATTTTTTAAAGACAATGTTATTGGAGCTGTTAATACATCAATTAATGCCTCTCCACTTACTTCTCCTGTTTTCATTGATGAGCTTCCTGCAATATTATCACCTTGTGAAGTTGTAAGCGTAAATGATACTTGTCTTGGTCCTATTGTAGTTTGAGTAGCTACCGACCAAAATATTGTATAACTTCCAACTGCACTTATTGTTACTATTCCAGTTAATGAATCATAAGATATATTATCACTTATATCTATTATTTGAGTATCAAATATTACATTATTCCCTTGATTTACAGTTCCTGCTGCAACTCTTTGAACTTGTAATCCAATCTGACTCATTGAAATGATCTCCTCCTTATAAGTTTCAACTAAGTCTCTTAATGCATGAACACTTGAAATATATTTATATATTTTAATAATCTTCAAAAATTTATTTTCTAAAACACAATTTTATTAAATTTATAAAATTATTCTTATAGTTTTGATTTTTAATAATATAATTTGTATATCATTTATATAAAACTCTCTATTTTCATAATATGCTTAATTAGTTTTATGTTTCATTAAATACTATAAGAACTTTCTTATAGTTAATAAATAATAGACTTTTAATACTTCTAAATTAGTGGTATCACATTTATTAAATAAGTTTAATACTAACAACAAATTTTCTAGGCTAAAGTAAAAACACCATACTAAAACATGATGTTTTTTACTTTAGCCTAGAAAATTTCATATGATAATATTTTTTAATTATAAAGTTATTTGTAAAATTGACCTTGAATAGTTATATTTCCAATTATAGAAGAAACATTTGAGTGTATTACTACTCTAATATATTTGCTGAAAAAATATGCAGTTGCTGCTTTATATCCTCCAGGCTCAATACTTATTATCTCTTCTGTTGGCATATAGTCTACACAATTTGTACTATTCTCTAACTCAAACTCTACAGTGCCAGGCCCATTATTTTTAAAAAATACAGTATATAACTTTAAATCTCCTACGCAAATTGGCTTGCTACAATAAATTCTTTCACAGGTGTTAACTTTAATTACCTTTTGAAAAAAATTTGATTTTTTGTAGTTAGAACACTCTTTAGAATCATCACATTCTTCTGATAATACAACAAGCTTTATCCCATCATTTTTAAACATTTTGCCGTTTATTATTGCTAGCTCTTCTTTAAATTCATTTGTTGTTAATAAAATACCACTTTCATTCGAAGTCTCATAAATATTTTCATTAATCCATTCTGTTATATCAATTATAGTCATACTATTTTTATAGTATTTTTTTCTAAATAAGCATTTCTTAAAGTTAATATCAAGTTTGGTATTCCAGTTGATTTCATTTAAATCTCGTATATTATTATCTATTTTAAAGCCTTGAAGAATCCCATCATATCCTTCATTGGAATCCATAATAGGAATATATAATACTGCCCTTTTTACATTTAAATTTCTCGGTAGTTTATCTAAATTTAATAATATATATACTCTATTATAGTTACCAAATTTATCCTTTCCAACTTTTATATTGCAAGGATTCAAAATTTGTTCATTTGGGTTTTTAGAAGATATTTGAACTGTCTTAATAGGACAAATATATTTTTCATATTTCAAAAAAATCACCTCATCATTTGGAAATTTATACTAAATAAAAATATAAAATCTCTGAACATTCCTTGTCTATAACTTCAAATTCTTTTATGGATCTTATAACTTCTTCGACTGCTAAATCATTATAATTGTTTATTCTATATAATTTAGCCAATTCTAGTAAAACTTTATCAGATTCTATATAGTTTAGTATATTTAAAATTTTTTCAAATGCTAATACCTCCTTTGCTTTTAAAATAATCTCTAGAAGTTTAATACTCTCTTTTAATACTTGTTCTGTATTTTCTGCAATTGTAGGTGATTCCCCTGTTTTATATACAAAATAAATTCCTAAAAGAGATTTTTGAATATTAACATTCTTTATTGATATTATTTCCTCTAAGTTAATTGGCTCTTCTAATAATAACTTAGCTATTATTATATTAGATTCTACTTCATCATAATATAATGAGCTACTTGGAATTTTCTTCAAAATATCTATAGCTTCTTTATAACGGTTTGTATATATTAGATTTTTTCCTATCTCTTTTAGAACTCTATCAGAATTTTCTATTTTTTGTGCTTTCATTAATAACTGGAGTGAATAATCATATATAGAACAATTACTCAACACTAGTGAAAATAGTATCAAATCATTAACACTATCTAAATTAAAAAACACCTTCATATTTTCCACTATTTTTTCATTATCATTGTATATGCTTGTATATGCAGTCGCTAGTTTATAATAAACTAAAGGATTTTTATTATTAGTTTTTATGCTTTTTTCATAATTTATTATTGCTTCTTCATAATCTTTTAATAGTAAATAAATATCCCCTAAAGCAAAATAACTTCTAAAACTTCCACAACCATTAATAAACATAAAATCAGAATCATTGTCTCCAATATCTAAGCATTTATTAAATTGTTTAATTGCTAGTGTATATTTTTTTTGTTTTTGATGCAAATATGCCTTATAAAAATGTAAATCCGTACTATTAGGGTATATATTTAATGCACTTTCTATTTCTCTTAATGCTATGTCATATCCACCTAATTCTATATAACAGCTTATTCTTTTTATAATAAGCTTGTTTGCATATCCGCTTTCAATTTGTATATTATTATAAGCTATATTATAATAATGCAAAGCTTCTTCTAAGTCTCCTAGAGCTAAATACTCATTTCCTAAATTAAAATTATGAAACGGATTGTTTGGATTCTTTTTAAGTTCTTCCTTTATTATAGGTATATTCCTTTCCCTTTTATTTTTTTCCTTGACTACTGATTTTAAATATCCATTATGATGGATTCTTATATCTTCTAATTTAAATCTACTATGGTCAGTCTCTCTATATTTATTGAGTATTTGCTCATGAATTGCCCCTTTAAACTCATACTCTCCATTATTCTTAATAAGCCTTATATTAGAGTTGTAAATATAGTCATTTTTATTATTTTCTATCACATAACTTAAAGTTTTAAAAAAATACCCATCAAATTCACCATTATTAATCAAATCTTTAAATTTTTGTTTATCCCTTTCTTCAAATACGTCATCTGCATCCATAATTAATATCCATTCTTTGGTAGCTTTAGATAAAGAAACATTTCTTGCTTCAGCAAAATTATTGGTCCATGTTGTAGAAAAAACTTTTGCATTAAATTTTTTAGCTATTTCAACTGTATTATCTGTAGATCCAGTATCAACTATTATCATTTCATCAACTATATCTTTAACACTATCTAAACATGTTTTTAAAAAATTTTCTTCATTTTTTACTATCATGCACAAACTTACAGTAGCTCTTTTCTTCATAAATATCCTCCTAATTAAATTGATTACATATTATTAAAATTTTTCAGCATAATTTCTAAGCATATTAATTAAATACTCACGATATGCTAACAAACATATCGCGAATATTTTTATTAAAGTAGTAATAGTATTTATTGTTTTTAACTTCTAGCAGTATAATAAACCTCGAAATCAGTTGGTGTTGTTGTTGCTTCATAGAATAGTCTCATATAATTTGAATATAACGAAGTTATTATTATTGCTTTATCAGTTGGAGCTATCACGGTGTCATTTTGGTTTGGATCTGGAATGAAATAAGATTCTACTGTTGTTGGTGATATCTCTAATCTAACAGTAACAGTATCCGCAGAATTATTTACAACAAAATATGAGAATTCACTTGTTAAACTTGTATTTTGAGGGAATATTCCCCCTGAAGTAATACTTGATGCTACAGTAGTCTCTGAAGTTGTTAATAATCCTATAATTGCTACGCTATCTGTTGCTCCACTTAAGTTTCTGATATCTAAGTCTAGAGCTGTTACTGTTACTGAATCATTTGATATTAATACGCTATCTGTTACTCCACTTAAATTTCTGAT
>NZ_FOKI01000008.1 GCF_900111985.1 Clostridium frigidicarnis
GTTACTGTTACTGAGGCGTTTGATATTAATACGCTATCTGTTACTCCACTTAAATTTCTAATATCTAAGTCTAGAGCTGTTACTGTTACTGTGGATAGTTGAATCATTCCATTATTATCTACTTTTATTGGCTTTGCATTACCCAGTGAATCTTGACCATTTATTAAAACCAATAATTTTGATGCAACACTATTAAACACTAAATTATTTGGCATATTATATTCTCCTTAGTATATATTTTTTCACAAAACTTCCTTATGTATTATACGCAAGATTTTTTTTTATTGTTACAATAATAAAGATATATCTATTTAATAAATGTTTTCTTAATTATTTGTAATTTATTATTAAATTTTTAATTTAATGACTAATTTTTTTATAATATAAATTTAAAAGTTATTTTTAATACTTTAATTAGAATCAATCGTTATTATTAATATTCTTTTTACTTCTTATAATAGTAATTTAAAAAGTTCAATACCTTTTTTTCTCATTTAATTTTCCTCAATTTTATAACCTAATCCTATCTGTATATGCATTTAATCTTACTGATACATCTTGATTTGTATTTATTTTTCTAATATCATATTCATCAATATTTACATTTACTTTTGATTCTGTTATTCTATTTTAGTTTTATGAACCGAACACGAAATTAAAAAGGATAATAAGAAAATGACTAAAAATCATTTTGTTATTATCCTCTTAACTTAAATTTATAAATTTTTAAATTAAATTATCTTTCTTTAATAAATTAAATAATGTTGAATCAAGATTAAATTGACCCATTAAATCTTCCACTTCTTGTAATGCTTTTGCCTTTTTCTCCTTAGATATATGATTCTTTGATGCTCTAATTAATATGTTTTTAGGAGAATGTGCTATATCTATAAATTCTAGAAGTTGAGTTTTATATCCTATAGATTCTAGTAAATTGGCTCTTACTGAATCTGTCATAAGAGCTGCAATTCTCTCTTGTACTATTCCATACTTTGTTAATATAGATAATGATTCTGCTTTCATCTGGTGATTAAATTCATGCTGACAACAAGGAACAGAGAAAATCATTTTACTATTCCACTTTATCGCATTATATAAAGCATAGTCGGTAGCTGTATCACAAGCATGTAATGTAATTACCATATCAACTTTATTGTTATATTTAAATCCGTTTATATCTCCAAGTTCGAAATGTAGATTTTCATAGTTATATCGTTTAGCTATATCATTACATTTGTTAATTACGTCAGCTTTAAGATCTAAGCCAATCATTTTTACATTAATTTTTTTAATTTCTACAAAATAATAATATAATACAAATGTTAAATAAGACTTACCACATCCAAAGTCCAAAATAGTAAGTTCTTTGAAATCATTATTCTTAATTTCATCATCAATAATTTCTACAAATCTATTTATTTGCTTATACTTATCATACTTTGAATTAACTACTTTACCTTCCTTTGTAAAAATCCCTAAATCTATAAGAGGCTCTATAATCATTCCCTCTTTAAGAATATAGTTTTTTTCTTTATTATGCTCCTTTTTAATAAGTTTTGTATTATCACTTTTTTTCTTATTAAAAAGAATTTTACCTTTTTTAGAGATTTTTATATCAAATGTATTGTCACTTGACCAAGCTGAAACTTGTTTATATCCAACTGATACATATCTTAAAACTTTTTCTTCTAAAACATTTGTATCAATATTTTCATGGAATACTTGCTTATCAGCGAATTTCTCTATTTGATAATACTTTTTTCTATCATTTTCTTTTACTTCAAATGTTATCTTATTATATGTAGCTTCTTTATTCGTTTTATTACTAACAACTAGTTTTATAATATCTTCCTTTATAATCTCATTAATTGCTTTATTTAAATCATCCATTTTAACACACCTTATCATTTATTTTTAAGGCACATATAACAAAGGTGACTACACCTCTTTTTAATTGAAAATGGAGAATTGATAATTTACATTTATAGTTGAAAACCACGTGTTTTCTCAATTATCACTCTTCAATTCTCAATTTTAAAAATATCTCTAATCTTACATTTTGTCAGCCTCTTAATCCCATAATTTTTCATAATTTCTTATACATTAAAAACTTAAAATCTAATTTTACCTTTATTTTAAATGTGCCTAAATTAATTTTCTATACAATAATACAATAATGATGCCATATATATCAACTCTATTAATGTAAAATCCTTATATTTTTACTATATACATATTAATGTTTATTCAATAGTTGCCGAAATATAAAAATAGGATGTCACAAAATAAAATCTTATGATATCCTATTTAAAATATGCTAATTAATTTTTAAAAGAAATTATTATTGTTGTACCTAAATTAAGTTCACTATGTACATCTATTTGTCCATTATGAATCTCTACTATCTCTTTGCTTATTGCCATTCCAAGTCCACATCCCTTGTGACTTTCTCCAGTATTGCTTGCTCTGTAATATCTATTAAATAATACTTTTAATTCTTCTTTATCTATACCATTTCCATTATCTTTTATTTCTAAAACAACACCATTTTTAGATGAAATATTAATATCAAGTCTTGTATACTTAGGGTTATGAATTAACGCATTAAATATAAAGTTGTTTAAAGCCCTCTTTATATATTTCTTATTACACAATAAATATATTTCCTCTGAATCGTAATCTATATTAATATCTCTATCCTCATAAATAGGATTGTTCAATATATCTATTACTGTTTCTCTTATAATATCTAATATATTTTCTTTTTTATATTTAATAGGAACCACCTTATTCCTAAACTTATAAATTAAGGAGAGATCACTAATTAAATCTTCTATATAAGCTGCTTTATCTATAATTATTTCTCCATATCTATTAGCATCCTGTGCCTCTATTTCATAATCTTTATTAGCTAAAAGCTGAGCATATCCATTTATAGAAGCTAATGGTGTCTTTAAATCGTGAGCTATGTTTGCTATCCAATCTTCTTTATGCTTATACATGTTTTTTCTTTCTTGTTGGTTTTCATATAATACATTTGCTAAATTCTTTAGATTCTCATTAACTTCTTTATATAACCCTATCTTCTTTTTAGTCTTAATATTAAAATCTCCCTTAGATAATAACTTAATATTACTAATTATATCTGAGACAGGTGTTGCAAGTTTTCTACTGAATAAATATCCTGCAATTATTGTTAAAAGAAAAGTTAATAATATAAGTGCTTCATAAAATTTAAATGCTTCATCTGTAAAATCTAAGGTATAGGTAAATGTATCGTTTGCAGAAAACCCCATAATAACACTGTATTTTTGTCCATTCTTTTCAAATGTCTTAGCTGAAATTGTTGATGGTTTTGGCATTTTATATCCCCTAGTTGAATACTGTACAAGATCTCCAGCTAAATATTCCTTTGGAATTTCCTGAGGCTTATTAATATTAAAAATTTCTTTATTACTTTCATCTAATACCTGAAGCCAAACATTATTATCAGTTAAAACTTTTATATTCTCATTATTTAAATTAAAATCATCACTACTATTTAATAATTTAATTTTGTATTGTTCACAAACTTCACTAGGACTAAAAGTAAAATTATAAAACTTATTTGAAAAAGAGAATCCCTTATGTACAGCAAGTAAGTTTACGGAAAAAAATATAAATTGAACTATATATATAATAATTATATTCCAAAATAGGAACTGCAGTGTTAATCTTTTTTTCATATTATTTAACCACAAGCTTATAGCCTAATCCTTTCAAAGTCTTTATATAATTAGGCTTACTTGGGTTATCCTCAATTTTTTCTCTTAAGTGCCTTATGTGTACCATTATTGTATTATCATATCCATCATAGTCAAATCCCCATATATTAGCACAAAGATTATTCTTACTAAATATTTTATTTGGATTTTTAACTAAAAATAATAATAATTGATATTCTTTTGCTGTTAATGTTATTAGATTAGTACCCTTTGAAACTTCGCCATTTTCTTCATTTACAGTGATATCACCAAAAGTTAATGTATTTTGTTTTTCATGATTCTCTAATGGATTATAGCTGTTTCTCCTAAGCTGAGCTTTTATTCTTAGTATCACCTCTTTTATATTAAATGGTTTGGTTACATAATCATCCCCACCAGCTTCAAGACCATTTAGCTTGTCTTCATCATCTCCTTTAGCTGTAAGAAATATAATAGGACAAAAGGAAAATACTCTAATCTTATCACATACCATATATCCATCTATATCTGGCAAATTCACATCTAAAAGTATAATATCTGGTTCTATATCTTTTGAGGTTAAGATAGCATCTACCCCATTAACTGCTTTATATATATTTTTAAACCCCTCTTTTTTCAATACCTCTTCTAAAAGACTAATCAATTGCTCCTCATCATCAACTAATAGTATCTTCTTATCTAATAAAGTATATTCTGTTATCATTTTAAAGCAACCCCTTTATAGTCTCATATTTTACATTATACTACAAATTTGTCTTTAAATAATATCCTTTTTCTTAAAACTTACAATATCAAAAAAGAAGATAATTGCAAATAATACTAAACTTACTGAAATTATAGGTAATATTTCAGTAATCAAGCTTAAGCCTTGTTGTCCTACCACTAAGGCATAAGTCCATGGTGCATATATCCAATATTTTGATTGCACTATAATTGCTGATGAAAGAACAAATGTCATTCCCACTCCTATAGGTACTGATACTGAATTAAATCTATTAGATAATACAAATAATAAACATATAAAAGGCTGTGATGCTACAAAAACATATACCATATTTATAATCTCATTAATTGGAATTATATCTTTAATTCCAATTAAATACACTCCTATGGTGTACTCAACTAAATATGAAACTATCGATATAGTAAATATTAAAAGTAAAACTAAATATTTAGCTATATATAAATTTTCTCTCTTAATTGGCATTGTTAAAATTTGTTTCCATCCATTGTTTATATTTTCAATCCTACCTATTGTTATAGCTACATATATTATAATTAATGGTAGTAGAAAACCTACAAATGATATAAATGATACTGATGATACAACGTCTAAAGATAACATATCTGTCATACGCTCTTTCATATTTGAATAAAAATTCACTCCCATTATTATTGATATCATTGGTAAAAATACTGCTAATTGAAAAACAGATGTATGTTTTATTTTTAATAATTCAGCTTTAAATAATTCCATAATATATTCCCCCTTGTATAACTAATAACTTTCTTTTTTATTGAAGAATCTCAATATAAATACTATTCCTGATATAGTTAATGTTAATGCGATTATCCCTATTGTCTTTAAACTAAAAGGAACTACATATGAAGAAAATGATGCAAATGAATATGGATTATAATTACTTATACTACTCCCATTAAAAAATAAATTTGATGATGTAATACATATAACTCCAGCTATTCCTATTGAAATCAAAGTATTTTTATATTTTAATGTTAAGAATAAATGAATTGTCATAACAGACATAACTGCTAAAAATTGAATACTGAGCATTTTAAAAAAATAAACTAAATCTATATTTTCTGGAAACTTCATAAACTTTCCTATTAAAATTAAACATATTAAATTTATCAGTAAAGCAATCATCATAAATATTAAGCTAGTTATAAACTTTGATAAGATTATCCTTTCTCTTCTAACTGGTTGAGTTAAAGCTAATGTCCACCCATTGTTTTTATATTCATTATCAAATATTGATCCTAAAATCATTGCTCCAAATAAAGGTAAGTATTCTTTGAAAAAAACTAGACTCTGTTCTTTTAACAACATTTGCCATGATGTTATACCCTTTTGACTAGCTAATGGAAATAGGTAGCTCTCATATCTAAGAATAAAATCAATAAATAAAAGTAATGAAGAACAAACAGGTATAGCCACAACCATAATCATTAGCATAGTTCTCTTCTGTTTAAAAATATCATTTATAACTAAATCCTTTAACATACCTTTCCCTCCTTAGTTAAATCTAAGAATATATTTTCTAAAGATTTTTCTTCACATGATAAATAATTAACATCAAAGCCTGCTAACACTAACTCTTTACATAACTTTGAAGCTGTTAATTTTTCACCTTTAACTACTAATCTTTGCTCTTCTTCATTAACTCTATAACCTCTTTTTTTAATCAAACTTATAGCATTTTCTTTATCTGAAACTTCCACATATACGTTAGAACCACTATCTTTTCTTAAACTCTCTATACTTCCCTGATATATTAATTGACCTTTTTTTATAATTCCAACTTCATCTGCCATAAGTTCTATTTCACTTAAAATATGACTAGAAATTATAACTGTAATTCCTCTTTCTTTTGGTAATGATTTTATTAGTTCTCTAATTTCTTGAATACCTGAAGGATCTAATCCATTGGTTGGCTCATCTAAAATTATTAATTTTGGATTTCCC
Organism: Clostridium frigidicarnis; assembly: GCF_900111985.1. Lineage (GTDB taxonomy): Bacteria > Bacillota > Clostridia > Clostridiales > Clostridiaceae > Clostridium_Z > Clostridium_Z frigidicarnis. Next base: position 6,451 of record NZ_FOKI01000008.1, read on the forward strand.
ATTAATGATTGTGCTATTCCAAGTCTTTGCTTCATTCCAAGTGAAAATTCTTTCACTTTCTTGTTTTTAACTTGTGTTAGCTTTACAAACTCTAGAACTCTCTCAATATCTTCATTAGAAAGTTTTAAAATTTTTCTCGTTATTTCTAAATTTTCATAGGCAGTTAAATGTCCATAATATGAAGGACTTTCTACTAAAGCACCTACATCTTTAAGTATCTCTTCTCTATGTGTTTTAATATCCTTTGAAAACACATGTACTTCACCAGAACTTGCCTTAATTAGGCCTAATAACATTCTTATCGTTGTAGATTTCCCTGCACCGTTTGGTCCTAAAAATCCATAAATTGTTCCTTCCTTGACTCTTAAGCTTAAATTATTTACCGCCTTAAAATCTTTAAAATCCTTTGTTAATTCTTTTGTTTCTACTATGTAATTACTCATTTTTTCTCCCCCTAAATCATCTTTAACTTACAAGTAAAGTATAATCCTTCTAATTTAACCCTAAATTTAGTTAACCTTAATTCTTCCTTAATTTTAGGATCTTAGCTTAAATTATTTATAGTATCCTTTTATTAACTTTAAAGTATTATCAAAATGAAACTTATTAAACTTTGCAAAACCGTGATAATTATGTAGATTCTAATAACACTATAACTGTTAACCTCACTCTATTTATGTTAATATAAACTCTATATTTTTAATATCTTTTATTGCGTTAATTTGTTATAATAGGTAGATAGTATTAAAAATACTTTATATATAGAAAGAGGTGTCCTATTATAAATACTAATTACAAAAATACAGAGAATAAATTTGAAATCAAAGATAACTTTACATTAATGACTATATTAAAGAAAAATGGAACTCCACTTATAGCTAAAATCAATACTGCTGATTTAGAGAAAGTAAAAAGTGCTGGAACTTGGTTTGCAGAATGGCATAAAGATTTTAACAATTACTTAGTTCAAAATATAAGTTCAACGAAAGTTAATAAAAAATCTAAGCCTTTAAAACAAAGTTTACAAACCCTTATTATGGATACTACTGCAACTACACCAGTTCAACATATTAATGGCGACACTTTAGATAATAGAAGATGCAACTTAGAGATATTCAAAAGAAATGCTTTAAATGAAGTTGAAACAATCGACAAAGACACAGTTGCTATAATCTTAAAAGATAAATATGGCAATATAAGTTCAAAAGCTTTAATTTCTATTGAAGATTTAGACACTATTATAAATGATGAGTATACTTGGGTTAACCACAAAGTAAATGGTGAAAGTTGTGTTATAGCTAACACTCTAAATGGCAGAATTCATTTAGATAGAGTTCTTATGAATCCTGATGAAAATAAAACTATACATCACATAAATCTTAATCCACTTGATAACAGAAGAGAAAATTTAGAGTTAATTAATATATAAAAACCATATAGTTGAATCAAAAACGGGTAACACTTAGAGAATGTAAGTATATTTGTTCAAAACAAATATACTTACATTCTCTTTTATTATTTCATATCTAATACAAATCTTATAATGTATATTATTGTCTACATATAATTATCTTTTAATATATTTTGTAATTAATCACACTAAATAGAGTAATCAAATTATAAATAATATGGAAAAAACTCTTTTAGAATCAGTAAATATTTGTGTAGTTATATTATCAAATAAATAATGGAGATATCAAAACAAGTCTTGATACCTCCATTATAATAAATTATCTATATTATTAAAGATTTTCTAAATCATTGTCTATTTTAATCACTACCTATTGAACCCTTTATTCCTAAGTTTAAATATATACAATGGAATATACGCTGCCAATATCATTAGTATAATTAACTTTATTGGGAAGAAAAAGATTAAAATAAGTACAACTGCTATTGGTTTTTTAAGTATACTACTTGTAATTGAAGTAGTTACAAGTGCAACTGACGTTACTGGATCTATTGAAAATAACATAGCAATTCCATATCCTATACTTGCCCCTGCAAAGATAACTGGAAATATATGTCCTCCACGCCATCCAGTTGATAAACAAAACTCTGTTATAAATAACTTTGCCATTCCTGTTATGAACAACAAATAGATAGACATCTCTTTCCATTCCATTGCTAATTTTGTTAGCTGATGTTCCCCTGAAAATAAAATATTGGGAAGAAGGGTACCTAGTAACCCTAGTGCCAAACCACCAATAACTGCTTTTATTACTTTATAATTTTCAAGTGGCTTAACTGCCTTATGAATAATATATCCAAAAAACTCATATAACATTGAAAATAACACCCCTATAAATATAAGTGGTATTATGGCTATAATTTCATTTTTACCCACTGTAGCTTTACCAAAATTAACTATAGAAAGTTCCCTATTATCTATTTTGGATAATAGTATAAACACCCCAAAACCTGCAATAGTAGTTATTAAATATACAATTATTTTTATTATTTTTATAAACTTTGAATCTTTTTTATCCTCAAAGAATGTAGTAAGTCCAAATAGTGGTGCTCGAAAAATCATACCAATTGTTGTTTCTATACTATACTCTGTTAATATATTTCCATATTCTTTTATAACTTGCTTTTTATTAACTAAAGATTTAAGAATATCTCCTGCCCATGTAGAAAGACCTCCTACTATTCCAACCAATGCCGCCTCTGGTCCAAGACTAGCACCAAAGGAAAGAGATGAAAGTGCAGCTACTGTAGCCTTAGGTAATGATTTATAATCAACTCTTTTAGTTTTGTTAAATTCAGCTAGGACCTCATCCATTTTTCGAGGATAATTACCAAATTTCTTTTGACATATACCTACTACAACTCCTCCTACTAAACATAATAGTAAAGTCCAATTTTGAATATAAAATAAATTTGGTAATGTAATCCACAAAAATTTAGTTGTAAAATTAAGCACAGATAAAAAAAACCATGTTAAGAAACCAACAACGGCTCCTATGACTGTACTATATAATATTAAAATACTTAATTTTAAATATTGAATCATGTTATATTTTTTCTCCTTACCCTCTATGTATAATTATTATCTTAACATAAAATAATAATTATACATACCTCTTTAGTTTATAAAAATCTATTTGTTACCTAGTTAAATCTATTCTTATTTTATTGTTCTCATCAAACTTTGAATATTCTCCTGTTCTATCTCCATTAATAAAGAACTTATCTCCTTCATACTCTAGCCACAACTCATATTCATTTTTATCAAAGGATTCTTTAGGTACTCCTGCCACCCTTCCATTTATAATATCACCATATTTATTTACCCTTTCACCACAAACTAATCTATATGCTAAATTATATAAACCATTTCTAACTTTTTTATCTAATTTAACCCTAACTAACTTTTTATCTAATTTAACCCTAACTAACTTTTTATTTCCTTCTTCTTTATAATCAAGTATTTTTATAGAACCATCTTTTTCATCATAAACAACTTTATCTATGGAATCCTTAATATTTATTTCCTTAACATTTGCTTCTCCTGTAAAATATTCTTCAGCTACAAAATCTATATATTTAACATTTTTATCAAAGTTTGCAATTAATATTCTCCTATCCCCATCTTCAGAGCCACGAATAAATATAGAATCTCTATGTTTATCAAATCTATCATACTTTAACCTAAAAGTTTTATAATATCTATTGTCATTATCATCTTCATTAGACTCTCTTAATGATTGCTCTGGATATTTACACTGTATTTGAATATATAAAGGAGTTTTAATTACTGATTTTACAGTTACTTCTCCAATAATGGTATTCTTCGTTTCATTGATATCTTTTACTATAGTATCTTCTTGTAAATTGCTAATATCTGCTGTACCACTAAATGACCACAGTCCATATACATTGGTTATATTCTTCATATCAATTTTATAGTTAAATTTATTTGGTAAATCCTTTATTTCTAATCTAGTAATATAGTAGTGCAATCCATCTTTTTCTTCATGAATAATGTTGTCAATATCGGGGTCGTATTGCTTACCATCAATATATATGTCACAACTCCAAACTTGAGGCAAATCAACACTTTCATCTAAACTTTCTACCGAATATGCTATAGTCATACCTGTGCTATCTCCAATTACTGAATACATATTAACTTCTAAATTTTTATCAATTGCTGTACCTATAACTTCTTTACTATTTTTCTCTACTTCTTCAACTATGTTCTTTTGACCGCTAGTTTCATGAAGAACCTTAAAGAAATCTCCTACTAAAGGTAGACTCTCAGCAAAAGATGGTATAGTAAATAATGATGTTATAAACAAGGTTCCTGCAACAGATGCAGCTATTAATGCCCCTCTCTTTTTATTACTTTTCTTTTTTTGTGGTAGATTAAGTAGTATCTCCTCCAACCCATTATGAATTTCACTAGGTACCTTTAAATCATCATCATTCTTAAATTCTTTCTTAAAAAACTCATCCAAGTTAAAATCATCTTCCGTACTATTATTTTCTTCAAATAATCTTCTAACCTTTTTGTCTTTATCTTCAAAGCTATGGTCTAATTTATTATTAATATCCTTACTCATGATAATCCTCCCCTAAAATACTATATAATTTTTCTCTGCCACGCTTTAACTTAGTCTTTACCGTATTTTCATTCATATCTAAAGCTCCAGCTATATCTTTAACAGAAAAATCTTCATAATAATATAAAGTTAATATTATTCTAATGCTTTTAGGTAGTAGCTCTAAAGCTCTCTTTAAGTCTATATTTTCATAGCTATCTTTATATCCCTTGTTCAAAACTAACTCATCATTCTCTAAAACTTCGTTATTGCTTTTTCTAATTATCATTAAGCATTCATTAATCAATATTCTTATAAGCCAAGTCTTAAAATACCCCTCTTTATTTAAGGTATTTATTTTTTCAAAAGCTTTTAAAGTAGCTGCTGACATGGCATCAAGGATATCCTCATTTCTTGAAAGATAGTTCTTTGCCACACGGTACATAGTCTTTTCATTTTTTCTTATAATGCTTGCAAAGGCTTCCTTACTTCCTTTTTTAGCTAAAGTCACTTCCGTAAATTCCAAAGAAGCCCCTCTCCCTTCTATAGTTATTTCCAATCTTTACACCTCCTAAAGTTCTTACATCTATTTAGATGCTCCAATTCTTAGGTAGGTTTCAAAAATTTAATAATTTGTATATATTTCTTCCTAAAAATATAATTTTATATGTCTTTACGCTATTAAAACTTGTATTTATAATTATGTAAGTACAAATTAACTTTAATTTTTATTATACATACAAAAAAAGCTTCAGTATATTTTTATTTCTACTGAAGCTTTTTTAATTTATTCAAAATTCCATCTTATATACTACTTAATACAAAGCGTATAATTATTTATCTACAACCACCACAATAATCTATTTGTTTATATGGTGGTGGCATTAGGTTTGCATCTTTATATTGGTTAAATATAATATTAACCGTTACTCCATATTCATCCTTTGAATTTCTTATTTCTTCTAATACTCTATTTGCAATGTCTAATCCTAACTTGTGACCTTCAGATAAATCTAACATATAATGCACTCCAGCATAAAGTCTTGATATAGAACATTCATTACATAAATTAGTTATCTTAGAAGATTCCTTTGGGAAAAAGAATGATAATATTCCATCAACACATCCAGCAAAAACAGAGTGTCCAGCTGGATAACTTGGATGCATAGGTGTTTTTAAATATGGTGTAAAATTATGATTATATTGTACTGGTCTTGGTATTTGATAAGCATATTTGTAATACCAGCATATTACCATAGCATCATTTAGAGCTGTATATAATACACTATATATTCTTGTTGCCAAAGTTGGTGGAACTAAATAAGTGTTTATTAGGCATTGTACTGTTGGAATAAATTGATTTTGAGGCACACCTAACCCCCAATAGCTTGCAATAGTTTTTTGATCTTCAGTTAGATTTTTAGAAGCTTCAATCACTTGTTGTAACTCAATTGTATTAAATCCATCACTTTGTTGTGGTGTTTTAATATTAAAGGCTATAGGATTTCCATTTAAATCAGTAAATCCGCCGTTGACATCCCTTTTAAAATAATATAATGGCCAACTTCCTGCACTAGGAGTTTCTCCAATTGGTGTAAGATTACTTTCTGGATACGGAATTGCGTCCCATCTATTTTTTAATATACAACAATTATAACTCATTATAATCCCCCTCTATTGTTTACCATATACCACTAATAGTTTAAATACTGTAAATATAGTACATAGTCAATAACTTATCTTAGTTATACCTTATGGATATATTGTTTTCTTTGTTCTAAAATTTCTACATATAATTTTTCTAATTGTTATATACTTTAATAAATGTTTACTCCAAAGATGACATATCCTTATTACTCACAATGTTTTAGGGATTACTTCATTTAAATTAATATAGATTTTAAATCTATCAATATATCCTTATACATTACATTTTCAATTGAACTTAAAGAACTATATAAATTACCAATGTAATGCCTTATTGCCTTAGTTATAATTTTACTACTAAAAATAATATGGTTGGAAAAATTTCTCCAACCATAAATTTATATTGCTATATTTAATATACTTACAAAATTATAAATGATAATTTAAACTGATACTTCTGGTGTATCTTTTTTACTATCTGTATATCTTTTTATTGAAATAAAAGTATATATAAGATTTAATGTAATACTTAGTATTGCAATTGCAAGCATAAATGAAGTTTTTCTTGGAACTAATAGTTCAACTGATTCTGTAAATCGAGGGAATGTAAAATAATACATAAACCAAGCTGCAAGGGTAAATGCTCTTGCCTGAAGCCAAGTTCCCTTTTTAATAAATATAGCTGGAATTGTACATGACATTATTACTATAAATTGCAATGATGCAGATCCTGGAAAATTCAAATATACAAAAGCCCAATTCCAAACATCATAAGCTATAATCCAAAATAAAGACATCTTATTCCATACCATATCTTTTTCCTTTGAATCATCTGGACCAATTTCTTTCCATCCATAAAATAAGGTTGCAATGGACAATATACCTGCAATACCATTTAAAATATTAGGAAGGTTGCCCATAGAAAAATCTTGAATAACTGCCTCTGTAATATTAGCTGAAAGTATCAAAGCTGCAACCATTTTAGCAGCATTTTTCCTTCCTAGTTTCGTAAACCTTACAAGAGTAAACCATACACTCCCTGCAACAGCAGAATAAACCTTAACCCATTTAAACCAGTATGTTACACCGTTACTTGCCCATAATGGAATCATAACTATTGGTAATACAAAGAAAAATCCTATTGCTGCCCACTTTTTTCTTCTAAATAATTCATTTAGAATCATTAATCCAGTTAATGCAGCAAACCAATGAAAAACTGATAAAACTGAGTTATGTTGTTTAAACTCAGTTTTATAGAATCCATTTTCATACCCTATTGTCTTTTCATCTATAACTCTTAGAGTTCCGTTATCAAGTTCAGTTATGTTATCATTTATGTTACTATTAATAATAATCTTGTCTTCATCTCTCTTCCATGACTTTTTTTCAGTTATTTGGCCTTTCCCAAATTGCTTTATTATTGTAACTGTTCCCTTTGGATTAAATTCTAGTCTATAAATTAATCCTCCCTCTCCACGGTTACCATCTACAATTCCTTGCCATGTTCCAACAATATCTTCACCTCCATTATTAGTCTTTGCATAGGTTGTGTTTCCTACTAATACTAACGCTATGAAGAAAAAAATACCAAATAATAGTTTAGTAATATTTGAGCTTAATACTTTTTTTATAAAACTCATCCTTCTTAACACTCCTTGAATTAAATTTTATACTAATTAATTATACCATATTTTATATATTTATAAATATTTTTCCAATAATTAATTGTAAATCTTCACACAAATGCTTAATACAAAAAAACCGCACCTATCTATGGTACGGTTTCTTAATTATTTATTTAATAAGGCATTAACTTCATTTAATGTAGGTATTGCAGGAATTGCTCCATTTTTTGTAGTAGCCAACGCTCCCGATGCATTAGCAAATTCAAGTATTTTTTCTAACTCATTTTTAGACATTTCTATAATATATTTTAAACTTTTATTTTTTATACAATAGTGTATAGCTCCTAAAAAGGCATCTCCTGCTCCATTAGTATCTACTACGTCTACTGTATATGCTTTAACAAGTCCAAATTCATTATTTTTTCTATAAAATGCTCCTTTTTCTCCTAGAGAAACTAAGACTAAACTGACACCCATATCAGCTATAACTTTTGATCCAACTTCGAGATTTTTCTCTCCTGTAAGTAAAAATAGCTCTTCTTCTGATACCTTCACTATATCTGCAAATTTAATAGAATTCACCATTTCTTTTATAGCTAGTTCTTCATTATCCCATAATAGAGGTCTATAATTTGGATCATAGCTTATAATCTTATTCATACTTTTAGCTAGTTTTACAGCCTCAAGTGTTGCAGTTCTTGATGGTTCATCTGTTAATGATACAGAACCAAAATGTAAAATTTTGCAGTTCTTAATTAATTCCTCGTTGATTTCATTACTGTTTAGCATCATATCAGCACCGGGTTTTCGATAAAAACTAAAAGATCTATCTCCATTTGTATCTAAATGTACAAATGCTAAGGTAGTATTAACTTCCTCATCAACAATTATGCCTTCAGTGCTGACATTAGCATCCTTTAATGTTTTTATTAAAAATTTCCCAAATGAGTCGTTTCCAACCTTCCCAATAAATGCTGTTTTGCCGCCAAACTTACTATTAGCTACTAATACATTAGCTGGTGCCCCTCCAGGATTTTGACAAAACACCTTATATCCTTGCTCATTAACTCCTACAGGCGTAAAATCTATTAATATTTCTCCAATTGCAGTTACATCAAACATTTCTTCACCTTCTTTATTATATTAATACTATACTTGTGTATTATTTGTATTTAACTTAAACTCACATTTGTATTATTATATTTCAATAACAGCCTTTACTATTTCTGATTTATTATTTACACTAAAATCCATTGCTTTTTGAACATCATCTAAATTGAATATATTTGTAATTATTCTCTTCAAATTAATAGAACCATTAGCCACTGCTTGAATTGCCATTGGATATATATGCCTGTATCTGAATACAGTCTTAAATGTAATTTCTTTATCTAATGCTAAACTCATAGGCATATTCATCATTCCCGTCTTTCCATATCCAACTAATACAATATTCGCACCTTTTTTTGCCATATGCACTGACTGTTGAGATGTTACTTCTGTTCCAGCAGTTTCAAATACAAGGTCACATCCTAATCCATTAGTTAATTCCATAATAGACTTTATTGCATCAATTTTACTTGCATTAATTACTTTCGTAGCCCCTAATTCTAAAGCCTTTTGCAATCTATTTTCCATAATATCTACAACGTATACTTCTGTAAGTCCCATAGATTTTAAAGCCAACATAGTAACTAACCCAATACATCCTGCACCTAATACTACTGCTGACTGTCCCGCATGTGCTTCTCCTTGCATTGCTGCATGAAATCCTACTGCTAGTGGCTCAATTAATGCTCCTTCCATTGTATCTACATTATCTGGAAGCTTAAAACATAAATTGGCTTCATGAGAAACATACTCTTGGAATGTTCCATCTACTGGTGGTGTTGCAAAGAATATTACATCTGGACACAAGTTATATTTTCCTGAACGACAAAATTCACAATTTCCACATGTTTTTCCAGGTTCAAGAGTTACTCTATCCCCAACTCTAAGATGTTTTACATTTTTACCTATTTCAACTACAGTTCCTGCTGCCTCATGTCCTAGTACAAAAGGTGGCTCAACAATATAATCTCCTATTCTTCCTGTTTCATAGTAGTGAAGGTCTGATCCACAAATACCTACATATTCAGTTTTAACTAAAACTTCGTCATCTGCTACTTTAGGTATGACTCTCTCTTCAAACCCCATTTCACCTATTCCATTCATAACTGCTACTTTCATTTTATTATTCATATATTTATCTCCTCTCACAATATAATTTATTTAATTTTTTATATATAACTCTTCTTTCTTATCTACAAATTTAAATATGAAAGTGAGTAAAAAGCTAAGCAAAAATCCAACTATACAAGAAACTAAAAATCCACTAAATCCTTCTCCTAAATACACTGGAAGTGTTGCCAATCCTGGGAAAGCAAATGATGTAGCCGCAGCACCTGTTGCTCCTGCTATTGCTCCACCAACCCCTCCAGCTATACAAACAAATATTAATGGTTTTTTAAGCGGTAAGTTAACACCAAATAAAGCAGGCTCTGTTATTCCAAATAATGCAGATATTGCAGCTGATAGTGAGATAGTTTTTAATTTCTTATTCTTTGTTTTTATACAAACTGCTAATGCTGCTCCTGCTTGAGCAAAGGCTGCAGCCCCCATAAGTGCTAGTATTGTATCATAGCCATTTACTGCAATATTGTTGATTGCTAAAGGAACCAGACTCCAGTGGAACCCAAATATAACCATAACCTGTATTAACGATCCTATAAAAAATCCTGCTATCGTTGGGCTAAAGTTATACGCTATCGAGTATAGGTCTGCTAAAAAATCCCCTATCTTAATTCCTATAGGTCCAAACACCAAAATAGTAAGTGGTATTATAATTAAAATAGAACAAAGAGGTATACAGAAGCCCTTGATAACTTCTGGTAAAATTTTACTAATAAATTTTTCTACAAAATGAAGAATTCCAATAGCTAAAATAATTGGTATCACACTAGAAGAATAAATTGCAGGTATTACCTCAACCCCAATAAAATCTATAATCTTATCTGACTGAAATAGCTGAGTAATGCTAGGATGTACTAAAATCATAGCTATAAGAATTGATGTAAATGAATCCGTATTAAATTTTTTAGATGCTGTATATGCTAAAAAAATAGGTAGGAAATAGAAAAAACTATCTGATATTGAGTGTAGTATTACATATGTACTGCTTGTCTCAGAAATCACAGTAGATGCTACAAGAATAGCTAAAATCCCTTTTAAAATTCCTGAGGCACTCATTACATTAACTAATGGTAAAAACAGCCCTGATATTACATCAATTAATTTATTTATGATATCGGTTACCCCTTTGTCAAAAAAATTATTGTTTCTTTTTCTCTCGGTAAAACTCATCCCCTAATGTCCCCCTTTTCTTATGTAAATTACTTATACAAAACTATTTTGCATAAGTTCTTTGTATATATAATAAATCCATCTGCAAAAAATGTCAATAAAAATATAATTATAATTTTTATTGACATTTTAAATAAATAATGGGCCCTTAGGATGTTATTCCTTAATTTATTATTTTTATCACTTTTTATTTTTTACATATATTTTTATCATCTTAATTAAAATGTTTCTTCTAAATTTTTTACTATTATAATTTTCTTATAACAAAAATGACCCAAGCATACCTCTGTACTTGAATCATTCAAAATCTATAATTAAAACTTTATATTAAATACTATTTATAAATTTATCTATATGTATTAATGCAGCCCCTACAGCACTAGACTCTTTTTTATATCTACACACCCTTAAAAAATTACTTTCTCTTTCAAAAGCATTGCGGTTATTGACTAGTTCTTTTAAATCGTTAAAATATTTTTCCATATACGCTCCTACGTAGCCACCTAAAATTACATTACAATCAAACAACATTCTTAGGTTGTTAATTACTATAGATAAATAGTTTAAGTAATCATCCCAAACTTTTTTTATTTTATTATTATCTTTATTAAGAATATTAAAAAATTCTTCTAAATTTCCATTTGTATGCTTAGATAAACATAATGCTGAACTATACGCATCTACACAACCTTTTTTTCCACAATAACACCCTTTCCCATCAGGGATTATTGTCATATGTCCTATTTCCCCACTCCTCTGATTTCCACCTTCATAAATCTTATTATTTAATAAAATAGCACCCCCTACTGTATTGCTAAGAGAGATATATACTATATTATTAATATCATCTAGGTTCCAAGTTTCTGCTATGCTTGCTGCATTGGCATCATTGCTTATAACGCATGAATATGATATAAACTCATCAAAATTTTTACACTCCATATTACTTAATTCAAGAGCATGCGAATATAATACATATCTTTTATCGTTTGATAAGATACCTGGAACTGAAATCCCAACTCCAAGTATTTTTTCTCTACTTATTTTACTATCTTCAACAAAATTTTCTAATATTTCATTAAGTTCTTTAAAATAACAATCTGTATTTTTAAACTTTTTAAAAACCCTATTACTTTTTATTATGTTACCCATTAAATCAACACTAACTATACTAATGTGATTTTTAGTAATATCCATTCCCAAAGAAACTTTAGAATCCTTAATACAAATAATAGTCTTTGCTTTTCTTCCTCCTGTGGATTCAAACTCCCCGTCTTCCATTATTAATCCTTCTTCTTTCAATATTTTCAGGTTTTGGGTAACAGTAGGAAGACTCATTCCTAGTCTATTAGCAATTTCTTGCTTAGAAGTTTTTTTGCTTTTATATATTAATCTATATATAATATTTCTATTTATTTTTTTTATTTCCATACTATTTTTTTTTTCGAAATTCATTGAATATAATCCTCCAATATATTTACTTATATTACTCTTAACATATCATAGGTTAAACACTAAAAGTAATCTTTCTAAAAGTTCATTAATTTATTTAATCGTATTTGTTTAATTTATACTATATTTTATCATAAAAACAAAGATTCTATTAACTATTTGTGGATTTTACAATGTAGTATTTATATTATGATTTCAATTTATGACTTTTCTATTTAATTAGATAAAACTTTATTCAAGTAAGAATCACTAAGTAAAATTATTTTCTTAGTTAACTATATTGTATTTATATGACTACATTTATCGTAAATATATCTAATTTCATTATAAAGTTTAAATGTATATTATACTAATATATTCTCATCAATATTTAAAAGTAAAAATAGCTATTTACCTTTCTATTTTTATAAAATATTAAATATATTTAAAAACTATATTCAATTTAAAGATTATTCATACCATTTATATTGAAAAAAGGATATTTTTATGATAAACTTCAATTTGAAATCAATTCCAAGTTCTTTTTTTACATTATTGGATAAATTGTTTGAATATAGCATCATTATGTAAGTTTTATATTAGTTTAAAATATCATTTTTTACATTTGTATAAATATTATTTCAAAGTAAAAAGTGAGTTTTAATATACTCATGAACAACTCTGTTAAGTATTTATCAATATGCAACTTAAGTTTTATGCGATTTCTTGATTTTTTAAATTTCAAACATAATTTTTTATAACTTAACAGATAAATTAAAATTAAAAGGAGATGAAAAAAATGAAACGTTTTAGCAAATTTTTGATACTTCAATTATTCTTTATGTGCGCTATTTGTGGGAGTGCAATAAATGTTTATGCTGATGAAGTAAAACAAAAAGAACTTTATACACTAGAAGATCCTACATGGCTTAGAAAAACTGACTTTTCCAAAGGATTAGGTCACGATCGTCAAGATCTAGGAATTATTTTACCTGCAAATACTCAATTTACAATTAGACAAACAAATCCTAATTTTAAAGGAAATCTAAAATTGAAATTGTATAATGATAACAATCAACACGAAATCTCTAAAGAATTTAATCAAACATCAATTACTGTATCTAATCCATATAATTCAGTGCCTTTTGTAGATACTATTTATGGTGGAACTGAAAAACCTAAAGTTGAATATACAGTAACTAGCAACATGCAAACTTTGCCTACTTATAGAAAAGGTGATAATGAGCAAACGTTTTTTACCCAATGGGATAAAACAGCTGCTCCTTTTGCACTAGTAGTAGATAATGATTTTCAATTATTAGTTCCCCAAAAAGACAAGGCTTATATGAAAAATATGAGAGACTTTGCTTCTATTGATCAATTAATACTTTATTATCGTGATATTTTTTCATATTACAATAAATTAACAGGTATTAGCTTTGATACAAATGTGAAAACTGATAAAAATATTCCTAACAAATATTTTATGAAAGCTGATAAAAGTGGTCCCGGAGGTGCTTACTATGGCGGTGACCATACTGCAGAAACTTCTGATTCAGTAGCTGGTTTTTGGTTATCAAAAGGTTGGGGAGCTCTCCATGAAATAGGTCATGGTTATCAAGATACTTTTAATCATGGAGAAGTTTGGAACAATATCTATGCTCATAGTTTTCAAAAAAAAGATCCTGATGTAAACATCTATACTAATGGATGGTTATATGATTATGGCAGAAAAAGTACGGTTGACTATACCGTCAATAAACTTTGGCATCAAAATAAATCAGCTTTTAATACTTGGGGTTTAAGAGAACAACTTTATGGTCATGTTCTTTTAAAAGATAAAGCTGGAGAAGATAGTTTTGCTCATCTTAATCAAGAAGGTCGTAAACTTGCTAATACTATTGGATTTAATAAATCTGACTATAAACAATTTGATTTAATTAGTAAGTATTATGGAGAAATAAGTAAACTTGATTTTACACCAGTTATAGAATCTTTTGGTGGAGAAATGACTTCTTGGCAAAAGGAACAAAATAGATATAAAAATTACAAGCCTGTTGCACCACTAAATGAAGTTGTTCCTGATAGCCAAGTTGGACAAATACAACAATCATTAAAATTAGAAACACCTTTATCTTTAGTAACTACAGATGATTTAGCCACTACTGGCTTAAAGGGCAATGTAACTTTAAACTTTAAAATTGATGATTTTAATCAAATTAAAAATCAAACTCTTTATTTAATGAATGGAGAAAAAGAAGTTAAAAAGATTACTATTACTGATCCAAGCCTTTCATTAGGTCAATTACCAGTAGGTATTTATACTATTTATACAACAAATACTGACGATAAATCATATACCCTTGATACTCATTATTTAAGAGTTAAGGATGCTACTAATAATGTGTCATTAAACTACTCATTACGTGCAAAAAGTAGCTTGGTGAATCAAGAAATTGACTTTTTAGGTATATCTGATAATTTATTTGCTACAGCTACTGTAGATTTAGAAAATCAACGCTTAAATATAAAAGTAAATAACAAAGACCCACATTTTTATTTTCCAAGTGATAAATATCCTTTTTATGCTAAAATTGAAATTCTAGATCAAAATAATAATGTAACTTACACAAGATTAATTACTGGTACAAATGAGAAACTCGAAACTAGTAGTCAAATATTAAAAGAAGGTTATAAAATCAGAATAAATCACCTAGAACCATCACGTTTAAAGATTAGAGACAATAAAACTGCTCTTAATAATGTTAAGACTAATACATTACTTGTAACTAATCAAGGTCTCAAAAATGAAATATTAAATCAAAACTTAAATCAAGAGTTAGCTCAAAGAATTGATGCATTTGCATCAAAAATTTATGCTGAACAATTAATGGCTAAAAGTGACTGTGCAGAATCAAAAATAGAGCTAAAACTTGCAATAGATGCTTTAGTAGAACCTTTAAAAACTCAAATGTTAACAAAATACAAAGACCTTTTACCAAAGCCTACAACAAATAAAGAAAACCCAAATGAAGGTTCAGCCTTTACATTTGACTTTAAAGGATATAGTGATAAGCAGTTTGCAAAGCTTGACCTTGACCTTAAAAATTTAACTAGTAAACTTACAGTTGAAAATATTAAAACACACTACTATTTCAATGACAGTTATGCTTCAATTTTAATTCAAGACGAAAAAGGACAAACTATTTTTGACAAAGATTTTATTGGTAATGAAGTCAATGACGCTTTAACAAAAGATATACCTCTAAAAGAAGGTTATTATTTAACTGTGAAACACAGAGAATTTAAAGGTAGACTTTTCATAACCAATGAAAATAATAATCTATTACTTGATATAAACTCTGTTAATTCATATAAGATTAGCAAAAATGAATTGAAATCAATTGATCCAGGAACTATACCAAAACCTAATAATAACGCCTATGTTGGTAAAAACTTTAAATTCACTTTTAAAGGTGCAGAAGAATGGCTTTTTGCAGAATTAAACTTAGATTTATCTTCAAATCAAGCTAAAATTGATATAAAAAATGGTGATGCACATTATCTTGTTACTGACAGTTATGCATCAATTTTAATTAGAGATGCTGAAGGAAATACTGTTTATACAAAAGATTTTATTGGTAATAAAGTAAATCAAGCTTCAATCCAAAATATTTCTATTAAACCTAATTACTATATTACAATAAAACACAAAGAGCCAAATATAAATAATAGATTATTAATTACAAACACAGACAATAAATTAGAATTAGATAAAGATAAGAGTATCACTTATAAAATAACCGATACTGGATTAGTTAAATCTTCAGAAGACGAAATCAAAAAACTACCACTTAAATATGTAGTAAATTTTGATGACACAAAAACTATAACAAGCGATTTGCAAATAACAGGTGAATGTGTATCAGGCAATAAAGTTACCAATATAGAGATAAATGTAAATGGAGCAAAATATGCAGCTGAACGTAGCATGTTAAGTGATCCTCAAAACAAATATGCAGGATATGATTTATCACAGGGTGCATTTAAGATTGATTTAAATTGGTCTAATTGGTCTGATAATCCTTATTCCTACAAGATAATTGTTACAACAGAAGATGGACAAAAAACAACAATTAAAGAAGGAACTTTAATTGTAAAAAAACAATCTGGAGGAACAGAACAAATAAATGAATGGAAACCTGGTACAAGTTATAAGCCTGGAAATATAGTAACTTACAATGGTTATAAATATAAATGTATTCAAGCTCATACAGCTATATATAGTTGGGAACCAAAAGTAACTCCTGCACTTTGGGGAAGAATTGCTTAAATATAAATTAGATTTATTCATTGCTTTTTAACTTTGTAAGATTAAAAGTAGTTTTATCAAAATCATTATATTCTTAAAGGGTTGAAAAGCAATGTTCATATGACTTAACAGATCGATATTTATAAATGGGGGGATAAAATATGCAAAAGAAACTTTTATTAAAATTAATTGTAACTACAATGATTGCAGTTACAGGAATCTTAGGTGCAAATCAAGTAAAAGTTAGTGCAGCTCCAATAAAGGATGCACAAATAACCCTTACACAACCTGATGGACAATCTATTGATTGCTATGCATCAGGAGATGAGTTTTATAATTATATCCACGATTCAAAAGGAAGAGCTATAGTTAAGGATGAAAAAACAAAGTATTATGTTTTTGGTAAATATGTTAAAAACAAAGTAATACCATCTAGAGAAAGAGTAACTAAAGATAAAGTTGAAACTTTGAAAAATGTGGATAATGATAGTAGAGTTAATATGAGTGAAGTTAAGGAACCAATAGAAGAAATTGAAAAGCAAAGAGAATTACTTGGAGCCAATCAAGCAGTTCAGAGCACAACGAAAAATATTGGAACACTTAATAACATAGTTGTTTTTATAAAATTTAGTGATCAAAATGAAATAACAAGAGGCATTTCATCATATGAAAGACAATTTAATTCACAAAATCAAGCGTCTCTAGCTAGTTATTATAAAGAGGCTTCTTATGGACAATTAGATGTTAACACAACTTTTTATCCAAAGCCTCAAGGAGAAAGAGTCTTAAGTTATACGGATAATCACCCAAGAAGTTACTATTCAAATGTTCCACAAAGTGAAAGAGGAATGAAAGAGCAAACATTGCTTGCAAATGCAATAAATGCTGTTAAAAGTCAAATTCCTCAAGACTTAAATATAGACTCTGATAATGATGGCAAAATTGACAATGTATGTTTTATAATAAAGGGTGGATCAGATGAATGGTCATCATTACTGTGGCCTCATAAATGGGGTATGTATTATCAACATCCAGAAATAAATGGCAAAAAAGTTGATACTTATAATTTTCAATTAGAAGATTTTATAGGAGACAATGGTATAGCTGTTTTAAGTCATGAAATGTTCCATACTTTAGGTGCTCCAGATCTTTATCATTATGATTCTAATAATAAAATTACTTCTGTTGGGCCTTGGGATATTATGGACAATTGTTATCCTACTCCTCAAGTAAGTTCTTATATGAAAATGTATTATGGAAAGTGGATGAACAATATAAGTGAAATAAATAAACCGGGTAAATATTCAATAAAATCAATAAATAATTCAACTAATAATAGTTATATTATAAAATCACCAAATTCTGCATCAGAATATTTTGTTGTTGAATATAGAAAAAGAGAAGGACTTTATGAGTCAAAATTACCAGGAGAAGGATTGCTTGTATATAGAATAAATACAGCTTATAAAGGTCAGGGAAATGCGAATAGTAAATCTAGTAGTCAAGATGAAATATATCTATATAGACCATCAGGATCATTATATAGCAATGGCTATATAAATAACGCGGCACTAGGAAGTAATAGGACAAGCATTAATTCAAGTGAATTATTCTTATCTAATGGAACTAATAGTGGAATTAGTTTAGAAAATATAAATATATCAGCAGGCACTGCTAATTTTGATGTTGTTATAAATGGACAAAGAGGTAATGGAGAAACTGGTACTGAAAAACCAAATGAAGGTTCAGCCTTTACATTTAACTTTAAAGGATATAGTGATAAGCAGTTTGCTAAACTTGATCTTGACCTTAAAAATTTGACTAGTAAACTTACAGTTGAAAATATTAAAACACACTACTATTTCAATGATAGTTATGCTTCAATTTTAATTCAAGACGAAAAAGGACAAACTGTTTTTGACAAGAATTTTATTGGTAATGAAGTCAATGATGCTTTAACAAAAGATATACCTCTAAAAGAAGGTTATTATTTAACTGTAAAACACAGAGAATTTAAAGGTAGACTTTTCATAACTAATGAAAACAATAAGCTATCACTTGATACAAACTCTGTTAATTCATATAAGATTAGCAAAAATGAATTGAAATCAGTTGATCCAGGAACTATACCAAAACCTAGTGAAAACCCTTATATAGGTTCAAACTTTACCTTTAACTTTAAGGGTTACAGCGATAAACAATTTGGTGAATTGGATTTAGATTTAGGGAACTTAACTAGCAAACTTGTAGTTGAAAATATTAAGACACATTATTATTTTAATGACAGTTATGCTTCAATTTTAATTCAAGATGAAAAAGGACAAACTGTTTTTGACAAGAATTTTATTGGTAATGAAGTCAATGATGCTTTAACAAAAGATATACCTATAAAAGAAGGTTATTATTTAACTGTAAAACACAGAGAATTTAAAGGTAGACTTTTCATAACCAATGAAAACAATAAGCTATCACTTGATACAAACTCTGTTAATTCATATAAGATTAGCAAAAATGAATTGAAATCAGTTGATCCAGGAACTATACCAAAACCTAATAATAACGCCTATGTTGGTAAAAACTTTAAATTCACTTTTAAAGGTGCAGAAGAATGGCTTTTTGCAGAATTAAACTTAGATTTATCTTCAAAGCAAGCTAAAATTGATATAAAAAATGGTGATGCCCATTATCTTATTACTGACAGTTATTCATCAATTTTAATTAGAGATGCTGAAGGAAATACTGTTTATACAAAAGATTTTATTGGTAATAAAGTAAATCAAGCTTCAGTCCAAAATATTTCTATTAAACCTGGGTACTATATTACAATAAAACACAAAGAGCCAAACATAAATAATAGATTATTAATTACAAATACAGACAATAAATTGGAATTAGATAAAGATACGAGTATCACTTATAAAATTAATGATACTGGATTAGTTAAATCATCAGAAAATGAAATCAAAAAATTACCACTTAAATATGAAGTTAATTTTGATGATACAAAAGCAGTAACAGGTGATTTAGAAATAACCGGTGATTGTGTAAGTGGAGATAAGATTACAAATCTAGCGATATACTTAAATAGTGTGAAGTCTATAGATGCTACTCGTAGCATATTAAATGATTCTCAAAATAAATATAAAGGCTACAATTTATCGCAAGCAGCATTTAAATTTAATTTACCTTGTTCAAGATGGAGTGAAAATAGCTACCCATATAAAATAGTTGCAACCTTAGAAGATGGAAAAACAACGACACTTAAAGAAGGAAACTTAATTATAAAAAGATAGACTATAGAAATTAATTAGTGGAAAATTGGTACAAGTTATAAACCTGGAGATATAGTAACTTACAACAGTCTTAAATATAAATGTATTCAGCCGCATACAGCTATATATAGCTGTACACCAATAGTGACTCCATCACTTTAGGGAAGAGTTTAATAAATATAAAAATTGTTTTTAAAGGCTTAGAAGATTTTTTTTGCAGAATTAAACTTAGATTTATCTTCATAGCAAACTAAAATTGATATGAAAAATGGTAACTCACACGTTGATTTTATTGACAGTTATGCTTCAATCTTAATTCAAAATACTAAAAAAGAAACTATATATTCTAAGGATTTTATTGGAACTACCAATTATCCTAAAAACAGTGAGATAGTTGCTCTTGAAGAAGGAACTTTGATTACTTTTAAATATTTAGAAGCAACTGATAGACTACAAATTGTTAATACAGAAAATGAAGCCAAACTACAAAAAGGAACTTCTGTAACCTATGAAGTCGTGGCAAGTGCTCTAAAGAAAATTAGTTAATAAAACTCTATGTATTTTCGTAACAATAAAAAATAGCTGTATCATATTAATTTTAAAAAATTAATATGTATACAGCTTTTTTTGTTTGCTATATCAACTTAATTATTCAAATTATTTACTTTCATCATGCTAAATATTAGTTAAATTCTATTTTTCTTATATACAATAAAACCTAAAATATCAGCTAAAGCCCATCCTATAGGTATCGACCACCATATACCACTAGCTCCTAGGGATGTTGCTGAAAGAATATATGCTAGTACTACTCTAGTACCTAGTGATACCACAGTCAAAATTATTGACATTTTTAATAAACCTAACCCTCTATATAAACCATAAAACATAAATAAAAATCCAATTAACACATAAAATATTGCTACTACAGATATATACTCTATGCCAAGTCTTATAACCTCTTCCTCTCCCTTATCTATAAATAACAGCATTATATTTCTTGAAAATACAAATATTAAAGTGGAAATTACAGCACAAAAAGCTATTATAGTTTTTATTGCCCCTTTCACTCCTTCTTTTATTCTTTCTGGCTTGTCCGCTCCCTTATTTTGTGCCACAAATGTAGAAAAAGCATTTCCAAAATCCTGTACAGGCATATATGCAATAGAATCTATCTTTACTCCTGCTGCAAATGCTGCCATTACTGTAATTCCAAAGCTATTTACTAATCCTTGTACAATAAGTATTCCAAAGTTCATAATAGATTGTTGAGCTGATGTTAAAATAGAATACTTTGCTACAAGCCTTAAAATACCCCTGTCTATCTTTATATCTTCCTTCTTAAATGATATAAAAGGTAGTTTTCTACAAACATAAATTGTACATAATATTGCCGATACTCCTTGTGCAATTGTAGTAGCTATGGCAACTCCCTTAACGCCTAAATTAAATTGTAAAACAAACACTAAGTCTAATACTACATTTATTAAAGAAGCTAAAATCAGAAAATATAAAGGTCTTTTAGAATCACCAATAGCTCTAAGTAAAGCTGTGCCCAAATTATATACGAAAGTAAAAATCAAACCTATAATTATAATAAGTAAATAGGACTTTGCATCTTTTATAAGCTTAGATGGCATATTAAACAACTCTAATATTGGATCTATGAATCCTATAGAAATAATCATTAGTACAATAGTAATTAAACCTATAAATATAAATGAAGTTATTGCAGCTATCTTAAATTTCTCCATTTCATTTGCTCCATAAAACTGAGCAAGAATAACTCCAACTCCCATGGTTAATCCTATTATTATTGATGTTATAAATACAACAATTGCAAATGAAGAACCTACTGCAGCTAAGGCATCGGTTCCTACAAATTTACCTACTACTATAGTGTCTACTAAATTATAAACCTGCTGAAATATGTTTCCCAAAATCATTGGCAATGCAAATTTCAGAATCAATTTATTTGCATTACCCTTAGTCATATCAATCATTTTTTCACTCCTATTAAGTTAACTTAATACATTAATATGGTAATTATAACATAGACCAATGATATCTTGTATATCATTGGTCTATTGATAGGTGTTATGTATTTTATTCCATAACTATAATTTCCTACAAACTTTTTCTACTTTTCTAAAGAGCTATTACTATGATTACAATATGGGTGTGTACTATCATCTATAGATAATGTCTCTACTACCCTACTTATTATTACCCCACCTGCAACTTTCTCTAATATAAGTAATATAATAAAAATTGTACCGCTAACTCCTTGGAGCAACGATAACAGTATTGAACTTTTTAGTCCTGCTTTTCTATTTACAAGAACAAGCCATCCAATCAATAACAACATAATAAGTGTAATAGTCTTGTGAAAATATAGTATTTTTCTTATATAATAACTGATATTATGAACCCACACACTATATTTAATATTCCTACTAAGACCATCAAAAATTTAGGCAGTCCTCTTAATGGATTATATCTGGTCTCACTATATATTTTCCTGGAAAAAGTTTTAAGTGGAAACAATAATTTGTATAATAAGTAAAGTTAATATATTTTAATATTTACATTTTTATTTCTAAAATTGAACCAATATATTGACATATAGAATATATAATGGCAAATTATTACTATATTACTTATTTTAGGAGGATATTAAATGAGCAATAGCTTTGGAGGATGGATAGTTCAACAATGTGTTAGTTGTGAGAATAGGGAGGTACTTGATATTGCGTTAGAAGGATTTGTAGGATCAACTTTTGAGCCTCTATTGGTTGCTACCCAAGTTGTAAATGGAATGAATTATCTATTTATAGCTAAATCTACTTCTGTTACAGAACAACCTAAAACTGGACTAGTAAAAATATATGTTACAGCAACTCCTGCGGGACACAAACCTAGACTAGTTAATATTGAAAGATTAGTATAAATTACATCTAGTTTTAAGGGTAGGTTAAACTTTATGTCTAACCTACCCTTTTAATTCACTTATTATTTTTTAATAGATTTAAATGCAGAAGCTTGTGAAGTGATTCCTTTTTCAGCTGCAAAACGTTCAATGCTAGATGCTCCAAAGAAACCATCAATTCCCTCTGTTTTCTTAATTACATATGATGCATCTTCTGGTTCAGCAATTGGACCACCATGGCAGATAATCATAATATCTGGATTTACTTCTTTACCAGCTTTTATAATAGCCTCAATTTTTTCTACACAATCATCAAGAGTAAGAGCTGTTTTAGCACCAATTGTTCCTTTTGTAGTTAAACCCATATGTGCTACTAAAATATCTGCCCCAGCTTCTGCCATTGCTTTAGCCTGTTCCGGATTAAATACATAAGGAGTAGTAAGCATATCAAGTTCATGTGCTTTTCTTATCATCTCTACTTCAAGACCATATCCCATACCTGTTTCCTCTAAATTTTGTCTAAATACACCATCTATTAATCCTACCGTTGGAAAGTTTTGAACCCCTGCAAATCCTTGGTCTTTTAATTGCTTTAAAAATACTTCCATAACTCTAAATGGGTCAGTTCCACAAACACCAGCAAGTACAGGTGTTTCTTTAACAACTGGTAATACCTCTGACCCCATTTCAACAACTATTTGATTAGCATCACCATAAGATAATAAGCCTGCTAAAGAACCACGCCCTGCCATTCTATATCTTCCAGAGTTATAAATAATAAGCATGTCTGCTCCACCAGCTTCACTACTCTTTGCTGTGATACCTGTTCCTGCACCTACGCCTAATAAAACCTTTCCATTAGATACCTCTTTTTTAAATTTTTCCATTATTTCTACTCTTGTTAATTTATTCATAGTTATCTCACCCTTCATATAAATTATTCTATTTATTCATTAAATTAATTAGTTTTTCAGCTGCCGCTTCTGCAAACTCCTTATCATTTATTGCATTATTCATTTCAACAATTTCTATTATATCTTTATTAACATTATTTCTTAAAATATCAAATAGCGCACTATCTTCTTCTTCTCCGTAAAAAGGTTGTCCAGGAACATCTAATAAAGACACGCCTTTAAGGGGAATAAATAATGCAGTTTTTTCTGAAGCTATATTAAGCTTTTCTGCTACTTTCTTTCCAATTATTCTATTTTCCTCTACTGTTGTTCTCATTAATGTTACTGTTGGATTATGTTTATAAAAATTTCTGCCTTCAAATTTACTTGGCACAGTCTCTATCGCCGCAAAGTTTACCATATCCAATGCTCCAACAGAAACAACTTGAGGAATATGATTTTTCCCAGCTGCCTCCAAACGATGAGGTCCTGAATTTAATACACCACCAACAATTTCATCACACCATTCGGTTGTAGTTAAATCTAATACTCCCTCAATAAATCCACCTTCAATAAGACTTTCCATTGTTTTTCCACCAATACCTGTTGCATGGAATACTAGAACCTCGTATCCTCTTTCTTCAAGATATTCTCTTGCATAGTTTACACAAGGTGTTGTTACACCAAACATAGTAGCTGCTACAAGTGGCTTCTTTTCAACCTTTTTATTGTTTGTAAATTTGACCATACCTGTTATAGCAAATGCTGCATTAGTAAATATTTTTGTTGATATAGAATTTAATCCAGCCACATCAACTACAGATGGCATCATAATAATATCGCTTGTTTGAACATATTGTGACGTATTGCCTGAAGCCACAGTTGACACCATCACCTTAGGTACTCCAATAGGTAATTTTCGCATAGCTGGTGTTACTAAAGATGTTCCACCTGTACCGCCAAAGGAAATTATACCATCAAATTTTCCTTCATCATATAATTTGGGAACTATTATTTCCATTCCTTTTGATAAAATCTCAGTTGCTAATGCTCTATCTTTCTTTGCCGCTATTTCATATATGTCTGCTCCAGCAGCCTTTGCCACTTCCTCATTAGAAACATCAGGTTCAAAAGTTGGTTCAAATACACCTGTGTGAATTGTAAAAGTTTTAATTCCTAAGCTTTCAATTAATTCTTTAACATAAGTGTATTCCACCCCTTTTGAATCAAAAGTCCCTGCAATTGCTATCGTTTTCATAAATCAAAAAACCTCCTCCTGAGTAAAAATAAGAATGTGTACTATTTACATTTATAACTACCCATTAATTAGACAATTAAAATAAACAGTATTAATGATCACAAGTTAATAATACTGTTTATTTTAATAAAGGTAAATGTGTTTATGTACTATAACCTTGAGCTTATGTATCCTTTGTCAGAAAATATAATTTTATTTACTAAAACCCTTTAAAAACTTTATGAGTTCTTTTTATTATCTGAGAAATACTGTGTTGGTGAGCATCTTTTGTATTTTTTAAACATTTTACTGAATTGGGAGTAGTCATTATACCCAACTAAATAAGCTAATTGTATTAGTGGAATTTTTTCTCTATTCATAATGGCTATTGATTTATCTATTCGATATTTAACCAAATACTGAGGAAAACTGCAACCAACATCCTTTTTAAATAAATTACTTAAATGGCTTCTTGATATATGTGCAACTTTAGCCAAGTCCAAAAATGATATATCATTCATATAATTCTTATCCACGTATTCCTTTACAAATTCTACATAATCATAATGTTTTGTAATACCATCTAACATTTTAATCATTAAATCATCTTCACTTAAATTACCGGAAGTTTTAAATGCTTTTGTAATATTAATTATTGATTTTTCAGAAGGAATTCTTTCAAAGGAAGATCCGCCAATATACCCCATAACCAATTTATTATTACTATACATATATTGAACATCAATTGGAGTCTTTACAGGTCCTCCATAAATTAATTTGATTACATCATGGTTTATCTCATTACACACTTTAAAAATTTTTTCTACCCTCTCTCTTGCCGATTCTAAAGAAAGTATTTTTTTTGCACCTAACATGCCACCTTGTGTTAAACCTAGATGCACACAAATCACATCAGCCCCAACATTAATCATTTTTTTTGCAGTATCTTCATCAAACACAAATGCAATAGTAAATAGGCCCATTTCATGTGCAATACCTATAGCTTCAACTTCTAAGTCATAACAACAACCATTTTCTTCTAATGATTCACGAAACTCGCCATCTACAATTCCAATAGTTGGGAAATTATTAATGCCAGAAAAACCTTGTTCCTTAATAAATCTAATATATTCTTTCATATCTTTTGTAGGGTCCGTTGCATTAAATCCAAATATTACTGGGGTTCTTTTAACTAATGGTAAAATCTCTCTAGAAGCAAAATCCATTACCATATCATTACTGTTGGAAAATGGAAGCATACCAGCAAGAGAACCTCTTCCCATTTGTCTAAATTTCCCTGAATTTAAAGCCAATATAAAATCTGCTCCACCATTTTCAGCATATTTTGCTGTAATACCTGAACCTGTAGCTACCCCAATAATATGCCCATTAATCTTGGTTTCTACATTCAAATTCTTAAGTATGTCTTCTCTCTTTATTAATGTCATATTTCCCTTACCTTTCTATAAACAATCCATACTTGATGAATTTTTCTTTTCTTTAAAACTAAAATATATAAGTCATATTTTGTGGCTCATAAAATGATAATCCATGGTCTTTAGCTAATACTTGAACTATATTATTAATAAATTCAGCATTTTCTAAATCACAACCTATTATTACAAAGCCATCTCCCTTGTCTACCTTAATATTTTGATTTTTTCCCATTAGATCCTCATAAAACTCGTCAAGTATATCTATATCTCCTACTAATGATGTATCTCCTTTACATATTTTTTCATATAAGAATTGTGCTCCCATTTCACTGCTAACTTTATCACTATTCCAAACTGCACAATACCAATCCATCATAATCTCCTTTGCTTATTCATAATGTTTAACCTTAATTACATTATATATAATTATCTACAAAGTAAACAACTAATTTATAGTTATATAGATAACCATACTTTTCTTAACCTCTTATTGACAAACCGTAAGCTTATTTCCCTCAACTTTTATAAACCGTATTTCTAAAGCTATTCTATATTTCTTAAACATATACATGACTGTTACATTTAATGAATATAAGTTTCTACCCTATTATGATTTAAAGTTCTTTGTCAACAAATTTAAAATTTAATAAAATAGTATACTACCACAAAAGGTTTAGGATTAACTTACTTTTAAAAGTTTTTCCTAAACCTTTTAATTATATATAATCTTAGTTAAATTTTACATATATCCTATCTATATTATTATCATTTTATAATAATAAAAAAGAACTATCTTAAAATTACTTTTAAGATAGTTCTTTTATGAAAATATTAATTATCTTCTATTTTGTTCTTTTTTTGCTCTTCTACAAGCTGCACATCTAGTTGGCTCGTTATCGAATCCTTTTTCTTTGTAGAATTCTTGCTCACCTTCAGTGAATATGAATTCTTGACCACAATCTCTACATACTATTGTCTTATCTGCCATTTTTGTTTCCTCCTTAAAATTAAAGACTCTCTTTGATTAACGTATTCTCTAATTAGGAGAAATTACTCATCTATAATCAAATCTTTATTTTTTATTTTTTAGTAAGTATTAATTTAACTTACTCACTTAGTATAACACATATACATATTAATGCAAGGGTTATATTACCTTTTTTTTTATTTTTTTTATTTTTAACTATTCTTTATATGCTTTTATCATTATTTACTTTATATACCTCTTAAACCCTCTAATCTTATATTAAAATAATTTTAATATAAATTTCTTAAGAGTTGCTTGAATTAATACCATATTTTTATTTTAAGTAGTTTACTTTGTTTATCATATTTTAATGGTTATTATTGAGATATTTAAAGCTTTATATTTATACTACTCATTACAATAGATTTATTGCCTATTTTAAAGCGTATTCCATATTTATACTTTATTTGAAAATAATGATATACTGTATTCAAGTATAAATTTATATTTTATGGGGTGTTTTATTATGAAAAAATCTTTTAAAAAAACATTATTACTACTCATCTCTTTCATGGTATTAACTTTAACCTTTTCCACCAACGCTTTTGCTACAACTACTTCTTCTGAAGATTCCATCACAAGTTCCTCATTACCCAAATTAAATAATAATTATCCTATTGTAATGGTCCATGGTTTATTTGGTTGGGGAAATGATGAACTTTATGGCATAAATTATTGGGGAGGTGAAAACAATTTAAAAGATATTTTAACTCAAAAAGGCTATACAGTTTTTACTCCCACTATAGGTTCTATATCTAGTAATTGGGATAGAGCTTGTGAATTGTATGCTTACTTAAAAGGTGGCACTGTAGACTATGGTGAAGCTCATTCAAAAAAAGATGGACATTACCGTTATGGTCGAACTTATCCTGGAGTTTATCCTGAATGGGGGGCTTCAGATACAAATGGAACAAAAAAAATTCACTTAATTGGGCACAGTATGGGTGGAGAAACAATTAGAATATTGGCTCAATTATTAGAAAATGGTGATGCTGATGAAATGAACTATAGTAAAACCAACTTAAATCCTTTGTTTAAAGGAGACAACCATTGGATTGATAGTGTTACAACTATAGCAACTCCACATGATGGAAGCCAAGAAGATGAAAGGAAACAAAATCTCGAACCTCTTGTCCATGATTTTTTCGCTGCTATTGCTAGTAGCACTGGAAGATTTGATTCTACCAATCCTTGTTTTGATTTCAAGCTAGATCAATGGGGACTTAAGAAAGAAGCTAATGAATCCTACGAAAGTTATTATAAAAGAGTATTTAGCAGCAACATTTGGAAAGATACAAATGATTTAAGTATTTGGGATTTGTCTCAAGAAGGAGCAAAAGAGCTAAATAGTTGGGTTAAGGCTCAAAAAAATATTTACTATTTTTCTATCTCTTGTGTAGATACACATAAAGATTTATTAACTGGCCATCAAGTACCTAATATTAATATGAATCCTCTTCTTTTAAAAAGTTCTATCTTTATGGGAAAATACACAAATTTTACTCCTGGAAAAGTTCAAGTCGATAGTAGTTGGTGGAGAAATGACGGTATAGTTAGCGTTAAATCTGCTATAGGCCCTCACGAAGGTTCTGAAGATAAAATTGTGACTCACGACCCTAACGTTCTCCCTGAAAAAGGTGTATGGAACTACATTGGAGAAATCAACAACATAGATCATATTGAGGTAGTATTACAACATAACCCTATTTATCGTAAGTATCTTCAAAACCAGTTCGTTCAATGGGCAGATATGTTAAATAATCTTCCTTATTAAATATATCTTCTTAGGTAAAATACAATTATAAACAGAGATTCTAGATAGTTTTTTATATTATTAAAATATTACTGGAAATTTTTCTTTCCAGTAATATTTTTTTTATTTAGTAAACATTAAATTTATTTCCAACATATTTCCGGATTTTTTCTAGGTACTGTTCTTAAATATTTTACATCTGGATATCCTATTACCATACAGGTAACAATTTGTTGGCCTTCTTTTAACCCTAAATAATCCATAATTTTTTTATTTCCTTGAGCTGCCCTTACAAAAAATCCACTAAAGAATGTTCCAAGACCTACTGCATTAGTCATAAGTTCCATATTTGAAGATGCTAAAGCTGCATTAACTTGAGAATCAGATGCAACAAGTATTATAGTTGGTGCATTAAAGAATAAATTATCCTTTGGATTTTCATTTGTCTTATAATCTTCATACATACTTATCCACATTTCTGCGTATCTTTTGAAACCTATTGTTTGAGGGTTTAAGTTAGAAATAATATTTTGTCCTAGTTCCTTTAAGCTTTCCAATGCCATACTTTTTAATTCTTCTATGCCATCTCTTACTACTATATAAGATACATTTTGACTATTACTTCCTGTTTGAGTAAATCTACCTGCTTCTATAATCTTAGAAAGCTTTTCTACCTCTACTTCTTTATTCTTAAAGTGTCTTATAGTTCTTCTAAATTTAATAAAATTTAATAAGTTTTCAGCTTCTACTGTAAAGTCTTCTTTATTATAATTTTTTACATCTTCCATATTATATTCATCTGTTGTTACAGCATTTTTAGGACAAATAGCTATACAATGTCCACATTTAAAACAGGTTACATTATTAATTTTAGCTTTTCCACCTACAATTTCTATGTCTCTTGCAAAACAATCCTTAACGCATAAACCGCAACCTATACATTTATCTTTATCTACATTCATCATAAAACATTTCTCCCTAACTAATTTTATTTTGTTTATGTTCTTATTATATCTCTTATAACTTACAAAACACAGGTCTCCAACTTATAGAAAATTAGAGTATTATATCCACTAGACATGGGATAAGTAAAAGTAATATTATACAATTTCATAAGACATAATTTTTGACATAATTATAAATAATTTTTATAATTGATCTATACAGTTTATTTATCCACAAGTTATTTATTGTGATTATATCATTACAATTCAAACTATGTCTAATTCATATTTTTCATAGAACTATAACTTTAAGTTATAGTTTGTTAATGATAATTATATATTATAACTTTAAAATAGACTAAACGTTAAGGAGTATATAAATGAATTTACAACAATTAGAATATCTTAAAACAATAGCTGAAACTGAAAATTTTACAGTTGCTGCAAATTTACTATCAGTAACTCAACCAGCTTTAAGTAAATCAATATCAAAGTTAGAAGATGAACTCAATGTTCCCTTATTTGAAAAGAATGGTCGTAATATTAAACTTACTCGTTTTGGAAGAATATTTTTAAATCATAGCAATATAGCTTTAATGGAAATTGAAAAAGGAGTAAAAGAACTGGAGGATATAATTAACCCTAATACTGGTACTATTTCTATTTCATCTACCTCTAGTATAGGAACATATTTTATGCCTTTTATAATTAGTGGTTTTTTAAATACTAGTCCTAATACAAAATTTCAATTTAACTATCAATCTATACCAGATATATTAAAAGATTTAAAAAGTGGAAAAATAGATTTAGGCTTTTACCATAACATAGACGGTATTGATTCTAATGATGAAATTGAATCAATAGCAATTAAAAGAGAAGAATATGTTTTAATTGTTCCTAAAAAACATGCTCTTTCAAATAGATTCGAGGTTTCTTTAAAAGAATTAAAAGATGAATCATTTGTTGCATTTTGTGATGGAAATAAAGATAAAATGCTTTCTTATGCTGAATACTTAGGTTACATTCCCAAAATATCTATCCACCCTAGCGAGGCAAGTATGCTTGAGGGGTTAGTGGCTGCTGGTGCTGGTATTTCTGTAGTTCCTAATACGCCAATCATTAATACAAATGCTGTTTCTATTATAAACATTAAAGAAAATATTAAGGATAAAGTTATTTATATGGCGTGGCTTAAAAATTCCTATATGTCTCCCATTACAAAGGTTTTTAAAAATCATGTTATCTCATCTATTTCTTAGCAATAATATAAACTTATTAACCTTTGATTTGAAAGGAATATTTTCTCAAATTTCAATTACTCTATACAAATATAAAAACATAATAAACTACATTAACTCCCACAAAATATTAAGCCATATAACTAGTTCAAAACTAGTTATATGGCTACTTTTATTAGCCTTCATATTTAAATATTTTAACTCTAAACTCAAATCCTTCTTCTATGAATTCAGGTGGAATTAAATTGTTTTTCTCATGATATTTTATTATACTCATAATTCCTCTACCAATTTTATCAGCATAACCATAATCAACTAACATTTGCATAATTAGAGGATTTCTATAATATGATATACCCATTTTCATTCTTTCTAAAGTTAGTGTATCAGGTATTTTTCCTGGGCTTCTAACTTCAATAAAATCATCAAATACGTAAACTCTAATTTTTGCTCCGATTAGACTCCAATCTCTGTGTGCGAAAGCATTAACTATTATTTCTCTTAATACATTTTTATTATATTCATGAACATCTATACGTCTAATCCCATCAAACTTTTCACTTACCATATTGTTTAAGTTTACAAAATCTAAAGTTTTATCTATTATATCTGGCAAATTACCTTCAAGGTTTTTCCTGTCAATAATTTCACTAGTTACATCATTACCTCTAAATCTAACTAATTGCACCCCTGAATTTTTTAGCCATAAAGATGGATTCTTTGCAAAAAACATCATACCTGCTAAACTTATATATTTCTCATTATTTGTGCTAACTAATATCTCAGTATTATATAATAGATTTTCAAGCTCTACTTTACTATACTCACTAATATCAATTCCCCTAGTAGAAAAATAATCTTCCACTCGTATCTTGCTTATATCTGAAACAGTTGCTCCTTGCATAGGAATTAATTCATAATGTAAAGCATTTGATGATTGTAATAATCTAATTAATTCATGCTGAGAAGCTTCCCTAGATGTAGATCCAACTCTTATATAGTACTTGTTAGAAGTATGATATGGATTATTAACACCTTTTGAAACCTGTATTTTAATAATTCTTTTACTATCTATAATAATTTCTTCATAAACAGGTATAACTGGAGGATAAATAGAACTTCTACATATGTTCATTATCCATTCTTCATAATTTTTATTATCTACACCAATAATTTCTCCATCATCATTAATTCCAATAAATAATGTACCACCTTCAAAATTCAAAAATGCTACTAATTCTTTTGCTACACTCTCTGCCCTAACATTATGTTCTTTAAATTCTATAAAAGAATTCTCTCCATTTATTAATATATTCATTAAATTATCTATAGATAACGTCATTTTTATCACCACCACAAAATTTACTTATCTTTAATTATAACCCATAAAACACAAAATAAAAACCTTATTACTTCTATTAATTTAAATCTAATTATAATGCTAATCTTTAAAATATATGAGTCATGTCTCATGAATCACAAAATGATACTCCTTAGTCTTTTATAGCACTTTACTAGATTATTAAGAAAATTAAATAACAATACTTTTAAATATTGTAAAAATAAACTTAAATAATTTTTTCGTATTTCTTAATTAAAATCATTATTTCTAGTTAATTATTCTTTATGTTTAGATATATACTTCATATGATAAAGAACAAAACTATTAAAAAAACATAAATATTTAAAATAGATAGCAAATATTTTTTTCAGCATAATCGTTGATTTACCACAGTATTAAACACTTATTCTTTTTATGTATTGACTTTAAATTTTATTCATAATTTTAGCAATACTTGTAACATATCTCTAATAATGATATGTTATACTATATATATGTTTTTTTGTATAATATTTGAAGAAAGAAAAGGGGATATTATTATGGATTCTTATAATTTTTTATTTGATTTAGCATTAATACTATTAACTACAAAAGTTTTAGGATTAGCAAATAAACGTTTCCAACTTCCTCAAGTTGTTGGTGCTTTAATGGCCGGAGTAATCTTTGGGCCTACTGTTCTCAACCTTTTAAATGAGACAGAATTTATAACACAACTTTCTGAGATTGGAGTAATTGTTTTAATGTTTTGTGCTGGTCTTGAAACAGATGTAGATGAATTAAAGAAAAGTGGCAAATCATCTTTTATTATCGCTTTAATAGGTATGATTGTACCTCTTATATTTGGCACTATTGTTGCCTATTTCTTTAACAATGATCCATCTATTTCAGATGTATCTGCAAGTATAGTCTTACAAAATATATTTATCGGAGTTATATTAACAGCTACTTCTGTTAGTATAACAGTTGAGACTTTAAAAGAAATGGGCAAGCTTAATACCAATGTAGGAAATACAATTTTAGGTGCAGCAATTATAGATGATATCTTAGGTATAGTGGCCCTTACTATAGTTACTAGCTTTGCAGATCCAAATATAAATGTTTGGGTAGTTTTATTTAAAATTTTTGCATTCTTTATTTTTGCAGCCATTTGTTGTTTTATATTTTATAGATTCTTTTCAAATGTTCAATTGAGACATGATAAGGGTATGCGTAGATTTGTAATACTTTCTTTTGTATATTGCTTAATACTTTCTTACTGCGCAGAAGTGTTCTTTGGAGTAGCTGATATAACTGGGGCATTTATAGCTGGACTTATAATTTCAAAAACTAAGTATTCAAAATATATAGCAACGCGCTTTGAAATAATTTCGTATATGCTACTTTCTCCAGTATTTTTTGCAAGTATTGGAATAAAGTTTAAATTACCATCAATGACTCCTTCTATTATTATATTTTCTATATTACTTGTAATAGTTGCTATTTTGACTAAAATTATAGGCTGTGGATTTGCCGCAAAATTATGTAAATTTTCTTCTTTAGAATCTCTTCAAATAGGAACTGGAATGATATCTAGAGGAGAGGTTGCTTTGATAGTTGCAAATAAAGGTGCTGCTTTAGGCATTATGTCCTCTATATTTTTTGGTCCTATTATAATAATGATAATCGTAACAACTGTAGTTACACCATTATTATTAAAAATAGTGTTTTCAGATCGTAATAATAGACATGCTCCAAAAATTGAATCTACTGTATAATAGAAAAGAAGGACTTTTGTGATGGTGAATATCACCTCACAATTAAGTCCTTCTTTTTTATATTAATATTTAGCTTATTTTTATCCTTGTGATTCCCAATCTGCTGGGTATGTAACATATATAAATCTAGCATAGTCAGGTACAGAAAATTTAATTTTGCTTCCTTTAGGTATTAAAATTAACTCACCAGGGTCTGCTGATATTGTTCTTCCATCTATAAGAATATCAAGGTGCCCTTCAATTACATAATCTATTTCATCATAATTTAAAGTCCAATCAAATGTTGTTTCCCTCATAACCATTACTCCACAACCTAGACGTGGACTTTCTTCTAAAGAAAATAAATCCTTTGTATATACTTCATCTGTGGCTTTACCAGTGTCTAATCTATTAGTTACATCAACCTTAACGGTTTGTAGTTTCACTGATGTTACACCGCTAATGTCTCTATGTCTTTCAAAATCAGTATTTTCCTTTTTAGCTCCTGTTAATTGTTCTTGTATTATTTGTCTTACTAATCTTTCTAATACTTCTTTATCCAAGTCTTTCTTATCCATTATTCACTGTTTCCTTTCCTAATGTTTTGTTTGCAATAAAGATAGCTACAATTACTGCAGTAATTCCTCCTACTAATTTAGCAACTATCATTGGTAAAATCATATCTGAGTTAAAACCTGCAGTAAATCCAAGATGATCTCCAAATACGAAAGCCGCTGATACAGCAAAGGCAACATTAATTATTTTTCCTCTGTTATCCATATCTTTCATCATATCAAACATAGGTATACAGTTAGCTAAGCTTGCTACAAGACCAGCCGCTGCAACTTCATTCATACCTAAGATCTTACCTAAACCCATTAATGGCTTCTTAAATACTTTAGTTATAACATAAACTAATGGAAATGCTCCTGCTAAAACTATAGCAATATCACCAACTACCAAAAATCCATCATGTATTGGATTCATACCTGGAATAACTACAAATCCTGTTAAAGCCTCAATTATTGCTGCTCCTAAACCTATTGTAATAACTATCAATACAAACTTTCCAAAATAAGTGAACCCTCTAATCATATTCTTTTGAAAGAATATGAGTCCAATAGTTATTAACACGGCAAATATTATTATTGGAATTAGGTTTCTTACTACCATCATTAGTGGGAACCCTGCTACTAAGCCTCCAAAAAATGCACCAATAGGAACAGTTATAATTCCAGCTAGTATTCCTGTAGCTAGGTATTTTTTATCCTTAGACTCTATTATTCCCAATGCAACTGGTATTATAAAAACTATAGTTGGTCCCATTACAGCACCTACTATTAACCCTCCAAAAAGACCAGCTTGTGGATCTATAGCTAGCTCCATAGCTAGTGGCGCTCCGCCCATATCATTTGCAAGTAATGAGCCTGCAAACATAGCTGGATCTGCCCCTAAAAAATTAAATACTGGAACTACAACAGGCTTTAATACATTAGCCAAAACTGGTGATAAGCTTATTATCCCAACCATGGCTAAAGCTAAAGAACCCATTGCCATAATTCCTTCTTCAAACTTTTCTCCTAATCCAAATTTATTACCTATACATTTGTCTAAAGCTCCTAAAGCCATAAAAATTACCATTATATAAATAATAATTTCATTTATTCCCATATTACTCCTCCTATTATGTTAACATAGCTATTATCATAGGATCTGGTGAAGGAATAATAGCTATATTTACTATTTTATTCTCATTAATAGCTACTTTAGCTACTTTCATCCCATCTTCTATATCACTTACTTCACCAGAAACTATAAAAACAAACTTTCCTCCTATCAAAAATGCTGTTTGTATTTTTACTACACTTACATTTGCATTCTTTAGCATTCTATCTAAAGCTTTTATGCCACTACATATACTAGCTGTCTCCATAATGCCATATGCCCCTTGAATACCTTTCTTATATTTATTTTTCAATCCATCAATTATATCTTCATGTACCGCATTTACTATAAAACTATCAACTATAGTATTTTCACCTAATTCTATTCCAAAATTCACAGCTTCCTTAGTAGCATCCTCATTGCCACAAATAATAACTATGAATTTACCTGGACAAACCATTTTAAAAAAGATAATTTCAACCTCTGATTTTTTAACCATAAAGTCTGCAACTTCAATTCCCTTACTTATTGATCTAAACTCTATGGCCCCTATACTCTTATGCATCATCAATCTCCATAGAATCGATTATTCCTACTATAGTTGAATCAATAGGTACATCCTTTAACCCTAAACTACTTCTTGCAGAACCTCCACGAGTTATCATAACTAAATCTCCTGTTCCTGCACCTACTGTATCTGCTGCTACATAAATACTCTCACTCTCTTCAACACTATTTTTCATTAATCGTACTATGAGAAATTTTATACCATTTAATTTTTCGTCTTTCCTTGTTGCCCAAAGCTTACCAACGACTTTTCCTATTAACATATTACTTACCTTTCTATTCTTTTAATTTCTATATGGTTAGTTTGAATATAATCTTTTGCTAAAGGCGTAATTATACTTTTATCCTCTATAAAAACAACCTTACTTTCAGCTATGTAATTTTTCTTAATATCATCTTCAGTAATTAGCTTTTTACTAATTGATATAAATTTTTCATCATCTGTATTATTAACTCTACTCATATTTATTGCATTTGAAATAACTTCAAAACCATAATTTTTTAATGTGTCTTCAAATTCTAAATATTTATTGTACACTTGTTTTGGTGCAGAATTTTTATATTTTTTGTATAATAAACCCTCTTCAGCAATATATATCTTTCTTCCCTTCATTAGCATTTTTATAATAAAGTTTTCTTCTTCTGTAGAACATATTAGATTAGCTAGATTGCCCATTCCTCTAAGACATAATCTGCTTATTAATACTGCATTACAATCTCTAATATTTTCATTAAACAAGATAGCTTCATATTGTGCTTCTAGGAAATTAGAATATTTATGCATATCATCTTTATCAAAGATTACAACTGTTTTTTTATCCCCATGACTTTCACCCACAGCTTTTTCATCTATTCTTTTTAAAACTTCATCAACAATAAGTTTTACAAGTTTATCGTATTCCATACATACACCTCCTTGTAATAACTATTTAATTATTCTACATAAAGTTCCTTTTTTATATCCACAAGCATTTGCTTCATCATAATCTATATGCATATAAGTTCTGAAGTTTTTACTCACTCTTATAACAGTATCCTCAAATATTAACGGTCTAGTTCCTAACACTTCAACCTTAACTTCTTCTTTATCTCTTACCTTAAATTTAGCTGCATCTTCAGGTGTAATGTGAATATGCCTCTTTGCAACGATTACTCCTTTATCTAATGTTATTGAGGATTTTTCTGTGGATATTGTTATACCTGGAGTGTTATCTATATTTCCACTTTCTCTTACAGGTATTTTAGCACCTAAGGAAAGAGCATCTGTTAATGATAACTCCACTTGAGTATGGGGTCTTGATGGTCCAAGCACCACAACATTCTTAATAGTCCCTTTGGGTCCTATTAATGTTACTCTTTCATTGCAAGCATATTGTCCTGGCTGAGATAATTCCTTACTTTTAGTTAAATTATATCCTTGGCCAAAAAGAATATTAATATCCTTTTCACATAAGTGAATATGTCTCCCTGATGCTTCTACTTCAATAAATATTTCCTTTTTCACT
The DNA here is from genome assembly GCF_900111985.1 of Clostridium frigidicarnis. Lineage (GTDB taxonomy): Bacteria > Bacillota > Clostridia > Clostridiales > Clostridiaceae > Clostridium_Z > Clostridium_Z frigidicarnis. Next base: position 44,956 of record NZ_FOKI01000008.1, read on the forward strand.
CTATCAATTACTTCTTTTACTATATAATCTAATGAAATATCTTGCATTTTTATCCTCCAGTTATTTGTTATATTGACCTGCTCTAAACTTAAACATCATAATCCAAAATACAGAAGACAACCTGTTTAATGCTCTTATTATATCTTCTCTTTCTACCTTGCCATATTCATCTTTAAAAGCCTTAAAAGCAGAAAGTTCCGTTTCTCTTGTTAATGTTCTAAGAGTATTTAAAGAAATTACAATTTCACCCATTTTGTAATTAGGAGGGGTAAAACCTATTCCATAATATTTAGTAGTGTGGTGAGATCTGTCTCTTAATTCCTCTACATTCATACCTAAAAGAAAAAATTTCTTAACTGGTTCCTCTGCAACCTCACATCTTACTAGCCCTCTTATAAACATTATTATTTCTTCTAAATCTTCTACTAATTTATTTAATTTTTCTTTATGGCATAATATTTGAACCTCTAAAATTTTTGATTCTAGTGAATCAAGTTTTCCTCTTAAAATAATTCTTCTATGATCCTTAAATACGAGCAAATCTCCCCTTAGATGAGTCATATATTCTGGTTTTTCATTTAAGGGTATTCCAAATATTGTTTCATACTTAGGTTTTTCTATAACCTCTCCAACTTCATTATTTACATTTCCAATAATTTCACTGATTTCTATACCATACTTTAAAATAATATTATGTTCATTTAAAAATGATATAGCTGCCGGAGTAATTATTTCTCCCTTTTTTATATGAAACTCTTTTAACTTATCTAGGTCTTCATTTTTCAATCTTTTTCTTAGTTCTTCCTCTGTTAATACACTCAATTTTTCATCCTCCATACTAAATTATTAAGTTTAATTATCAATGAGAAGAAATTCTCCTCATTGATAATTAACACTATTATTTAGTGATTATTGGATACCCTTTGGCAATATAGCATCAACTTCAGAATGTGGTCTTGGTATTACATGTACTGAAATTAATTCTCCTACTCTTTCAGCAGCAGCAGCTCCAGCATCAGTTGCTGCCTTGACAGCTCCTACATCACCTCTAACCATTACAGTTACAAGACCGCCTCCTACTTGTTCTTTTCCTATTAATTGAACATTTGCTGCTTTTACCATAGCATCAGCAGCTTCAATCGCACCTACTAATCCTTTAGTTTCAATCATTCCTAATGCATTTGCAGTTACCATTTTAATTCCTCCTTAAACTTTAATTTAATTCTTTTATTATTTTCTTAACAAGTAAATCGATAAGTGCTTCACTATTATTACTTAAAGATGAGTTAGAACAATAGTTGGAAGTTGATCCATCACCTCTAAGGTCTTCTATTTCTCTTATTCCATAGGCTACTCTCTTGGTATTAATTAAATTTAATGGTCCCACATTATCTGAAGTTGCACTTCCACCTATGCTTCCACAACCTAATGTTAAGGCTGGTGCTAGGTTTACTGTAGCTCCAATTCCTCCAAGAGCCCCTGGGCTATTTACTGGTATTCTAGACACAGGCATTTCTAAAGCAAATTTTTTAACTACTTCCTTATCTTCAGCATGAATCATAAAACTATGTCCTGCACCCTCATTAAGCAATATATCTCTACATAATTTACATGCTTCATCCAAATTATCTGCTACATAGAAAGCTAAAACTGGTCCTAGCTTTTCTCTTGAATATGGTACATTATGACCAATTCGTGTTTCTCTAGCTATCAGTACCTTTGCATCTTTTGGTACTCTAGTTAAATCAGCTAGATTAGAAATGAATTCCACGGTTTTTCCTACTATTTGAGGATTCATTGTTCCATTAGGTCTCATTATGAATTTTTCAAGCTTTTTACTTTCCTCTTCATCTAGAAAATATGCTCCCTGAGCTTTAAGTTCTGATATTACAGCTGATTCTATTGCCTTTTCCACAACTATTGATTGTTCAGATGCACAAATAGTACCATTGTCAAAGGTTTTAGAATCAATTATTCTTTTAGCTGCTAGCTTAATATTGGCACTTTTATCAATGAATCCAGGTCCATTTCCAGCACCTACTCCTAATGCTGGATTCCCTGATGAATATGCTGCCTTAACCATTGCCGCTCCACCAGTGGCAAGAATCATAGCAGTATCATCACTTTTCATAAGCTCATTAGTAGCTTGAAGTGTTGGCGTTGAAATACATCCAATTGCTCCTTTAGGGCATCCAACCCTTTCTGCTGCTTCAGATAGTATTTTTACAGTTTCTAAAATACATTTCTTTGCACTTGGATGAGGAGAAAATACAATTGTATTAGCTCCTTTTAATGATATTAAAGTTTTATATATAGCTGTAGAAGTTGGGTTAGTTGATGGAACTATACCTGCTATTACACCCATAGGTACTGCAATATCCATAGTCTGTAAATCTTGATCTTCTTTAGTAATCCCAACAGTCTTTAAATCCTTAATACTTTCATATACTTGCTTTGCTGCAAAAGTATTTTTAAGTATTTTATCTTGCCACTTTCCAAAGCCTGTTTCTTCTTCAGCCATTTTTGCCAGTTTCTCAGAATTTTCATATCCAGCATCAGCTATAGCCTTAACAATTCTGTCAATTTGCTCCTGATTCATTTTTGCCAATTCTTTTTGTGCTTCTTTTGCTTCTCTAAGTAAGTTTCTAACCTCTTGTATTGAAATCAAATCTTTATCTGTTAATTGCATTACTTATCACCTGCTTTTTTATTATCTAATAGTATCTTTATTAATACATCTTTTTTAGCAACTTTTATTTCATTGCTTGTTATTCCTGATAAATTTAAATTTTCTACTAGTTTACGCAATTCTTCAACCTTCATAGAACCATAGTTTTTTTCTGATTTCTTCTTTTTCTTATACTCTTTTGGATCACTTTTTATTTCCATTCCTTTTTGGTCTTCTGAAGATTTGGTTTCATCTATCTTCTTTATTTCTTCTATTTTATTTTCCTCTAAAGGCTTCTCATAATCTAAACTCTCTTTTTCCTTTGAATCTTCGACTTCTTCTAAGATTTTAGGTTTCCCTAAGCTTTTAGTCACTTCTATATCTTTAGACTCTTCTAAAATTACTTCTTTTTCCTTTTCTACCTTCATGTCAGGAACAATTTTTAAAGTTTCTTCATGTAACTTTGGTATTACACTTACACTTCTTAATGCTCCTAATGTTTTAGATGCTCTTTCTCCTGCATCAACAGCTACTTTTACAGATCCAACATCCCCAGTTATTTCTACTGTTGAAATTCCTGCCTTAACTATTTCTATATTAATCAAGGATACATTTGCCGCTTTTAGTGCAGCATCGGCAGCTTCTATAGCGGCGAGATATCCATTAACTTCAATTAATCCTAATGCTTGCATAGATTAATCATTAATATGTTCTTGGCTCATTGGCAACTGATTTAACTGCTTCAGCAAAAGCATCACATGCTGCTTTGCAAGCTGATTGTGAGCCTGATAATAAGGCTCCACCAAAGTTAGTTTCAGTTGGTGGTCCAAAAAACTCTTTTAATTCTACATCCGCTGCCTTTAATGCTGCATCTAATCCATATACTGCTTCTAATGGTGGTGCTACTAAATAAGCTATTGCTTCTCCTTCATTAACTCCTGCAACCTTTGACAAATATGATCCTGTTCTAGATACACAGTATGCATAATAAACTATTGAATTATCATCATTTGCACTTGTAAAGTGAGAACCACTTTCCATAAAATCAAGAGCAGCATTTAATCCACTTCTAACCTCAGCTGGACTTGGTCCTGCTAATATTCCTATAACTTCTCCTGCAAGTTTAGTTGAAGCATTTGCTGAGCCTGCATACATTGACTTTGCATATACAACTTCAACCTCTGCTGCTTTTGTTGCTTCATCTAAAGCTGTATATGTTACATCATCAACATCTGTAGTTATTAAGCCTAAGCTTTTATGTTCTGGTCCTAACTCTAATTTCTTGGCCAAATCATGGCTTACATTAGATATTATTTTTATACTTAATACCGTTGGACGTATAGCTTCATTTATCACTTTAATTCCTCCTATTTTTATGATTTCAAATCAATTCCAGATGCTTTTTTATCTAACATTTTCTTGATTAATTCAGCTATGTGAGCTCCAGCTTCAACTGGTGGAGTTCCACCCTTATGTATATTGGAAACTACTGTTCTTTTAGCTTCTGGCATATTTATTTTTGGTTTATACGCAATATAAGCACTCATGGATTCTGCTGTTACTAGTCCTGGTCTTTCTCCAACTAGAAGACAAACTACCTCTGCTCCTGTTACTTCTCCTATAGGATCCATAGCACCAACTCTGCAGTGTTTTATAAATAAAATATCCTTTATTTCAATTCCATACATTTTTAGCCCCTGTTTAATAGAGGGAGCTATATCTCTTAAATTTGCTTCTATTGCAGCTGAGCTTAATCCATCACCTACTGCTAAAATAACTTTTGGACTTCCTCCAAATTTTTCTTTTATGAATTTTAAAGTATCATCATCAAACTTTCTACCTAAATCAGGACGAGTTAAATATTCATCTTTCTCTGTACATTTAGTATTTACAGCAATCAAATTATTTTCTTTCACAAATTCCTCTGATACATAAGAGAATACTGAATCCTGTGCTGCTGCATGGTCAGCTCTAACTCTTAAGGCTGTAATTGTTCTATATCTAGGACCAACTCTACCTATTCCAAGTCTTGCTGGTGTCTTTTGCTTCATACTTAAGTAGCCTTCCCTATCCTTTGGGTTAACTACTAAAAATTGTTTCTTTAAATCAATTTCTGTTATATCGTCAATACATCCATTATCATCGACAAGTGTATTGCTTATTGGTCTTATTGTGCTCTCTTTAATAGTATCTTGTGATACATTTCCTATCATTTCTGATAAAAGCTTTTCTACCATTCCTTTTAATTCTAATTCATTCATTTCTCTACCCTCCTAACCTAAAAATATTGATGCATCTCCAGCTGATTCAGTTAATTTACCATTTTCCATAAGACCCATTTTTTCCATCCATTGTTCAAATTCTTTAATTGGTCTTAGTCCAAATAGTTCTCTTAAAGTAGCTGTTTCATGATAACCTGTTGTTTGATAATTAAGCATTACGTCATCTCCATGTGGTATTCCCATAAAATATGTACATCCTGCTCCTGTTAATAGTACAGCTAGGTTTTCTATATCATTTTGATCAGCCTTCATGTGATTTGTGTAACATGCATCACATCCCATTGGTAGTCCTGATAATTTACCCATAAAGTGATCTTCTAACCCTGCTCTAATTACTTGTTTTGAGTCATATAAATATTCTGGTCCTATAAAACCAACAACAGTGTTTACTAAGAATGGTTCAAATTTTTTAGCAAATCCATAGCATCTTGCTTCCATTGTTACTTGGTCTACATTGTGGTGAGCTTCTGATGAAAGTTCTGAACCTTGACCTGTTTCAAAGTACATTACATTTGGACCAGTTGCTGTTCCTTCTGATAATGCTAGCTGTCTAGCCTCTTCTATAACTGCTGCATTAAATCCAAAAGCTTCATTTCCTTTTTCAGAACCTGCTATTGATTGGAATATTAAATCTGTTGGAGCGCCTTTTCTTATTGCCTCCATTTGAGTGGTAACATGAGCTAACACACAGTTTTGAGTTGGTATTTCCCACTTTTGTTTAAATTCTTCAAATCTTTTTAATACCTTAGTAACACTTTCCACAGAGTCATCAACTGGATTTAATCCTAGTACAGCATCTCCTATACCAAAGCTTAAACCCTCCATTAATGATGCTGTTATTCCATCTGGATCATCTGTAGGGTGATTTGGTTGAAGTCTTGCGGATAACCTTCCATCCTCTCCAATTGTTGTGTTGCAGTGTGCAGTAACTTTAATCTTCTTGGCTCCATAAATCAAATCCATATTAGACATAATTTTTGCTGCTGCTGCTATCATTTCAGATGTTAACCCTCTTGATATTCTTCTTATATCGTAGGAAGTTGTGTTATCATCTAAAATCCATTCTCTTAGTTCTGAAACAGTCCAACTCTTTATTTCGTTATATATCTTTTCATTCACTGCATCTTGAATGATTCTTGTTACTTCGTCTATTTCATATGGAACTGCTGGATTGTTTCTTAAATCTGCAAGTGTTAAGTTTGATAATACAACCTTTGCAGCCACTCTTTCTTCTGCTGATTCTGCAATTAATCCTGCTAATCTATCTCCTGACTTTTCCTCATTAGCTTTTGCCATTACATCATTTATAGATTTAAATTCATAAACTTTCTTAAATAGTTTTGTTTTTAAAATCACAATAATCCTCCTTCCATTAATTAAATACTAATGTTTTAATAACTACTGGTAATACATTTCCTACAGCAATAGGTTTTCCAATGTCAATGTAGTCCCCATTATCAACCTTTATACTATCAATGCATATTACTTCTTTCTTATAATCTAATAAAGAATACATACATTGTCCTAACACCTTTGCCATGTCTTTTTCTACAATAACTACTAGTGGAATATCCTTTTCAATTAATCCATCCATTCCATTTACTAAACCCTTTGCTAATTGCTGTACATATGTGAATGACGGACTATTTTTTCCATTGACTGCAATAGCTACCATTTGCAAATCATTTTCTAACTTAAACCAATTCAGTTTTGCTTTAACAGCATCTTCTATTCCCTTTTCATCTTTATCTTCATCTTCTAGTGATAATTTTAAAATAGGGATATTTTTAATTGGGAAATTATCATAAGTATAGGTTATGGTACTTCCACTTATTTCAGTGGTATGTGACCCTGCTCCTACAACAGTAGCTCTAATTGTTTCTACAGACCTTACTAGCTTTAAGTTTTTACAAATATTAGACCTTCTTATTTGCCTTCCTAAAATAATTCCCATATCGCCATATTTAAAATAATCATCAATAGAGTCCTCATAGTATATATAGTCAGCTACTCCTCCAGAGAATGAAATACATTTTATTTCTTCATTTGGATTAATTGATTTATTAGTTACTATGTATTGAAATTCTGAGCTTTGATTCCCTATTCCAACACTTTCTTCTAGCATCCTTACCATTTCATTTGCTACTGGTATGATATTTTCTACTGTTGCTTTATCTCCTACTTTAATAGGGATATTGTTGTCTTCAATAAGTCTTTGTATTTTAGGAGCTATATAAATAATTTCTTTTGTTATTGGGTCAATCTTTATTAGCCTTCCTCCAATATCTAAACATCCTGTATCCTTTAATTCTCCTCTTACAAAAAGGGCTAGATTACTAGTGCCTCCTCCAACATCTATATTTACTACACTTGTTGAATGCTCTTTTGAATATGTATGAGCCCCTGCACCTTTAGCTGATATTATACTTTCTAGATCTGGACCTGCTGTAGCTACTACAAAATCTCCTGCAAAGCCGCTTAAGCTATGTAAAACATCATTTGCATTTTCTTTTCTTGCAGTTTCTCCTGTTATTATTACAGCTCCTGTTTCAATGTCTTCTTTATTTATTCCAGCTTTTTTGTATTCTTTTTCCACAATATCTTTTACTTTTAATGCATCAATTTCTGTCATAGATATTAATGGTGTAAAATAAATTTCACTTCTATAAATAATTTCTTTATCCACAATAGAAATTCTTGGAACACTGAAGCTTGATGCTGTATTTTCTACTATTAACTTTGAAAATACCAATTGAGTTGTACTAGTACCTATATCGATTCCAACACTTAACAGTTCTTCTTTCATTTCTCTACCTCCCTTCAGTGTTCTACTAATGGCACCCCATTAAGATTTTATAGACTTAATTTTTACATTGTAATTCTCTCTATTATCCTAATGATGTCATCCTTAGTTGGTACTCTAGGATTTGTTTTGGTACAGCCATCCTCTAAGGCCATTTCTGCAAGCTTTTCTCTACCCTCTTTCAACTTATCTAAATCTACTCCTGCTTCTTTTAGATTAACTGGCATTTTCATACTTTTTTCCAAGTTTTTTATTCCATATATTAAGTTTTTTACACCCATTCTTACATTGTTAGCTGGTAATCCTATCAATTTTGCTATATTATGATATTTCTTTGCTGCCCTTGATAAATCTTTATTATCGTATCCTATAATATTGGCATTATACTCAATTACATAAGGTAGTAATATTGCATTAGTTCTGCCATGTGGCACATGAAGCTTACCACCTAAAACATGAGCAATACTATGGTTTATACCTAATGAAGCAGCATTAAAGGCTATTCCTGCTAAGCAAGAAGCATTGTGCATCTTTTCTCTTGCCTCTATATCACTACCATCTTTATATGCTTTTATTAGATACTCAAAAGACAAAACTAAGGCTTTTTCTGCCAGTGCATCTGAAAAATCTGTTGCATCAATGGATACATAAGCTTCTAATGCATGTGTTATAACATCCATCCCTGTATCAGCTGTTATAAAATCCGGTACAGTTTTTACTAAATCTGGATCTAAAATTGCTTTATCAGGTAATAAATCATCTGAAACTAATGGATATTTAACCCCTTTTTCTTTGTCTGTAATAACTGAAAAAGAAGTAACTTCTGATCCCGTACCACTTGTAGTTGGTATAGCTATGAATTCCATATGGTCAAGAGATAATATTTTCTTTGAAAAATCCATTATTGCTTTTGCTGCATCTATAGCAGATCCTCCACCTAATGCAATAAGCACATCTGGTTTAATCTTGCTTAGTTCTTCTATGCCTTTTACCACTAGCTCTATTGGAGGGTCAGGTACTATATCACTGAATACACTTATATTTTTTGATGTAATATTATCTGTAATTCTATTTATAGTTCCTGATTTAACCATAAAAGGATCTGTTATTATTAATACTTTTTCTGTTAAAATTTCTCTTAAAATTTCTAAAGCACCCTGCCCAAAATATATGTTAGGTTTTACATTAAAACTATTCATTCTCACTCTCCATTCTTTATTGCTTCTCTATTTAAGTATCTAACTTTGAAAAACATTATATTCATTTGGTGGATAAGATTTCACTGGATAAATAGTTTTATTATAGTTATAAAGGTTTTATTTTCCATATAATTATTTAAAAGGCTAAAAGACACTTTACTTTCACAAAAAAGTTGCTTATTCTTTTGCCAAATTGATTGGATTAATAAAATAAAGTTATGATAAATCTTATTGATAAGTTAACAATTGAATATATAAGTGACAATATAATAATGGAAGGACTAAACAAACTATAGGTTAAATGGAACACTCAGGATGGGTTACATATTTTACTAGCGACATTGGTGAATATGGACAAGAACTTCGTATTTACTTTGACAAAAACACAAAAGTTATTACCTCAATAGACTTGAAAAATATACCTAAATAAAATAAAAACGTCACTAAATCTAGTGACGTTTTATTTTTTACATTTTAATTAAATCTTATTTTACAACTTCTTTATGTGCTGGAAGAATCACTTCAACCTCAGAATGTGGACGTGGTATAACGTGAACTGATACCAATTCTCCAACACGTTCTGCTGCAGCAGCACCAGCATCTGTAGCAGCTTTAACAGCTCCAACATCACCTCTAACCATAACAGTTACAAGTCCGCCTCCAACATATTCTTTACCTATTAAATATACATTTGCTGCCTTAACCATAGCATCTGCTGCCTCTATTGCACCTACTAATCCTTTTGTTTCTATCATTCCTAATGCATCATATTTCATTTTAAAATCCTCCTAAATATTTTTTATTTATATATTATATTTTTTAATTATAAACACTTATTTTTTATTGATTTTTTATTTCGCTATTATTATTTTTGATTTTCCATTAACACTCATTGCATTAGCTTCTTCAATATCAAGATGACATTCAAGCTTTGAAACATCATTAGCTCTAATAGCTACATTACTGTATGTTCCGCCTCTCAAATCATCAAATTTTATTGATACTATATCTCCATCACATACTCCTAAGTTTTTAGCATCTTCAGGTGTCATGTGAATATGCCTTTGTGCAACTATTAATCCTTCTTCAATTTGAACAGAACCTTTTGGTCCAACTAATGTAATGCCAGATGTTCTGCTTAAATCTCCAGACAGTCTTACATGTGGTACTACTCCAAGTTTAATGCAGTCTCCCATTAATACTTCAACTTGAGCCTTACTTCTTATAGGTCCAAGAATTCTAACTTTCTCAATTGCACCTTTTGGTCCACATATTGTTACAGTTTCCTTGCATGCATATTGTCCAGGTTGAGATAAGTCTTTAAGTTTCATAAGATTATAATCTTTACCAAAAAGACTATCTATATCTTTTTGTGAAAGGTGCACATGTCTATTAGAAATTCCTACTGGAATCTCAGATGAATTTTCAGAAAGTATAGTATTTATTCCTTTATCCTTAACAGCTTCTAGTAAAAGCTTTAACAATGCTTCACAATTGTCCATTAATTATTCCCCTTCATAGCTGCAACTATTTGATTAACTAAGTCTATAAGTTCTTCATTTTTTGTGCTTTCACTACTGCATTCAGTACAATTGCTACTATTTTCAACAGAATCATTAACTTTGTTTAAAGTTTCTGCAGCTGACGCAATTTGAGCCGGGCTCATATCCATAAATTGATTTTGAACTCCATGACAGTTTTCAGCAGTTTTTATACAGTTGAAAGTTGGGTCATTAGATGCTAATGTTGAACAATCTCTTAAACCATAAGCAACTCTCTTTATGTTTATAAGGTGTTCTGGTGTAACATTTTCAGATACAGAACTTCCTCCCCATGTACCACAACCTAAAGTAAATGAAGGGTTAAGCCCTGTGCTTGCACCTGTTCCACCTTGAGATCCACCAGTGTTAACAAGTATACGAGAAGCTGGCTTGCTAGCAAACTTCATAACCATATCTCTATCTTCAGTATGTATACTCATTGTATGTCCAATTCCATTTTGAAGTAATTCAATACTTAATTCACATGCCTCATGCCAATCTTTTACTGTATAGAATCCAAGAACTGTTGTAAGTTTTTCGAATGATAATGGATTACCTTCGCCTACTCCATTTTGCTTTCCTATAAGTACCTTTGTTCCTTCTGGAATTTTAATTCCTGCAGCACTTGCAATAACTTGTGGAGTTCTTCCAACAAACTTAGCATTCATAGCGTTTCCTTTTTTGAATAACAGTTTACAAACTTTATCAGTTTCTTCTTCTGTCATAAAATATCCACCTTGCTTCTTAAACTCTTGGACAACTATATCGTGATTGCATTCTTCACAGATTATTGATTGTTCTGAAGCACAAATTGTACCATTGTCAAAAGTCTTACTTGCAATAATGTTTCTAACAGCTTGCTCTACATTAGCAGTTCTTTCAATATATGCTGGGGAGTTTCCTGCACCAACACCAAGAGCTGGCTTTCCTGCACTATAGGCAGCTTTAACCATTCCTGGACCACCTGTAGCTATTATTATAGCAACTTCTTTACATTTCATTAACTCATTTGTAGCCCCAATTGTTGGATTAGTCATGCAGCTTATAATGTTCTCTGGTGCACCAGCCTCAACAGCTGCATCATTCATTAATTGAACTGCTTTAATTGTACATTTTGCAGCAGTTGGGTGTGGTGAGAACACTACAGCATTACGAGACTTAATAGAAATCATAGCTTTAAAAATTGCAGTAGAAGTTGGATTTGTTGAAGGTACTATCCCCATAACTAAACCAACTGGTTCAGCAATTTCTATAAGCTTATTTTTCTCATCTTCTCTAATTACACCAATAGTTTTCATATCTTTCATTGAATCATATAATACAGTAGCTGCTAAATGGTTTTTAAAAGTTTTATCTTGAACTTTACCAAAGCCTGTCTCTTCAACTGCCATTTGTGCTAAACAAGCAGCATTTTCTTCTGCAACTCTAACCATATTGCATAAAATTTTATCAATTTGCTCTTCAGTATAATCAGCAATTTTATTAGATGCTACTTTTCCAAGTCTAGCAATATTTCTTGCCTCTTGTATTGAATATAAATCTTTGTCAAAAATATCCATTTTATTGTACTTCCTTTCGTAAATCTTACATTAACTAATTTTTATCATAATATGATTTAAATTTCGTAACTAATAAATTTTTATCTGCCTTTGAAATCATTCTTCCTGTAATTACAAAATCTTCATATTCACGTGCTAAATTTCTAAGCTTAACTACCTTTAACTTAGATAATATTAAAATGGTTTTTTCTATACCATTTTTGCTTACTAAATCATCTACATCTCCTTTATGTAAGTTCTGTAAACTTACTTTATGTAGTTTATCCAAATCTGTCTCTAGAATATTTTTAGTCTCTTTAACTTGATCTTTAGTTCCTTCTATATCTTCTACATGCTCTATATCCTCTACATGTTCTACATCTTTTATATCTACATCTTTATCAGATGATGGAGTTTCTAAAACCTCTAGTGGAGTATTATATCCAATTATACTTTGCAATTCCTCGTGAGGTCTTGGAATTATATGCACTGAAACTAAATGTTTTTGATCAAGTTTTTTAACAGCTGCCTCACCAGATTCTATAGCTGCTTTTACTGCACCTACATCACCTGTAACTACAATTGTAACAAGACCTCCACCTACATAAGTTTTTTCAATAATACTTACATCTGCAGATTTCACCATTGTATCAGCAGCCTCAACAGCTGCAAGTAATCCCCTTGTTTCTATTAAACCAAGTGCTTCCATAGATTCATCCTCCTAGTCTTCTATAAAAGATCTGCCCAGTTTGCTGGATATGTTGTATAGAATATCCTAGCTTTGTCTGGTGATCCCCAAACTACTTTAGAACCTGATGGTACAAATAATACATCTCCAGGATAAGCTGTGTATGTCTTTCCATTGATTTCAACTGTTAAAGTTCCCTCAATAACATAATCAATTTCTTCGTAAGTTAATTCCCAATCAAATTTTGAATTTTCAATAATTAAAAATCCAGCACTCATTTTTGATTCTTCTTTACTTACTAACTCTTGAAAATAGACTCTTGCGTTTGGATTACCAGTGTCAAATGCATCCATTTTTACTGTACTTCCTCTAACAACTTTAAGTCCACTAGTGTCACACTCAGCTTCAAATAGAAGATTCTTTGGCTTTAGGCATTCAAGAATTTCCTGTAAAAGACCCTTATCCATCATTGTTCTAAATAAATTAAGTATCATTTCACTATCCATCCCATCTATGCCTGGGGATTTTTTAACTCCTAAATGTTGTTTTTTAGGCGCAGGAGCTTCTGTAGTAAATACTATTTCATTATTTTTTGCAAAATCTTGAGCTGCTGGTGTAATTATTTCACTGCCATCTACATAAAATACTTTTTCTTTCTTTAATATTAATGCTTCAACATCTTTTGCACAGATTAACTTTCTCATGGGTTCACATCCTTTCAAATAATGTGCCTTAGTATCTATACAAATCTTAAAATTCTATGATTATAAAAAAGATTATGTTTTAACCGCAATTGCAATCATTATCGATTATTCCAACAACAACTGCATCTACTGGAATATTATCATCACCTAACATTTTACGAGCAGATGATCCGGTACTAACTATAACTCTATCACCAATACCTGCACTGATAATGTCAACAACAATAAATCTGCGTCCTTCATATGTTCCACTAATCTCCTCAGCCAGCATAAATTTAAGTCCACTAAGTGACTCTGCCTTTCTAGTGGCCCATACATTATCAATAAGTCTTGCTATTATCATATTGCTATTCCCTCTTTCATTTTCAGTTTAATATCCTTTAATTTGGATTCAACTAATTATGTGTATCTGAGAATGTAAAAATTTAAATTTTAAACAATATCTTCATTATTCGAGAATATCTTGTGTGCAACTTAATGCTATTCCAAGTGGTGTAACGAACATAGGATTTTTAGGTTTATGAGTATACACTCCAGTCCTTTTTTCAATAATTTCTTCAATTCCTGTCAAACAACAGGTACCACCTACTAATGAAATTTCCTTTACATCGTAATTTTTAATATTGTTAGTTATAATTGATGATACCTTTTCAACTACTGGTTTCAGTAGTGGTAAAATCTCTCTATGATTACTATTATCTCTTTTGAATTCATCCGCTTCTTTAAAAGGAATTTTATATGCACCTGAAATAACTAATGAGAAATGAGTACCACCTGTAGGCTCATCAACAACATAAACAACCTTTCCATCTTTTAAAATTGATATTCCAGTTGTTCCACCACCGATATCTACAACTGCACCATTTTCAATTTTAAGTACAAGATTTGCAGCAGTAGGTTCGTCTAAAATGCATGTCAATTCAAATCCTGCAGCCTGAACTACATTTTTAATTGCTCCAGAATCTAAAGCATCAGTTCCAGGGGGAATTGCAGCAGCTGCATAAAGAAGCTTAGTATTAAGTTTTTCCTCAATCTCCTGCTTAAGTTCTTTAACAACCCTTATTGCTCCAATATAGTCGACAACCATACCGTCACGAACTACATCTGCATACCTGTATGCACCGGCAACAGGCTTATAGTTTTCATCTAAAACAGCCAATACCACACAAGCAGTACCTAGATCCACGCCTGTATAATAAACAGAAGATCCGTTAAGAATTGGTTTTTCTATAACTTCTTCAAACTTTTTAACCATTTTATCGCAATTTTCAAAATTTATTCTTTTCTTTGACATTTTTTCCCTCCTACTGCTGAACAAATCAATTGAGACATGGAATTAATTATCGAATTAACATTTTCCATAATTTTGTTTTTTAAATCATCATCATTTTCATAGGTCTCAATTATTTCAAACTGTAATTCCTGTAAAGCACAACGAAGTGTATGCATTTTTAAAATTGAATTACTTTCTTTAAGCTGCATATGAAAATCTGTTATTTCAAAACAATCACCAAGATCAGTTGTGAAATTTAATGAACTCATTCCAGTGCACTCTTTGCAGCAAATAGACTCAAGAGTACCTTTTCCATCCACAACATTTCTGATATTTGATATTTTCTTACCAAAATTTATAACATTTTGTGCTAAAATAATATCTTCCCTTAATATTTCACTACTATTAACAAGAAATATTGCCTCTACAGATTTCAATTTGCAACAAAGTTTCCTTTTCAAATTCAAATTACTGTTTCTCTCTTGTTTTATTGTTTCTACCTGTTTCTTCTTAGAAACATTTTTACTTACCTTTGAATCATTATTATTCATCTTTATTCCCTTATCAGATAAATATTGAGCTGCTCCAGGTGTAAGACGCTGTCCCTGTTGTAACTTGTAGGTATTAAAAGGTTCCTTTTTATATAAATTCCTCAAATACTCTTCGGTAATAAATTTCATCATTTACCTTTACTCCTCATCTTTTTCAAATAAATACTTCTTTAAAGCATCAATTTCTGTTCCCATGGGAAAGCTGATATGAAAATATGGCTCTGATACTCCAATGTCCTTTAGTTGTTGCAAACATTTTTCTTCATTTTCAGATATCAAGTCACATTTGGTTATAACCCCAATTACCGGACATCTAAAACACTTTGCAAATCCATAGGGATATATTTCAGTGCAATTAGAATGGTCAACCAATATAAGAATATGAGATGCATCCTGAGATATTGCAATTATATGTTTGTACATCCATGCATTCTCTATATAAGCGCCTGGAACATCAATGGTATTTTCACCATAAATCAAATCTGGCGTTCGTCTTAATGGACCTTCATAATCATTTAACACATTAACTAATGTAGTTTTACCACACCTTGAAGGACCAATTACCATTATGCGCTTTCTTCTCATGTTCTTGTAATAGGAGCAGGAGTAAATCCAAGCATATGTTTTAATGTATCATTTACCGAATTAAGTGCTGTTTCAACACTTTGTACATCACCATTTATTACAACAGAACCTGTAAAACGATCAAGAAATCCAATTTCAACATCTGCAGCCTTTGTAGCAATGTCTGCTGCAATAATAGCAGTTTCGCTTGGAGAAAGAGTTAAAATACCTAGTGCTCCCTTTTCATCGATTCCAAGACGTTCATATATACCAGGCATAGGGGATGCAATAACATGAGCTACGGTAATCTGCTTTCCTGGAACTGTCTCTTGTATAATACGATGTATATTTCTATCAAGAAAATCTTCCATAAACCTTACCTTCCATCTTATTTTCTATTTAATGACGGATTACTTTTACAGGTAAATCGTATTTCTTAATCCATCCTTCTATTCTATCTAAATCTTCACTTTTTAAACTAGGGTCATCTTTTATAGGGTATTCAATCCCTAATTGGTTGTATTTATTTACCCCCATCTTATGGTATGGAAGTAAATCAACTCCTTTAAAATTTTTATAATCTTTATATGGTGTTAATAACTCCATAACCCTTTCAATGTCCTCTTGACAATCATTTATACCTTTAAGTAAAGGCATACGAATCTTTACATTATATTTGCCACGGATAAGTTCCTTCAGGTTTTCTAAAATCTGTTCATTTCTCACACCTGTTAACTGAAAGTGTCTATCAGAATCAATATGCTTAATATCAAATAGGAATAGATCTGTGAACTCTGCAACCTTAAGTACTGATTCTAGTTTTGCATAACCACAAGTCTCAATTGCAGTATTTATACCTTCTTGCTTACATGCCATTAATAAACTACAAGCTGCTTCAGGCTGCATTAAAACTTCACCGCCACCTAATGTAACTCCACCACCAGACATTTCATAAAAAGTTCTATCTTCTTCTACAATTTTTAAAAGCTCTGATATGGTTTTTAATTCTCCAATTATTGATATAGCAGATTTAACACAAGCATCCTTACACTTACCACATCCGATACAATCAATATCACGATTAACTTCATGTTTTAGAGTTTCATTAGATATAGTATGTATTCCAACAGGACAAGCAGAAACGCAATCTCCACAATTAACACATAAATTGTTTTTAAACATAACCCTCTGTTTTTTAATCATTCCTTCAGGATTTGCACACCATTTACAGCGAAGGGGACAACCTTGAAAAAATATTATAGTTCTTATTCCATCTCCATCATACATATTATATTTTTGTATATTAAAAATCGTCGCTTTTCGTTCGATTATACCTAAATTTTCATTACTCATATTCTTCATTCTCCAGTTTCATTTACCTTGGTTTTTAATATATATCTTAACTGAAATCTATAATCTACAGAAGTAATCTGTAGATTACAGTCTTCATAAAATTTAGCTTAAATTTTGTTTTATACTTTCAAAAATTTTTTTAAATTAAAAGTGTGTAAGCATAGTTCTACTAATGATTTCATCTTGAACATCTTTACATAACTCAACGAAGAATGCACTATATCCAGCAACACGAACAATTAAATCACGGTATTGATCTGGGTGCTTTTGTGCTTCTATTAAAGTATTGTTATCTAAATAGTTAAACTGTACTTCTCCAAGCTGAAGGGCACATGCACTACGTAATAATGTAATGATTCCCTCTTCACCTTCTTTTGTATCAAGAAGACCAGATATTAACTTAAAGTTATGAACCATACCTATATTCATATCCTCACAAGACATCTTAGAAATAGACTTAATTATAGAAGTAGGCCCCTTATAATCAGCTCCTTGTGATGGACTTATACCATCTGATAAAGGCATCCAAGCTCTACGTCCATTTGATGTAGCCCCAGTCAGTTGTCCAAATGGAGTATTGTTAGAGATTGATAAAGTACCATGGCTAAGTACTGAATATAATGTCTTATATTTACGGTGCTCTCTTTCAGTAAAGTTAATTAAATCAGCAGCAATGTAATCTGCGTAGTCATCATCATTACCATACTTAGGTGCTTCTAAACAATCTTTTCTTAATTTTTCATATCCAACAAAATCAGCTTTTAGTGCTTCATTCATTTCTTCTAACGTATATTTTTTCTCTTCAAATACTAATTTCTTTATAGCTGCCATAGAGTCTGTGTAAGTAGCAAGACCACTCCATACTACTCCTGGTCCGAAGTTATACATAGCTCCACCTGCTTCTACGCCTCTACCATTTTCCATACATCCTTCATACATCATAGACATAAGTGGCTTTGGTGCAAGCTCTCTGTGAACACGTTGAGAAATTACTGTAGCAACACTTGTCCATTTAGTAATATATTTAATTTGTTGTTTAACAGCTTCTTCAAATTGTTCGTAAGTTTTGAAATTACTTAAGTCTCCATTATCTGGACATACTTGCTTACCATACCATAGTGGTACACCATGATTAAGAGTAAGTTCTATACATATAGGCCATTGAGTATATCCTGTAGAAGTCCATTGATATAGTCTTCCTGATTTCTGTGGTTCAACGCATCCCATTAAACAGTAATCTCTTGCATCCTCTATAGAAACACCCTTGGCTAACATCATTTTTATGTGAACATCGTCAAAGTGACATGCTGGGAATCCCATACCTGCACGAATAACTTCAACTATCTTTTTAAGATATTTATGTGGTGATGCTTTGTGTATACGGCAAGCTAAAGATGGTTGATATATCTTAACATGACGAACTGCATCCATTAAAAGGTAAGTTAATTCGTTTGTAGCATCACGACCCTCTCTAGTAACACCACCTAAACACATGTTAACAAATGGCTGATAACCTGCGAAGAATTTAGAACCACCTTCACTTGTTATCCACATCATTTCTGACATCTTTATAAGCATACAACCTGATAATTCAAATGCTTCAAAATCAGTCATACGTCCTGATTCTATATCAGCTTTATAGAATGGGTACATATATTGGTCAACACGTCCTATAGACATACCTGTTTGATTTTCCTCAACTACAAGTAATGATTCTACAGTCCAAACTGCTTGAATAGCTTCCCAGAAAGTCCTTGGCTTATGTGCTGGAACTCTAGCATTTACTTCAGAAATCTTTTGTAACTCTGCTTTACGCTTAGGGTTAGTTTCTTTTGCAGCTAATTCAGCAGCATAATCTGACATACGTTTAGCATATATCATAACACCTTCAGCAGTGTCAATTATTGATTTATAAAAATAAATTTTATCAATGTCTTCTGGCTTTTCATAGCTAAGCTCAGCTAATTTTTCTTGTGCTTCTCTTTTTATGTCAAGCATACCCTTTTTCATTAAGATAACATCATACCCTGGGTTAGAATCTCCTCCACCATTTACTGCATGATATGAACAGTCTGAAACAAAAGATTCTCCTGAAAGTTCCCATACTCCAGCTTCACGATATTGGTTTTCGCAGTATTCATCTACTGATTTA
The DNA here is from genome assembly GCF_900111985.1 of Clostridium frigidicarnis. Lineage (GTDB taxonomy): Bacteria > Bacillota > Clostridia > Clostridiales > Clostridiaceae > Clostridium_Z > Clostridium_Z frigidicarnis. The sequence goes on from NZ_FOKI01000008.1 coordinate 64,272, forward strand.
CTATTCCAGAATGGAAATAACTCTTCACGCATAACTTTTTTATCTTCTTCTGAAATATAGAATGGGTCTTGTGGACGAGTTCCTATTGTATCAATTTCATCATCCATCCATCTCCAAGCTATATCAGGAGAAAATGCTCCTGCACGAGGTTTTCCATTTGGGGCTCCCACTATAATCTCATTGTCTTGAATTACTAATGGTGCAGTTTCACAACAATATTTAAAACATTTACCACGTAAAACTGATTTAGGAATACCAGGGTTTTCTTTAGCTATTTTAGTGATAGCTCTTGCACGATGAGTTGTTATAGATGGAACATGCTTTAAGTAAGTTTCCTTTAACTTAACTAAACGCTCTGTTATTCCATCTGGAATTTCACCGTTGTTTTCACATACAACATTATTAGTAGTTGTTTCTTCTTTTATTATGTCTTTAGAAACTTTATTAAACATCTCCATTAATCTAGCACGTTCTTCATCAGACATGTTTTGAGTAGCTTCCTTAAGTTTATTTGAAAATTCACGAATATCCACTTTATTACCTCACATTCTTTACCTTATTTCGCATATTATCCTTTAACATATTTTATATCCTAAATATAATTTCTTATTTTAATTCATCTATAACTTTTTTCAAAATATACTCTAATAACTTAACATTATCGATTTCATTTGCATTTAATTTATCCTTTAAAACTGTACATGGAGAATCCTCTTTATTCCTTACTGTTTTAACGATTTCATCTACTTTACGAACTCCATATCCAATTTTACGCACATATATTAAATTCATAGGTGAAACATTATCCGAAGTCATTCCCTGACCTGCAGATCCACTACCTAAGGTCATTGAAGGGAATAAATTTGTAGTTGCTCCCATACTTCCAAAGGTTCCTGAGGTGTTAACCAACACTCTACCAACTGGCTTCTTTAATGCAAATTGATGAATAACTTCTTCATCCGTTGAATGTATAACAAGTGTATGTCCATATCGCTCGCTTAGTAACAATTCTATACACTTTTCACAAGCATGCATCCAGTCATCTTCTATATAAAATGCTAACACTGGACAAAGTTTTTCTCTTGAATAAGAGTTGTTTTTGGAAACAAACTTTTGTTCTGAAATAAGAACTCTAACGTCTTGATGAACGATAAAACCAGCCTTCTTAGCTAAAAATTGTGGTGATTTACCAACCATCTCTAAATCAGGGCTTCCATCTTTATAAAAAAACAATGCTCCCAACTTTTCAGCTTCATCTTCTGTCATAAAGTACCCACCATTTTTATGAAGCTCTTGTTTTACTTCAGCTACAATACAACTATCAACAACAATTGATTGTTCAGCGGCAGAAACAACTCCATAATCAAAGTTCTTGCTATCAATAATATCCTTAACAGCCTGTTCTATATCAGCTGTACGCTCTATAAATGCCGGACCATTTCCATTACCGCCATAAATTACCGGTTTACCAGTTCTATAGGCTGAATCAAGCATTTCTGGAACTCCAGTATTAATTATAAGTGAGGCATCTCTATGATTCATAAGTTCTAATGAACCACCTAGTGTTACTGTATGCAAATATGCAATGGCACCTTCTGGAAGTCCCACCCCTTCTGCAGCTCGAATTAAAATATCAATTGTTTTAGAAATTGTATTTTTAGCCCTTGGATGAGGTGAAAATATAATTGCATTTCCTGCTTTAATTGCAATTAAAGCCTTATATATTGTTGTAGAAACTGGACTCGTTGCAGGAGGAAAAGCTATAATAACACCAACTGGCACTCCAACATCCTTTGTTCTATTGTCTTTATCATCCTTAATGATACCTACACAATTCATACCTCTAAGTCTATTTTTCAGATAATTACACACAAAGTCATTTTTGATATATTTATCTTCCCACTTTCCATACTCAGTTTCCTCATTAGACATTTTTGCAAGTTCCATTAAATGTTTCTCAATCTCTTCGGTCATATGTTCAACTATCTCATCGAGTTTTTCTTGTGGGAAGGTTGCTAATTTTCTTTGTGCCTCACGAGCATTTTCAACAAGAATTCTCGCTTCCTGCATGGAGAGTAAATCGTTATCAATAATATTCATTTTTCTCTCCCCCTTTCCTTAGAAAAATTTTCACTTTTTTATTCTGGTATAAGATTTGTAATGTCATAACGTTTTATTATTTTTTCAAGATCTTGATGTGGTCTTGGGATAACCATTGAACTATAAAGGTTTCCACCTTCCATTCCTTCCACTGCTGAAACGCCTGCATCTACTGCTGCTTTACAAGCACCCACATCACCACGAACTAATACAGTTATATAACCTGATGCAACATTTGCATATCCTTCAAGTTCAACGTTTGCAGCTTTGCACATAGCATCTGCTGCCTCTAAAGCAAAAACTAAACCAAAAGTTTCAACTAGTCCTAAAGCTTCATATCTTGCCATATGTATATCCTTTCCTTTCCATGTTTTATAAATCAATATCGTGTACTGAAACAATATCCCCAACTTGTTTAATAGGACGTGGCATAACATTGTGTGCTGTTAATTTACCAATAGCTGCTGCTGCTTTAGCACCTGCTTCTACGGCAGATTTTACTGCCCCAACATCCCCTTTTACCATAATGGTTACAAGAGTTGAACCAATATTTTCATATGAAATTAATTCAACATTAGCTGCTTTAAGCATTTGATCTGCAGCCTGAAGTGCAGGAACTAATCCTATTGTTTCTACAAGCCCCAAAGCCTCATTTCCATAATATCTCATTGACAATTCCTCCTCCCTGGTTTTAGCTCATACATACTTTTATTAAATCACACACATTCTATTTATTATCTTGCAGAAAAAATAACACACTTTCAATTGCAAAAATTTTCAAACAATTGTGTTGTGAAGTATTTTATTAAGATTAAAATTTTATCCTAATTAACTACAATCTTAAGAGCTTTATTCTATAAAAAATTACCCTTATTATAATGTTAAAAGTTAATCTCTAATATATTTATTAATTGTAGCAGCTCCTTCTTCATGTGCATGATAATAAACCATTAACTCCTTATTTTTATCTAATTCAAATCTTGTTTCCTCAATAAGTCCATTTGCTTCTGCTGTCATTAAAGCATTAACTACAGCATTCTTTTTCAACGCTTTAAAATTTCCATATTCCCCTTTTAATCCATTTATAACATCATAAGCACAAGCTTCTTCAACTTTAGTAAAATATTTTAAAATTGCGTAATTAAGCGGCTTCATCTATTTAAACCTCCTCTTTTTTTCTTCTTAATAAATCAAGTGGATTCATAGATATTGTAAGAATACCAAACATCATTACTATAGCTCCAAGCCAAGCAACTGAAGGTAAAGACCATCCATCCATTCCACCATATACTCCTAATAACAATAAGCAGAATAATGGTCCAAAGAATGAATATGTACCATTACATGCAGTACCAAGACCTGCTCCACACATACTATTCCCAGCATACCATGACATAAATGTGATAAATGATAAAAGACCACTTAAAGCAAACCAAATCATTGCAGGACCACTTGTAAATGCTTGCATAGCAAGATCAACAGAAATATTTACTCCACCAGCCATCATTCCAAAAACAGGAACTAAGATAAATAGATTTGCTATTCCTGATGTTACTTGACGAATACAAATACCAATTTCTGGGTCAATCATCGCTGTACCATATCCAGCAACACAACCTTCAAATCCCCATCCAAGAGCTGCAATAATAGCTATTAAAAGACCAATAACAGTGCTTTTTGAAGCACCACCGCTAAAGCCTGTACTACCAATTAAAAAACTGGCAAATACACATACTCCAATACCGAATGCCATACGTTTATTTAATTCCTGCTTATATAAAATTTTACCTAATATAGCAGCAATAGCAGGACAAAGAGCTGATATTGGAACAACTATTGATCCAGCCATTTGAAGAGCTATAACATAAGCAGTACCAGCTATAGGTCCTCCGATAAGAGCTGCTAATATCATGATACGTCCTGGGGCCGTATTGATGCATCTTAAAAAATCTCTAAATTTACCTTTAACTAGTGCATATGACAGAGCCCAAATAGCACTGCATGTGTCATTTATTGCATTAGCAAGTGCTGCAAGTAAGTATGCTACAACAAATGCTGATAAGCCAGCTGTGTTAGAACCATACCAATCCCCCCAAACTCCTTTAGTCATACCCATCGTTAAAAATGCAGTATACAATCCATAGGCAAGTCCTGAAAATAAAGCTAGGGATATACCCTTTTTGAAGAAATTGCTTGATAATTTCTTTTTTGCAGCAATTGCTTCTAAACTTACTGTTTCTGAAACCTCATACATAAAATGAAACTCCCTTCAATATAATAATTTCTTGTATATTAATAATTAATTATACTCTTGTAAACTCTACATTATAATCTTGTAAATTTTACATTATAGTATTGAGCTTTTTAATAAATTAATTAAAAATGTCCTTAACCAATATATGTTTTAGATTGTTATAATTTGGAGCATTTTATTTTCGAAGCATTGAACACCTTTTCATTTGATATCTCATAAGTGTTTTATTTGTTCTCAAGTAAATTATATTCCTTTCCCTTTAGGGTAAAGTCAACATATATTTTCCAAAAATATTTAAAATCTTATAAATTTAGCTTCACTTCAAAATTAACAAATAATTACAAACTATTTGTAACGTTAGTTATACTAGGTTTTTCATATGATAATGTACGTATAGATTGAATTTTATGAAGACAATAAATATACTTTTAATTGACTCTTATAAAACAATAAATATTTTTTCTTTTAATAATATTAAAATTTTTCAAACAATTAGTCTTATTATCCTTTTATACCTTCCCCTAAGGTCAATGTTTTTTTATAAAATTAATTTTCTCTCTTAACTTTAACTAAAATTTCTGTTACAAATTTATCCATATTTTTAGTTGTCCAATAATCTGTTACATATCTTTCATATGATTCTTCAGAACATATGTAACCATGACCTTTCGTCCACTCTTGTATTTTTTTATATGTTTCATTAATTGTTTCATGAGTTCCTATATGATAACAAGCAACTGCCATCCAGCCACCAAATTCTATAATTACTTCCTCTTTACACTTTAAAATAGTCTCTTGCATTATTTTTATCTTATTACATTTTCCATTAATTTTGTCCTCAAAAGATGGAAAACATATAATTACAGGTCCTGTTACTGCATTATTTATACTATCTATATAATTATTAAATTCTATATTAATTATAGAATCCATATAATCGTATTCAAAACTTTGATTTAAAAAGGTTAAATTATGACTATTTATATATTTCACAGCCACATCACAGACATTGTTTTCGATTACCATCTGTGCTTCAACTATGAGATTATGCCAATCTTTAATGGATCTTTTTTTTAAGTTTATTTCCTTCTCAAGTTCATTTAATTCATCAATTTTTTTTCTAAACCTTTTATCAAAAAAATCATAGGTTGTCCCTTTTAAGAATCCTCTCATTTCCTCAAGCTTAAATCCACTCTGCTTATAATACTTTATCATTGGTACAGCTAATAAATTTTTCTTGCTATAATATCTGTAACCACTTTCATTAGCTACTTTATCAGGAGATAATATGCCCATTTTGTCATAATATCTTAATGCCTTCGTCGTTATCTGGCATATTTCCCCTACTTTCCCTATTGTATATAATTCTTCACTCATATTAATCTCTCCTTTTTGTCATTATTTTTAATTATACTTTATATTAGCTAATTTTTTAACATTTTGCAAAAAATAAAAAAGCCACCCATTAATGAGTGGCTTAAAATACAATATTTTATCCTAAAATTTCATCTAAAAGTTTTAATAAATCTTCACTTGTTGCTTCTCTAGGATTTGCAGTTGTACAAATATCATTAAGAGCTGCAGTAACAATTTCATCTATTGATGCTTGGGCTAAATTCATGTCAGCACCTTGTTCTTTCAATGTTTTTGGAATCATCAATGTCTTTTGAAGTTCTACAATACTTCTAATTAAATTATTAACACCGATATATACATTTGGTGCATGTAATTTCAATAATTTTGCAAGTCTTTGATATTTTTTAGCTGCTATGTTATATTCACACTTTAAAGTATCTTTATTTAAATCAGCATTATATTCAATTACGTAAGGAAGTATTATTGCATTACTTCTTCCATGAGAAATATGTAATTTACCCCCCACAGCATGAGCTAAACTATGAGTAATTCCAAGTCCAGCTGCATTAAACGCCATACCAGCAAGGCATGATGCATTGTGAAGTTTTTCTCTTGCTACTATATCATTTCCATCAACATAAGCCTGTGGTAAAAATCTAAAAGCTAAAGTTAAGGCCTTTTCTGCAAGAGCATCTGAAAAATCAGTAGCATTCTTTGAAACATAAGCCTCTATAGCATGTGTGATTACATCCATTCCTGTATCAGCAGTTATAGCCTTAGGTACAGTCTTTACAAGTTCAGGATCAAGAATAGCAACCGTTGGAAGAAGAGATTTATCTGCAAGAGCATATTTTAATCCTTCTTGTTTGTCTGTAATTACTGCATATTCAGTTACCTCAGAACCTGTACCACTTGTAGTAGGTATAGCATAAAATTCTTCTATAGAAGAAACCTCTCCAGTAATTTTTTTTGCATATTCTCTTATAGCCTTAGCTCCATCAATTGATGAACCTCCACCAAGAGCTATCATAATTTGTGCATTACAACTTTGAAACTTTTTAATACCAGCAGCAATAATTTCTACAGATGGATCAGGTACAATATCACTATATATAGCTACTTCACAGTCAACAAACTTTTCTTGTATTTTTGTAGCCATACCTGAAGTTTCCATAAATTTATCACATACAATCAATACTCTCTTATTTTTAATTTCATTTAGTCTATCTAAAGAACCTTGTCCAAAATAGACCTTTGTATTAATACTAAATTCTTTCATATCCATTTTCTCCTATTTAAAAAAATATTTAAGATATGAATGAATTGGTTATTCTTTAACTTAAATATAAAATTAATCCAAAATTATAACAATCAAAGTAAGTTTATAATAAACTTACTTAATGTATTATATCAATATTATATTAATAATACAATATTGATATAATATTAGTTTATTATACAATAAAAACAGTTCCCACCTATTATCTGAGAACTGCTTTATTTTTAGTGTTCCATCGTATACTTATTCCGTGTTATCCTGAACCTAATTAATTAAGTTTATTTGCATTTTCATACATACATTCCATAACTTAATTTAACTTCTTACTATTTAGGTCCAAAATTTTCTATAACTAATATAAGCCAATCATTTTCTGGATTTTCTATCCAATTATACTGAATATTAAGTTCTTTTAACCAAGCATTAAGTCCATGACTTTTTTTGCTTACATTAGGAGATTTTCTTCCAAACTCTTCTTTTATTTTTTCTAACAATTCAATTTGATCATCTTTATCTAATTCCTTACCTAATAGTTCTCTTATTATTTCACAACAACTTTCATATGACTTCTTATCTTCACAGTATAATTCGTCTGCTAATCCTTGTCTTTTTTTGTTTAAGTCGTCAATAATTTGGTTTATTTCCATTATGTTTGCTAAATATTTTTTAGCTACTCTTAAAGCTTCAATATCATTATCTATTCTATTAATAGCCTTTTCTAATTTTTCATATCTCATATGTATGTCTCACTTTACATCTTTATTTGTTATCTATTATCTATAGATAACTTGTCTATTATACACCTTTTTCTCATTACAGTCACATTTTTATTTTTATATACCCCTTATACACTTGTTATCAAGTGATTCTTAGCTAAAATAAACACTTTAATTTTTGAGACTTTTGCTTATACTATTTGTTTTTCACTAATAATCCTATATTTTTTATATAGAAAGGAAACCATATAACTAATTAAGCAATAAATTTCTTATATAAATAAACTTGTTTCTTTACAAATATAAAATCTATAAAGGATTGAATTTCTAATGAATAACAAAAACAATAAACCAACTATTTGGATAGCAATATTATTTGAAATAATATTAATAATTACATCTATTGAAAGTATTTCGTCAAAACAATGGAATACTTTAATCTTATCACTCTTGGCCATTGCATGTATTATACTCCCTTTTATAATTACTCACATTGCTAATACAAAAAATTTAATATTACCTTATAGCTTTAAATTAATATCATTATTATTTATTTTCCTCTCACTATACTTTGGAGAAATAAAAAAATTCTATGTTATATTCTGGTGGTGGGATTTACTTCTTCATTCTATATTTGGTATATATGCAGTTATTATTGCATTGCATTTAATACAAGGAATTATTATAAAAGATACAGCAGTAACTGAAAAAAAATTTGGTATTTTTATTATAGTATTTGCATTTAGTTTTTCAATTACTTTAGGTACTCTCTGGGAAATGTTTGAGTTCTTAGGCGATTATCTATTCAATTTAAATATGGTAAATGGTGGACTTGAAGATACAGCATCAGATCTGCTTATAAAAATCTTATCTGCTTTTATTACTACGATAATATATTATTATCGTAACTTTAGGAACAAAAAACAACCATTATCTTTATTATTTATTTTCTTAACTCCTAGTAAATTATAAATTTAAAAATATATTTTATTATATATTAAACCTATGAAACAGGAGAAAAACATATAAAAAATGTAAAGATATAATTAAATAGTTTAAAGCACCATTTTTTTATTTAATGGTGCTTTTTAGTGGTATTTACAATTCATTTGAAAGCTTGCTTAACAATTTTGCTGTCTCATTTAACCTATTAATAGCTCCAGTCATATCCTCTAAAGATTTTACTTGCTTTTCAGATATCTCATCAACATTAGTAACCTTACTATTAATCTTATCTATAGAGTTAGAAATGTTTTTAATTACATCTTCAATCTTTCCAATAGACTCATTAGAAGAACTAGATAACTTTCTAATTTCTTGGGCAACAACATTAAACCCTTTTCCTTGTTCCCCAGCTCTAGCTGCCTCAATAGATGCATTTAATCCTAAAAGATTAGTTTGGGATGCTACACCCCTAATAAAGCTTACTACTCCATTTGTGTCATCAGTCATTTTATTAGCACTTTTAGCTTCATCTAATATTTCTGTATTCATTGTTGCTAATTCATTAACACCAGATGATATGTAATTTACATTCGTTACTATTTCTGATAATCCACTTATCAAGTCCGCTGTAATATTAGTTACTGCTTTCTTCTTAGAAAGACTTTTACCAATAGATATAGATCCTACTATTTTATTTCCATCTTTTAAACAAATCATATAGGACTTAAAAGCCACTCCAAGAAAATCTTCTGGAAGAACCTTAATTTCTGTTTTTCCCTTTTCCATAGCTTCCTTAACAAATTTTCCTGCTTCACTTCCTACCTTTATCTTTGCATCTATTTCCTTGCTTCCTTGATAGTATAATACTTTTTCCCTATCAGTTAGCATTAATTCTATGTCGTTATCAAAAAAGGTATTAATACATGGAATTGCTGTATAAATACTATTTAATATTTCATTATCTATTTTTTCATTAACCATCAGTATCCGCCCCTTATTTTTGTCTCTTATTAAGGATACTATATTTTTTTAATAACGTAAACCTTCCACTGTAAAACCAACACATCTTTCATAAAGCATATCATTTAGCATAGTATACTTATTAAGCATATTTAAAGCTGATATACTTATGACATTGTATTTTAATTTCCTTTTTTCCACTATTTCAAAGTTACAATTCTCTGAGAAGCATGGACTTTAAAAAAATCTACGATTTCACTTATTTAATCTTATAATTTTCCCTAATGATGACCACTATTATCTTTAGATAACAGTTTCTAGTGCTAAACAAAATAACTTTTATTTTTCTCTATATATTATATAATATATACATAATATCTTTCAGGGAGGTTTAGTTTTTTATGAATAATAGACTAACAGAAGAGAATATAAAAAATTTAAGAGAAGATTTAGACTATAGAATGACTGTAAAAAGAGCTGAAATAGCAAAGGAAAAATTAGTAGCTGCTGCACATGGTGATAGGTCAGAAAATGCAGAGTATAAAGAGGCTTGTGCAAACTATAGAGAAAATGATAATAGAATTCAATATTTATTAACTATGATTTCAACAGCAACTTTAATAGATGATAAAAATGTAGATAAATCAATATTAGGAATTAATAGTAGAGCTAGAATTAAATTTATAGAGGATGAAGATGAAGCTATTGTGACATTAGTAACTACTATGGATTTAGACCCCGAAAATATGCGTATAAGTATAGAATCAGATTTAGGAAAAGCATTATCCGACAAAAAAGTTGGAGATATAATTGAAGTTGATGCTCCAGGAGAAAAATATACAATAGAAATATTGGAAATACTAGAATAATGTAAAGACCCACGATGATATGTCGTGGGTTTAATGATTAGTATAATGCACAAAGTAAAAATCGTACTATCTCCATCGTAGATTTTATGGTTGAATCGAGATGTTACCCGTAATATCTTTAGATAAATACTTATACTTTTTTATATAATTTTAATAACATATAAAAAACAACACGAGATTTATCACATATTACACATATTGTAGATATAATAATATATAGGGATGACTCTTTTCCCTAAATTTTTTCTGTGTAGGTGATTCAAATGTCCTGTTCTGATAATAAAATTAGAAAGGAAGTATCCATACCCTATCCATTGTACCAATCAGAAAAAGGAGAATATTTCATTGGTCAGACACCAATATTAATTGGTCAAGATCAACATGCTTTAGCAGCATTAGTAAATCCAGTCACTTCAAACGTAAATATTTATGTAAATGCCATAACTGTAACAAATATTTCTGAACTTAATTTATCCGCTGAATTTTATCTTAAATCTACCTTTAACCATGGAATAATTAGTAATTTAGTTAGTTGTACTAACTTAGCTATTATTCCTGAACCAACTCCCGAAGGAGAAATTAAATATTTAGCTACAGCTACCGAACCTCCAACAGGTGGTGTAGCTATATTTAGTAGAATAGTTTCACCATATTCAACTTTAGTAATTGATGGTGGACAAATAATTATTCCACCTGGAGAATCTCTTATTGTTTATCTTGGTGGTTTCCTACCTGTTACATTTGATAGTGCAATAGTTGCCTTTGGTTGGTGGGAAGAAATAATATGCGAAGACTTCCATTGCTCTTGTTAAAGCAATTGTAACATTTACTAATATGTAAATATTAAGAATTGATGATTATTTATGGTGGAGGTAAATCACGACCTTTTAGCTCCACCATTTCCTATAAACTTTAGAAATGCACTAATATATATTATCTTCATTATAGATTGCTTAGTTTTGTAAGATTTCTAATGTCATTTGAAGAATTAAATGTCATGTTGAATATTTTTTAGCAGACATATTCTTTAAACAAATCTGGTAGTCGAAATACACAGAGGGTTTTAGCGGTGGCAATAGTCAACGCACCTATTGGGGTCAATTCACCTACTACACTCTGTTTTGATTCATCACAAAAACTTAAAATTTTTTCAGCATAAATTAAGAATTCATTACCTTCATTAGTTAAGCAAATATTCCTACCTAGACGTTCAAATAACTTACAACCAAATTCATTCTCCAACAATCGAATTTGCTCAGATATACTTGATTGAGCAAAAGTTAACCTTCTATTTCTTCAGTCAATTTTACTATCTCATCAATTATGTTACCAATATACTCTATAGTATCAAGTAGTGGCTTTTCTGTAGTTATATCTACACCAGCCATTTTAGCAAGTTCCACCGGTGTTTTAGTTCCTTCTGCTTCAAGTACAGCTCTCCAATCATCTATAGCCGGCTGTCCTTCTTTTAAAATTCTCTTGCTTACCTCTGTAGCTATAGTAAGTCCTGCACTATAAGTATAAGAGTAAAGTCCCATGTAATAATGAGGCTGTCTCATCCAAGTAAGTTCTGCCCCATCAATTATCTTAACGTCTTCTCCCCAGAATTTTTCAAGTACATCCTTCTTTATTTCATTAAGTGTTGTAGCTTGGACACTTCCGCCCTGATCAATTATATTGTATACTTCTCTCTGATAAGTAGCTTCCAAAAGGTGCGTTACAAAGTTATGATAATAGGTACATCCTATCATTGTAGATAAAACCCATCTCCTAAATCTAGGATTATCATTAACTTTCATAAGATAATTTGCCATTAAAATCTCATTCATTGTAGATGGTGATTCTACAAAATATGTGGAAACTCCTGTATCAAATATATTCTGGCTTTGATTACATAAATAAAAATGTGCTGCATGTCCCAGTTCATGAGCTAATACAAAGACCTCTTTCATTTTGTCAGTCCATGAAATTAAAACAAAAGGGTGACTTCCATAGGGAGTAGCGCAAAAAGCTCCTGTTGACTTTCCTTTATTTTGTACAAAATCAATCCATCTCTCATCATAAGCTTTCTTAATTATCTCCAAATAATCCTCACCTAATATAGATAAGGCTCCCTCAATATATTTCTTAGATTCCTCTACAGTTACATCAGGCTCATATCCTGGATCAACTGCAAGCTTTAAATCTGCAAAGGTCATCTCTTCTATTTTATGAATTTTCTTAAGAAGTTTAGCATACTTTCTCATATGAGGTGCTAACTTCTCCATTATTAAGTCTATCTGTCTATTATATAATTCTTTATCAACATTTTGAGTGAATAATAAACTATCTATAACAGAATCAAATCCTCTAAGGGTAGCCATTGTTTTTTCTCGTTGCACTTGAGTTTGATATGCAGCTGCTACAGTATTCTGATATTCTCTTAATTTAGAAGAAAATGCTTCAAAAGCAGATCTACGTACCTTTGTATCATTATCATATTCCCATTCATCTTCAAAAAGTCCAAAACTAAGAGGATACTCCACTCCGTCTACGGTAAAGTCTTTAAAATTCATATCAGCAAGCGTAGCTCTTTCATAAATATTGTAAGGAGACTCTAATGTTCCTGATAATGCAGCTAATACCCTTTCTACTTCTGGATGAAGTGCATGAGCTTTATTTCTTTTTATATCATTTAAATAATTTTTGTTTTCTTTTGATTGACTTATTGCATTGTCTATAACATTTTCATCACCTTGTATGATTTCACTGTCTATAAAACTCAACCTACTGCCAATATCAGCTTCTATATTCATAAATTTCATAAATCTGTCTTGGTTTTCATTGTCAGTATGATCCACTGAAACTGCAAGGTTTCCATAATATGATGTAAGGTGCATAAGCTGATTTACCTTTCTTATTTTATCCAAGCAATCATTAATACTTTCTGGGGTATTTAGCTTTCCTTTATAATCTTTTTCTATCTCCCAAACAAGCTCTTTCAAATCTTTTACAGCTAAATTATACTGTTCTTCTGTTGCATAAATAGCAGTTAAATCCCAAGTAAGTGACTTATCTACATCTTTTCTCTCTTTTAAAATCCTCCCCATTTTAAGTCCCCCTTTATATTAAATTTGGTATTATTTACATTTTACACCTGACTGTTAATTTAGTCTATATGATTTATCTCACCTAGATACAGATAAATTAAAATCTACTATGCAATTCATTCTAGAAATTCAGTTACCACTTTCTCCTAATTCAACTGTAGCTTTATCGTGTACTAATATAAAATATTCATTAAATATCTATGTTTCCTAGTTTTTCAAAAACAGACTAGCAAATATGCCAGCCTGCTACTTTGTATAAATATTATTATTTTGTCCTTAGTTGATTTTGTTCTTATACGTGTATTGCTCATAATCTTCTTTTATATCTTAATGCTTCGTTTCTCCTTTTTAAGGATTCTCTGGATAGAATATTTGCCCTGAATAGCTGCTACTGGTAGTCCACCAGGTGGATTAAGCCATTGACCTGCAAGAACAACATTATCAATTCCTTTGATGTTCGCCGATGGATGTTTATTCTTTGCACTATATTTAGTAATCATGAAGCTCTGATTGTATCCCTTATAAGCATTACAATAGCGATGATACGTAACTGGTGTCCAAGTATCTAGAATTTTCATTTTGCCTTTATATTCTATAAATCTCTCCTCGATTTTCTTAAGCACCTTATTTGCAATTTCTTCCTTTTTACTTTGATATTCATCTTTATTTTTATATAATTCCATCCAATAATCATATGCCTCTTCTTGTAATCCAATTAGAACTTGTATGATTTGTTTTCCTTTGGGAGCAAAACTTGGTTCATAGGCATATGATTTTATACTCATCCTATCACTCATCCAATCTGCAACCTGTATATTATTACATTCAAGCATAATCTCTCCACATATTGCATCAATGTCGCTATTAACTGAAAAGGCAATTTGGAACATACCATAAACAGGATATGCTTTTCTATTTGTATACATTTCTCTTAAGATTGAATCCATATATGATTCATCAATCAAATGTCCAAACGTATAATCTGTATCACAAGAACAAATAATATAGTCCGCACTAATATGCTCTCCATTAGCCAAATTAATACCTGTTGCTTCTCCATTGTCACCTATTTCAATTTTTACAACATCAGCATTAGTGCAAATTTTACCACCTAAACTTTCAAATTTTCTTTGCATACGAAAAGCCATTGCACGTGATCCACCTCTTGGTATACCTCCATCTCCAGAAATGAAATTGCCATACATCATTGGAAATGAATATGCCAAAGAAGCCTTTGTACAGAAATCAGAAAGCATACATTTTATTAGGGGATGCTTAAAACAGTTCATCAAATCCTTTGTATCTTTTCCTTCTAACTCTTTAAATAACTTCATTGTATCTTTCATTGAACCTCCTAATTTAATATAATCTATGGCACTCATCATTTCTGGTGGCTTGTCTGCTGGAATTTTTGCATGTTCCCCTATTCTTACATATTTCATAAGTTTCTTGATTTCCATTTCATCCTCAGGAGATAAATCTATCAATTCTTTTTCAGTACGCTCAACATCTTTCCAAAAAGTTATTTTTTCACCATTGAGTTCTGAAGTGTACATTTTATCTGCTTGAATGATTTCTAAATCGTTTTCTAAAGCCCCAACATCTTTCCAGATATTATGAAGACAGGATCCTTCTTTGGTCCCAATTAGCCAATGAATACAATTGTCCACATGATAACCTTCCCTATCCCAGCCAGTGCATTCACCACCCACGATACTGTGTTTTTCATATATTTCAGCCTCGAACCCAGCCTTTAATGCGTAAACACCCGCTGTAAGACCAGAGATACCGCCGCCAACTATTACTATTTTTTTCTTTTTCATATTAACCTCCACTACAAACAAAAATAAATAATATTACAATATCAGAATGCTTTTACTTATTACTCTGCTTCCTCAGGATTTTCCTGTGCTTTAAAAATTTCATTTGCAAAATTCATGAACCCTTCGTTCTGTACAATAGCAATTCCCTGTTCTTTATCAGCAAGCAAAAGCAACGTATCTCCGGGCTTTATATCAAATAAATCCCTGGCTCCTTTTGGAATTACAATCTGACCCTTTTCACCCACTTTTACCGTACTTATAAATCTACCTTCTGGTACTTTAATATTCATATTTCTTCCTTCTTTCTTGTGCAATATGCATATTGGGTATAACTTGTATTACTTATATTACTTGTAATATTTATTATACACCTCAAATTATTATTTGTAAATATAATACATTAATATAAATATATGCAATACATGTCGCTTATTTATTACTTCACTCAAACCTGATTGCCCCTAATCCAAAGATTATCCTGTAAACTCAAAAGAATCTTTAAATGCATAAGGCACATGAAAGAAAACAACACGTACTTTTACTAATATTCTTTTTTATCTTTATATCAAATGATACATGAAAAAAAGAAGCTTGGTTATCAAGCTTCTTTTTATTTAGTAAAGTTTTTCTTATCTAGACACTCTTTTGTATTCTATTAATTAAGATTTTATAAAAATAATGTTTCTAACCCCACTTTAACCCCTTCAAGAACAACTTATTCTATTATTCTAGTACCTACTTTAATATCTGCCTTTTCGTATAACCCTTCTGAATTTAAAGTATACTCCGTTATTGCTTTTTGCATAGGATTTATAATCCAATATTCCTTAGCACCATACTTCATTTATAAATTAAATTTTGTTACAAGATCATGTCCTTGGTTACTTGGATTTAATCATACAATCCTTTTTATAAAATGTTATTCCATACTTTAATATATTTGTATAACCTTCCTCTAATAGAGGTTTATCGTACTCTTTATCCTCTATTTGTTTTAAGGCTTCATCACATTTCTTTTCTAGTTCTCGTATGTTTTTTGCTACCTTTAATTCTAAAATAACTGCAGCACCACGCCTATTAGGATATCTTATTACTATGTCACTCCTACCTTTTCCAGATTCCCTATTAGATTTTATAATATATCTTTTTATATTAACTAAAGTTCCAAGTAAGAATCCATGATAAAAGTTTTCATAAGCATCATAAAAGCTTATACTTTCTGTTAAAAGCTCTACTAATTCATTTTCAAAAGCTTCAGTGTCTCCAGTTAACATAGCATCATACATCTTAGTTAAATCACGACTTTTAACATTTGTATCAAACCAATTTAAAATTGTATTTTTATAAATTATTCTAATTTCCTCATTTGGTATAGTCAATCCTACAACTATTTCATTATCTTCATTCATTTTAACCCATGCTTTTTTTAAGTAACCTGTGAAAAACAAGAAATTCCATAAATTATCCATAGAAGTATCTATATCTCCATAAGTTATATCCTCATGTATAGGCTTTTCTATTATTTTTCCTGCAATAAGTTCTTCGATTTCTGCTTTAGTATCATCATCTGCTTTTTCTATTAAGCTTTTTACGATGCTATTTGAACTTGTATTTGCCCAATATGATATAGGAAAAGCATCCTTATCAATATATAAATCTTTCACATATTTTACAACGCTCCATGGATTATAAACTTCAGCATCCCCGAATATGTATCCATTATACCATTCTTTAACTATATCTTCTTTTCCCTCTAAGTTATAATCCTTTAGCATATTATTAACTTCTTCAGGCTTAAAACCAAAATATTCATCATAATATTTATTTAAAATTGATATTATATCTAAGTTATTAAGACCAGTAAAAATACTTTCCTTTGAAATCCTTAAGCATCCTGTTAAAACTGCAAATTCTAAGTAATCATTAGTTTTTAGTGCAGATTCAAAAAGTGATCTTATAAAATCAATCATTTCATCATAAAATCCTCTGAAAAAAGAATTTTCTAAGGGTACATCATACTCATCTATTAATATTATTACTTTTTTATTATGATATTTTTCTAAACATTGCGATAAAAATTTTATAGAAGTTACAACCTTACCTTTATTTTCTTTTTTATTGATAATATTTATATAAGCATCTTTTTCATAGCTTAATTTATCACTATTTAAAACATAATCATGTCTTTTAAATTCATCAATAATTTCATTCAATAAACATTCATAAGCTAATTCAAAGGTTGGTTGTTTTGCTGATTTTAAAGAAAGATTTATCACTGGATATTGACCCATTTGTGATGTATATTTATCACCTTCAGCCATTATTTTTAAATCTTTAAAAAGGTAAGAATTATCCTCTTTATTAGCCTCAAAAAAGTGTTTTATCATACTTATATTTAAAGTTTTTCCAAATCTTCTTGGTCTAGTAAAAAGATTTACCTTTGCTTTATTATCTATAATATCTTTAATTAATAAAGTTTTATCTACATAGTAATAATTATTTATTATTAAATCTTTAAAATTATCTACTCCTATTGGAAGGGGCTTAAAATTCATAAGTTACCTCCTAAGTATCTTTCAAACTTTTATTTTTATTATTACAGTCTATTACTATTATTATATACTATCTATTGTACCTATTAAACAAAGTATTATTTTTTCCACTTATAGCTGAAAGTTATTTAGAACCGCAGATATAAACTGTAGTATTTAAAACATAGTGTATTTATTATTTAAAATAATTTATAATTTATCAGAAATTTTGCTGTTTCATTAAATTCAATGACTCTTTACCTAAAGACGTAGATAAATAAGATCCTTAGCATATTCTATGATCTCCTGAACCCAAGCCATTAAATTCATAGAGTCTATAAAATAAGAAAGAATAGATCTTATATAAAACTCATAAACTGAATAAAATGTCTCTAAACTTATTAGTTTAGAGACTAACAAATGTGACTAAAGAGATGAATTTAATACAATATATCCACCCTTTTAGTCCTTCTTAACTTCTTAACTATTAAAATACAAGTACTAATAATCAATACTGCATAGATAATTGGAGTCTTAAATTGTGAGACATACACAAACATTCCTTTTGTAATTATTGAATTATAACCTAGATATACAAGACTTCCTCCAATAGGAACAATCATTGCTATTACCTTAATATAACTTGTAGCCATACTTGATAAATACATAGTAATAAGAGCTGTAATCACTGATAAAATATATGTTAGTACAACAGTTATAACTATATATTGATAAAAGGTTAAATCATACCAAAAGGTATGGTTATAAAATCCATTAATGTTGCAGTTATAAAACATACTTGTATTATTTCCAGCGTATAACTTAAAGGCTATAGCTATAAATAATGTAGTTAATAATAATGATGAAATTACTCCTGCAATGATTTTCTTTTTAAATAATCCTCTTCCTACAAAACTTGTATATTGTAAATATTCAACCTTATTCACTCTATCCTTTATAAATATTAGACATAGCATGAAAATTATTGAAAATAATATAATTAGAGCAAAACCACCTATAAAATTGTTATAATTATCAAATATAATATTTGTAAGTATAGATTCATTACTTTCCTTTTCGATAATTTCTAGTTCTCTATTCTCTAAAGCTTTCTTTTGACTTTTATCTATAACGCTGTCTTTATGTTCATATAACCCAATTAATGAGTCCATGCCTTGTAACTCCCAAAAAACATCTACACCTTCTTTAAAGAAGATTTTATTACTTAATTCATGTATTTCTTCATGATCTTTCTCTTGAAATTTCTTATAGGTATCTATATTCAAACTAGTAAATTCTTCTCTAGAGCTTAAATATTTATCTGCTTCTATTTCCTTTTCTTCTCTCCAAATTTTTAAATCCTTAAACTCATCCTCATCCATGGAGGTTCCATACTTATTTAGCATTTCAATCGTTATCCTATAAGTATCGCCATCAGGTCTTCCATTTGGGAAATACTCAATTTCAAATGAAGCATATAACTTATATAAAATTAAAACTCCAACAATCATAAGAAGGATCATTTTAATATTAAAAATCTTCTTAATTTCATTTATTATAATTCTCATTTATATTCTCCTCGTCTTTAAACTATACTTTCTTTTTTAAAGCTTTTTATACATACTAAAACTGCATCAAATATTCCAATGATCCATAGACTTAAATTAGTAATTTCATAAAACTTCATTGGAAATACTGCTCCTACCATCATGAACCTTAAAGCTAGATTATATGCCAAGGTATATGGTGTAAAGGATGACAAAGTAAATAACCCTTGATTACTTGATACTAATTGTGGCAATACAATTCCTATACCATAAATAACAAAAAAAACGAAAAACACCATATATGTGTTTCTTATAAATTTACATATTACAAATGTTATTCCTGAAAATATTAATTGCAATATATACATTAAAACTATTAATGAAGCTAAATATTGTATTACTGGCAAGCTCCACCAGCACATATATGGTAGTCCACTTTCCCAGTTGAAAAAGCTATTTACAGAAGTTCCCCATATTCCTGAGTAATCAAATACTGTAAAGAATATTAATAAGGTTGAAAATAAGATAACTGTAGTAAAAATCAATGTGCAAACTATAGCTGCTATTCCTTTATCCTTAATATTTTCTCTTCCCCTTTTAGAAGAATAAATATTAAGATGTGTTTTATTTTCAAACTCATAATTTAATAAAAATGTAGTAAGTAGAACCACTATTATTGCTATTTCAATATTTAATTTACCAAAAATATCTTTAAATAATAAACTGTGCATTTTATAAGGTTTTCCCATAAAAAACAAATACTTGTGTTCTTCATTTCCTTTTAATTCATTAAACCTTTTCTCAAACTTTTTATAGGTACTTCTTATCTCCTCCGCATCCGTTCCTGTTAGTCGTCCCTCTTCTATTATCCCTTCTGCAATCTTCATTATCTCTATATCATTATAAGCTACTTCTAGATTCTCAATAGAATTATAATAACCCTCTACAATACCAACTTCTTCAATGAATTTTAACTCTTTCGTCGTAAATTCACTATTAGGTGTAAATGTCCTATTAAATTCTCCTATAGTATCAAATTCTAGAGATGTCTTATCCTTAATTATTTTTTGAGCATTAGAAAATTCATCCTCATAATACACTTTAAAGTTTCCCTTCATTTCTGGAGTTATTTTATTTCCTACTTTACTTATTATTTTATTTAATACCTTTAATTCGTCCTTATTATATGACTTTTCATATATTATAAAGCCATTAAAGATTATAAATATAATGGTTAGTCCCCATAATACCTTTGAAGTAATTACCTTTTTAAACTCATGCCTAATTAATTTCATAGGCTATTTTTTCCCTTCTAAAGATTCACTATATTCATAAAGGAATAAGTCTTCTAGGTTAGGTGATACCTTTACCCAAGTATCGTTACATTCATCATTAGATACAAATCTAATTTTCATTTTCCCATCTTCCTGCTTTTCCGATAGTGCTATATGTTTATTTCTAAATTCTCTTGCATTATCAAATTCTATTTCAGTTTCATATACTTTTCCATCTATTGTTTTACATATATTTTTAATGCTGTCTTTATGTAGTATTTTGTGATCCTTTATCATAATTACTTCATTTGCAATGAACTCAATGTCTGAAACTATATGAGTTGAAACAATTACTATTCTATTTCTTGAAAGCTCACTTAAAAGATTTCTAAATCTTACTCTTTCCTTTGGATCAAGACCTGCTGTTGGTTCATCTAGTATTAGGATTTTGGGGTCATTTAAAAGTGCTTGAGCTATACCAACTCTTTGAATCATTCCCCCTGAAAATTTCTTAAGCTTCTTTTTGCTTACATCCTCAAGAGCTACTAGCTTTAGTAATTCCCTTACCCTCTCCTTAGTCTTACTTCCCTCAATTCCCTTTAAGGCTGATAAATATATTAGGAACTCCTCTGCTGTATAGTTCTTGTAATATCCAAAGTCCTGAGGTAAATATCCTAGTATGTCTCTATAACAATCATCCAATTTTATTATATTCTCCCCATCATAAAGGATTTCTCCTTTAGTTGGAAATATTAAGGTTGATAACAACTTAATCAAGGTTGTCTTTCCTGCCCCATTTGGAGCTAATAAACCATATACTCCGTTTATTAATTCTAAATTTATTTCCTCAAGAACTGTAAAATTCCCAAATTTCTTTGTTAGATTGTTAACTATTAACATCTATATCTCTCCCTTATTACTTCTAATATAAGTTAGCTTCTTTAGGCTTTTTATATAAAGTATTGTGCATATTAATGTTATTCCTAAGTGTACTACCATTGGTAGCTTTAAAAATATTATAATTGCTAATTCTTTATGAAATAAGTTTATCCATAGATTCGCTATTATCCACATAGCAACTACTATGTACTTTGAAATTCTATTCTTTATTTTTGTTGCGATATATAATAGTAAGCTTGAAAATAAGAATACTGATGATACTGAAATCCCCCAAGCTCTAAGGATGTTTATTTCTCTATTTAAAAAAAATAGCATTATTATTAATCCTGTGTTGATTAATACAGTAACTATTGAAAATGCAAACATTCTTAGTGATGCAAGCTGATATATATTATATTTACAGGTAAGTTCTAGCTCAAATGTTCCACTTTGCTTTGTTTTAAAGAATGAGTAGAATGAGTTTCCTAGGTAAATTAATGGTGAAGTACAAAACATTACTCCATATACTTGTTCTATTCTTATTTGTTCTATAGACACTATGTTAGCCGATATATTTAAGATAAATACTATGATTATTGCTGTAAGTATTAATAGTTCTTTTATGTCGTGGAATATTACCTTAAAGCCTAACTCTGTATACATGTTTTTTATATACTGGAAAAAAGTTATTTTAGGCTTTATTCCTTTATTGATTATTTCCCCTATTTCATTATCTATAAAATCTAGTTTTAGGATTTCATTCTGTGTATTTTCTAGGTTTTCTTTCCTCATTTTTACCTCACTTTAACTCCTTCTTTATTTTCTTTATTGTACTGTAGTATTTAGTTTTAACTGTGGACTCACTTATCTCAAGTATTTCTGATATCTCTTTAAATGTCATTTCTCCAAACACTTTTAGTCTGAATATTTGTTGTATGTTGCTTTCTAAGTTGTTTACTATGTCTATTATTTCTTTTATGTGTTCCTTTTGTATTATTTCTGCCTCAATGTCTTTTGTATTTGATATATCTATTTCTTCTATACCAACTATTTTTGTGGTGTACTTATAGTTTTTTGACCTATAATAATCTATGATTTTATTACTGGCTATTTTGTAGAGCCATGTTTTAAAAGATGCTTTTTTTGTTTCATAGCTCGTTATTGACCTTAACATACTTATGAATATTTCTTGCGTTATATCCTTTGAGATTTCTTGATTATTTACTTGCTTGTATACATAAAGATATATGTACTTATAATAGCTATTTATAAGTTGGTTAGCTGCATCTTTGTCACCCTTGTTTCTTATCTGTTTTACTAGTTTTTCTTCCTCCATTTGCACCTCTTTATTTCCTTTTTGAAGCTTCATTTATTTATTCGTAATTAAGACTTAAATAGTTTTAGTTTATGTAAAGTTTTTATATATTTTATTATATCTGAAAATAGTAAGTTACTTACAAGTAATTGTTTAGGAAGTTTTAAATGAAGAGATTCATTTAATAAAATTTAAAAATTGTCCAAAGAAAAATAGTTATAAAAAAAGACAGCTAAACACTTAGCTGCCTTCACAAAATCACTATTCTATTGACACACCTTACCAGGGTTCAAAATATTCTTAGGGTCAAAAGATAATTTTATAGCTTTCATTAAATTCAATGACTCTTTATCTAAAGATGTAGATAAATAAGATTTCTTAGCATATCCTATTCCATGCTCTCCTGAAACCAAGCCATTAAGATTACTTGCTTCCTTATACATACAATCCATGACTTCATTTAACTTCTTATTCCAAGTTGTTTCATCTAAATCATCTCTTAAAATGTATATATGAAGATTTCCGTCACCTGCATGTCCAAAACTTCTAATTCTAATATCAAACTTATTCTCAAGTTCATGTATGAACTTAACAAATACTGCAACCTTATTTCTAGGTACAACTACATCAACTTCATCCATCTCAGTTGTTGATGATTTTATAGCTTCAAGGAATGCTCCTCTTGCTGACCATATACCTTCTTGTCTTTCTTCAGTATCAGATATAAGTACATCTATTGCTCCAGCTTCGATACAAATCTTAGCTACGTTATCATAAGCTTTTTCAACTTCTTCTTCACTATTTCCATCAAAAGTTAATAGTAAATATGCATCTGATTGGCTGTCTGGGAAAGCCTTACCTAAGAACTTCTCAGCAGCAACTATAGCTTCTCTTTGCATAAATTCTACAGCTGTTGGAATTGATTTTGATTTTATTATTTTAGGTACAGTTTCTATAGCTGTATCTAAGTTTTCAAATGGAACTAATAAGCTTATTTTCTTCTTTGGTAATGGTAAAAGCTTTAATATAGCCTTTGTTATTATTCCTAAAGTTCCCTCAGAACCTACTATTAAGTCCTTTATTGAGTATCCTGAACTATTCTTAACTACCTTACCACCAACTTCTATAACTTCTCCATTAGGTAAAACAACTTCTAATCCTCTTACATAGTCTCTAGTTACTCCATATTTTACAGCTCTCATACCACCAGCATTAGTATTTATATTACCAGCTATAGTAGCTGTTTTTTCACCTGGGTCTGGTGGATAGAAGAAGTCATTGTCCTCTACAAATTTTGCTATTTCCATAAGAAGTACACCTGGTTCAACTGTTAATGTTAAGTTTTCATCATCTAATTCTAATATTTGATTCATTAAAGTTAAATCTATTATTATTCCACCATGTATTGGAACTGCTGCACCAACAAGTCCTGTACCTGAACCTCTTGGAGTTACAGCAATTGAATTGTCATAAGCATATTTCATTATTTTTGATACTTCTTCTGTTGAAGAAACTTTAATTACAACATCTGGCATTTTCTTTACAGCACCAAGTTCATCATGACTATAGTCTTCACTTATATTTTCACCAAATAAAACTCTTTCTTCATCATTTATTAAAGATACTATATATTCTAAATCTTTTTTATCAACATTTTTATAAGTCATAGCACTATGCCTCCTTAGCCATTTTAATTTCTTCGATTAATTGTGGAACTATTTTATATAAGTCTCCAACTACTCCATAGTGTGCTACTTTAAATATTGGAGCTTTTTCATCTTTGTTTATTGCAAATATATAATCTGAATTATTCATACCTGCGGTAAACTGAACTGCCCCTGATACTCCGCAAGTTATTATTAATTTAGGTCTTACTGTTCTTCCACTTAATCCTACTTGGCTTTTACTGTCTGACCATCCACTTTCAATTAAAGGTCTTGTTGCAGCTACTTTTCCTCCAAGTAATGAAGCAAGTTCTTCTATCATTTGAAGATCTTTTTCAGCCTTTATACCTCTACCTGCTACTACTATAACCTCTGCATCAGCAATACTAACTTCTTGCTCTTTCTTAAATACATCTAAAACTGTTAATTTTGATTGAAGCTTGTCTTCTTCTAAACTGCAGACTGTTATTTTTCCTAATGCTTTTTCGCTTCTTTCTGGTGCATCCATAACTTTATATCTTACAGTTGCAAGCTGTGGTCTTGAATTTGGAGTTACTATTTGAGCCATTATGTTTCCACCAAAAGCTGGTCTTATTTGAACTAAGTCAGTATCTTCTTTAATGTCTAATATTGTACAATCTGCTGTAAGACCAGTTCTAAATCTTGCTGCTATTCTTGGAGCTAATGATCTACCAACTGTAGTTGCTCCAACTAGTATAGCTGCAGGCTTTATAGTTTTTATTGCATTTTCAAAAGCATTTGTATAAGGTTCAATTCTAAAATGCTTTAAGTCTTTATAATCATAAACTAATACTTCATCTACTCCATAATGAAGAAGTTCTTCTGCTTTTTCTTTAATGTTGTTTCCTATAAATACACAGTAAACTTTGTGATTAATTTTCTTAGCAAGTTCTTCTGCTTTTCCTATTAATTCATAAGTTACAGGATGTATTTCTCCATCTACATGGTCTACATAAACAACTATTCCATTCCATTTACTTTTATCTATTTTAACTTTTTCATTATCTTCAACAAATTCTACTGCACCCTTAGGTCCTTTTTTGACACATAGTTTACACATTTTACAGCTAGAGTTTATATCTAACTTTCCACCTACATTTTCTAAAGCTCCAAAAGGACAAATTTTGATAAGTTCATCTATATTATTAATTTTTTCTTGATTTACAACTAATTTACCCATAATAAATACCTCCTAAACAAACTTTAATTCTTTAAGTTTTGATGAAATTTTGCTTGTAAGCTCTTCTTCACTACCTGTCCACATTTCTCTCTTATCGTTTACTGTAGGAGGGAAAATTCTTTCAACTTGAGTTGGTGATCCATTAAGACCATATTTATTTTCATCTTTATCTTTAAAATCTTTAAGTGCTACAACTTTTATTTCTCTGTCTTCTGTTGCAACTTTCTTTCTATAAGAAGGAAGTCTTGGCTCAAAAATATCTTTTTCTACAGTGATTAATGCTGGGAACATAATTTCTGTAACTTCTATTGTATTTGGCATGTCCATTTCCGCCACAATTGACTTCTCTTTAATTTCAATTAATTTTCTTACATTAGACACATGAGGTATATTTAAGTATTCTGCCATTTCTGGTCCAACTTGAGCTGTATCCCCATCTGTTGTTTGCTTTCCACATATTATTAAATCAACTTCTCCAGATTTCAAAACCCCTTGAGATAATGTATAAGATGTTGCAAGTACATCTGCTCCGGCAAATTTTCTGTCTGAAATAAGGGTTCCTTCATCTGCTCCCATAGCATAAGCTTCTTTTATAACTTTAGTTGCCTGTGGAGGTCCCATAGTAATAACTTTTACTGTGCCTCCCTTTTCTTCTTTAATTTTTAAAGCTGTTTCTAGTGCATATAAATCGTATGGATTCATTTTTGAATCTACACCATCTCTTTTAAGTACTCCTGTTACTGGATCAACCTCTACCTTATTAGTTCCTGGAACTTGTTTTATACATACTAATATATTCACTGACCTCACCCTTTCAATATATGTTAATTTAAATCTTAATCCTTGGACCCATCTTACCAATAAAGCTAATTGGTAAGACCAATTTGTAATTTCATTATATACCCTGGTGTAAACATTTTCTACAATTGTTAAAAAAATAACTTTCTCTAAAAATATAATAAAACCCTTTACATCCTCTGATATAAGGAGTTAAGAAAATTAAAAAAATTTATAAGTTTTAATTTTCTTAATATTCTCATAGGTATTTTGCTATAAATTTAACTAAATATTACTTTTTCAAAAAAGTCTTAACTTATTGATACTTTTTATAATATATATCGTCTTTATCTAAATTAAAAGCAAAATTTCCAACAATATAAAACAATTTATTAATGTAATTTTATAATTTTCTTATAAAACCAATTTTATTTAAGTTATATCCATGAGACAAAAACCAAAATAAAAGGTATAGTGTTTTAGTATACTCACCTATAACCAAAATTCTTATTTCATTAGACTCTTATTTTTCTAAAAACATAAAAATAACCAGTAGCTTAAAACCACTGGTTATTTATGTAAAATTATTTCATTTTCTAATAACACATAAAAATCATTTCACTTAATCTACAGATTTAATGATTGTTTTATAAGTTCAAAATGACCTTTCATTTCTTTATATGATAAATTTGTATCTCTATCCCTTAGAGCATTAAAAATTTTAGTATGATATTCTATTAAAACCTCACTACCCTTTGAAGATAAGATTTTTCCCCTTGATTGTTTTATAAAATTATCCATAAGTCTTGATATTGTTTCATAGAAGTTAATTAGAATAAAATTCTTTGTAGCTTTTACTATTGCATAGTGGAATTGTTTATCTAAAACTGATTTACTTTCTTCATTATCTGACTTTATAAGATTATTTAATATATTTTCTAAATTTAGTATTTCTTCATATTCTATTTTTTCAGTTGCTATTACTATAGCTTCCAATTCCAATGCACATCTGAACTCATATATGGATCTTACTGAAATATTTTCTAAAATAAACATTATAGACATTGGTTCAAAAAAACTATTATCAAAAGACTCTCTTATGTAACTACCCGAACCTCTTTTACTTTCAATTAAACCAACCATTTCTAAAGCTATAAGAGCTTCTCTAACCGATGCTCTACTTACCTTAAATTTATCTGCCATATCCCTTTCTGAAGGAAGTTTATCTCCCTTCATTAAGTTCCCTTTTAATATTTCTTCTTTTATATGATTAATAATACTTCTATATACCTTTTCGTTTTTAACTTCATCTACCATTAATATTCCTCCAATAAGACCTTTGGCTCACTTAACTAACTATTACTTATATTCTTATCTTTTACCAAAATATTAAATTAAGTCTTCCAATGATGTATCTATATAATATTTATTTTTAATTTTTACAGTTGGTATATCTATAATACTTTTTCCATCACATAAAACCTCAACTTTATTATCGCCTTGTCTTTCGATGTATATAAGTTTATTTTCCCAGCCTTCTCCCAGTTCTCCAACTACTTTGCTTCTAAATCCCCTAGTTTCTTTTAAAAAATTTTTTTTCACATTTGCATTATCTATATACTCTTCTGATGAAATATATATAGTTTTAAGAAACCTCTCATAATCTGCATCTCTAAGACTCATTAAAAATTCCCTAGATACTTTTTCTCTAGAGCTATTTACAGATATATAATTATTATACCCATATACTCCACCTACACATAACAATAAAACTAAAATAGCAACTATTTTAGCGATAGGATTTCTCTTTCTATTTTTAGTATACATTTTTCTACTACTATTTGCATAATTAATATTAGCTAATTGGTTTTTATTATTTACCCTTTCACCACATACTCCACAAAAAGCACTATTATTATTTATTCTTTCCCCACAATTATTACAAAACATATTTTGCCTCCTGTTTATATTATATCATTAAAGTTATATATAATAATATTTTTATATAAGTCCTAAGATTTACTATCCTAGACACATGAAAGAAAATAACAAATCAAATATACTAGGATACTGACTTGTTATTTTTTTGAATACGCTCTAGACCTTATTTTCTTAAGATATTAACGATACAAATATATAATAATTTATTATTAATGTTAATGATATTATAGTTGGTATTATATATATTTTTTTAGAATGCCCTTCAAAAAATTTTGCTAGATTGAACATTAAAGTTCCTAAATAAATAAATAATCCAGTAACGGAAACAATAATTAAAAGTTTTATATTTATAGCCATAGCTAATGTATTTATTAATGTTATTATATTTAAAATAACTAGGGATCCTAATGTTACTTTTAAAATATCTATAATTTCTACTTGTTTTTTCAAAAAAGTCTTACATGCTAACATAGTTATTGTACATATTAACCCAATATTTATTAATATAAAAATTAATCCCTGTATAAATATTTTCAAATAAGGAAGTTCTCCATAATATCCAAAGTTATTTATATTGTATAAGTATCCAAATGCTATTTCAGATAAAAACCCATTTAACCCAACTATTATTCCTTTATAAATTACATGAATATTTAAGCATTGAATTAATCCATATATTAGTGATAAAAATGCTGTAAATATTAGAGCTGTTCTATTGCTTAAATACATATGTATTTCTCTTATATCCATAATAGGATTCTTTAATATCATTATAAAATATTGTATAAAGCTATTGAATCCTATCTTGAAATCACCTGCATAGTCTTTATTTTGTCTATTAAAGTTATTATTTCTATAGCTTGATTCCTCATTAAAATTACTATTCTTATACCCATTGTTCATGTTACCCTTATTAGTTTCTATTGGTTCTCCACAGCTTGTACAAAAGCTCATAGAAGGATTGATTTTTTCTCCACATACCTTACATATCATTTTATTGTATTCCTCCCTATAATCATCTTTTAAGTATTTTATTATATCTACTATTTTCTTCTTGCTTTATTAAATCTATATTTTCAACTTCTAAACTTGTCAAATCCTTATCATTAAATCCACCCTTTTTATACCAAGTTTGATTTGAAAAATGATCGTCAAGTTGCGGTATTGAAAATGCTAATCCATGCCTTGCAAAGATTTCATTTCTAGCAACAATAATTTCCCAATCTTTTAAATTTTTAAGTTCATCCCTATTTATTTTTCTTGTGTTACTGTCTTCTATTACATATCCATCTATGCCATTTTCTCCATAGTTATAATGAGCAATTCTAGACACCTCAACTTGTCTTATTAAATCTGAATTAGATGCTTCTATTTCATTACCAGTATTTGATTTAGCTGCAGGAGATGGCTTGTACCAAGGCTTATTTCTAAAATAATTATCAAGTACACTATTTTTCTCAAACATATATCCGAACCTTGCAAAAATTTCATTCCTCGCTACAAATAATTCATCTAAGGTTTTATTTATAACATCTTCATATTTTAGCTTAATCCTATCACTTTCTGGAAAAATATAACTTGGGTTGCCTATTATATATGATGAAAAAGCAGCACTTGGATCTTCATCTTTAATTAAATATTTCATTCTATTATTATTTATAATTCTTTTTTCATTTTTAGGTTCTTCTTTTCTAGATTCACTAGTATCTTCTTTTGCATCTTTTTTTACTTCTTCTGTAGCATCATCATCTTTATTTGAAGATGTTATAGTATCTTTATTATCTATGGCCTTATTAACAAAAAGAGCCTTATACCCGAAGAATCCTCCAAGGCCTAAGCAAATTAAGATTACTATGCATGCTACAATTTCAACTACAGTTTTTAAAGTATTATTCCTTTCTTCATCATCATAGTAGTCCTCATACTCGTCATCATCTTCATACTCTAATTCATTTATATTATTTCCATATAACTCATTTACCGAAGTATCAAATCTATCTTCATTATCTCTTTGATAAATAGAATTTTGCCTTCTATCTCTTTCTATCATATTGCTTTCTATAAATGTTGATGATTGTGCAACTGATTGTTTTATACTTAATAACTTATTATCATTTGGAAACACCTTTAGCCCCTGTAAACAACAATGATCACAAGCCTCTATTCTTCCAAGGTCTCTTAAAATTTCAGCTTTTCTAACATATGCATAAAGCTTATCTTTATCTAAATTAATAGCTGAGCTATATGCTTTCAATGCATTTGTTAATTCATTTAATTCTCTATGTGTTGAAGCCATTATAAAATATATTTGTGCCTTTTCTTTAGTAGAAAAGTTACTATTTATACCCCTGTTACATATAGAAAAAAATTCATTGTATTCATTCATTTGCAGAGCATTCTCCATAGCTATAGATAGTTCTCTATAATCCCCCATATTATCAATCCTTTCTATAATATCTCATATAAATCCATAACAATTTTATCACATATTTTTACTTTTTTAAAGAAAATTTAACATTTCACCTACTATACACCATATTGTAAACCTTATATTTAACCAAGAAATTTCATATAAGCTGAAAAGTGAGGGCTAAGTATTAGCATACTAACTGTTCATCAGATAGTTTGCTAATGCTTAGCCCTCATTTTTCTTTGTATATATAATTTATTGTAAGTTTTTGTGAACGACGTAAAAAACATATCATTAACTCTTTTTACTTAAATAAATTGGTTTACTAATTCTTATCACTCTATTTCTATCAGATAATTTTGTTATTATAATAATATCAATTTCTTAATCTTGTTAATTACTAAGTAAACCATATATTGATAAAAACACCAGTGATATTCCTATTATAAAAAATAAGTAAGAGTGTTTTCTCACCTTAACTTCATCATAATATTTTAATCCATTTACAAAACTTATTCCACCTAATGTAAGGGTTACTATATCTGTTATATAAGGATTTCTTATTCCTTTAGCTGAATTAATTACTGCTATTGCAGATGTTATTATACATGTCAAAGAAAGAACTATTATACATAATGAATAAATAACCGACTTTCTTTTATCTTTTAACATACAACAACTCCTTATTATATTAATTGTGTATAAGTCTCTATAACTCTATTCTTTTACAAAAGTATATTTTTCAACCAAATTTCTCATAAATTCTATATTATTTAGTGCATACCTAGATATAGATACCTCTCCACAAAGCATAAACCCATTAACTCCTTTTTCTATAAAATTAAATATATCATTAACCTCACTTATAGATGGAATCTGAGATTTTTTTAATGACTCCAATACATAGGTAGCTATTATCAAATCTTTTTTGCTATTCTTCATTTTACTAGTTATATTCCTTTGAAGTATGGGTATTTCTTCAATATTCACTTCACTTTTAAGGTCTCCTCTTCCTAAGATTATCCCATCACTTTCATTGATTATACTATCTAATTTATCAAAAGCTTCTCTACACTCAACTTTGGCCCATATAAGTGGCATTTTAAAATTTTCTATAAAATTTTCAAAACTTTTTATATACTCTCTTGCTTCCTTTAGTTCTTCCTCCCCAGTTACATAAGATAAACATATTATATCTAAATGCTTATATAAACACCATTTTATATCTTTTTTATCTTTTGAACTTAAATAAGTGTATTTTCTTTTCATTCCTTTAGCATTTATACCTTTTTCTTTTCTTATTATGCCTCCTAAAACAACCTGTGTTTTTATATTGTCTTTATTCCTTTCAACTATTTTAAATTTCATAGTTCCATCTTTCATTAGTATTTCTTTTGCCTCTAAAATATCATCAAATTCGCCATTATAAACTATGGGAACTATATTATTTTTGTTTAAGCTCTTTCTATAAAAGTCTTCTGTTGAAAAAATTATAACTTGTCCAGTATTAACCTTTATTTCTTTATCTTCATAAATATTAGAAACTCTAATTTTATTTCCTTGAATATCTCCTAATATTTTTGTTTCTTTGTATTTATTTTGAATATAGTTTATGAACTTCTCACTTTTCTCATAGCTTATATGAGAAAAATTAAATCTAGGTATATCCATACCACTACATAACATATTGTCTATATCATAAATAGATTTAACTATAGGACCTATAGAACAAATTAACTTCATAATAATTTATATCACTTCCATATATTAGTATATATACAATATATTAATTGGTGTTCTATATTATGATATTTAACATTTAATTACATCCTAATGAATATACTTTAATAAAATATGATTTTTGGAGGTGCCATTTACTGTGGCCAATGAATCTGTTGTAAAAGTAATATATAAAAATCAAAATGATATTCAACCTATTGCTTCATTAATCACTGAAGTTCTTCATGACAAGATTAAAACTCCCTCGAAGGATGTTTTAACTCTTGTTAATGATAATAGAATTGAATTTGTAACTGAAGATGATCCTTCTATAAAAGGTTTGCTGTTTAAGGATGAGAATGTAAGCTATTACTTTATAGGTGGAATGAATAAATCATTTTTAAAATTAACAAAGTCTAAACTTCCTGATTTTGTTAATACCTTTCACTCTGGATACCATTTAACTCATATTGTAAATACCATACTAAAAGAAGTAATTGAGTTAGAAACAACTTCCTATTATGTTATAGAAAGAAATCTATCTTTAAGTAGTATTAATTTAAATTATTTAGAAATAATGTACCCTAATATTTCTACAATAACAGTATCAAATATAGATGAAGAGATAGCTAACTTAAGTAAGACACTTGAGCATAAAGGGTTTGAACCTTCTAAAAAGGATTTTTCTAAGAAATTTGCTTGCAATAACAAAGAAGATATACTTAACATAAATGAAGATGAAATTAAAATATTCGTTGACAATTTCACTCCTAAGACCATTTTGAACTTTATATTAAAAGAAGAGCTTAAACTTGTAAATGCAGATATAGAAGAACTTTCTGTAAAAAAGGCTTCACTAAAAAAGAGAATCATTCTTTAACACAAAAAATTCATCTAACCCGAAAAGTTAGATCCAAGTAACTCAAACTAGCTGGCTACACAAAGTTTTTTAGGCACATGAAAGAAAATAACAAGTCCAAGATACCATGTATATTGACTTGTTATTTTTTTGAATGTGCCTTATACCAACACTATTACTTGTTCGTCAGATATTTTGCTAATACTTAGACCTAACCTTTCTTTAGGTTTTAAAATTTTTAATATAAGTAACGCTTGATCTAATTATATTGTTATAAGAATGTACAATTTTCAAAATTGAGGTTTAATGAGCACAAAGTATTGTAAGATATGAAAAAAAAGCATTTCACCATTAAATATATAGTAAAATGCCTTTTTAAAATCAAAAAACAACTTATCTATTGTCCAACAGAGTTTTTAGCTTCTTCCATTTCCTTTTTAGCTCTTTCTAATGCCTCGTCAAGAGCTTGTTTTGATGTTTTGTTTCCTAGTAAAACTTCATCAAGAGCCTTTGACATATTATCATGTATAGCATATCCATTTAAAACCTTTGGATCGCAATATCCATAGTCAAATTCTTTAATAGCATCTCCCTTAGATGGACAATCTTTATTTATATATTCTTTAAAATCCTTAGAATCAAGTATTGATTTTCTAAGTGGAAGATATCCTGAATTCATTCCCCACTTTACTTGACTTTCTGTTTCCATAAAGTATTTTATATATTCAAATGCTGCTAACTTTTCTTCAGGAGATGGTGTATTGAAGATTGCTACATCTGTTCCTGAGAAAAGAGCTGCATTCTCTTTACCTTGAGGTAATACTGCTGTTTTAAAGTTTATATTATTTTCTTTACATATTTTTGTTATATCAGGTAAAGTTGAAATTGATGATATTCCCATAGCAGCTTCTCCCCTACCTAAAGGACCTGTTATATAGTTATCTTCTTTAGCTATTTTTGCACTACCTGACTTAACTAATCCTGATAAGAAATCATAAGCTTCTACCCCTGTATCAGAATTAAATAATAATTCTTCTTTATCTTCATTTATAAGATGTCCACCTGCTTGTTCAACCCAAAAACTTGAATCAACTCCAACAGAAGCATTTAATGATAATCCGTATGTATCATTTTTTCCATCCCCATTAGTATCTTTAGTTAATTGTTCTGAAGCTTTCTTTAACTCATCCCAAGTAGTTGGAACTTCTACGTTATTCTTCTTTAAAATATCTTCATTATAGAAAAGTAAATATGTTGCTTTGTTAAATGGAAGAGAATGATGTTTTCCATTCCACATACCATTATCTCTTAAGAATTCAGGTATGTCATTCCAAACATCTTTCTTAAATCCAATTTTTTCATTGTCTATATATGGATTTAAGTCTTCTACTAAATCATTCATTACATAAGCTGTAAGTCTATTTGGATATATCATTGTAAGTGCTGGCAAATTATTTGCTTTAGATGCACCTTCAAGTTTTGAGAACAATTCTTTATAATGTCCTTGATAAACCAAATTCACAGTGATTTTACCCTGATTTTTCTTATTAAAATCATCTGTTATTTCTTTAAGAGCCTTTTCATTATCTCCATTCATAGCATGCCAAAACTCAATAGTTACTGGATCTTTTATTTCTGTAGCTATTTGTTTGTCACTTTCCTTATTAGATGTACTATCCTTTTTTTCACCACAAGCCGTCATACCAAATGTTAACGACAGAGCCATTGTTAGTGCTATGAGTTTTTTAATTTTCATATGTGTCCCCCACTTTAACTTATATATTTTAATAAGATTAAATCTTATTATTACCCTTTGATTCCTGACTTAGTTATTCCTGAGATAATATACTTTTGAAGAACAAAATATATTATTATCATAGGAGTTATAATAATAGTTGCTGCAGCCATCAAAAGATGATAATCATTGCCAGCCTCAGACGTAAAAGTCATAAGAGCAACAGGTAATGTTCTCATTTCTGGTATATTTGTGATTATAAGTGGCCACAAAAATTCATTCCAACTATTTATAATCTTAAGCAATGCTATTGTTATAAGAGCTGGTTTTGATACTGGAACCATCACCTTCCACAAAAACTTAAAATCACTACAACCATCTATTTTAGCTGCCTTATACAAAGCTTCTGGCACCGTTAAAAAAAATTGTCTTAACAAAAATACTGAAAATACGCTTATTGTCCATGGAATAATCAATCCCTTGTAAGTATTTATCCATCCCAATTTAGAAATAGTTATATAGTTTGGAATTAAAATTACTTCCCCTGGAATTATCATAGTTCCAATAAATATTGAAAATATAACATCCCTTCCCCAAAACTTTATCCTTGAAAATCCAAAGGCTGCAAGTATTGTAGTAATTAATGTTCCAGCTGTAACTCCTAAGGTTATGGTAAAACTATTGAAGAAAAATCTTATAATAGGTATTCTTTCTTGAACCTCTAAATAATTGTTCCACATAAATTTAGAAGGTAGTAACTTTGGTGGCATTTGGAACACCTCACCAAAGGGTTTTAAAGAGGTACTTAGCATCCAAAGAAATGGTGCTATAGTAATAATTGCCCCTATTACTAATACTGTATATACAAAAACTTTAGTAAACCTATCCTTAATCATATAATCACCTTCCCAACTTCTATATGAATTGAAAGCATTATTTCAAGTTACAAGTTGAATTAAATCAAGTTAAACTATAATTACATTTCATCACTTACAACTTGTAATTTGTCACTTGATCTAATTTGTGTATTCAACTTTTTTCTTTCCTACCCTAAATTGAATAAAGTTTAAAATAAGTATTATTATATAAAGAACCACAACAGCTGCTGAGGCTATTCCATAATGATATTGGTTATAAAATTTATTGTATATATAATAAACCATTGTTAAACAACTATTCAAAGGTCCTGGTATTTTATT
The DNA here is from genome assembly GCF_900111985.1 of Clostridium frigidicarnis. Classification (GTDB taxonomy): domain Bacteria; phylum Bacillota; class Clostridia; order Clostridiales; family Clostridiaceae; genus Clostridium_Z; species Clostridium_Z frigidicarnis. The sequence continues at coordinate 100,714 of NZ_FOKI01000008.1, forward strand.
AAAAAGAGCATATACTTCACCAAAAACCTTAAAGGAGTTTATTAAGCTTACAACTGATACAAATAATATGGTTGGAGATAATAATGGTATTGTTATTTTAGTTAATATTCTCCATTTGTTTGCCCCATCAATCTGAGCAGCTTTACCATATTGGTCATCTATATTTTGAAGACCTGCCAAAAAAATTATTATATTATATCCTAAACTTTTCCATATGCTTAGTATTATTAATGCTACCATTGAATATTTAGGATCTGTAAGCCAATTAATAGGATTAATATTAACTATTCCTAGTAGATAATTTAAAACTCCGTACTCGCTATTAAATATCCATCTCCAAACCATAGATATTGCAACAGTTGATGTTACAAATGGTATAAAATAAATAGTTCTAAATAATTCTTTGAATTTTATCTTTGAATTTAAAAATACAGCGATTAATAAAGATATACTTATAGATAATGGCATAACCCATAAGACATAAATCACTGTGTTTTTTAGTGCTATAAAAAACTCAGTATCATTAAAAATATATTTGTAATTATTTAGTCCTCTTTGAAAAACAATATCTTTTATGTAATTATATTTATTATAAAAACTCATATCTATGGTTTTTATAATTGGATATACACTAAAAATAATAAGTATTATTAATACAGGAGATATGTATACAATCCCTCTTATAAAGGATTTAATATTTTTTTCTTCTTTCAAAATCTATCAACTCCTATACTAACAAGTTATCACCTGTAGTCTTGCTAAAAATATAAATCTTTTCATTTTTAATCTTAAGAAAAATCCTCTCTGAAATAGAATTTAATTTTTCATATGGAACTATACAGCGGAGCATTTTATCTTTAATTATTATTTTTACAATAGCTTCACGCCCTATTATTTCCACCATAGATACTTGTCCCTCTATATCACATTTTTCTAAAGAATCCACCACATAAAAATCTTCGCACCTTATTCCTATATCATAGCTACAATCTTCTAAAGATTTTTCCTTTAATAAGTTAGTTATATCTATTGATTTATTAAGTACATTTAGAGTATTGCCTTCTATGTACCCTTCAACTATATTTATAGGAGGATTTCCCAAAAATTTAGATACGAACAAATTTTTAGGCTTTATATATAAGTTTTGTGGTTTATCAAACTGTTGAAGCTTTCCCTTATTTAATAAAGCTATTTTATCTGATATGGTCATTGCTTCCTCTTGGTCATGAGTTACAAAAACCGTTGTTATTTTTAGTTCTTTTTGAATTCTTCTTATTTCCTCCCTCATATCAATTCTAAGGTGGGCATCTAGATTTGAAAGTGGTTCATCTAACAGTAAAATTTTAGGTTTCTTTACCAATGCTCTTGCTATTGCTACCCTTTGTTGTTGTCCCCCTGAAATTTGAGAAGGTTTTCTTTTAAGTAAATCTTCTATCTTTGCAAGCTTTGCAATCTCCTCTACTAAATCTTTAATTTCACTTTTTTTAAATTTCTTCATTTTAAGTGGAAATGCTATATTTTCATATACATTTAAATGAGGATATAATGCATAATTTTGAAAAACCATACCTATATTCCTATTCTCTGGTTTAACCTCATCTACACATTTATCATCAAACAATATATTTCCGTTTTCAGCCTTGTTAAATCCAGCAATAGTAAAAAGCGTTGTACTTTTTCCACAACCACTTGGCCCTAAAAGACTAACTAATATACCATCCTCAATTGTTAAATCTAACTTATCTACTGCCGTTACATTATCAAACTTCACTGTTAAGTCTTTTATTGTTAAACTCATATGTGCTTTCGTCACCTCTTTATTCTATACAACTTATCTTAAATAATATAAAACTATATGATCAAATTCCATATAAAGCCAAAAATCATTTACTAAATTCGCTCATTAGCTTTAATTTTCTACATCTACTCTAGTGCAAAATTTATATAAATTCTCTATGGAACTAGGTAAATACCCCTCAAATGGTACACTTATATTTCTTTCATTTAAAAGCTTTTTGAATTCTTCAATAAATACACCACTTGTATTATCTTCTTTAATTGACCCTATTACTGATTGCAATTTGTCATTATTGCTTAATTCTCCGCCCCAATGTCCTATACAAGTTTTATTAACTCCACAACTTGGACTACCGTCAATTCCAATAATTCCAATTACATCATATTGCTTTAAGTACTCCTCCATTTCATCTATGAAGGGCATAAGTATAAGTCTACAATGATTCCTGAAAAATGGCGTATCAAACTGATCTTTTACATGTCCCCATCTCTTAAGACCATACAAAGTAAATTCAGGACAAGGTAATTGAATTATTCCTATTTCTTCTTCTATTAAATAAGCTAAAAATTTGTTTTTATTTTTTATGTACTCTTCACTTCTTAACTTTGATTCATTTTTTACCTTTGAAAATGAATTAAGCATACAATGACTTACAAAAACAATTCTTTTTTTCACTTTATCACTCCCAAATTTTACAAAATTCCTGTTTTTCCTCTAAATTCCATTATAATTTATTATACTACTTTTTCCAAATAGGAATTTTAAATAAATTATATATTTTCTATTTGAAAAACAAATATAAAAAAGCAAATTGTTTTTAACAATTTGCCTATACATGCTTATTTAAATATAACTATAGTAATTATCCTTTTCTTTCAATAGATATTTTATTTTTAAGTATAGTTCTTAAAAAATTTTTGTTATTTATAAAAATATCATCGATTACTATCCCGTCTTCTTCTATTTCTTTTTCATTCTCAATATATTTTAATTGTTTTTCTTCATTTAAATTCTTCAAGAACACCCCTCCTTAACCTAATTACAAAAGTAACATTAACTATTTATATACCTATATAAAATCCTCCATCACACTTCTATAACAAACGTTATTTATGTTGATTTTCTATTATGTCTACTATACAAGTTTTTCCTAAACATAGGATTAATATTTCTAACACACTGAAATTCGTTTAAATATCGCTGTCTCTTTAGTAAATTATTTGATTTCACTAATAAATATCTATTCAATTTATACTATGCAACTATGGGTTTGCTTTGTCAATAATAAATATCTTACTTTTCATGAATTTATATACTATTAGTATATGTGTGTTTTTATTATTTGATTTTGTTATATGCAAAGTTTACCTATTATACATATAGCAGTTCAAATTACATTCAAATAGGAAAATAGCTGAAATAGAAAATAAAAGTTCTATTTCAGCTATTGTTTATTCTAAGGGAATAAGATTTTTTATTGAATCATCTTGGAAAAAGGTATTTGCATTATATAAAAACAACACATTATCCACTTGATTTTCTTTTATAAATTCATATATATCACCATTGTAGTATCTTAAATCCACCATTGATATTGAACTAAAATCCTGTGATAAAAATGGAACTAAGCTATTGGCATAAGAATCTTTTATAATAAGAAGCTTTTTTCCATTTTCACATGGAGTATTAATTTTAACAACACTATGATTACCACCAAAGAAAAGAGCATATTTATCTTTTCCATTTAAAGCATCTAAATCATAAAATGTAGTTGCCTTTTTATCTTCTTCAGCATAGTTAACTAAAACATCAGTGTTTCCTTTAGGTACATATACATTAATATCATCTCCATCTAAATGTCTAAATCCACCTTTTGAATAAAGAGTCCCATAAAAATCATTTGTAACTTTATTTATTGAAAAATCTTCTTTATTCTTTGGTGTACAACCTAGTCCTTCCATTATAGCTCTATATCCATAATATGCTCCCTCTGTTGTCCAGTGATGATCTGTTTTATAATAAATATTTTCATCTTTATGATTTTCTAGTTCTTTGTATACGTCTATAAAATTAAATTTATCCACTAAAGAATTTTTCAAATTATCTATATACTTCTTTTGACTTTCATCAGTTGAGTTCTTAGGCAACTTATCTTTTAATATTTCTATAGCATTAGGTACAATTGCTATATTCTTATTGATATCTTTTTCGAGTCCATAAAATGTATCAAAACTCTTTATAATCTCATCCATCTTTTCTTTAGATGGTTTCTGAAATTTTTCCATTAAATATCCATCGTCCCCAATATAGACTCCATTTATATCCTTTTTTCCAATTAATCTTTCAGTGTCTGATTTTACCCCTATAAAAAAATCTCTAAATACAAATTGATCCGAAAAATATTTTTCAAATTTCTTAGTAAATCTACCATCCATAAGAAGATCTTTTGAAAACTTTGGTTTTTCAGCTAGAATTCTATTTTCCTCACTTGAAAAAGTCTTAACTGGTTTAATGATATTTAAACCACCAAACATTAAAATAACTAAAATAAAACTTAAAGATAGAATTCTTTTGTATGCTCTTCTATATTTATCCTTTTTAATTTTTTTGTTTTTTTCCATATATATACCTCATTTTAAAATCTAAAATATAAGAAAGGATTATAGCTTTCATTTACTAAAAATGCTATTGATATAAGCATTATAAATATATTAGCTAAAATAAGCATATTCATAACCTTTCCATTCATATCTTCTTTTAATTTTTCTATTATATTACTTATAATTGGAGTTGATGTAATACCTAAAATTATAAATAAAAATATATTGTTTTTTAAATAATATATTGAAGCACTATCTATAAATTTAGCTCCATTAAGTCCAAACATAGTTTTTATATATGTAAATGCGTTAGTAAGTGTATCTAAATCAAAGAACACCCACCCTAATATAACTAAAATCATGGTATAAATATGAGCAACAACTTTGTTTTTTTCTAAGTATTTTAATAAAAATAGTTTTTCTATTAAAATGAAAAACCCAAAATATAATCCCCAAAATATAAAGTTCCAACTAGCACCATGCCAAAGCCCTGTTAAAAACCATACCACCAAAAGATTTCTGCATTGGTTTCTAAGTCCATTTCTATTACCACCAAGTGGAATATACACATATTCTCTAAACCAACTCCCAAGTGATATATGCCATCTACGCCAAAATTCTGTTATGCTTTTTGATACATATGGATAATTAAAGTTCTCTATGAAGTTAAATCCAAACATTTTTCCAAGTCCTATTGCCATATCTGAATATCCACTAAAATCAAAGTATATTTGGAAAGTAAATGCTAATATTCCAATCCAACTAGTAAATACAGATATTTCACTTATGTTAGAAGCTTTAATACTTGTCCATAATAATCCTATATTATTTGCAAGTAGAACTTTTTTCCCTAGCCCTGTTATAAACCTTTCAACTCCACAGCCAAAGTTATCAAAAGTTTCCTTTCTATTATCTAATTCTTTATTTACATCTGAATATCTTACTATAGGCCCCGCAACTAACTGTGGAAACATTGTAACATATGCTCCAAATGAGATTATATTTTTTTGAGCTTTTACCTTTCCTAAATACACATCAATAACATATGATAATGTCTGGAATGTATAAAATGATATTCCTACAGGTAGTGGTAAACTATGAAAATTTATGTTTAATCCCAAAATAGAATTTATATTATCTATTAAAAATCCATAGTATTTAAAGAAAAATAATATTCCTAAATTTATAACAACTGAATTTAAAAATATTGCATTGCATATAGGTTTATTTTTTCTATATTTTGATATAAATAAACCATTCATATAATCAAAAATCGTAGAAAAAACCATTATAACTATATATACGGGTTCTCCCCATCCATAAAACACCAAACTAGCACAAAGAAGCACAAAATTTCTAAACTTCCTAGGTGAAATATAGTAAATAGCCAATGTTATAGGTAAAAATATAAATATAAATATTAAACTACTAAAAACCAACGTATATCACTCCAATTAACAAATTTCAAATTTTTATCTGATTACCACCATATAGATTTACTCATCTAACACTAAAATTATAGAATGAAGATTCATTCTATCTAAAACACTGTTTAAATGCTTTACTTGCATTTTCAACATCTTTACCTACAAACAATATAAAATACTTGCCTTTAGAATAAAGCAGTTTACTTTCTATTAAAGCATACTGGTCTGGTGCATAGTCTTTAAAACTATTGCCTTGTTTCTCTGTTATTTCCTCAATCTTTTTTTCTATTGCCTCAGTATCATCTGCATTTTTAACTCTTATTAAAAGCAATTCATCTGCATTCATATTTGATATTGGAGTATATATTCTAAAATCCTCTATATCATCGGGATTTATTCCATATGTTCTTTTTAAGTCTTTTGATGATCCTAGATTTAACTTAGAAAAATCACAGTTAGATTCTATATTGCTCATTATTTCATTAAGATCTACATCCTTTACCTTTACTGTTAAAATAGAACTTATACCCAATAACACTATTAAAGTTATTGAAAATATAATTAAGAAATACTTGTTTAGTCCTTTATCTTTCATTATTGTAGCCTTTCTAAATTCCTTTTATATATTATTTTTTATGTATTTTAATAATTCATCATAGTAAACAGCTTTGGGATGTAATCCATCAGGTTCATATAAATCCTCTCTACCATCTATTGTAGTAGTTGTATTTATACAATTAATCTCTAATGTTTTACACATTTCTTCTATAGCCTTATTAAACTCGTCAATTCTCTGTCTCGTAAGGCTCTTATTTTTCACCTTTGAACTTGTAGGTAAAATTGACTCAATGTATATCTTAGTATTAGGAAGTTTTTCTTTTAAACATGAAATTAAAGATGTATATTCCCTAATAAAATCTCTACTCTTATCAAATGTCTCTAAATCATTCATTCCATATAATAAAAAAACTTCATTTGGATTTTTCTCCATGACCTTGTCCACATTTTTCTTAGCACCAACAACATTTTGACCTTTTACAGCAACAACTCTTGAAGAATCTATTGCTTTATAGAAACTCATCCCTTCCGTTATTGAATCTCCCATAAATACTGAATTTTCAAAATACTCCTCATTACTTAAATTAGGATCTTTTTTATTTTTTTCAGCTTCAGCTTTTTCATTTACAGCAAATACTTCTTTTTCTATTGCTTCCATATCTTTATTTTCTAACCCCTTAAGAGTCAAATATCCATTTTCTATATCCTGTTTTTCTCTTTTAGTATTTATGTAGCTTTTTGTCATAATTACCCCTGTTGCTATGACAATTAATGCAAAAGAAACTAAAAGATATCTCTGTTCAAATCTTTTTTTTCTCCTCTTCTTTTTCATTTTTCTCTCCTCTATTTTGCTATAATTCTACATTATCAATTATAATCATAAATATCTTATTTTTGTTAAATTTTTATTACATTAGCATAATTTTTATTAAAAGCATTCTATTTCATGGTATTTATGTATAAATTTCAATATTTTAATTTATACATTTATTACTTTTGTATACCAATATATAGTATCATATTATTTTATATATTTACAAAATAAATATATAAAATAAAACAATAAAAAAGCCCCTAATAGAGACTTTTTATTGTTTTATTTAAATAGTTACTATGCTTTTTATTTTAAAACCTACTAGGTGTGAATGAGTTTAATATTAAGTAACATCTTTTAGCTATTAAATTAACATTATAGAATAACATAAATTCTATAATGGAAATCAGTTAAGATTGTTAATCTGATATAACTGGTAGACTACTTAAATTATTTCCCTCTGTTTCATCTGGTAAACTTCTAAGATATTCTTCCCCTTCTCTAGTAGCTACAGCTACACCTTGTATTTCACCTTGTTTAGCTAAGGCTATACCTTCTTCTTTTGAAATTTTTTCACCATTTGAAAGTTCGTAACCAACAACCTCTCCTGAATGCTTAACCAGTTTTGTTATAAATTTAGCATCACTTTTAGGTGTTGGAACTTCCTTGTTAATATTCTTAGGTAAATTTCCTATCATTCCATCATTTAAATTATTCATAAAATTTTACCTCCTAATATCTATTTAATATTAAATTATCCATAGGCAAACATATTTATGCATCTAAATGACAAGCAGTATCTATTTAAAATTTATACTTTTTAAAACACCTTTTAAAACATCAACAGAATTCTTTAATTTTAGTTTTTCTTCTTCCTCTAAATCTATTTCTAGTAGCTTTTCCACACCATTTTCTGATATTATAGCTGGTACTCCTATATATACATCATCAACGCCGTACATATTTTCAACATAGGATGAAACTGTTAAAATTGACTTTTCATTTCTTGCAATGGCTTCACATATTCTAGTTACAGCTATTGCTACTGCATAATATGTAGCTCCTTTTTTGTTAAGAACTTCATATCCAGCATTTTTAACATCTTTTTCTATAATATCTTCTAATCCTTTATCCCATGGCAAATCCATTTGTTTTGCAAATTCATTTATTGGTAAATTAGATACTCTAGTTGAACTCCATGTTGCAAGTTCAGAATCTCCATGTTCACCAATTATATATGAATGTATGTTACGTCCATCTATTCCCATATACTTTCCTAAAAGAGTTCTTAACCTTGCTGTATCTAATACTGTTCCTGAACCTATAACTCTTTCCTTTGGGAAACCTGATAATTTATAAGTTATATAGGATAATACATCTACTGGATTAGCTACTACTAAAAATATAGCATTAGGGCTTTGTTTTGCAAGTTCTGGCACAAAACTTTTAAATATTTGATAGTTTTTAGATATTAAATCTAGTCTTGTTTCCCCAGGTTTTTGAGTTGCTCCAGCTGTTATTATTATAATATCTGAATCTTTTGTATCCTGTAAAGTTCCTAAAATAACATCAACAGGTTTTAAAAGAGAACTACCATGCATTAAATCAAGAACCTCTCCCATAGCTTTTTCCTGATTTACATCATTTAAAACTATTTGAGATGATATTCCTTTTTGAAGTAATGCAAAGGCTGTTGTTGCTCCTACTGCTCCTGCTCCTATTATTGATATCTTTCTCATATTATCCACTCCTTCTTCCACTGCTGTATATTAATCATATATATTTTACTTCAATATAATCTAATTTATCTTTTGCTAATACACTGAATATTATTTAATATTATTATAAAATTTTATGTACAAACTTAGCAAACACTCTATTACTTGATTTTCAATCATATTATAATATATCCCCTGAACTAAATGAAACTACTTTTCATTTAGTTATAATCTTCAATATTGCAACGTTTACTCTATACGAATCACTATTTATTATTTTATAATATTAATTATTCCTATTTTCTTCTTTTATTTTACATTTTATGAAGGGTTTTTGTGTATTATATAGAATTTTAATTAGAGGAGGTGATATTTATGTATCATACTGGAGAAAAGCCAGGTAAGGGAAGTTATAAATGTACTGTCTGTGGAGAAATAGTAAATCTTGATCAAGATAGTGACACTTTACCACCATGTCCACGCTGCCATAAAACAGATTATGAAAAAATGTAAAAATCAGGAGGGCTATAAATCCTCCTGATTTTTCACATAAAACATATCAAATTCATATTTTTATTTAATATTAAGGTCCTTTTTTACTCTTCTTTCGTACTCTTTATCTGATTTTGTGAAATATTCTATAACTTTTAGTTGTATTTTTTTATTAACACACCATAAGTGATTCACTAGATTATCTATTAAATGATCTCTTTCTTCATCACTATATGCCCTATACTTTTCTCCTGCTTAAGTGAAACCATCGGTTAAACTTATTTTACTTAGTAAGTGCTTACTTGTTTAGATATTGTTTTATAATTATTATAACGAGTAACAAAAAAAACCGGGATATAATTAATTACCCGGATTTTTAATTATAAAGTTGTTGCTGCAAATTTTCCTACTTTTTTATCTTAACATACCATATAAATTCTTAGGATTTTCCAATATCGGCACAAGAGATTGCGGTACACCTATATTTTCATCTTTGGCAATGTCATACATCAATCGTAAAATTGAAAAATCTTCTAAAGCGAAACCTACTGAATCGAAAATAGTAATTTCATCGGTCTTTCTGTCTATTGGCTTTCCAGTTTTAATTACATTCCAAATTTCAGTCACTTTAAATTCTTTATTCATATGCTGAATTTCTCCTTCTAGACGACTTTGAGGCTCAAACTCCACATAGACATCTCCCATATGAAGAATTTCTGAATCAAGTTCCGTTTTTCCTGGGCAATCTCCGCCAACGCCATTTATGTGCATACCAGGTTCCACCATATCTGGTGTAATGATTATAGCATTTTTCTTGTCTGCAGTAATAGTTGTTATAATATCAACATCTTTACATGCTTCTTTTGTGCTGTTACATTTTATTAACTTAAGATTTTCTACATCTTTTAGATTGTCCATCAATTTGCCAGTAGCATTTGTGTCTACATCGTAGCAATAAATTTCTTCCACGCCTAATATGTGATGAAAACCAAGTGCTTGAAATTCACTTTGACATCCATTTCCAATTAGTGCCATTTTCTTCGGATTAGGTTTAGCCAAATACTTTGCAGCCATTACTGAGGTAGCTGCTGTACGAATAGCAGTTGTCAATGTCAATTCGCTTAAAAGCAAAGGAAATCCTGTTGATACTTCTGCTAAAAGACCGATAGCCATTACTGTTAAAAAGTTATGTTTAGGATTTTCTGGATGTCCATTCACATATTTAAATGAATAAGTCTCTGAATCACCTATAGGCATTAATTCGAGAACACCTACATCTGTGTGGTGTGCCGTTCTTGGAATTTTAGAAAAATCCTCCCAACGTCTATAGTCATCTTCTAAATATGGGATAAGACGCTCTATAATATTTTCAGGACCAACTGATTTTAAATATTTAGCCATGGTAGGTAAATCAATATACCTTGTTTTTAAAGTTTCCACATTTAACACCCCTCATATAATTTTAAAATATTAACTCTCCAGCCGAATGATTGCAAAAAATACAAATGATGATGAACTTTCATAATCTAAAACTTGATTTGAAAACGTTCATAATACTTACAATAATAATATACCAAAATGTTAAACTTATGTCAATAATTGTTAGCATAATATTTGTATATACAAAAAGCCGAACACTTTAAAATATAAAAAAGGGAAAGAAGAATTTATAATGGCAGGAGGTCAAAAATAATATATAGAAGAATTTCAAAATAAGACAATTCTATTTGCTATGTGCTAAACTACTATTATCCATTATGTATATACCTCCTTGTAATTTAATTTTGGTCAAAAAACCTACTATTATCTTACAATGGAGGTATTGTTTTTTCCACTCATAGCTAAAATCTCTTTAGAACCACAGGTATAACCTGTGGTATTCAAAACACAATGAAAAGTACTTTAATTTTTGGAAAGTCATTTTGAGCTAATTTACATCCAGTGTCAAAGTAATGAATTCATTAAAATATAAGTTGCACTAAGTGTAATTTATTATCCTTAGTGTAAGATATCTGTTAATATTCCCCTCATTAAATCTTGATATAAAAAATACTTTTCACATATTGTCCATTTAATGAATAAAAACTATCTAATATTAAGACCCTTTTTTACTCTTATTCCGTACTCTTTATCTGCTTTTGTGAAATATTCTATAACTTTTAGTTGTATTTTTTTATCAACACACCATAAGTCATTCACTAGATTATCTATTAAATGATCTCTTTCTTCATCACTATACGCCCTATACTTTTCTCCTGCTTGAGTGAAATCATCAGTTAAACTTATTTTTTTTCTTTCAATTTTTCCTTCAGCAAAATCTGGTTTTACATCAAAGGAAGGATTTTCTCTTGGATTTCCATTATTTAAAGTGTTTGGCTCATAATTAACATTTCCACTATTTGAATGATATCTCATAGGTCCATCTTGATGATTGTTTACAACTGGAACCTTAGGTCTATTAATTGGTAATTGTTTGAAATTAGCTCCTATTCTATGGTGTTGCGTATCACTGTATGAGAATAATCTTCCTTGTAATAACTTATCATTTGAAGCTTCTATTCCTGGAATCAAATTTGCTGGACAAAAGGCTGCTTGTTCAACTTCTTGAAAGAAATTTTTAGGGGCTTCTGTTAATGTAAGTTTTCCAACTTTCATTAATGGAAATTTGTCTTCTGGCCAAGTTTTCGTTGCATCTAATGGATCAAAACTTTGACATAATTCCTCATCTCTTTTCATAATTTGAACAAATAACTCATATTCAACAATTTCACATTTATTAAGGGTATCATATAAATCCCTTATAGCTACATCTGGATCAATTCCAGCTAATATTTGTGCTTCTTGTCTTGTTATAGTTTTAACACCAAGCATAGGTTTCCAATGATATTTTACAAGTACTCTTTCTCCTTTTTTATTTACCCACACATATGTGTTTACTCCAAATCCCTCTATAGTTCTAAAGCTTTTAATAGTTCCCTTATCTGAAAAAAGTAAGGTTATCATATGAGTAGCCTCTGGTGTATTAGATACAAAGTCCCAAAATCTATTAGGATCTGGAATATTTGTATCTGGAGATGGTTTAAAGGCATGAATTAAATCAGGAAATTTCATTGCATCTCTTATAAAGAAAACTGGTAAGTGATTCCCAACCAAATCATAGTTTCCCTCATCTGTGTAGAATTTCACTGCAAATCCTCTTGGATCACGTGCTGTATCTGCTGAACCTTTTGAGCCTATTACTGTAGAAAACCTAACAAACACCGGAGTTTCTTTCTTTTCATCATTTAGAAATTTTGCTGTTGTGTATCTTTCCATAGAATTATATAGCTTAAAATATCCATGTGCTCCTGCTCCCTTTGCATGTACTACCCTTTCTGGTATTCTCTCTCTATCAAAGCTAGATAATTTTTCTATAAGTTGCACATCTTGAAGTAAAACTGGTCCTCTTTCACCTACTGTTAAAGAACTTTGATTATTTGCTATAGGTTCCCCTAAATCAGTAGTTAAGTAGGTTTCATTGCCTGAATTTTTGTTTTTCATGTGTCCCTCCAATATAATTATATACGCTATAGTATATTAATATTTACTCAGAATGTTATTTATGTAAATATTAATATATAAATTTCAACATAAAAAGCATTGCTCATTTCGTTTTAGATTCAAAATAAATCAAAAATGAAATTTAACAATGCTTTTTACGGCTAAGTATTAGCTGAAACATAATATTTAGGGTAATTTATATTAAATTGAAGTTAGCTTTTTAATTATTTTTCAAATTTTTCTATTTCATTATATTCATAAAAGTTTAAGATATCTCTCTTTTAACTTTCACTTCATTATTAAATTGATTATCCTCTGAGTTATCATTATTTCTTGCAAAGCCTTTAAAGACAACTGATCCCACAAGACCGCCTATTGTACCACCTATTATTGCAAAGAAAAGAGCTATAAGAACTGTTTTGGGATTATTAAACCCAAATGGAGCTAAAAGCCCTGGTATTGGTGATGCTGTTCCAGGTGCATTGTTTATTATATTAAAGTATGCTGCTGATAGTCCTGCTAATCCACCACCTAAAATGTTTGATCCATATATAGGAATTGGATTTTTCGTTACTATAGGTGCTTGAGTCAAAGGTTCCAACATAACAGCTATTATATTACTTTTATTACCAAGTTTAAGTCTTTTAAAAATAATTCCATTTGTAAATGATCCTCCAACACAAGCCAGCGCTGAAATTCCCATTGCTAACCCTTGTAACCCAAGCATGGCTGTTACTGCCATAGAGCTTAGAGGTGATGTACAAGTAACTTTCATTATTCCACCAAGTAAGAATCCCATTACTAGTGGAGATTGTTGTGCTGCTACTGATATCATTTGTCCAATATTAACCAATGTAGCATTAACTATAGGATCTACCCCAAATGCTATAAATCTTGCAAGAGGGGCTATTAATAATGCACCTAATATAGTATTTAATCCTTCTGGTAATTTTTTATCAAATACTGGTGCTATAAGTCCTATAATATAGCCTGCTATAAATCCTGGTAATATTCCATAACCACCTAATGCTGCACCTGCTACAACTGCATAAATTGGATTTACACCCATAGATATTGGTACTAAGATTGCTGCTGCTACGCCTCCCATAGATCCTGCTACTGATCCTACTTCTCCTAAAAAAGCAAAATTCAGAAAATCCCCACTTATATATTTATGAATAGCCTCAACTAAAAAAGTTGCCACCGCTGCGTTTGCTAGTCCTGACATAGCTTTGCTTCCCTTAGGAGCCTTAAAACTGAATAATGAAAATAGCCCTAATGTAAATAGCAAGAGACCCATTCCCTTTAAAATTTCTATCATATGAAACTTCCTCCTCTTCAACTTCTCGATTGGTTAATTTTCTGAATTTATTGATTATTCAAATTGTATAAGCTGAATTTCAAAAAGTTTCAAAAAGTATCAAAAAGCATCTTTGTTATAATTATAACAATTTCAAATAACCCTTATTTATCAATGTAATAGCTTACGCCTTCCAAAAATTTCTTGACGTTAACTGACCCCCTTTCTGAATTTTTACCTCTTATATAATCCATTTCTTTTTTTACTTCCTCAAAGCTAAAAATAGAATTTGAAAATTCCACAAAAGTATCATTCATATAATCTTCCAATCCTAGATTGGCAATATTATTTAAAGCTACAAAGGCAGTTCTTCTTATTCTTTGTTCTATTGATTTAGGTTTGTCTGATATGCCCTGAAATAATTCCTTAAGTGTATATGAGTCTCTTGATGTATTTTCTAAGATATACTCTATACTTTTTATTATATCTTCACATCCTACCTCTCCTAATATACCTAGCTTCTTCATTATATTTTTAATTTTATATATACAATCATCCTCATCTTCTTTTTTTAATATAGAATCTATATTTCCTAATTTCTTCTTCATGAGTTGACTGTTAATTATTTTTTTCAAAACTGCTCTAACTTCAACTGCATTTATAGGCTTACTTATATAGAATTCAACTCCATTTTCGTATGCTTTAGCTATCATGTCTTTAGAGGACACTTGAGAAAGCATTATGTATTGAATATTGGGGTATTTATCCTTATATTCTTTTACTAGATGTAACCCATCCTTTCCAGGCATTAAAAGATCTACAATAACAATGTCTGGTTTTTCTTTACTTATTATATCACCTCCATCATATCCATTTAAAGTGTTTCCTTCTATTACCTCTCCTAGGCATTCATGATTTATTATTTTATTAAGAATCCTATGAACATTTATATCATCATCTATTATCAATATTCTCAAACTCTTTCCCCCTCTAGTGTATCTTTTGGTATAAAAATCATAAATTCTGTACCTTTTTCTTTTGAGGATGTTAACCTTACAAATCCATTCAACTTATTTTCCACTATATCTTTTACTATACTAAGCCCCAACCCTCTATTAACATCTCCAGTTTCAAAATTAATTTTTGTGGAAAAGCCTGGATTAAATACATATTTTTTGTCTTCTTCTTCCATTCCATATCCATTATCCCTAATTTCAAAATAATGACCTTTAACATTGTCTATTTTCATTTCGCCATGAATTAAAGATATTAGTCCATATTCCTTATCTTTTACAGCATCAATACTATTCATAATAAGATTTCTAAATATAGATATCATATAATAGTGATGTGTTGTATTAAAATTTTCTCCTTTTTGTATTTTAAGCTTTATGTTAGTGTTTTTAAGTTTTATATTAATCATATGTCTTAAGATATCTACTATTTCATAATAATTCATATTATCCTTAAGTTCTTTTGTATTTGTTAATTCATTAATACCCATAACTATTAAATTAAACTCTTTTTTTATCTCATGTATATCTTTTGTGATATCCATAACCTCTATTTCTAAATTTTCATCCATTTTTTTTTCGCGTACATTCATATATAATCTATAAGACTTTCCCATTACCTTTTCTATATTATCCATAGATTTCTCCATAAGATATACTTCACTTTTTAA
Source organism: Clostridium frigidicarnis (assembly GCF_900111985.1). Lineage (GTDB taxonomy): Bacteria > Bacillota > Clostridia > Clostridiales > Clostridiaceae > Clostridium_Z > Clostridium_Z frigidicarnis. Next base: position 116,645 of record NZ_FOKI01000008.1, read on the forward strand.
TCTAGAATTTGATGCTAACAATTTTATGTATCTTTCTGTGTGTTCCTTTTTTAAAAGACTAGTATTATATCTAATCATTAAATTTATCATAACCCATATTAATGTAGACCTTAAAAATGCAACACACATTAATCCAACAATAATATAAAGATTAAAATTTTCTAAATATACAGTATGACGAATATATATTTCAATAGAATTAGCAAAAAAATCACAAATAATAAGCTTAAATAATAAAGTATTTAAATTCTTATTTCTTATTGTAACAAGAAAATATATAGTTATGTAAACCAAATAAAATATAAATTCTGGGAAATAATTAATAGCACCAAGTTTAAAACTAAAGTTCATATCATTATTTTCCAAGAAATATATAACTATTCTTATAACGTAAACTAGTAAAGATGAAATAAGAGCTACTATAATTTTATTTTCTATTTCCATCATATAAATTAGGATTATTAATACTATAATACCAAAGGATATATTGAAATAATTAACAAATAACTTTATGTATATTTGAGATGAAAACATAACTAAAAGTCCTATGAAAGTAAGTTGGTTTAATCTTCCTGTTGCCTTCATTATAGTTGTCTCCTTTAAACCTTGCTTTAAGATTATTATTCAATAAATCTTAAATAATAACCTTTGAAACCTCTATCGAAATACCCAATATACAATATTATAAAAGCCTATTCCAAATTATTAAAATTTAGATTTCAAATACAAATAAAAGCTTTTATAGTTTCTTTAATATTTCTATACTATTCTTCAGTTTACCTTATATATTATAAGATCATATGATAAATTTTAAGATATAAAGAAGTTTATTTAATATTTAGGGGGTTCACATATGAATAATTTTGATACTTTAATCAACAGACAAAACACAATGAGTGTTAAATGGGATACAGTTCCTACAGATCAACTACCTATGTGGGTTGCTGATATGGATTTTAAATGTGCTGATGAAATAATCGAGGCTTTAAAATCTAGAGTTGATCATGGAATCTATGGCTATTTAGCTATTCAAAATTCTTATTATGATAGTATCATAAATTGGATGAAAAATCGCCATAACTGGGAAATACAAAAACATTGGATAGTAACAACGCCTGGAATTGTCACCGCTTTTAATATAGCTATTCAAACCTTCACTAAAAAGGGAGATAAGATAGCTATCCAAACACCTGTATACCCTCCATTCTTCTCAGCCGTTAAAAATAACGGACGTGAATTAGTAGAAAATGAACTAATATTAAAAGATGGCATTTATTCTATGGACTTTAACTCACTAGAAGAAAACTTTAAAAATGGTGTCAAAGCATTAATGCTTTGTAGTCCTCATAACCCAATAGGTAGAGTTTGGTCTAAAGAAGAGCTAGAAACCTTAGGAAATCTTTGTGTAAAGTATAATGTTTTAGTTATATCAGATGAAATACATAATGATTTAACTTTTAACGGAAAAACCCATACTGTTTTTTCTAAAATTTCCCAAGAAATAAATAACAATTGTATTATATGTACTTCTCCAAGTAAAACTTTTAATATAGCTGGAATTCAGTGTTCAAACATAATAATTCCTAATAACAATTTACGTGAACAATTTGTAAGATCTCTTACTTGCTGTGGCTTAAATCATCCAAACATATTTTCTGTGCCAGCGCTTATAGCATCTTATAACCATTGTGAATATTGGCTTAATGATTTAATGATTTACCTAGAAAACAATTTTAATTATTTGGATACATTCTTAAAAGAAAATCTTCCAATTGTTAAAGCTACACCATCCCAGGGTACTTATTTAGTTTGGCTTGACTTTAGAGAACTTAATTTATCTCAAAGTGATCTTGTTAATCTTATAAATAATAATGCAAAAGTATTATTAAATGATGGATCTACTTTTGGAGAAGATGGTATTGGATTTATGAGATTAAATATAGGTTGTCCAAGAGAACTTTTATGTAATGGTTTAAACAGAATAAAAAATGCTATAGATAAGCTTTAAACTATAATTTTAATAAAAACACAAGGTTAAATCCAAAATACATGGGTTTAACCTTATATTTTAATCTTAAAATTTTTTTAGATTTACTTAATTACAAGCTCAACTGGACAATGATCAGATCCTAAGACTTCTGTATGAATATCTGCACTAACTAATCTATCTTCTAAGTCTTTAGAAACGCAGAAATAATCTATACGCCACCCTGCATTATTTTTTCTTGCATTAAATCTATATGACCACCATGAATAAGTGCCTTCTTTATCTGAATTAAAATAACGATATGTATCTATGAAGCCTGCATTTAAAAGCTCTGTGAATTTTGATCTTTCTTCATCACTAAATCCTGCATTTTTTCTATTGGTTTTAGGGTTTTTTAAATCTATTTCTATATGAGCGACATTTAAATCTCCACATACAATAACAGGCTTATTTTTCTCTAAGGATTTTAAATAAAGTCTAAAGTCATCTTCCCACTTCATTCTATACTCTAGTCTAGCTAACTCCTGTTTTGAATTAGGAGTATATACTGTTATCATATAAAAATCTTCAAATTCTAAAGTTATAACTCTTCCTTCTTTATCGTGTTCTTCTATATTTATTCCATAGGCTACACTTAAAGGCTGTTTTTTTGTAAAGATTGCTGTTCCTGAGTAACCTTTTTTTTCTGCATAGTTCCAATAATCGTAATATCCCTCAAGATTTAAATCTATTTGACCTTGTTGTAATTTACTTTCTTGGATACAAAATATATCTGCATCTACTTCTTTGAAGTAATCTAAAAATCCTTTTGTTACACAAGCTCTAATCCCATTGACATTCCATGATATTAATTTCATAACTCTCTCCTCCCTGACTATATGTTTATATACTTTAGATTATATCCTATATGTATTAAGCTTCACAACTTATGTAAATATTTTCATAGAAATTTCTACTTTTTTAAACTTTTATTCATTATTATTTAATATAATCTTATATTGATTTTATTTATTAGTTAAAGTAATATAAATATAAAATATTTTTTCTTTTTTATATGTAAATACTTTTTATATTGTATAAAGTATTTAATAAAGAGAAGAAGTGCATTAATCACCGGGAGGCTTTATGGAAACTTTAGAGTATAAACTAAGAATAATAGAAGCAGATGAAAGAGAGCTTATTTTCAAGGAATTTACTAATGAAACAGCCTTGGATATTGGACTAAAACTTATTGAAAAAGGCAGAAGTTTAGATAAGCCTATTACTATAGACATATCTAAAAATGGTCATGAAATTTTTCATTACTCCTTTGATGGTACCTCTCCTGACAACGATAGTTGGATTACTAGAAAAAATAATATTGTAAATAGATTTTATAAAAGTTCTCTTTATATTGGTTTAAAACTTAAAATATCCAATAAAACTTTAGAAGAGAAATATTTGCTTTCACCTAATGAATATGCCCCTTATGGTGGAGCATTTCCTTTAACTTTAGAAAATGTAGGAGTTATAGGTACAATTACAGTATCCGGACTTGCTCAAGAAGATGATCATAATTTAGTAGTAGATACTATTAGAGAGTATTTGCTTGGTCATTAAGGGGTAAGTGAGGCCTAATCAACATAAACTAGCTGTTTGTCAGATAGTTTACTCTCGCTTAGACCTCACTTTTCTTTAAAGAATTCTTTATATTAAAAAAATGCCCTTTAAAATTTTAACAGATATAATATTTTTTACTAAGAATACTTATAATTTATCTGATGACTATCAAATGAGAATTCGTTCTATGTGATAGTTTACTAACGCTTATCATTCTATTATTGTTATGAGAATCTTCATATGAAATAAAACTTAATGTAAAGTGTAGTTAATTTTTCTAAGTAACGTAAAGAAAATTTTCCTTAATTGTCACTTCTCAATTATCAATTAATATAGCATCTTCACTTTTACTCTAAGAAAACTTGATTGATAATTTCTCACTTAAACAAGTTTATCGTTCCATTAATCCATACTTTACTTTTACTCGTTGAAGCTTACTTCCCCATGAGTCTGATAATAAATATAAAAATATAACTGTGCATAATCCATGGGTAAAATCAAACCAAAAACTTGATATGTATAATGAGCCAAATGCCTTCCATGAAAACTCATTAATAAATCCTGTTGCAGCCCAAATGTTCATTATCCACCCAAAGAAAAATCCACATAACATTCCAAATGTACATAACTTCCACTTTTCATTTAAAAAATTATGTTTAGATAAAATTCCTGCAATAAAACCTATTGCACCCCAACAAAACATTTGCCAAGGTGTCCATGGCCCTTGTCCAAAAAATAAATTTGAAGATATTGCAGCTACAGCCCCAGTTACAAATCCTGCTTCTGGACCAAAAACCATAGCAGTAATAATAATAATAGCTGATGTAGGCTTAAAGCTTGGTATGGGAGCAAAAGCTACTCTCCCAATACACGCTATAGCAGCCATTATTGCTAGAGGTATCCATTCTCTTGCTTTTGGCTTTTTCATTTCATACATCATTAAAAATGGTATCATTGCAAGGACAATAAATATTACACTTATTACACCATAATTTCTATTATCAACTATAGTATAAATCATTAAAGTAACTGGAAATATAATTGTTATAAACAATGCAGCTAATTTTATTCTTTTACTTCTATTGCTGATTTGCATATATCTATCACATCCTTACATGTAACTGCATTGACATTAATATGCCTTGCCATTCTATTGGCTGCAGTTGTATAAAATCTATTATTTGCAAAAAAAGTTTTTGGCGCTCCTTCTGATACAATATTGCCATCAAAGAACAATGCACATCTATCAGAGTATATTGCACTAAACTCTATATCATGGGTTACCATTATAATTGTAATCCCTTGTTTTTTTAAACCTATTAATATGTTCCCAAGCTCTTCTCTTGCATAAATATCTAGTCCCTTTGTAGGTTCATCTAAAAGAATTATTTTAGGCTTTAATAACATTATTTTAGCCATTGCAGCCTTTTGCATCTCTCCACCACTTAAATCATAAGGATGTTGATCTAAAAAGGTATCTATATCAAATATTTTTGATATTTCTATAACATTCTCTAAAGCCTCTTTTTTATCTATATTAGAATTATAATATACATCTAAAAGATCTTCTCTTAATGTATTAAATAGAAATAAACTTTCAGGGTTTTGAGGCAAAACTGCCATGTTTTCTTTAAATAAAGAACCATTCTTATATTTTTTTATATCTATGCCATTTACTAAAACCTTTCCCTTTAAAGGCTTTTTTTCATAAGATATAACTGAAAGGGTTGTTGTTTTTCCTGCTCCATTCCCGCCAAGTATGCAATATATTTCTCCTTTTGATACTTTTAATGAAACATTTCTTAATACGGGTTCCTGATTTTTATCATACTTAAACCACACATCTTTAAGTTCAATGACAGAGTTTTCATGGTTCTTTAAAGTACTTTTATCTATTGTTGCAGTTATCTCATTAAGTGTATTTATATTTATAAAGTTATCTATCCAAGCTCTACCCTCTTTTACTGTTAGTGGACACTTGTTTCCAACTTGTATTTCTTTATATATTCTTGTTGGAGTTGGCAACGAATTAAACATTGAATGTTTTGTTTCAATTAATTCTCTTACTACACTTTGGCATGTATCAAAACATAAAATCTCTGAATTATCCATAACCAATATCCTGTCAGCCAACGAAAATACCTCTTCTAATTCATGCTCCGTCATTATAATGGTTGTTCCAAGCTCTTTATTTATCTTTGTTATAGTGTGAATAAAATCTCTTGATGCTATAGGATCTAGCTGTGATGTTGGTTCATCCAATATAATAACTTTAGGTTCCATCACCATTATTGATGCTAAATTTAATAATTGCTTTTGCCCTCCTGATAATTCACTTGTGTTTTTTCTAAACCATCCTTGTATTCCAAAAAAACTTGCCATTTCTGCAACTTTTCTTCTTATGGTTTCTGTATCAACGCCCATATTTTCTAATCCAAAAGCTAGTTCATGCCAAACTTTATCCGTAACTATTTGAGCATTACAATCCTGCATTACATATCCTATTTCAGAAGCTGTTGTAACCTCTCTATGGAGATTTAAATCTATTCCACAATATTTAATTATGCCAGACCTATTTCCATGGGGAGTTATTTCTGGTTTCATATGTTTTAATAAAGTTGTTTTTCCACATCCCGATTTTCCACATACTAATATAAACTCTCCTTCATTGATTTCTATGTTTATATTGCTTAACACCTTTCTATTTTGTTTAGGATATGAAAAATTGAGTTTTTCTATTTTAATGATTTCCATTTTATTGCCTCCATAATCTCTAAAAAAATAGGTGTTGTGTTTAATACTAAAAATGTAGTATATATAAAAATTGCCTTTATACTAAAGTTTATTTTTGCTACTCTTGGATAAAAAGATAATTTTCCAAAACCTAAACCATATCCAATAAAACATACTATAAAGCATATAATTATGAAAATTAACATAATAAAATCTTGTCTGTTAAAAATGAAAATTGAAAAGGTAGTTCTTTTTTTTACTCCATATCCTCTAGCCCTCATTGAATCTGATGTTTCAACACCTTCCTCTAGTGCCCATGTAACCAATATAGATAATATTCTCATAGAACCTTTTATTCTAGCTATTAAATTTCCACTAGTACAATCAAACCCTATTGTTCTTTGTGCTGCTGCTATAATTTTTGTTTGATTTATAAGCTTTGGTATTAATTTCAAAGTCATACTTATCATCAATGCAATAGATGGTATAAACTTTCCAAAAATATATATTACCTCATCAGATGTTATTATAGTGTTATAACAACTAAACCACATTATAACCGATAGCATCATTGCAGCAGACATTATTCCGTATTTTATTGACTCATATGTTATAGGGTTTCCCCTAAAATAAAATAATAAAGTTGCTCCCCTATGAGTAAATATAGGATTAGCTAATGCTATGAATATAAACATTGGAATACCAAATAGAATGTTAAGTTTTAATGCTTTTTCTCCATTTATAAGTAGCGCATATATTATAGAACTAATAAGAGATATACCTACAAATATTGGATGCATAAAAAGCATTGAAAAAATTAATATAATGGTAAAGTACGAAAAACTAACTATTGGATGATAATTTGAAAATGCTTTTTCCATTACTTTTCCTTCTCTCTTATATCTTCTCCTAGCCAATGCTGTCCAAGGTCCTCCCCTAAATCACAGGTATAATTCCATTGAATAACATCTCCTGGTTTAACTTTATATGATCCACATCCATAGTTTGGATACCAATCATTTACACAATACATCCATCCACTCCATCTTCCACCGTCAAATTCATATAAGTTATCAATACCTTGAATATATATAGTAGTTGCGACACCATTATACTCCATATGTATCTTTTTACTTTTAACAATTCTTTGAAGAATATCATATACAGTATCTCCCTTTTTAATTTTCATAGTAGTAACTGGTAAAATAACTCCATCTGAAGGTAAATGACTAAATTCAGGTTTCTTATTTACTCCTGTATTTATAGCTGTATCACATCTAATTGTAATTGTACATGTGTTATCATCAGATGATTTTTTAGATTCATCATTTGATTTAGAGTTACTTGTACTATTTTTTTTAGATGATGTTTTCTTATTTTTAGAATTTGATGTTTCCTTTGCAGGTGATTTATCCTCAGTAGAGTTGTCTACAGATTCTTTCTCTGACTCACCTTCACCAGAACTATTTTCTTCAACATTACTCTTATCTGAATCTGCATTTGTTGAATCACTAGCTACATCAGAACTTTCTGGTACATTAAGCTCTGGTATTTCTACTTTATTTAAACCGCATCCAACAAATGAAAACATAAATATAACTATCAATAAAACATTGACTATTTTCTTTTTCACTTATATCACTCCCAATTTTTCATTCAATTCATTTCATTACCAATACTCTAACTTATTATAATTTAAAAGATAATCAGCAAACTTTAAATTAAGCTTTTCAAAATTTCAGATTAAGTTTATTTAAACAAACTTAATCTGAAGCTTTGAATCACTTAATTAATTGATAAACGCTAAACATTACCAATAAATAATCACATTATTTTTTCTTTTTCATAAACAATACAATACCTATATTAGAAATTAAAGTTAAACCTACGAGCCCTCCTATTGCCTTATTCATATTGCTACTATAAAGATTTTTAAATTCACCTATAGCTTCTCTTAAATCTCCATTATTTTCTTTTAAAGCATCTATCATTTCCTTGTCATAATTAATATCCTCTGAAGATTCTTCATCTGAATCTTCATCCTCATCTTCATCTTCCCCATTTGAATCCTCAGAATTTACACTATTTGAGCTACCTCTATTTATATTTTTTAAGCCCTTTCTATTAGAATTACTTCCACTATCCTCACTATTAGAATTAGTATTAGACTCTTTATTGATATTGTCGTTATCATTTACTTCTACATTGTTGTCATCTTTATTATCATTATCTGGTTTATTTTCGGTAGATGGCTTGTCTTCTTTATCTATTTCTATAATGCTATATAAAGAAAAATCTTTAGTTTTAAATACTACATTCTTACCATCCACTTTAAAATCAAGTTCTTTTACACTTCCATCTTCAAACAGTTTTACTACTTTTATTATTTTATTATCCTTAATAACATAATCCTCTGGTAATGTTATAGATACACTTACATAATCCTTAGGCTCTATTACTTTACCATCAGCTTCTATTTTAATGTCATATAAAGAAATAAGATTAGAGGTACTGTTAATTTTGCTTAATATTTGTTTTGCACTTGTATACTTTGACTCATCATCTTTTATTATATTTTTTACATTTAATATACTGTTTTCTGGTAAAATTCCTTTGTTGAAATTAACTTTTATGTTATTGTCATTATTTTTTATCTCTAAATTTTCTGAAGGTCTTTTCTTTAAATTCTTTACAGCATCATCAAGTTCGTTCAAATAATCTTCCATTGTTTTAAAATACTTTTTAAGTTTATCTTTATTTGTTTCTTTTTCTATGTCTTTTTCATTTGCTCCCATATATTTTTCCATCTTTTGGATTACAGTTTTTAACTTATTATGACTTTCCTCAGTATAATCTACATCTTTATATTCTTTTACTTCTTTTAAACAATCTTTTAATTCTTTAAGTTTATTTGAACATTTAACTTTTATTTCTTCTTCTAATCCATTAATTGCTTTATCAATATCATTTATATATTTTTCTATCTTTTCTAATGTTTTATCTAAACCTTTTAAATCTCCATTGTCTATTTCTTTTTGTAACTTATCTAAATCTTTTTCAGCATCCTTAACTAAATCTTTTAATTTTTTAAAACTGTCTTTTGTATAATCACTTTCTTTATACTCATTTCCACTTTTTATTTTATCTTTTAAAGTTTTAATTTTTTTATTACATTGCTCTTTCATTTCTTCTTTATTTTTACTCTCTGAAGATACGTCACTCATATCATATAGTTTCTTTTTACCTTCACAAAATCTTTTATAAGCTACTAATGTATATAAAGATTGTTCTGTTGCCATTCCATTAGGTACATTTTTAGGATGTTCAAATGCTCCATTACTATTTTTATATTCCATAACGGTTGATAATAAATCTCCATTTTCTTTTACAAATCCGTTTTCTTTATCCATTATATCTTTACCTAAAGCTGTTAATGCAACTATTACTTGAGCAGGACTTTGAACATTTTCTCCTGACCAATCTGATTTATATCCTCCATTATCAAGCTGAATTTTAGATAGTATTTTTAATGATGAATCTACTGCATTTTTTACATCACTACGATGAGTATAATTTGATAAAGCTTGTAAAGTCATTGCTGTCATATCCACATCTGCATTCTTTGCATTTTCAAATAATGAAAATCCACCATCTTTTGTTTTATATTTCATTATTTCTTTTATTAAACTCTCTCTAGTATTTATTGCATTTTTTGGTTCTGAATATTCATTTGTATCTAAAGCTATTAATGCAAAAACTGGTCCGTTTAATCCTTGTTTATTTACGTCTTCGTAGTTAAATAAAATATTTATTAAATTATATCCTCCAACATTAGTAGGATCTTTTCCTATAGATGTTACTGCCAATATTATTCTTTCTAAATCTGTAACTTTTCTAAAATTACCCTTTTGTTTTTGTACTTCTTTTTCAACACTTTCATAATATTTTTCATAATAACCACTAGGCACACTATATCCACTTCTTGCAAGACCCAATATATACCATTCATTTGAATATGTTGGATTTGGGCAACTTTTTAATATCCATTTAGAAGCACCATCAATAGCTTCATCAACATTAACACTTGGCATTACTGGTTTTTCTTCTATTTTCTCTATTGCATCATCTATAGAACTTATTTTCTTTTCAATATTCTTTATAAATTCTTTTAATTTATCATTATCAACTTTGTTTATATCTTTATCTATATCCTGTGATTCTTTTTCTCCTTCTTCTATAGCATCCTTTAAATTTTTAAATGTTTCTTCTGTGTATTTTTCTTCTTCAAATTCCTTTGCTGATTTTATTTTTTCTTTTAAATCATTTAACTTTTCTTCACATTGTTTTTTTAAATCTTCGCTGTTTTTTTCTAAATTACTTATACTATTATCTATATTTCTTATAGCTTTTTCTAAAGTTTCTAGTAAATCTGTTAACTGTTTTTTATTATAAGAATCTATTTCTTCTCCTACTTTATCCATTTCTTTTTTTCCATTATCAATAGACTCTTGCAATACTTTAAAAGTTTCTGCTGTATAGTTTTCTTTATTATATTTTTCTGCTTTCTTAATTGAATCTTTAAGTAAATTAATTCTATTAAAACATTGCTTTTTAAGCTTATTGTTATTTTTTTCCAAATCACTTATAGCTTTATCTATATCTTTTATGTTATTTTTAACTGTTTCTAGCAAACTTTTTAATTTTTCATCACTTAAATCTTTTATTGTTTCTTTATCTATATTTCCTACTGTCTCTTCTCCTTTAGATATTGCTTCTTGTAAAGCTTTGAAGCTATCTTCTGTGTAAGTTACTTTAACATATCTTTTCCCTTCAATTATTTTATTTTCAAGTACTTTAATCTTATCTAAGCATTGAGTTTTTAAATCTTTGTTTTCATTATCTTCTTTAACTAATGCTTTTATAGCATTATCAATTTCTTTTATATGCTTTTCAAAATTACGTGATAATGCTGATAATTCTTCATCTAGCTCGGGTACCCATGTACCTGAATCTCCTTCTTTTGCAATAGCATTAGCAATAGCAATAATGTTTTTAGTTATTAAATTAGATTTACTATTATAATTCTTAGCTAATGTAGTTGACATCATTCTTCCTATTTCTTCATCTGATGGTATGTCAGCTTCTGCACTTTTTATTACTTTTTTTAAATCATTAAAAGATTCACTAGTGTAATCTTCTTCTTTATATTTCTTTGCCTCTTTTACCTTATCTCTAAGATTAAATATCGTATCTACACAATCTATATCTTGTCCAAAAGCTTTACAAGTATAATAAATTCTAACTACATCTCCATCTTTTAATGTTCTTCCAGCCATTCCAACATTAGGCCTTGACCCATTAAGACTATACATCCATCCACTTAAATAACCATGATCAAACTCCCCAAGCCATTCTCCATCAACTTTCATGGAAGCTAAATAAAAATTGTCTCGTATCTCTCCAGTTTTTTTATACTTTATATTTTTTTCTTTTAAAATTCTATCTAAAACTACAGATGTAAGTTCTCCATGTTTTATATTTACTTCTGTTGGTGCCATAATATCAGGTTGTCCAAGCACTCTTCTTTCTATAGAAAATGTAACTTTTTCAACTTTAGTTTGTACCTCTAAAGCTTTAATAGCATTCTCTATTGATTCAATGCTAAGTTGAATTTTATCTATTAAGCTTTGTAATTCTTTCGTGTCTAAATTCTTTAACTTATCTTCATATATATTAGCTGATATTACCTTAGCATTTGCTATTGCATCTTTTAATGAATTGAAACTATTTTCTGTATAATCTTCTTTGTTATATTGTTTTCCTTTTTCTATTTCTTGTTTAAGTGATTTAGCTTCTTCCAAGCATTTATTCTTTAATTCAATATTAGTTTCTTTTAAACTATTTATAACAGCATCTATATCATCTTTGTTTTCCCCAACTGTTTTTATTAAACTTTGTAATTCATCTGTACTTAGATTTTTTAATCTATCATCATTTATATTACTTATTGTTTTTTCGCCATTTATTATTGCACCTTCTAATGCTTTGAAACTATCTTCTGTATAATTTTGTATTTTATATTTTTTTCCTTCTTCTATTTTTTGTTTAAGTGATTTAGCCTTTTCTAGACATTGATTCTTTAATTCAATACTAGTTTCTTTTAAATTATTTATAGCATTCCCTATACCTTCTATGTTTTCTTCAGCTGTTTTTATTAAACTTTGCAATTGCTCTTTATTTAAATTTTCTATTTTATCTTCTTCTAAATCGCCTAATGTTTTTTCACCATTTGCTATTGTATCTTTTAACACTTTAAAACTATCTTCTGTATAATTGTCTTTATTATATTTTTTCCCTTCTTCTATTTTTTGTTTAAGTGATTTAGCTTCTTCTATACATTGTTTCTTTAATTCAGTATTAGTTTCTTTTAAATTATTTATAGCTTTATCTATATTTCCTAGATTATTTTCAAATGCATCTAAGAGATTTTGTAACTCATCCTTGCTTAAATCTTTTATTTTGTCTTCATCTGTATCACTTATTGTTTTTTCACTATTTGTTATTGCATCTTTTAATAAATTAAAACTATCCTCTGTATAATCTTCTTCTTTATAAGTTTTTCTTTCTTTAATCTTCTCCCTAAGTGTTTGAAGATATTTTATACATTGGTCTTTTAACTCATTGTCAGCCATATTTACTTTAACTAAATCTTTTATAGCATTTTCAATTTCTTCTATATGGTCATCAAACTTCTTTGCTAAATCTGTTAATTCTTTATCTTCATCAATTTTTGAGTCAAAACCCTGCTTGCCTTCATGTGTCATCATTTCATTTATTTTTTCATCAGATACTATATCTGCTTTTGAACTTTCTGCTGCTTTAACTAAAGCCTCAAAAGATCTATTGGTATAATCTACCTCATTATATTCTTCTGTTTTTTTTATAGTTTCTTTAAGTTTTTCCATGTTATCTAAACAATCTATATCCTGTCCACAGCCTCTACATGTATAATAAACTCTAACTACATCACCACTTTTTACTGTTTTTTCTTTAATTTCATCATCAAGTATTAACATATTTTTTTCAACTTTTGCATTACTTCTTAATCCATTAATGCTATGCATCCAACCACAATATCCGTTGTACTTACCTTGGTCAACAAATCCATTTATATTAGGGGCTTTAATCCTAATATAACCTTCATCAGAATATCTTAATTTTATATCTTCCTCTTCTAAAACTCTCTCTAAAACTTCAGATACAGTTTCCCCTTCATTTATATTTACTTCTGTTGGAGATATAATATCTGGTTGTCCAAGTGTCCTTATTTCTACTGAAAAAGTAATTTTTGCTTCTTCAGATTTTGCATTTAAAGATTTTATAGCATTATCTATTGATAATATACTTACTTCAAGTTTTTCTATTAAGTCCTGTATATCTTCAGCACTTAATTTTTCTATTTCATCTTCTTTTATATTCCCTATTATTTCGTTACTATTTGTTATTACTTCAGTTAATGCCGTGAAACTATCTTCTGTATAATCTTTTTTATTATAGTTTTCTGCTTTTTTTATTATTTCTTTGAATTCTTCAAGTTTTTCTGAGCATTGTTTTTTTAGCTCATTCTTATTTTCTTCCAAATTACTTTGTTTGTTTTTTTCTAATTTGCTTATAGCTGAATTTATATCTTCTTTAATCTTTTCAGAATCATTTATTAAACTTTGTAACTCTTCTTCACTTGAATTTTCTATGGCATCATTTTCTAACTTACTTGCTATTTCTTTACCTTTTGTTATTGCTTCAGTTAATGCACTGAAACTATCTTTTGTATAATCTCCTTCCTTATAGTTTTCCGCTTCCGTTATTTTTTCTTTAAGTGATTGAGCTTTTTCTGAGCATTGTTTTTTTATCTCATCCTTATTTTCTTCTAAATTATTTTCAGCATTATCTATATTTTTTATATTTTCTTCAGCTGTTTCTATTAAATCTTTATTTTCCTCATCACTTAAGTTTTCCTGTTTACTTTCTATATTATCTTTAGTTTCTTCTCCTTTGCTTATTGCACTTTCTAATAAATTAAAACTATCTTCTGTATAATTTTCTTTATTATAATCTTTTGCTTTATTTATCTTATTTTTAAGAAATGTACTAGTATATAAATATTGAATTTTCAAATCTATATTTTCATTAATATCACTAGTTTCTTCACAGCTCATATCATATAATTTATTTTTTCCATCAGCAAATCTATCATATGATACCAACCCATACATGGTTTGTTCTGTAGCCATTGAATTTATTGTTCCCTTTGGATACTCAAATCCTCCATTTTCATTTTGATAAGTCATAACATAAGATAATAAGTTTCCATCTTTCTTTACAAATCCATTAGATGAATCTAGTATATCTTTTCCTAAAGCTGTTAATGCAACTATTACCTGTGCAGAACTTTGTACATTTTCCCCTGACCACTCTGACTTGTATCCTCCGTTATCTAATTGATTTTCAGATAACACTTTTAATGATGATTCTACAACTTCTTTAACCTCTTCATTATCCATATAATTTGATAATGCTTGTAATGTTATTGCTGTCATATCTACATCTGCATTTTTAGAATTTTTAAATAATGAAAATCCTCCATCCTCTGTTTTAAACTCTAATATACTTTTTATTAAACTTTCTCTAGTATTTACTGCATTTTTGGGTTCTTTATATTTTTTTGAATCTAATGCTAATAATGCAAACACAGGTCCATTTAAGCCTTGTTTTGTTATGTTTTCATAGTTCCATAATTTATCTATTAAATTATATTCTCTAACACTTGTAGGATCTTTTCCAATAGAATTTAATGCTAGAATTATTCTTTCTAAATCTGTTACCTTTGAAAACTCTCCATCCTCATCATTTACTTCTTTAACTACACTGTTATAATAATTTTCATAGTATTCATCAAGCAGTTTAATTCCTGCTCTAGAAAGGCCCATTATACACCATTCTTTTCCATATGTTAAATCTTTATCTTGATTAATCATATATTGAGCAGTATTACTTATTGCTTCTTTTATATTAATCTGCGAGTTTTCCAAAACTATTGATGAATTTATAGAATTTTTTTTACTTTCTACTTGTGCAAAAGCAGTTGAAAAATTAGTAAAAATAAATACTATAGTCATAATAAAAGCAATTAAACTCTTACTTTTAGAAAGTTTTTTCATACTTTTTCCCCCTTTTTATTCAGTGAAAAAAGAACAATAAAAAAGAAACCTGTAGCTAATAAGGTTTCTTGGGTATAAAATTAATATATTAAAAATATACATTAATTTTATACTCATCATTCCTCACCGAAAGATAAATATTTTATCATCATCAGGTTTCCTGACTTAAAGTTTCATATCTACTCCCTTTCCTTCCCAAAATAAATTCAGTGGTAATAAAGGTTTTGTAACTTTTACAGTAGAGTGAGCTGTTGTGGATTTTCACCACATTCCCTTAACTGATAATATTATGTATAAAAAGCATTCTAAAATTTAATTCTAGAATGCTTTTATTTTTTTACACATTCTAAATATGTTTTCTATAATAAGACTATATTTTTGTGTAATTGTTATGAATTTTATCTCATATCATATAACTTACTTTGATTATTAATAAATCTATCATATGCTACTAGTGTATACATAGCTTGTTCTGTAGCCATTGAATTTACTGTTCCCTTTGGATGTTCAAATCCTCCATTTTTATTTTGATAAGTCATAACATAAGATAATAAATTTCCATCTTTCTTTACAAATCCATTAGATGGATCCAGTATATCTTTTCCTAAAGCTGTTAATGCTACTATTACTTGTGCAGGACTTTGTACATTTTCTCCTGACCATTCTGACTTATATCCTCCGTTATCTAATTGATTTTTAGATAACACTTTTAATGATGATTCTACAACTTCTTTAACTTCTTCATTATCCATATAATTTGATAATGCTTGTAATGTCATTGCTGTCATATCTACATCTGCATTTTTAGAATTTTTAAATAATGAAAATCCTCCATCCTCTGTTTTAAACTCTAAGATACTTTTCATTAAACTTTCTCTAGTATTTACTGCATTTTTGGGTTCTTCATATTTTTTTGAATCTAATGCTAATAATGCAAACACAGGTCCATTTAAGCCTTGTTTTGTTATGTTTTCATAGTTCCATAATTTATCTATTAAATTATATTCTCTAACACTTGTAGGATCTTTTCCAATAGAATTTAATGCTAGAATTATTCTTTCTAAATCTGTTACCTTTGAAAACTCTCCATCCTCATCATTTACTTCTTCAACTACACTGTTGTAATAATTTTCATAGTATCCATCAGGTATCTTAATTCCTGATCTAGAAAGCCCTATAGTATACCATTCTTTACCACATTTTAATTCTGCACAATCCTTAACCATATATTGTGCAGTTTTATTTATTGCATCTTTTACATCAATACTAGGATTACTAGTTTTTTCATCATTCATATCATATAGTTTATTTTTTTTATTAATAAATCTATCATATGATACTAATGTATACATAGCTTGTTCTGTAGCCATTGAATTTACTGTTCCCTTTGGATGTTCAAATCCTCCATTTTTATCTTGATAAGTTATAACATAAGACAATAAGTTTCCATCTTTCTTTACAAATCCATTAGATGGATCCATTATGTCTTTTCCTAAAGCTGTTAATGCTACTATTACTTGTGCAGGACTTTGTACATTTTCTCCTGACCACTCTGACTTATATCCTCCGTTATCTAATTGATTCTTAGATAAAACTTTTAATGATGATTCTACAACTTTTTTAACCTCTTCATTATCCATATAATTTGATAATGCTTGTAATGTCATTGCTGTCATATCTACATCAGCATTTTTAGAATTTTTAAATAATGAAAATCCTCCATCTTCTGTTTTAAATTCTAAGACATTCTTTATTAAACTTTCTCTAGTATTTACTGCATTTTTGGGTTCTTCATATTTTTTTGAATCTAATGCTAATAATGCAAATACAGGCCCATTTAATCCTTGTTTTGTTATGTTTTCATAATTCCACAAAAGACCTATTAAATTATAATCTCCAATCTTTTCAGGATTTTTTCCAATTGAATTTAATGCTAAAATTATTCTTTCTAAATCTGTTACCTTTGAAAAATCCCCCTCCTCATAACTTACTTCTTCAACTACACTTTTATAATAATTTTCATAATATCCATCTGATACTTTAATTCCTGCTCTAGAAAGCCCTATAGCATACCACTCTCTGCCATATTTTAACTCTGCACAATCTTTAAGCATATATTGTGAAGTTTTATTTATTGCTTCTTTTAAATCAATGTTAGAACTTCTTGAAATTGCTGATAAATTAGTATTATTTGTTTTATTTTCAACTTTTGCAAAAGCAGTTGAAAAATTAGTGAAAATAAATACTATGGAAATAATTAAAGCAATTAAACTATTGTTTTTAAAAGTTTTTTTCACTATTCTGCCCCCTTTTTGTTCAGTAAAAAATTCACTATTTATTTTTCAAATTATTTATATCATTATCTATGGATTTTATATGCTGTTCCATTTTATTTGATAATACTTTTAAATCAGCATCTCCTTTGCCTAATTTAGTTGACATGCCTTTTCCTATTTCTTCATTTGATAACATATTTGCTTCAGCTTCAGCTATAGAAGATTTTAAATTTTCAAATGTTTCTTTTGTATAATTTTCTTCTTTATAATTTTTACCTTGACTTATTTTTTCTCTTAATGCAAAAATTTTATCTACACAATCTACATCTTGTCCAAATTCTTTAGCTGTGTAGTGTATTCTTACTACATCACCATCATGTAAATTATATCCACTCATACCAACACCAGGTTTAGAACCGTTTACACTATACATCCAACCACTTAAAAATCCATGATCAAATTCTCCAAGCCATTGTCCATCTACCTTTATTTTAGATAAATAAAATGAGTTAATTATATCACCTGTGCTTTTATATTTTATTCCAGAATCTTTTAGAACTCTGTCTAAAACTACAGATGTAGGTTCACCTTGTTCTATGGATAACTCTTTCATTGGTATTATATCCAGCTGTCCAATTACTCTTCTCTCTACAGAGAATTTTACTTTTGCAGGTTGTCCACTTGCGCCCATAGCAAATGCTGTTGAACCATTTGTAAACACAATTATCATTGCTATAATTAATGCCAACAACCTACTTTTCTTAAAAATTTTGTTCATTTTTCTTTCCCCCTTTTTTTATTTAGTGAGAAAATAACAATAAAAAAAGAAACCTATTTAGTAAGGTTTCTTGGGTATAATACTAAAGCATACAAATAAAAGCATACCTTAATGTTATACTCATCATTCCCCACCGAAAGACAAATATTCTATTACCGGCAGGTCTCCTGACTTAAAGTTTCATACCTAATCCCTTTCCTTCCCAAAATCATTCAGTGGTAATAAAGGTTTCGTAACTTTTACAGTAGAGTGAGCTGTTGTGGATTTTCACCACATTCCCTTTTAATACATAGCTATAACCGATAATATTTAGATTATTTTGTTCATTCTTATAATATACCAATAGATTTTTTATGTCAATATATAGAATTATTTTAAGATAATTGATAGACAAAATAATTTTGTAACTAAATTTGTAACATAACCCTTAAGCAATCTAGAATTTACTGACATTTTATTTTGTTGCTTTTTCCCAAGCAATCATAACAAAATTCTTGCCTGTTTCTTCTTTCATTATTTCTTCACATTTTTTTATTGTCTCTTTTTCTTTTTCACCTATATTTGCTATTGAATAGCTATCTTTAAAATTTTCCATTCTTCTTCCTCCTTTTTTAAGTTTATTATATTTTCTCCATTTGAATATAAATATATTCCTACATAAAAACTAAGATTTACATAACCTAAAAAATTAAACACTACCTACATTATTAAATTTTAATAGTATAGATAGTGTTTCTTTTAAATAGAATGAATCTTTATTCTTGCGGTAACTATTAGATAAAATTCTAATACTTAAGATACAAATATAAAAATTATTTTATTGCATTGCTTATTTCCTTTATCATGTTATTTGTTGCCGTAATACCACTTCCTCCTAAGTACCAAGTTTCTGGAGTAAGGTATATTATTTTATTGTTTGTATATGCATTAGTACCCTTTACTATATCTTTTTCTATTACATCTTTAGCACTTTCTTGATTATTTCCAACTATAACCCCTTTATCAATTACAAATAAATAGCCAGGATTTTTATCTAATAGATATTCATATGTTATATTTTGTCCATGCTTAGCGTCGCTAATTTTATCATCTGCTAAATTAAAACCAAACTCATCGTATATAGTTGTAAATCTAGATCCTTGCCCAAATACACTAATAGTTCCTTCATTAACCATTGCTACTAAAGCATTTTTATTTTCTCTTTTTATCTGTTCATTTAACTCTTTAACTTCTTTATCTATATTCTCTAGCTGATTTTTTGCAAAATCTTCTTTTTCAAAAATACTACCCAATATGTTTACATTTTTCTTAAGCGAACCAAAATGATCATTTTTTTCTGTTCCTAATCCTATGGTTGGTGCTATTTTAGATAGTTCATCATAATATTTCTCTTGTCTACCCTCTATTATTATTAAATCTGGTTTAAGCTCATTTATTTTTTCTAAGCTAAACTCTAATAACGCACCAAGATCTGTATATTTATCATCCTTAAACTTTTCTAAGTAATTTGGGATACTGGATTTTGGTAATCCTACTATATCTATCCCCATATTATCTAATATATCTACGCTGCCATAATCTAAAACAACAACTCTTTTAGGATTTTTAGGTACCGTAGTTTCTCCATATCTATGGGTTATATTAATTGTACTTTCCTTACTTGTAGTATTTTCATTACTGGTTTTATTCTTTATAAAATATGTTGCTCCTAATAATATAACTATAATAGCTATAACAATTGTTCCTATTTTTTTATTCATTTAAATCTCTCTCCTCTTACAGTATTCATTACAAAAATATACACATATTTTGTTTCCATTAATATTTTTTATATCAAAGTCAATTTCATAAATTTCTTCCAATAATTCTTTGTTTATTATTGAATCAGTATCTGAGTTTTTTATAAGTTTACCATCTTTAAGTATTACTATATTATCTGAATAGCATGATGCAAAATTAATATCATGCATCACTATTACAACAGTTTTTTGTAATTCATCTACAAGATTTCTTAATACTTTCATCATTTGAACAGAATGTTTCATATCTAAATTGTTTAATGGTTCATCTAAAAGAATATATTCTGTATTTTGAGCTATAACCATAGCTATATAAGCTCTTTGTCTTTGTCCACCACTTAATTCATCTAGATATTTATTTTCAATATCCTTAATTTTCATATATTCAATTGCTTTGTTTACATGTATTTTGTCCTCCTTTGTTAACTTTCCTTCACAATGGGGGTAGCGACCAAATTCAACTAATTCCTTTATTGTTAATCTTATATTTATATTGTTAGATTGCTTCAAAATAGCTACCTTTTTTGCAAATTCTTTGCTATCCCATTCCTTCATCTCTTTTCCATCAATTAATACTTGTCCCCAATCTCTTTCTAGGATTGGTGCTATCATTGATAATAATGTACTTTTCCCTGCCCCATTAGGTCCAATTAATGATGTTATTTTACCTCTTTCAATATTGAAAGACACATTGTCTACAACATTTTTGTTTCCATATTGTTTTGTTAGATTTTTTATTTCAATCATCTCTTGTTCTCCTTTAGTAAAAGATATATAAAATAAATTCCTCCAATAAAGTTTATTATTATACTTACTGTACTATTGTAATTTAAAATTCTTTCTACAAAAAACTGCCCTCCAACTAAGGCTATTATGCTTATTAGCATTGCTCCTAATATTAAATAACTATGCTTAAATGTCTTAAACATTTCATAGGAAACATTAACTACTATTAACCCTAAAAATGTTATAGAACCGACTAAAGCAGTAGAAATAGATACCAATACTGAAACTACTAATAATATTTTTTTTGAAAGTTTATTGTAGTCAATTCCTAAGTTTATAGATGTATCTCTTCCAAGCAACATAACATCTAATTTTTTCAGATCATCATATATAAATGCAAATACTAAAAGCATAATTATTACTACTACTAAAAGTATATCTGTATTTACATTAGAAAAACTTGCGAATAATTTTCCTTGTAATGCCTCAAATTCATTTGGATCAATAAGCACTTGCATAAAAGTAGATAAACTCTTAAATAAAGTTCCTAGTACTGTACCTACTAGTAGAAGAAAGAATATATTGTTTTTCCCATTCTTAAACATTACTTTATACAAAATTAGTGTACTTAAAATCATAAGTGTCATAGTAATAATAAAATTCACCTTATGACTAGTCATTACAATACTTGATGCTCCAAAAATAAATACAGCAAGAGTTTGAAGAAATCCATAGAGA
The DNA here is from genome assembly GCF_900111985.1 of Clostridium frigidicarnis. Taxonomy (GTDB): domain Bacteria; phylum Bacillota; class Clostridia; order Clostridiales; family Clostridiaceae; genus Clostridium_Z; species Clostridium_Z frigidicarnis. The sequence continues at coordinate 138,499 of NZ_FOKI01000008.1, forward strand.
GCATCTAACCCTAAAATGCTTGGAGTTAATATTCTATTATTTGTAATTGTTTGAAATATAATAGAGGAAAATGCTATAGCTCCTCCTGTTAATATTATTGCCAATACCTTTGGTATTCTCTTGTAAAGGTTGTATTTAAAATTGTTTTCATTTAATCCCTGAAATAAAAACAAAAGTATCACAAATATTGCAATAAATAAAAGTATGTATATCTTCTTTTTATCCTTCATTTGTAGTCCTCCTAAAAATTAGGTATAGAAAAATAACACTTCCAATAACACCTACAGTTAAACTTATAGGTATCTCATATGGAAAAATTATAACTCTACCAACTATGTCACAAGCTAAAACAAAGATAGCTCCAAATAAAGCTGTTATACCTATATTTTTACTAAGGTTGTCCCCTCTAAAGATAGACACTATATTAGGAACAACAAGTCCAACAAAAGGTATGTTTCCTACTGTTATTAATACCAATGCTGACATTAATGCCACAAGAGTTACTCCTATGTTTGCAACTTTATTAAAATTAAGTCCTAAATTTTTTGATACATCTTCTCCCATTCCAATTATTGTGAATTTGTTGGCGTATAAAAATGACACTAGTAAAAGTGGAATTGTTAAAAGTATAATTTCATAATTACCCTTTATAATCATTGAAAAATTCCCCTGTAAGAAAGAACTCATATTTTGAATAAGATTATATTTATACGCAAAAAAATCTGTAATTGATCCAATAACGTTTCCAACCATAATTCCTACTAAAGGTATGAAAACAACGTTCTTAAACTTAATTTTCTTCAAAAGCTTCATAAAAACAAAAGTTCCTAAAAGCGAAAATATAAATGCAGTTAATATTTTCTCCATAGTGGTTGCTGATGAAAATATCATTATGGATACTAAAACCCCTAATTTAGCGGAATCCATTGTTGCAGCTGTTGTAGGTGATACAAATTTATTATTACTTATTTGTTGCATTATAACTCCACTAATACTCATGGCTACGCCTGCAACTATTATACTTAAAAGCCTTGGCAATCTACTGATAGCCATAATATGTATTTTCTCTGTATCTCTATTTATTAGATCCATTATTGATATGTCATGTACCCCAATAAATAAAGATATTATAGATAAAACTATAAGTACTGGTAGTAGATATCTTTTTTTCATCTGTTTCTCCCTTAATTATTACTACTTATATTCCATTAGAAAAGTTATTGATAACTGTTATCATCTATATAATACTGATAATAGTTATCATTGTCAATACTTTATTCTTATTTCATAAAAATAGAGCAGTTAATTTTACTTAACTACTCTAATATAAGGCACATTCAAATAAATAACTAATCAAATATCCGTCGCATCTTTGACTTGTTATTTATTTTCATATGCCTAAGTGGTTTTAATTATTCCATTACCCAATAATCAAAAGTATATTTTTGGAAGTATTCATAAGGCATATAAAAATATCCTCCCTCACCCCATGAACACCCCCATGAATTCCTTATAATTAAATATCCAGATGGTTGAGATTTCCTCCATATAAACTTTTCAATAAAAGTTTTAACTAAATTCTTACTATCTGCATCCCTATATCCTACTACTAAAACAGCATGCTCTCCTAATTGTGGTTCAGAAGGTAATGGCATAGGTAATTCACCTGTTTTTGCAACTTTTAGTGACTCCATACTCTCAAATACAGTCATTCCTATTAATACAGGTTTTTTATTATAGTATAAATAGTTTTTAATATCATCTAATGAATTTAAACTTTTATATGAATTAATTTTATATTTTTCTGCATTAATCAAAGCTTCCTTAGAGGGCTGTGATCTATAATCTTTATCAGTATAAGGCATGAATTCTTCTTCACAAATTCCGTAATTTTTAACTGCTTTACATACATCTCTTATACTTGCTCCTGAATCTTTATTTGTAGTGCCTTCTAAATTTCTTTCCTCATAATATAAGAAAGCCCTTGAAAGATCTAACCTAGGATTACCAAGCAGCATTACTCTTTCAGCACACCCAGCATTTGCAGTACATGATCCTTCCTTTCCTTGATCACATACTAAGGGGCATAAACTTCTTATATCTATACCTTGTGGTAAATTTGTATTTGATTGAGTTAATAACTCTAATTTATAATCTCTTTCATCAATCTCATCTTTTCTCAAATCATAATTTCTATCCATAAAGGTTTCCTCCTTTGTGTAAAACATAATGCAAGTCCTTATACTCTAATATATTATCTTTTATATAAAACTTCACACTATTTCTTGGGAAAAGCACCTTTAAGATATTATTTATTATATTGTTACATTAACTAAAACATTTAGTTTCCTAAAGATTATTTATCACATAATCTATTATATTCATTTTTTATCTTATATCATTATATTCTAATTCATATACCAATTGTATTGCCTTTTCAAGCCCTCAAATAGAACAAATCTTAATTATGATGATATTACAAGTGATAGCCATCATATAAAAATATTTCACTATTATCAATACATTACTTTTCAGTTTATTTGTTTCTAAATAATAAGTACCCTTTTTAAATTGAAAAAATAATACATTTGTTATTTATCTAACATACTACAAACTTTTAATCTTAAATATTTCTTAGACTCCTTAAAGTTCAAGCCTCTTCCATTTAGAATACTAAACATCTCTTCTTCAATATTTTTATTTTCCTTATAAATGCTGCTTATCTTATCTGCATCTTGTACTATTCTTATTTCAATTCTTCTCATGGAGTTTTTCTCATTAATTACTTTCATATTTCCCTTTTTCTTCTTTTCTCCCTCTTTATGGTACATTACTATATCTGATACTAAATCCTTATATGATCCTAATATTTTCCCAACCTTTTCATCACTTTTTATAAATTCAGCTCCAAGGTAACTATGACTATTATCATTATGAAATTTCTTTATATCATGTACATATGCTCCTAGTATAGTTGCTTTTATTTCATCCTGACTAAATTTATAACCTATTTTTTCTAATTCAAATATTATTTCTTTTGATATTAAGGCTACTCTTTTCATATGATTATATCTTTTTAAAATTCTATCTTCTTTTTTCTTACTCTCTCTTAGCTGAGCCAATACAATAGGATCTAAACTTTTTAATAAATCCTTTAATCCTGTACATCTTTCACTAATACCATTAACAATATCATCTATTGAAATCTCACTTCTCATATAAGATCTACCTCCTTTGTATTTATCCCACCATTACCATTGATAATCTTCCCCTATAATCACTTCTAAATAACTTCATAACATACATAGTTATTCTAAATGAATTCTTCTAAATAAAGCTTCTTTTTAAAGCTTCTTTTTAAAAATACCACTAAGTTATTTTACTTAGTGGTATTAATAAAGTTGACTAATTATTGTGTTCTATTTTTAACTTATTTAATTTTTCCCAAACATCTTTCATAGCTTCATCTGGATTTCTATAGAATTGAAATCCTCTAATCTTAACAAATTCCCAACCAACTCTTTCAAGTTGATTAATTCTTTCCATATCTTCTTGCCACTTTTCTATGCCTTTCCATGTTTTACTTTCACAATCTATTGCTAATCTATTGTTCTTGCCTTCAACAACTAAATCTATAATATGTTTACCAGCTTTAACTTTCGTGTTAACTATATAGCCTTTTTCAACTATTTTATTATATATTTCTTCCTCAAAGGAATCTTCAAATATTTTAACTTCATCTTCTTTTATTTCCTCTTTAGGATTTAAGAAATATGATAATAAATTATGTCTAACACATGCCGGATTTAAATCATCTAAATCTACTGAATAAAAAAGCCATGCTTGATTTCTAGCTCTACTTACCGCCACATTAAATCTTTTTTTGTCATCATCTTTTGTTAGAGATGCAAACCTAGCATTATTAGCTACTACCATAGTTAAGAATATCACATCTCTTTCATCCCCTTGGAATGAATATGCATCTCCACAAATTATTTTTCTTTTTACAATTTCCTCTTCACCTAGCTCATTTTTAAGAAGTTTTTCTATAAGTTGTCCTTGCTCCTTACCAAGAAGTGAAATAACTCCCATGGTCATGTTGTCATACTTAGGATCTTTACAACATTTAACTATTGTATTTACAATAGCTTTGGCTTCTTTAATATTTTCCTTTTTTGTTTTATGTCTTTCGCCATCTTCTACATGAACACAAACTACTGGGTGCTCAAACCTTTCCCTAGGTGTTGGATATCTTAATGGAATAATCTCATTATTATAGCTAAACTCATTATTAAATTCTATTATTTCTGGTACACATCTAAAGTGTTCCTTTAACATAAGTTTATCTGGAAATACTCTTAAAGCAGTATTATAAAAGCTTGTATCCAAATCAAACCATTCTTTATTTGGAACATATTTTAAATATTCATTAATTAATCTTATAACTTCAGTTTTTTCTATTCCTATTTGAGTTGGACTTATTTGTTTATCATCTCCAACTATAACGGCTTTTTCACCCCTAAATAAAACTTGAAGTGCAAATATATCACTTTGACTACTTTCATCAAAAATAATTACGTCAAAAGCCTCTTTGTTTACTTTTATATTCTCAATTACCTTGTTAATAGGCATAATCCAAACAGGAATGGAATTTTTACATTTATCCATTTCTTTCTGCGCTATTTTCTTATAATAATTGGCGTACTTACTTGTCCCTTTTCCTATTTTCTTTATTGCTTCCATCCATGCATAAAGACTTCTTTTATTTTCATCGTTTATTCTAGATATTTGATTAAACCATGTTTGTTTAGAAACAAGTTCTAGAATTAACGTACTTTCTAATTCCTTTTGATTTTTTAACTTATTTTCATAATTTGCTTTATTCTCATCACTTAAATCATTCAAAAGATTATTCCATCTAATCCATTTAAATGCGTTAGTAAAACTAGTGTATTTAGATAAATCCTTATTCTCAACCATATCTTTCGCAAGATTTGGAAGTGTCTTTTTCAATCTATAAATTGTATTATTAAACTTCTTTGAAATTAAATTTATAGAAATTAGTTTATCTATCTCCTTATAAAGATTTTCTAGTTTCTTTATATCAATTTCATTTATTATTTCATGTATATTACTTGTAATCTTGTTTCCGTGAAGTTTTTCTTTAATTTTATTTAAATATTTTTTTAATTCCTCATAATTTCTAAGTTCTATTAAATCATTAACTTTATGTTTCAGCTTTTTAATATCACTAAGATTATATAAATCATAATCATCTAGTTTAAATGGTGTATTTCTTATTAAAGCTGCTAAAGTTATAGCCTTGAATTTATTTATTTTGTTTATTTTATCTAATGCATCTCCCATTGCCCCAATATTTAAAATACTAGCATCTTCAAACTTTTTTAACTTAAATTCTTTGGAAAAATTATTCCATACTAATAAAAGTTCATTTTCTTTTGAAATTTTATCAATATACTTTTTAGATAATTTCCATTGTGACTCATTGTTAAGAACCTGTCCATTAATTTTGCAATTTTCAATTATATACTTAACCTTACTATTTTTAAGTTTAAATATCATTCCTAGTTTGCCTTTAGAAGACATTTCTTCATAGACTCTTTCAAAATCCGCCTTGATTTCAGCTATATTTCCATTTGGGATTTGCATTTCTGCAAATTGCAAGTCTTTAGATAGCATTTTTATCTCCTTTATCATAGGAGATACCTTGTTTACAAATTGTCTTGTAAGTTCTTCCACTATTGGAGTTGAATTATGTTCTTTAAAAAACTTATCATATCCCAAATCCTGTATTTCTAAGAGAGATTTTTCATATATTAAAAGATTACTTAATATATTATCTAAATCAGTATTATTGTCATAAGTTAAATCTTCAGTACTTTTTCTTAACTCTTTATATTTTTCACTTAAGGATTTGTATTCTTTTAACACAGTCTTTAATTCATCCAAATCAGGCATTTTTTCTTTTATTTCAACAATATCCTTAGCTCTTAATAAATCAATCAATGAATTTTCTTTTAATATTTCTACTATTTCTTCAAACTCATCTTCACTTATAGGCTGAATTTCATAAGGAGAAACTTTATCCTTTATATATCCTAAGCTATCTTCATTTTCTTTTAACCACTTTGCTATGTCTAATTTAGAATATTCTTTTCCCTTTTCCATTATAGGAGAATTATTTCTTTCCTCATTGTCCTTTAATTTCTCTATTATTTCTTGTTGAGTTTTTCTAGATTTATCTAATTTAAATCTTACTTCATCAATCTCTTTTTTTAGAGTATTTTTATTTATTGATAAATTATCTGTTATAATTCTTATTGAATTATCCAAATCTTTTAATGCATCTCTATCACTACCTAAAAGACTTATACATAAATCTCTTATTTCTCCAGGAATTTTATCTCTTAAAACAGATAATGCTTTTTCTGTTTGACTTGTAACAAGAACTCTTTTTCCATGTGCCAATAAATGACATATTAAATTTACAATTGTATGACTTTTTCCTGTTCCAGGAGGTCCTTGTACTACTATTCCACTATTACTACTTAATCTTCTTGCAATATCTCTTTGATCTTCATTTGCTGGTAAAGGAAATAACAAGTCCTTTCCAACACTTGTCCATTTATCATTTACTTTAATTATATTTTTATTAGTTGACGCCACAAGATTAGTAATTACATCTGGAATATCTTTATTGTCATCAATATAATTTATTATATCTTTTAAGTCTTCTATTTGAGTTTTTGTTCCCTTTTTTCTTACTAATATTATTGGAATATTATATATTTTAGGTTCTTTTGATATGTCTACATTTAATATATCATCATTAAGTATTTTAATATTTTCAACATTTTCCATAGGATTTATAATTGAAAGTATCTCTCCTAAAACCTTATAAGTTTCCTCATCTTTACAGTCAACACTTTGAAAAACTTCATTTTCTTTAGATTTTTTAAAATCTAAAAGTCTTTGAAATCCTTCCACATATATATTATCTAAATAATCATATTCTATTCTTGAAAATTCTTCGCTTGGAAGAAGAGTAAACTTATTTAAAACTCCATCAAAAATTAGTTCCATCTTGTTAGTTATCATAGGATGTAGTATTTGGCTTTCATCTATATTTATAGCTAAAAGTACATCACTAAACAAAATTTCGTATTCTTCCCCTGAAGCTTTAAAAAGCTGATAGACATCAAATAATTTTGAGTATAATTCATTTGACAATTGTTTTTTAAAATTATTTTTACCAAAAGAATCCCAAGCTAATTCAAGGTCTTTATATAATTCTATTATATGCTTTTGTTTTTTTCCCTCATTAGTTATCTCTGGTTTATTTAAAGGATTCTCTAAATCTAGTTTTAGGTACTCTGATAAAGTAGGATCTATCGTAGGAAAGTCATCTAAAACACTTTTATATACTTCTATCCACTGGTCATCTTCTTTATTCTTATTTATTACAATTCCTTTATTAAACTTAGGGTATTTATTTAAAAATATTATGTTTTCACCCTTACCATTGTAATCTTTAATATTATATATTGTCTTTTCATTTAGCTTTTTTAATGCTAGCATATACTGAAATATATTCTTTATCTTAATGCTCTCTTGCATATACTTCTCTCCTTAACTGCTTATTTAAACTCTTTGTCTATCATTTCTAATACTTACACCTCTAAATTAAGATATACTCATCCATAAATAATTACACCTCATACAGTTGGCCCCTTACTTATCACTGATGACTTGTCCATTGTTAATTAAATCTAACTTTCCCTTTTTGCTTTTAAATAATCTAATTACTTTTAAAACAAGTTTTCCTAATCTTCAAAATAAAGTAATATATTATTCTTAAATAAACATCATTTGAAGCTAGAAAGCACTTTATAAGTTATACATAATAATAAAAACATTTCCAAAACATACATATATAAATAATAATAAAAAATAATATATAATGTAATTTTAGTAAATTTTGGATGTTTTTTAATAGACATATTTATTATATCATATGAATATAATAATGTGCTAAAAAATTGCTAATAGTCTTGTAAATTTTCCTATATTTTGAAATTAATTTTATATAATAACAATGCCAAATGGAAAGTAATATATATTACTCCCCATTTGGCATTATAATTTATATGATAGTTCTTCCTTATAATTCAAAACTCCTACAAATTAAAAGACTATTTTTCGTAGCTATTTACAATTTCACCATAATACATTATGTGATCTCCATCACCGTTATAAAATTTCTCTTTTATATCCTTTGGTAAGTTATCACTTTTTAAAGGGTCTACATATGATACTTTACACTCGTAATACATATTACAATTATTTATTATAGGTGATTTTACACTTTTTGAAGATATAAATTCTATATTAGCTTCTTTTTCTTTATCTATATTCCTTCCCGATTTAGTACCACAAATCATTAGTGCATTTTTCATATCATCACTATATGGAATACTTATCGTAAAATCTTCCCCCTCATTCATAAATTTATTTGTATATCTTTCTGGTCTTACCATTGCAACAAAGTACGGCTTCCTCCAACTAAATCCAACATATCCCCATGATATTGTCATTGTATTTATTTTTTCACCTGTTTTACATGTTAAAAAAGCCCCTCTTTTTATTAAATTTTCCATTGCCATCCCCAAATTGTTGTAAAATTCCATAATTTATTCCTCCTTACAAATTTCTAAATTCTATTATTTATCTGATGTTCTATTATTTAAAAACATTAACTCATATTTAGTATTCCTAATAGGACTTTGTACTATTAATACTATGTAAGATTTTTAATAATTTTATGTGTAAATAAATATAATTTTGCATACATGTGTCTTAATACGTTAATTATACTATAAAGTTCAATTTATTTCATACTAAAAACTTTTCTATGTTAATTTCCTTTGATAATTTATTAATTGCCACTGAACTTTAGTTTACTTTTAAAATTAATTTACATAATATTTTATATGTAAATTAATTTTACCTATGAAAAAATATATTGGATATGCAAAATAAATGACACAAGACTCAAAGGATTAAAGCTAGAGAATCCATATTTATTGGCTCTTTTGTAAATGCAGCTAACTTAAAAGGATACCCAGCTGGGTATCCTTTTAAGTTCATAATTAATTAAATTTGTTCAAAGAATCCTTTATCGTAAACTATATTTCCAGATATATCATTAAGAGCATCTTCCTTAAGTTTAATTATCATAAAGTTTTCACTTAAATTTATTGTATGTTTATTAGTAAATAATTTATTATTGTAGCTACTTTTTGTCTTTCCTTATTCACCCACTGATTATCAAAGGATAATTTAAATGCCTTATTAAAAGAATAATATAAATTTATTTTTTTATAATAAAGCTCCATTTGTCCTAATGTTTCTCCTCTATATTTAGGCTTCAATATTTCTTGTTTTTCATAAATAAATTTATCTTCTATATGTCTTTTTAATTCATTAATAATACTTTCATCTTCTATATCTAAAGGTATCCATAATATTTTCCACTGATCTTCTTCTTTTAATTTGTATTTTTTTATAATTTCTAATATTTCTATCTTTTCACTTATATCCATTTTTTTATATAATCCATTCGATACAGGTTTCTCACTCCAAATTTTTAATTTATCAATTAATGAAGCTTCTTTTATTTGTAATATGTCCTCACTTGGACCTAATATAGCTCTCTTTAGAATTGTATCTTTAATATTTAAACCTTCTTTTATAAAATCTATATTTCCACCATAAGCACTCACATATCCTTTGTTGTATACACCTTTACGTCCTGCTCTTCCACATATTTGTTTTATTTCTTGAGAGTTTAAAATTCTTACTTCTTCCCCATCAAATTTTCTTATATCCATAAATACTATTCTTTGTATTGGTAAATTAACACCCATCCCTATTGCATCCGTTGATATAACTATCTTGCTATCTCCTCTTAAAAACTCTTCATATTGATTTCTTCTAACCTCTGGAGGTAAATCACCATATATTAAAGAACAAGAAATTCCTTGCTCTATACAATAACTTGCAAGTTCCAATACTCTTCGTTTAGAAAAAACAATAAGAGCATCTTTTTCTCTAATATTTTTTAATATAAATGACTTTTCTTCCACTATTAGTGGTATATCTCTTTTATATTCTTTTAATTCATACTCTTCTTCTAAATCATCTAAGAGTTTTATAATTATGTCCTTTGCATTTAATGCTCCACATATATGAATTTCTTTTGCATTTAATCCTAATAAAGCCCTTGTCCATGAGGCCCCTCTTCTTGGATCTCCTATCATCTGAATTTCATCAATTACCCCCACATCATATTCTTCTTTTAAATTAAGTTTTTCTATTGTAGAACATACGTGAGTACTTTCTGGGGTCTTTATTTCCTCTTCTCCAGTTAGTAGACTACACTTTATATTTTCTCCTTTAAGCTTTTCATAGTTTTCTAATGCTAAAATTCTTAGTGGTGCAAGATATACACCCTTTTTACACTGTTTCAAGCATTCCATAGCTCTATATGTTTTACCCGTATTGGTTTCTCCTAAATGCAAATAGAACTTTCTTTTTATTTTTCTTATTTCTGTGTACTCATCCTTTGGATTTTCCTTAAAAATTAATTCTATCTTTTTGTTTACAGTATTAGGAATATACCTATTTACCAGTACTGAAATTATTCCCGAGGATGTATAACTGTCATAATATAAATCTCTTAATACTAAAAATGAAAACTCAGTATTATGGGTATTATTGTAATCATTTATTAATTCCTCTGATATATAATCTAACAGATCTTGAAATTTTTCTATTGTATTATCTATTTGAAGAAGTCTTTTATTATTTTTCGCCTTTTTTATAGCTGTTTTTATTTGAAATAATAAGACCAACTTATTTCTAATCATTTTATCATGGTCATAAAATGATTCTATTTTGCTATTTCTCACTATCTCATTAATATGATTTAACTGACTTTGTAGCTTTTCATATTCTCTCTCTGCAGCTTTAATTTTCATTGACAACTCCTCCTATTAGATTGCAACATATATATTCTTTAGTATATGTATTTAATTATTATATATATCTACATACAATCTAGAAAGTTTTTGGTTATATTATAGTCCTTGGAAGTTAAAGTCTGGTACAAAGCATTGTGAATTTGTGCCATTTTCTTGTATAAATGCATTAGTAACACCTATATCTAATGCATATTGTATTAGCGAATCATAATGTTTAGGATTTAATGGCTTATTTATTTCACTAAATTCTTTAGCTCTATGCATTGGAGTATATTGATTCATAATACTTATAAAAACCTTATCCTTATATGTTTTATATATGTAATCTATAACTTTCTTAGAATCAAATAATAGACCTGGTAACATTAAATGTCGTATTATAACTCCTTTTTTCATTATTCCATTACTATAAAATTTAGCTTTACCAACTTGATTGTACATCTCTTCTATAGCCTTTGTTGCCACACTAAAATAATCCTTGGCATTAGAATACTTGTTTGCATATTTATTATCAAAATATTTTAAATCAGGTATATATATATCAATAAATCCCTCTAAACTTTTTATTGTTTCTATTGAATCATATCCGTTAGAGTTATATACCACTGGTAATTTCAATTTTTTTTTCTTTGCAATTTTTAATGCTTCTATTATTTGAGGAACATAATGAGTTGGTGTTACAAGGTTTATGTTATTAGCTCCTTTAGTTTGTAGCTCTAAGAATATTTCACTTAACCTTTTAATAGACACCTCCTTACCTTTTCCCTCTTGGCTTATACAATGATTTTGACAAAAAACACACCTTAAATTGCAATTAGAGAAAAATACTGTTCCTGAACCATTATCTCCTGAAATACATGGTTCCTCCCAAAAATGAAGTTCAGCTCTTGCTATGTTTATTTTACTATCACTATTACATGGTCCTTTATGTAAATTTCTATTTATTCCACATTTCCTACCACATAAATTGCAGTTATTTAATATCTCCATATTATAAACTTCCTCTCTTTACTAAAAAAATTCACACTATAATTATATTACATCTTATATAAATTCTTCTACTGTATCTTTTTCTTCTATAACTCTTTTATTTGCTTCTACAGCTTGCTTTAATACATTGTTTATTTCCTTGGAAATTTTCCCAAATAATTCTTCTATATTGTTTACCATTAATAAAAAGACATTAGGCAAATTTGGTTTTACACAAATTCACCTAATGTCTTTTAAAGTTCATCTTCATATATTAAACTAAAGTTTTTGTTTTCTATTTTAAAGATTTTTTCTACTTCATTAAAAATCAATGAAGACATATCATGATCATTAATGTAAAATTTGCATGCCACGTTACAATTTGAGCTTAGTTTTCTTGGTGCTGGAATTAATTGTCCTTTTATTTTATTTTCATCTATTATTCTTGAAAACTTAATAGCACCTGCATGGTTATAAAATATAGCTATATATTCCACTATTTCTTAGCCTTTATTGTAAAATACTCTTCATTATCTTCACAAGATGTACTATAACCTGAATGATTTAAAAACCTTGTTACATTATCAATGGCTACCTTAGTATCCACTAATATTTCTAATTCATTTGGATTGTTCTTTGTGGCATTTTTAGTCATAAGAACTGGAGTTGGACATGACATTCCCCTAGCATCTACTTTCATTATACAGACACATCTCCTTTCATTTTAACTTTAGCTTTTATTTCTATAGCCATAAAAGATATTACACATAAAAGAACTAAACATATAGCAACTGCTATCATTCCATTAGTTGTTGGTCCTTTAGGACTTGAAGCTAATTTAAAATTATGGGCAAAAGCTGCTCCTGCTACCATTCCCATAACAGTAATCATAGAATCTCCATTTCCTTCTCCTGATAATATAAGCTGCCTTAAAGGACATCCTCCTAAAAGTATAGATCCCCAACCTACAACTACCATACCCAAGAAATTCCACAAACCATCAGTATGTGCTATAGGTTGATTTACAAACCCTAAATTAAATGTTCCAAATACTAAGTTTAATGCTAAAGCTCCTATAAATATTGCTATAAATCCACTAAATAAATAGGTATCTTTAAACATTATTAAGTCTCTTATTCCTCCAGCAGTACATAATCTTGTTTTTTGACATAAAACTCCTACAATTCCTCCTAATACAAGAGAAAACATCAATGGAGCATGTTTAGATCCTGGTCCCTCTGAACTAAATAATAAAATTGATGGTACTGCTACCAAAAGTATTATTAAGCATATATTAAGTACTGGAAAACTGTATCCCTCTACTTTAGTAACCTTATAGCTTCTTTTTAAAGAAAATCCTTTATTTAAAAAGAATATACCTATAATTATTCCTACAGCATATCCTACAAGTCCAAGAATTGCATTTAAATCTCCACCTGCAAGTCTAAATATAAGTCTAGTTGGACATCCTAAGAACATTAAAGCTCCAACTAAAATTATAAAGCCTAGTATAAATCTTATAAATGGTGATGATCCCCCTCTAGGGCTAAATTCTTTAGAAAGCACCCCCATTAAAAATGCTCCTAAAACAATACCTATGATTTCTGGTCTTAAATATTGAACTGTTTCTGCACTATGTAATCCAAAAGCTCCTGCCATATCTCTTAGAAAACATGCGATACATACTCCCATATTACCTGGATTACCAAAATGAACTAAAAGTACAGATATAATTCCTATTATAAGTCCAGTTAATATAATTCCTTTATTTTCTTTAAACAAAACTATCCCCCCCTAAGTTTTTAATATTAACGGTTATTCGAGTTAAATATACCATATAATCTATATATTGGGAAATAGATGTTCTTTATATAACCATAGAAAAGTATAGATGTTATCAATAAAAGTCTTTTCTTGTATTGATAATAATATTAAATATAATAACAAAAAATTGTTTTAGGAATCCTAACGTTGTTACAACTTAACTCATAGATAAATCTCATTTGTATTTCTATTAAGGCGCATTCAAAAAAATAGAAAGTCAATATACATGGTATCTTTGAATTGTTATTTTCTTTCATGTGCCTAAACATAACCAAAGTCTCACTTATAATAATTTTATACTTTAAATCTATTTATTAAAAAACAGGACATTCAGCATATGTGAAGTCCTGCTTTTATATGATAAGTTTAAAAACATTATATTATTTAACTTTGTATAAACCTTTAAATGCCTATACATAAAAGTTCAAATAAAATTCATTAATATTACTTAGTGTAACCTAAAATCTCAAGCAAATTTAATGTATGGACTTTATTAAAACTTATATAAATCATTTTATTAAAATTTAGTTTATTTAATATCTACAGTAAAACTTGACTCTTTGTGTATCTTATAATTACAGTCTAGATTTTTAGTTACTTTTAATGTATATTCTTTATCTTCATACATTTTTTCTAAACTTAATACATAATACCCGTCTTCAGTTATCTGAGGCATTTTATCTATGTTAATTGCCTCTCCTGTTTCCTTATCCTCAACATATATTGGCATAAAGCCCATAAGATAAGGATTAGCTGTCTTACAATATATTTTTGTTTCATTATCTAGAAATTCTATTTTATCTATTACTAACTCTCCAGAACTATCAAGTTCAAGCTTCTTATCTATACTATTCTTTAAATCATAGCTATTAACCTCATTTATTATATTAACATCTTGTATCATTTCATATGGTATAAAAGTTATTGATTTTGTATCCTTATATGGATTAGTAAACTTATTCCCAAAATAACTTAATCCTGAACCCCCAGCTGAACCACTACTATCCTTTGGTAATAGAATTCTATCCATATTATCTATTGCCACAAAGGAAATATTTTTTTCTTTTTCTTCATTTGTATTTATTGTTTTGTGATTTCCTTGGATAGATGTATTTATAGGCGTCAATATAAGCTTATTAATATTCATACCCTCCTCAATATTATCTAGATTTACATTAATATCTATTTCTTTATAATTTCCTTTAAGTTTTTCATTGGTAACATTAAATTTAAAATTCCAAGTACCGTTCTCTATACCCCACAACTCTTTTATATTTATCTCAAACTCAAATTCATCTGGTATTTCTACATATCCACCTAAAAAGACTTCTTCTTGAAGTTCTTTTGGCATTCCATTTCTAGATACTCTAAAGTTTTCAACACCTATATAAGTTGTTCTGTCATTTAAAAAACTTCCTCTTCCTCCTGAACTAAATGTAGTTAAATTACCATTTATCTTTAAATCTTTTTCCATAATACGGGGAGCATATTCCATAGGCTCTTTAGTTTCTACTGTATATGCTAAACTTATATCTAATCCATCATAAATCACTTCATTTATTGTTACCTTTGTATCATTACTTATCTGACTTTTATTTATTTCAGAAGAATATTTATATGAGTTTTCATAACTTAATTTTTTAAATATAGATCCTATAAATGGTATATTCTCAGCATAGCTTGGCATTGTTATTCCAAATATACTTATACCTATTATTAAAACAGCTGCTATAGTGGCTGTTCTTTTTGCTATATAATAATTTTTATACTTTTTAACTGGCAATTTTTCTATGGTTTGGTTTATAAGCTTATCTAAAGTTTCAGGAATTTTCAAATCATCTTTTTTAACATTATCTTTTAAAATTTTCTCCATTAAATCTTTTTCCATAGATAACCCCTCCTTAACTTTCTTTTATAATTTCGTAAAGCTTTTCTTTAGCTCTTGAAATCCTAGATCTCACAGTTCCATGCTTAAGGTTTAGAATTTTCGCAATTTCTTTTTGAGGAATATCTTCATAATAAAAAAGTAATATAACAATTCTTAAATCTTCATCTAATAAATCAACTGCTTCTCGTATGTCACTACTACAATAACTATCTTCATAAACATTTTCTCTTAATTTTTCCATAGGTATAACCCTAGTATTTAATTTTATAATATTATTGCATTCATTAATAAGAATCCTTATAATCCATGTTTTAAAATAGTTATCATTTTTTAATGTATGAATTTTTTCATATGCCTTTATAATTGTGTTTTGGAATGCATCTTCTATATCATTTTCACTTTTTAATATACCTTTAGCAATTCTGTAAAGTGATACCTTGTTGTCTTGAATTAAAACTAAAAATGCTTCTTTATCACCTTTTTTTGCTAAAGATATAGTAGATTCCTTCCTAATCTTAGACCTTACTTTAGATCCTATTTCCAAATCATCACCCCTCTTCTCTTATCCCTTAGCTAAGCCATTCATATATTAGACTA
Organism: Clostridium frigidicarnis; assembly: GCF_900111985.1. Taxonomy (GTDB): domain Bacteria; phylum Bacillota; class Clostridia; order Clostridiales; family Clostridiaceae; genus Clostridium_Z; species Clostridium_Z frigidicarnis. Next base: position 154,840 of record NZ_FOKI01000008.1, read on the forward strand.
ATTTTATATGTAAAATGTTCAATTTAAGCAAAAAAAATTATTATAATATTTTATAATAATTTTAAAAATAAAAAAAGCATCAAAAATATGATGCTTTAAGCTACTTTAAATTGATTTAATAATTCATCGTAAACATATCCTAATTTCATTAATTTTTTAATAATACACTCCGAATTAATGTCATTAAATGTACAAAAATCCCTTAGGGAAGTAAATTCATCTCTTAATTTCATATTGATTAGACTTAATAAAACATAGGGATCCATTTCCAATAGTCTATCTCTATCCAAAAGATCTTACCTCCTAATATTAAGTAAAGATTAGAATAATCTTTCATATCAAACTATATTATTGACACAAAAACATATTCTATACTTATCTTAACATTATTTTTTAAAATTTTCAAAGATTTTATTGCAATTTTTTATTTTTATCATATTTTTTTATTTATAATGATTGGCTAAAGTTTCTATATTATGTTACCACACAAATAATTGTATTAATTTCATGAAAATCGAAGAATTGAGTATTTATTTGGCAGGTATTTATAATAAAAAATCAAATGGTAAAACTATACAAGTTTAATATACCCTTTAATAATAACTTAGGGAGTATGTAATTTTTTTATTACATATTCCCTATTTATACTTTGTTTTATTTAGGCACATTCAAAAACAATAAGTCAATATACATCACATCTTTGACTTGTTATTTTTTATGTACCTCATGCTTTATAGTCTTATAAAAATTCTACATACTAATAATTTTAATTCTACTTATTTTTTTCATAATCAAATTTAACATCTTCGTAAAATTCAGCTACAATAGTTCTATAATATGGTGAAAGGAATATACCTCCCACTCCCAAAGTAACAACTGAAAGTATAGCCCATCCTATTAGACTTAACTGTACACAAAACAAATCAAATTTATGCCCCCTCATCATATCTGAACTTAACTCTATTGCATCTAATGCTGATATATCATCATAATCATTTAATATATAAAAAGTCATTGAATATCTATATATAGCTATTATCCCTGGTATTATTAAAAGTATGGTAAGAAACATAACAAAGATTGCAATTAATAAATTAGCAAGAAATGCTCTTCCCCATCCATTAAACCCAGTTAAAAATTGACCAAAAGTTCCTTTTTTCCCTCTTACAATGTTTAAAAAGAAAAAACTAGCACCCTTATATAGTGATCCTATAACTATCATTAATAATATTGATAAAACTATTGATGTTATTCCCCGTCCAAAATTATAATCTATGTTTTGTTGAAATTGAAATGAAAATATCTTAATATCAGCCTTTCTAAGCCCATTATTAAAATTTATCCCTCCTAATAATGAATAGGTAAGAAAGCTAACTAATATTGCCATAGGCCAATTGTTAGCTAATTTCTTTATTGAATCTTTCTTTAAGTCTGAAGAATTCCTAGTATACATATGATTTCCTCCTAAAAATTTTTTTAGCATAGTACTAATTAGTTTATATTATATAGTTTCATTAATACCATTATATGTATTATATACAAGTTATGTACTCTTTTTCAAATTCCAAATACAGATTAATCTTTTGTAATACTTTATTATTCTGCATCATATGTATTTTATATAGAAACATAAAACTATTTTTAAGGAGATTACTATGAACATATTTTTTCAATTTCTACTAATAATATTTTTAGTTTTAGTTTTGCTAGTCCCTTTCATTGCACCTACATTATTTAATGTATTAGGAATTTTATTTGTTAAATATATTATTCCTCATGAAATATCTCACTGTAGATTTTCATCAATACTAGTGTTATCCTTTACATTAACTATCTCTGCATTGGTTATAGAAATATTTTTAATATTCATTGGATTTAATCATAAAGTAATATCTAATATGCTAAGGAATAACGAATTTTTAGGATTCATAATTAAACTTTTATCAGAAATTGTAGCTATTTTAATAGGTTATACTTTTTTAAAGTCATATAATCTTACTGATATAACTTTATATAGAACTGGTTTGTTACTTTTTGCTTTTACTAGCTCAACATTAAATTTAATATTTACTTTCTGTAAAAGCATACTATACGATGATAAAAAAAATAATGATAATTTAGACTGATTTACTTCTATTTATAATAATTTGATAGGTGTTGATAAGGTGTTTAAAGTTTAATGCATTACTTAAACTAATACTTTTGTTATTATTACAATGAGTTGTCCAAGTTAACACAGAGTACTCTTGAAATCCTTCATTGATAACATAATTGCATAAAGCTTTACTGAATCCCTTATTTCTATATTGTTCCTTTGTTTTAACACATACAATCTCTGCTCTAGTAGTTGAAAAAGGAGCTAGCCCCGCTAAAGATATTATTTTATTATTTTCTATTATGGCAAAAAATCTTATTCCTTGCTCCATGGATGCTTTCATGTGATGCCAATTATAATCAAAGTAATCTTTATCAGCTATTGTTAATTCTCTAGCATTATAAAATTTGTCTTCTTTAAAATCCTCCTTAAAATAGTATTGCATTGATAAGGTTTCATTTACTTTTCCATTGAATTCTTTAATAACAGTATTTGCCACATAATCTCTGCAACAATTTACCCATATAGGTTTGTTTTCACTTTCATTTAATAAACTATGAAAAAATTCATTTAAATCTATAGTGTTTAATACATCTAAATATACGTTTACACAAAATCTATTATAAGAAACTACTGCAACCCCTTGTAAAACTCCACTGACATCTTCAAATTTATAAAGTTTTATATTTTTTATCTTATCAGTATAAAATATCTTATTATTTAAATTTTCTACCTTTCCATAAAACCACAAATTACAATCCCATATGTCCTTGCTTACATGACCATAGGTATGTTCTTTTAAAAATTTCATTACGCTTTTAATGTTTTTAAATTCTATATACAATACTCCACCCCATTTTACTTTAAATGATCCTTAGATTCATAAGATTTTTCTTAAAAAGAATGTTTTACTTTATTTTGAGTTTTAAAATAACTCATTTGTGCCTATAGCAATGCTTATGCCTAACTTAAGAATTAGTTTCATAATAATGTTAGACATTGAATAAATTTTTATAAGTTGTACAATTATATAATATACCTATTTATGTATCAGGTATATATTTATTTACTCTCTTATGTAATATAATTTATTTTTTATATAGGTTATATTACAATTCTTACATAAGATTAAATAATAATTGATTTTTATAAGAACATTTATAACTTTAAATATTATTCATATAACATATATAGTTTATTTTATTTCAAAATAGATAAAGACCATGAAATTAAAGTTTAAATCCCTTAAATTCATGGCCTTATAAAACAAATTTTCTTTCAGATGTTGCTCTTTTCACAAACTAAATTTTTAACACATACCTTATTTTCATATAAAAAATTTATTTAAATTTCCCTATATCTTTTCTGTAAAACATATCATGGAAATCTATGTGTTCTATTGCAGCATATGCTTTTTTTCTAGACTTATCTATTGTATCATCTACAGCTACAACAGATAATACCCTTCCTCCGCTTGTGTATAAAGAATTTTCTTTTAGTATAGCTCCTGCTATAAATACCTTTTCTTTAGGTTTTGTAATTAATATCTTCTTATTTTTTTTATATTGAAGTGGATAGCCACCTGAACATATAACCACGCAGGTTGCTACTTTATTTTTCCATAGGATCTTTGTTTTATGTAAGTTGCCATCCAACGTATTTTTTATTACTTCATGAAGACTAGTTTCCATAAGACTTAATACTGCCTGTGTTTCAGGATCTCCCATTCTCACATTATATTCTAAAAGATAAATTCCCTTTTTAGTAATCATTATTCCAAAGAAAATTATCCCCTTAAAATCTATTTTTTCACTTTTTAATCCTTTAAGAGTTGGATACATTATTTCTTCCTCAAATGACTTGAAAACGTCCTCTGTAACGTATGGATTAGGAGCTATTACTCCCATTCCACCTGTATTCAATCCTTTATCTCCATCTAAAACTTGTTTATGATCTTTTGCTGAAATAAAAGGTATTATTGTATTACCATCTGTAACTGAAAGAATTGATGCTTCAATCCCTTCTAAAAACTCCTCTATAACAATTGTTTTTCCTGCTTTATTTAGAGAGCCTAAAACCATAAAGTCTTCTAATACATATTTTCCTTCTTCATAATTATTGCATATGACAACACCTTTACCCGCTGCTAACCCATCTGCTTTAATTACTACTGGATATTCACAATTTTTCAAATGTTCAACTGCTCTTTTTATATCATTAAATATTTCATATTCTGCAGTTTTCACATTATATTTTTTCATAAATTCTTTTGAATAAGCTTTGCTACCTTCTAAAATAGCCCCTTTTTTACATGGTCCAAATATCTTTAAATTTTCTTTTTCAAAATCATCTACGATACCTTTAGTAAGTGGATCTTCTGGTCCTACAACAGTGTAGTATACATCATTATTCTTTGCAAAATTTATTAGTTCTTCTGTAGTTGAAAGATCTACATTTTCACACTTATCTTCAAGTGCTGTTCCTCCATTACCTGGCGCTACATATACTTTCTCTATTTCTCTATCACTTGCTAATTTCCAGGCTATTGCATGTTCTCTTCCCCCACCACCGATAACTAATACTTTCATAAAAAATCCCCCTTAGTGTTTAAAATGTCTCATAGACGTAAAGACCATAGATATTCCAAGTTTATTACAAGCTTTAATTGAATCTTCATCATGTATAGATCCACCTGGCTGAATTATAGATTTTATGTTGTATTTACTACATTCTTCAACCACATCTGAAAATGGAAAATATGCATCTGATGCTAAAACCACTGCATTCTCTCCTCTTTCTAATGCTTCTTTAGCTGCCCATATTCTATTAACTTGTCCTCCCCCTATGCCTACTGCCATTTTATTTCTTGATACTACTATAGCATTAGATTTAACGTATTTGCAAACCTTCATTGCAAACCTCAATTCATCAAATTCCTCTTCAGTTGGGGATTTTTCCGTTACAACCTTTAATTCTTTTACAAATTCTCTATCTTCATTCTGCATAAGTATTCCACCATCAACACTTACAAGGCCATTTTCACCTTTTGGAGTTTCTAAACATTTTATAATTCTTAAATTTTTCTTTTCTTTTAAGACCTTTAATGCCTCATCTGTAAAATCTGGTGCTGCAACTATTTCTAAAAAAATCTTATTCATTTCTCTTGCTGTTTTTTCGTCTACAGTTCTATTTAATGCAACTATTCCACCAAATATAGACATTTTATCACATTCATAAGCTTTCATATAGCTATCATATACATCATTTCCTATTGCTACTCCACATGGTGTATTATGCTTTAAGGCACAGCATGCCACTTCATCATGAAATTCACATACAACCTTCCAAGCTATATCTAAATCTTTTATATTATTGTATGAAAGTTCTTTTCCGCTAAGAATTTCCAACCTATTCATTGCTGAATTTTTCACTGTATCCACATAGTATACTGCCTTTTGATGTGGATTTTCTCCATATCTTAAATCTTTAGATTTTTTATATGATAAAGTTAAATACTCTGGATATTCTTCACTATCTTCCATTAAAAAATTTGCTATACAAGAATCATATGCTCCCATTAGATTAAACACCTTAGAAGCTAAATATTTTCTGGTCTTAAGTGATAAGTTCTCCTGTTCTTCAATTTCTTTCATTACTACTTTATAATCATTTTTATCAGTTATAACAGTAACTTGTTTAAAGTTTTTAGCAGCAGATCTTATCATAGTTGGTCCGCCAATATCAATAAACTCAACCTTTTCATCAAAGGTTAAATCTTCTTTTACCTTTTTAAAGAATGGATAAAGATTTACTATAACATAATCTATTATGTTTATATTATGCTCTTTAAGAGTAGCCATATGATTTTCGTTATCCCTCAAAGCTAGTATTCCTCCATGAATATTAGGATGAAGAGTTTTTACTCGTCCGTCTAACATTTCAGGAAAATTGGTTACACTACTTACATCTATAACACTTATTCCATTTTCCTTCAAATATTTAAAGGTTCCTCCAGTGGACACTATTTCAACATTTCTCTCTTCTAAAAACTTTGCAAATTCTAATATTCCCTCTTTATCATAAAGGCTTATTAAAGCTCTTTTTTTCATATCTTTGAACCTCCTAAAATTTTTACACATACTAATTAATCTATTTTTCCATGACCATCTACAATTTTAACTCTTCCTTCTGATATAAGACTTATAGCCTTTGGTAGTAATATGTGTTCTTTTTCTAAAACTCTTTTTTGAAGACTTTCTTTTGTATCTTCGAAATATACTGGAACCACTTCTTGAAGAAGTATAGCTCCGTGATCTATTTTTTCATTAACAAAATGTACAGTACATCCACTTACCTTAACTCCTGACTCTATAGCAGCCTCATGTACTTTAATGCCATACATGCCTTTTCCACAAAAGCTTGGTATTAAGGAAGGATGAATATTTATTATTCTATTTTTGAACTCTTTAAGGATGTCTCCTTTTAGGATAGATAAAAAACCAGCCAGTACTATTAAATCTACATTTCCTTTAGTAATCTTCAATATTTCATCACAAAGATTTTTCCCATATTTATTCTTATCAAGAACATAAGTTTTAATATCAAACTTCTTTGCCCTTTCAATTCCATAAGCATTTTCACTATCACTTATTACCATTTCTATATTTCCATTTATTTTTCCACTATTAACATTATCTATTATTGATTGAAGATTACTTCCACCTCCAGATATAAGTACAGCTATTTTAAGCATATTCCTTCCTCCCCTGAGGTTATATATCCAATTTCATAAGATTCTTCTCCACTTTCTCTAAGCGAATCCATCACCTGATTTTTAATACCTTTATCTATGCAAATTACAAATCCTATTCCCATATTGAAGGTATTGTACATGTGTTTTTCATCAGCTCCAAGGCTTATTAAGTAATCATAAATTTCATTTCTTTCATAAGAATTTATATCAATAACAGCAGTTTTTCCCTTTGGAAGCATTCTTGGGATATTTTCTATAAATCCGCCTCCAGTAATATGACTCATTGCCTTTATTTCATATTTCTCTAAAAGATTTAATATAGGTTTTACATATATTTTTGTTGGAGTTAATAAATGTTCTCCTAAGGTTTTTCCATTAAACTCCACATTATAATCTTTAACTAACTTTCTAACTAATGAATATCCATTAGAATGTATTCCTGATGATTTTAATCCTATTATTATATCTCCATCTTGAACATTTTTTCCATCGATTATTTTACTCTTTTCAACTATTCCAACAGTGAATCCTGCTATATCATACTCACCTTCACCATAAAACCCTGGCATTTCAGCAGTTTCTCCTCCAATTAATGCAGCTCCACACTTAATACATCCTTCTGATACACCTTTAACTAAATCAGCAGAAACATTAGCATCTAATTTTCCACAAGCGATGTAATCAAGGAAAAATAATGGTTTAGCTCCATGACATAAAATATCATTTACACACATTGCAACACAATCTATTCCAACAGTGTCATATTTCTTAGTTTTAAATGCTATTTCAAGCTTAGTTCCAACTCCATCAGTTCCTGATACTAAAACTGGTTCATTATATCCTTTTGGTAATTCCACCATTCCTGCAAAAGATCCTATACCATTTAAAACTAAATCCGTCATTGTCTTACCTGCATACTCTTTTATAAGTTGTACTGATTTATAACCTTCTTCTATATTAACTCCTGAATCTTTATAGCTAATCATATATATCACACCTTTCATTGAGTTGAAAGTGGAGAATTGAAAATTGAAAATTATGGTTGGTTTTTTGAACAAAATAAAAAGCACCTTTCACTATCAATATTCAACTTCCACCTCTTATAATCTCTAATTTTTGAACTAACACATGCCTTCAAAACTTATAACTTAAAACCCTTATAGAGCCTTTTTGAACTATTTTTATAATTTAAAATAGAAAATTACAAATTATAGTTGATTTTTTACATAGAATCTAAAATTTAATTATTAGTTTTTTAAACAAAGTGAAAAACATCCTTCACTCTCAACACTCCGCTTTCAACTTTCAACTATATTAATCAGAACTCCTCAGTTGGAGGTGCTAATGGATATTCTCCATTAAAGCATCCAAGACAAAAACCTCTATGTTTTTTTAATGATTTTAAAAGCCCCTCCATAGTTATATATTGAAGACTGTCTGCTCCTATGGATTCTTTTATTTCTTCTACATCTTGATTTGCTCCTATGAGCTGGCTTCTATAAGGTGTGTCTATTCCGAAATAGCATGGATACTTTACTGCTGGTGAAGACACCCTAAAGTGAACTTCTTTAGCCCCTGCTTTTTTCAAAACATCAACAAGTCTTTTTGAAGTTGTACCCCTTACTATTGAATCATCAATTACTACAACTCTTTTCCCTTCAATAACATGTTTAAGTGGATTTAACTTTACCCCTACTAAAGTTTCCCTTAATTCTTGAGAGGGAGCTATAAATGTTCTTCCAACATATTTATTCTTAACAAAACCTATTTCATATGGTATTCCAGATGCCTTTGAAAAGCCTACTGCTGCTGCTATACCTGAGTCTGGAACTCCAATTACTATATCCGCATCAACTGGACATTCATCATAAAGAATTTCACCTGCTCTTAATCTGGATTCATAAACACTTATCCCATCTATAACTGAATCCGGTCTTGCAAAATATATATACTCAAAGGAACATGTTTCACAACTTGTCCTTTCGCAATAGCTTAAACTTCTTAATCCATTTTCATCTATTATTACTATTTCTCCAGGCTCAACATCTCTTATAAATTCAGCTCCTACAGAATCTAGTGCTGCACTTTCTGATGATAAAATAAATGTTTCATTTATTTTACCTATGCAAAGAGGTCTTATGCCATTATGATCTCTAACTCCTATAAGTTGAGTGTCTGTTAAAAGTACAATTGCAAATGATCCCTTTATTGCTTGCATTGTACTAAATATAGCTTTTTCTATTCCTTTTTTTGCATATCTTGCTATAAGCCCTAGTATAACCTCTGAATCTATAGATGTTTGAAATATAAACCCTGAATCTTCTAAAAGTTCTTTTATTACATTTGCATTAGTTAAATTTCCATTATGAGCTATAGACATGCTTCCTAGTTTCCCTTGAGTTAAAAGTGGTTGGGCATTACATTCACAGCTATCTCCTGATGTAGAATATCTTACATGTCCTATTGCTGCCTCTCCTTTTAACTTGTCCAGTTTCCCTTTATCTTTAAATACTTCTGTAACAAGTCCCATTCCCTTGGTACATTGTATTTCCTTATTATTTAGAACAGCTATACCACAGCTTTCTTCTCCTCTATGTTGAAGTGCATATAATCCGTAATAGGTTAATGCAGAAACATCCATACCATCCTTTGAATATGCTCCAAAGACACCACATTCTTCTTTAAATTTATCCATTTCCATATCAAGTATAGGTGGTCTCATAAAATTCAATTCCTTTCTTATGCAAATTAACTCATTCTATTTAATATTTCTTCGTATGCCCCTTTAACATTTCCCATATCTCTTCTAAATCTATCTTTATCTAGTTTTTCATTAGTTTTAGCATCCCAGAATCTACATGTATCTGGAGAAATTTCATCTGCAAGAACTACCTCTCCATTATATCTTCCAAACTCTATCTTAAAATCTATAAGATTTATTCCCTGATTTAAGAAAAACTCTTTTAATATTTCATTTATTTTTCTTGTAATTCCATATATCTTTTCTAATTCATCAAAAGTTGTAGCTCCTATAGCAACAGCATGATAATCATTTATTAGAGGATCTCCTAAATCATCGTTTTTATAGCTTATTTCAAGAACTGTTGTTTTAAGCTTTGTCCCCTCTTCAATTCCTAATCTTTTAGCCATACTTCCAGCTGCTACATTTCTTACAATAACCTCCACAGGAACTATTTCTACTTTCTTACAAAGTTGTTCTCTATCATTTAATTTTTTTATAAAATGAGTAGGTATTCCTTTACTTTCTAAAAGTTCAAACAATTTTGATGTTATTGCATTATTTAATATACCTTTACTTTCTATTTGACCTTTTTTCTCTCCATTAAAAGCTGTAGCATCATCTTTATAATAAACTACCACCTTATCTTCACAGTCAGTTCCATATATTTTTTTTGCTTTTCCTTCATATAACATTTCTCTTTTTTCCATAATAAAATTCACTCCATTCGTTATTTTTAAACTTTGTTTATCTATACTTTTAGGATCATTTAATGATTAGTGTATTCTAAATTAATAATATTCCTAATTAAAATTCAAACTCTTCATTATCTTTTATAAAATTCTTTTTCATGTTTTTTCTAAAATCTTTTAAACTATCTTTTAATTGTGGATATTTTATAGAAAGTATTTCTACTGCAAGCATTCCTGCATTATAACTATTATTTATTCCAACAGTAGCTACTGGAATAGATTTTGGCATTTGAACTATTGAATATAATGCATCTTGTCCATTTAATGCTGCATTTATTGGAACTCCTATAACTGGCATTGTTGTATGTGATGCTATTACCCCTGGTAAGTGAGCTGCAAGTCCTGCTCCTGCTATTATCACTTCAAATCCTTCATCTTCAATTTTGTGTAAAGTTTCCATAAGTTTTTCTGGTACTCTATGGGCTGATAATATAAAAGCTTTGCTCTCTATATTAAATTCATCTAAAGCTTTTTTAGCTCCCTTCATAACATCTATATCTGACTTACTACCAAAGAATATTGCTACCTTCATTATAAAACCACTCCTTTAAATTGAGAATTGACATTTAAAAATTGAAAATATTAATTAAAAACACTGACTTTCTAAATATTAAGTTGAAGGTTGAAAGTGATGGTTGAAAATCTCAGCTTTTCTTTAATAACATTTTTTTTAGAAATATTCCTAAGAAGATTTCATCCTTAACTCTCAACTTTCTACATTTAACTTTCAACTAAAAAGCACTATGTGATTTTAAGTTTTTCTAGGTTTTCCACAAATTCAAAATCTATTTAGTAAAATAACTTACTCCTGATTTAAATATCTTTTGATCATAATTTCCTTGTACATTCTTATAAAGACTTTCTCCTATTCTCTCACTATGAGCCATTTTTCCAAGTATTCTACCGTCAATACTGGTTATTCCTTCTATTCCAAGTACTGATCCATTAGGATTGTATGGCATATCTAAAGTTATATTTCCATTTAAATCCACATATTGAGTAGCTACCTGTCCATGTTCTATTAATTTTTTAGCCATTTCTTCTGAGCAAACAAATCTACCTTCTCCATGTGATATTGGAATATTATGAACATCTCCAATTTCTACTTCGTTAAACCAAGGAGATAATTTTGATACTACTTTAGTCCTTACTATTGAACTCATATGATTACCTATTTTGTTATAAGTTAATGTTGCCATGTTTTCTTCTATATCTCTTATTTCTCCATAAGGTACAAGACCTAATTTAATAAGACTTTGAAATCCATTGCATATACCTAATATTAATCCATCTCTATTATTTAAAAGATTCATTATCTCTTCTTTTATTTTAGGATTTCTAAAAACTGTAGCTATAAATTTACCTGAACCTTCAGGCTCATCTCCTGCACTAAATCCTCCTGGAAGCATTATTATTTGTGATTTTGAAATCTCTCTTCTAAACTCTTCTATTGATTCTTTAAGTGCATCACCTGTGATATTTTTGAATACAACAGTATTAACTTTTGCTCCTTGCTTTTCAAAGGCATATTGAGAGTCATATTCACAGTTCGTTCCTGGGAATACTGGTATAAATACTCTTGGCTTAGCCTTATCTATAAATACTGAATATTTCTTATCTTTCTTAAAATATTTATTCTCTATAATTTCATTATTATCTTTTGTCTTAAGTTTAAATACTGTTTCTAATGGCTTCTCATATATATTTAAAAGTTCATCTATATCAATGTTAAAGTCTTTATATTCTATAGCCTTAGAATCTTTTATTTCTCCTACTACTGTAATGTCTAAGGAATCTAAGGCTTTTATAAACTCCTTAGGCATCTCTACTAAAAATGAACCATATTCTTCTCTAAATAACTCTTTTTCTTCTATGCTATCTTCTATTTTTATTCCTAGTTTATTACCAAAAGCCATGTTACATATTCCTTCCATTATTCCACCATGTCTTAATGCAAAGGATGATATTATTTTTCCTTCATGTATAAGCTTAGTAATAGCACTTAAATTCTTCTTAAATTCCTTTATATCTATTATTTCTTCATCATCTTTTTTAGTATTTATTTTAACTATCATATTTCCTGAAGTTTTAAATTCTGGACTTATTACATTTTTGACCTTTTCTAATGCTACAGCAAAGGATACTAATGTAGGTGGTACTGTAAGATCTTCAAATGTTCCCGACATTGAATCTTTTCCACCTATTGCAGCAATATTTAAACTTTTCTGAGCATAAAATGCTCCTAGTAAGGCTGCAAAAGGCTTACCCCATTTTTCTTTATTCTTTCCTAACTTCTCAAAATACTCTTGGAATGTTAAATGAATTTTTTTATAATCTCCTCCCATTGAAACTATTTTTGCAACGCTTTCTATAACTGCATAAAATGCTCCATGAAATGGACTAAACACTCCAATATTAGGATTGTACCCATAGGTCATCAATGTGCAATCATAAACCTCTCCATTTAATACTGGAATTTTCCCTGCCATTCCTTCTGATGGAGTTAATTGATATTTCCCTCCAAATGGCATAAGCACTGATCCTCTTCCTATGGTAGAATCAAACCTTTGACTTAAAGCTTTTTTACTACATATATTTAAATCACCTAACATATTTTCTAAAGACTCTTTAAAATTGCCTTTATACATACTGTTTTTAAAGTAATTTCCCTCATTTTTAGGTTCTTTAACTACTACATCTATATAACTTTTTGCTCCATTAGAGTTTAAAAAATCTCTAGATAAATCTACTATTGTATTTCTATTAAAAAACATTCTCATTCTGTTTAAATCTGTTACTACAGCTACCTTAGTTGCTTCAAGATTTTCCTCTAATGCTAAAGCTATAAATCTTTTGTAATCTTTCTCTTCAATTACAGCTGCCATTCTTTCCTGGGACTCTGAAATTGCAAGCTCTGTTCCATTTAATCCTTCATATTTTTTAGGAATCACATCTAGATTTATATCAAGACCATCTGCAAGTTCCCCTATTGCCACTGATACCCCACCTGCTCCAAAATCATTACACCTTTTTATCATTTTAGATACATTAGGATTTCTAAAAAATCTTTGAATTTTTCTTTCTACTACCGGATTACCCTTTTGAACTTCAGAACCACATATATTTATAGACTCCTCTGTGTGTTCCTTTGAAGATCCTGTTGCCCCACCACATCCATCTCTTCCAGTTCTTCCACCTAAAAGAATAACTATGTCCCCAGATTTTGGTTCTTCTCTTCTTACATTTTCTCTTGGAGTTGCACCTATAACAGCACCTATCTCCATTCTTTTAGCTACAAATCCATCGTGATAAACTTCTGAAACCATTCCCGTAGCTAATCCTATCTCATTTCCATATGATGAGTATCCTTTAGCAGCCCTCTTTGTAATAACCCTTTGAGGAAGTTTTCCTTTGATTGTGTCCTCAATAGATGTTCTTGGGTCTTTACATCCAGTTACCCTCATAGCTTGGTATACATATGATCTTCCTGAAAGGGGATCTCTTATAGCTCCTCCAAGACAGGTTGCAGCTCCTCCAAAAGGTTCTATCTCTGTTGGATGATTGTGAGTTTCATTTTTAAATAATATTAAATACTCCTCAATTCCCTTATTTGTTTCTACATTTGCTTTTATTGTACAGGCATTAATTTCATCACTTTCATCCAAATCATTAAGAATTCCCTTTTTCTTAAGTTCTTTAGCTGCTATAGTTGCAATATCCATTAATGTAATATCTCTATCTTTATCATAAACAAAGTCTCTTGACTTCATATATTCTTCTAATGCAATTTTTATAGGTTTTGATAATTTATTATTTTCAATTTCTATATTTTTTATTGATGTTAAAAATGTTGTATGTCTGCAATGATCTGACCAGTAGGTGTCTATTACTTTGATTTCTGTTACTGACGGATTTCTTCTCTCATCCTTAAAGTAACTTTGGCAAAGTTTTAAATCTTCTATGGTCATTGCTAATGAAAAGTCTTTGTGAATTGCTTTTAATTGTGCTTCATTTAAATCTATAAATTTTTCTATTTTTTCTTCTTGTTTTACATTTATATTTTCTTTTTCTATATCCTCTATATCTAATGATGCTTCTCTTGAATCAACTGGATTTATGTAGTATTTCTTTATTTCATCTATTGTTTTCTCATTTAAATTTCCATTCAATACTATTATCTTTGAATATTTCACTTCAGGTTTTATACCCTCTGTTATTAATTCTATACATTCTCTAGCTGCCTCTGCCCTTTGATCATATTGACCTGGAAGATATTCTACTGCAAAATGTTCACATCCGTTTAACTCTATGCTATCCTCATATAGGTTGTCTACTGTCTTTTCTGATAAAATAGTAAATTTAGCTTTATCTAAAGCATCTTTGTCTACCCCATATATCACATACCTATTTATAATTCTAACTTTATCCAAATTAACACTGAGATTTTCAATAAAATCATTTTTTAACTCATCTGCCTCAACTGTAAAACCATGTTTCTTTTCAACATAAAAAACCCTTTTATCCATGTTAAACCTCCCACCAATCTAAGAGTTGCTAGGAGATTTTAAATTCTCCTAATCTTAGGTAATATTATTATGTAACCATTTGAACATTTAATATTCTAAATGTTCTTTCTTCACTTATAAGGTAACATACGCCAAGTTTATTGTCAACGTTATTTGTTTATTTTAATTTAATGTTCGTTATATAACGAACATTAATAAGTTATTCAAATTTTATAATATGTCTTTCATTCTTTTTTCCTATAATATGTTAATTGTCAATAAAACTTTATATGAAAAATAACCTAAGCATTTCTAAACTATTCTACAAATAATTGAATAGTTATTTTTTATTACTTAGACCTTTTTAAATTATTATTTTTTTATTATATCCCCTCTTGCATAATTAAATATTTCAAATCCAATATATCTATATCTCAAACCAGGAAACTTTGTATTTATAATCAAATACTAGATTTTGACTTTGTGCAGTCTTTTTTGAAGCTTCATTGAACTCATCACAATCCCACAATATTTGTATTATATCGTGCATTAGATTTTTACTTAACTAATATATATAAACAGGAACTTAGCGAGGAGGTTATATCAGATGGTTAATAAAATAGAATTAAGTGAAGGAATAGATAAATGTGCTAAAGTATGGGGGGCCGCTGGAGCAGTCGCTGTTTATAAAAATGGTAAATGTTATCACAAGAATTTCTACGGTCTTGCAGATAGAGAGAAAAAGTTACCCATTACAGAGAAAAGTACTTATCTGCTATCTTTTAACAGTCGATTTTTAATGGGGTTGTGTATCGGGAAGTTAATCGATGATAAAAAGCTTAATCTTATGGATAAGCTGGACAAGTATATTCCTGAATATACTCACGCTTCCGAAATTACACTCAAGCAACTTTGCTTAAAGCAGAGTGGCATTCCAGATTTTTTTAACGGTGGAATCATGAAAGTGCAACAGACAGATGATGCATATCAAGCTTTAAGTGACCAAAAGCGTAACCTTGTAGATCGTAAGATTTTTACGCATCCATGGACATTTGGAGATGCAATTGATTACGTAAACGGAAAAGAACTAACCTGTATACCAGGAACTGAGCCAACAGACGATCTTGATAACATGACAGAAACGGTTTTCATCCGCGAAGTTATTGAGCGGGCTTCAGGGAAAAACTTGCCAAACTATGTGAGGACTGCGATCTTTGCTCCACTCGACATTAGCGGCGAATATTTAAAAGTCAACACAAAACCGTATGCAGTCCATCACATGACTATCTACATGAATAGTGAATACGAAGCAGATGTGAAATATACATTCGCAATGAATTATGCTGAGGCTGAGAAATTGCTTGTTACTGTTTTGGAAAAAAAGCTGCTGTCTGAAAAAGCCTGGAAAGCCATTACTACCACAGCTACTTTTGAGCAGAGCATTGCATTTAATTCTGTGTCTGGATTGCTCAGTGCGCGTGATTTCTGTTATGGTAATCTCGGTTGGAGTTGTTACCTTTATCTGGATTGGGAAGCGAAGATAGGGCTTCTTCATCTGACCAACAGCGAACTTATTGTACGTTGCGCAAACGGAGATAGGTTAAGCCAGTTCCGCAAAGAATTTCGCAAAGAGGCAACCGCGACATTTGTCTATCCCAAAAATACGAAACTGGTTCCTTACGGTAAAACGAACCTGTGGGATGCAATGGACTTATCCATAGACGATGAACAACTGGAATATATGAGAAATGCGCAGCAGGCCATTTGTATCGCTTATGCATACAAACAGAAGCTGTTTGTACTCATGGAAGGTATGCGTTCTATCGGCTTGGTGGCATTTAAAATCGATAAGAAGAATGAAAATTACTACATAGAAAGTGTACTAATCGACAAAAAATATCAGCACCGAGGTTTTGGCAAGATTATGATGATGAAGGGTCTTGAATATTTGAAATCTCAGGGGTGTAAGTATCTTACAATTGGAGTTAACCGCTTTAACGTTACAGCTCAGAAACTGTACAAATCTGTCGGTTTTAAAGAAAAAACTGTATATGAAGATTTTATTGAAATGGAAACATATCTGTAATATGCTTTCTTTTGTGTGAGGAAAACCACTCTTGTGCAGGAGACCCAGGGTAACTTAGCTTTATTAATGGATTCCTAATTATTTAATTGAGTATTCTAATATAATGCGACCATAATCTTTTTAATTTTTAAACTTCTACAATTTATGAATAACTAATGAAACTTAATATTAAAAAGTGTCCTAAGCATTTCTAAACTGTTCTACAAATACTTATTGCTTGGCCTTTTTTAAGTCATTATTTTTTCGCAATATCTTCCCCATGTTATAAATTTTGCATTGATAAATACGTCTCTATAAAATTATAACATTTTTCCACATATATTACATTTATGTTTAACAAGCTAAAATCACAAAAATAATTACAGATTAATAATTTACAATTTTGGTTGAAAATTATAGATTTCCAGGATAAAAATTTAGGATTGAAAATCTTAGATTTTCTTTAAAAACATTTTATTTTAGAAATCTTTCTAAAAAGAGTTTATCATTAATTTTCAATTCCAGATCGCTCTTAGCCCTTATTTCATCAATCTTTTAGACTTTAAAATTTTTATAAAGTAAAAAAAGCTATAAAATAAGGCAGAGCCTAAATTTTATAGCTTTTACGTTTTATATTAGATTTAATATTTGAAATTTATTTTTCCATAGGCATATTAGAATCTCCGCTCCATTCGTAAATAGAACCTTCGTAATTTCTAACTTTATCAAAGCCAACTGCTCTGAGTATCATGGATGCATATCCAGATCTTATACCCATAGTTCAGTATACTGTAAAGTCATCATCAACAGTAACTCCAGCCTTTTCCTTCATAATAGATTTAATTTCATCTGGAGATTTAGGAGTACCATTTTTATTTAAAAGCTCTAACCATTCTATATGAACAGCTCCTTCTATATGTCCTCCTCTTGGTTCTCCAGCATTTTGAGAACCCTCAAACTCTTTTTTAGTTCTAACATCTATTAATACTTCTTTTCCTAAATTTTCTTCTACTCTTTCTTTTGTAGTATAGTAAGTCTCATCGTATTCTTTTAAATCAACTATCTCATTTGTTGGAGTTGCTTCAATAGGTTCTTTGCTTACATCATATCCAAGTTCTTTCCAATTTGTAAGACCACCAGCTAAAATTCTTACATTATCTAATCCTGCCATTTTAAGTTGCCAAACTGCCCTTCCATCTGCTCCTGGTCCTTTAAATGCATCTGAATAAAAGACAACTAGCTTGTCTTTATTTATTCCTAAGCTTTGAATGGCTTTTTGTAAATCCTCTTTTTTCTTTATAGTTCCCCATCCATCATCTCCTGGTTTTCCAACCTTATCAGAAAAGTAATGAAGTCCTATACTTACTGCTCCTTTAATATGCTCTTTTTCATATACATCTGGTTTATTACAATCAAGTATTATAATATCGTTACTTTCAAGTTTCTCTTTAACTTCTGATGGATCAATAAATATATCTTGCTTAGCATAAACTGTATTATCAAATTTTATTTGACTTTCAGAATCATTCTTAGAAGATGTGTTATTACTTCCACAGCCTGCTAGAATAAACATAGATGCTGCAAGAATTAAAGATCCTAATCTCAAACTTCTTCTCATGTAATTCTTCCTCTCTTTTGTTATTTTTTATTTTTATCATTCCATAATTTTTTAACAAGAACAACTAAAACTGAAGCTGCAAAAAGCATAAGTAACCCAAATACAAATTTCTTGGTTCCTCCAGTAAGTTGTCCACCTATGTATGAATAAACTATAGTAGCAGGTAGTTGTCCAACTCCTGTTGCCCAAAAGAATGACCAAAAACTCATAGTAGTAAGTCCTGCTGCATAACTCACCAAATCAAATGATATAAATGGTAAGAGCCTAGCTATAAGTATTGCATAGTTACCGTATTTTTCGAAAAAGCTATCTATATCCTTTAATGCAAATTTACTTGTAAGCTTTTCTACTGAATCTCTCCCTAAAAATCTAGCTATGTAAAAGCATAATACAGTTCCTGCCATAGCTGATGCCCATGATAATATTGCACCTTTTACCCATCCAAATATAGCAGCATTAGCAAAAGTTATTAAAAATGCTGGAAGTGGTGCTGCCACGGATTGAAAAATCATTAATAAAAATGATACTACTGGAGCCCAAACTCCAAATCCTAAAATATATCCTCTCACCAAATCTATGTCCATATTTCCTAGAATAAATATTGCTTGTTTTATATTAGTAGACAAATTAGGTATTAAAAAATAAGCTAATACACAAGCAACAAGTACCCCAACCTTAATCTTCCAAGATTTTTTCACCTGAATTCTCTCCTCACTTAGTTATTTATAATTTATTAACACTTTCAAATATCGTATTAAATATCTCGATTTGCCCTATTATCACTAGGAATATCTAGATATTAACAAATATTAATGTCTAATAAACTCCTTTTGATTCCTTCTATTAATGAATACATCATATAAAAAGTTTCATTTTGTTAACATTTTATTCGATATAATTCTACACGTTTAACCATATTGTAATCAATCTATATTGGCATTTTCTATAGTTACTTATTATTCTATAGAAAATACCAATAACGATTAATATACATATTCTCTAAAAAGTTTTATTTGTTTGAGTTTTAATTATAGTTTTAGTAATTAATAAAAATAATCAATATAACCACTATTTAAGTAGTATATTGATTTCTTTTATTATTTAGTCTCTGTTTTAGAATAGTGTTGAAAAATAGTATAAAAATAAAGGGTAGTTAACGCCACCCTTTATTTTTATACTATTCCAAAGTTATGAACTAATTATTATTAAAAAAACTTTCAAATGAAGTCTCGTCTTTTAGTAAGTTTTTTAAATCTTCACCATATTTTTTTTCTAATTCTTTTCTATTATATTTATAAGAGTTTTCACCTACGTTATCTACATTGAATTCTATAATGTCAGCATTTTGTATAAGTCATAATAATACTACAGCGTTCTTCTCTAAAAGCTCACTAGGTTTTTTGTTGCTCCAAAAATTATTATAATCATCTGTACCCAAATTTTGATTTGCTTTATAATTAACGATTATTCCATAAGGCTCTTTATCAGTCTGTAAACTAAATCCTTCGTTATAATTGTTACCAGGTAACCTGTCTATTATATTTCCTACAGCACTATTATCACCTACATATGAGCCCTTGTATTTTAGCAAATCATCTATTTCAACTTGCGAAATAGTTTCCATATTTTGATGTGATGTTTTAGTAGAAGTACCCACACAACCTATTAAACTAATTGATACAATTATTATTACAGGAACAAATATTTTGAATTTATTTTTCATATAATCCCTCCTTTTATTTTTTGATGTCATATTTTACAAGTAGAATAATTCAATTGTTCATTACTATATAATTTATTATATAGTAATTATATAGTGATATAAATATTGGTTATATTTCTTCAAATTGCTGTGTATAGCATTAATATGTTGAATATGATAAATTCCTTATTTATATTTTCCTTCTTTTATACGTTTATGATCTAGTAAAAGTTTTTGGGCAAATTAACTATATCTCCTATAATTATCAGTACAAAGGATAGAGCTATCGAGGTATCATCAAGCCAATTATAGGAGCACATATTATTCCCATCTGTGCTGTTATATAAGTTATCCATACAGCTATTCCCTCTAATTTAAAGTTATATCCTAATATATCCGTTGAGGCTATTATACAATCTGATATCATAAAAATTATTGCAGCTAGGAATGTATACTTAAATACTCCCCCAACACTTATAAATAAGAACATTGAAAATATGAACATATTTGTTATTATTGCACCATAAAATATTGCTCCTAATTCTGTTATTTTTTCTTCAGAATACTTTCCTATAAAAGATTTATATTCTAAAATTACTACAGATAAAAATATTACTATAGCAACTATCAAATAGTATAATTTAAAAACATCTTCATTTATCATTACACTTATATATGCTAACGCATAATTTATATGTGCTAATGAAAATATAATCATACCCCCAATTAAATTGTTTTTAGTTTTTATAAGCCTACACATTATCAAATCTGCAAAAGATGATAAAATCATTCCTATAAGTACAAACATAGAATACTTATGAGTCAAATTATTAGAATTCAAAAAAACTATTATTGCAGTAAATGACATAAGAAAACTAATACTTACCTTAATAGGTCTTGGTAACATTCTTTTAAATTTGTGATTTTTAGGTCTATTAAATGCTATAATAATTCCACTTATAAATAAAATGCATTGAATTACTATAATATACTTAATAGTCTCCAACCCTAAATTTATCATAACCACCCCCATTACAATCATCTAATATTTTACCATATATTTCATAATTGTATAATACTGATTTTAACCTTTTTCTGTACATATGTTATTATTAAAGCTAAAATTAGTTAAAATAAAAATGGAATATCTCAAAATTACTTTTCAAGATAATCCATTTTATAATATTTTAATTTCTATATTATATTTATTATTTGTTAAGTTCGTAATGAAATATTTTATACCATGATTTTTCTCTTAATATACTTAACGCATATTTCTTAGCTTCTTCATTAGATAATCCCATATCTTTTTCTGCAATACTAATTAAACACTCCTCTATATTGGAATTTTTTTTATATTTGGATATCAAATATGCTATTGCCTTTATTTTAAGTGATTCTTTATTCATATCTTCTTTCTTAAAATCTATTAAATCACTCTCATTGCATAAATTAATTAAACAAGTATCATTTAATTTAACATCTTTTTTTACCATAGATATAACAATACTAGGATCAACATTATATTCACTACTGTATTGTTTTATATCATAACTATTATCTACAGGATACAACATCTTATTTCCTATAATATACATTACACTAAACAAAAATACTATGATTATAATATTAAATATTATCTTCTTCATATTATAATCACTCTATTTCCCTTAATCTCTCTACTATACTATTTTTACTTATAGATTTATAACCAATTAATGGAACACTCATCATCAAAATAATATTTACTGCCATAGATATAATTGTTGATATAGCATATATATTAAAATTAAAACTTGAATATATAGGCATTACCATTGGTGCTAGTAATGATACTCCAAATCCTAGTGGCAATATTAGGATTAATGATAGTAATGCATAATATATTCCTTCAAATACTATCATCTTTTTAATTTGCTTCTTGGTCATACCAATAGCTTCAAGCATTGAAAATTCCACTTTTCTTGATAATATCCCTGTTAAGGCTGTATTTATAACATTGAGCATACCAATAATGGCTAGTACCCCTGATACAATAAGTCCAACTATTATTACAATTTGCTTAAATCTTGATATTCCTTCAATGAAAAAATATTTAGAATTTATATTTAATTGTCTATTTCCACTACTTGCTACAACTTTAGAAACTATATCATTAGCTTCTTTTAAATTAGTATCTTTCTTTACATTAATTCCAATTTTCTTAATTGAATTTTCATAATCTTTAAATACATCTTTAAATTTATTTTCCTCTATATTTATAACTTCTAAGTTATTTGTCATCTCGAAATTATCTGAACCTTTTAATGGTTTTCCTACAACTGCCATTACAGTAAATTCTTCTTTAACTATACTTTCATTGCCTTTATTATCTCTTAAAATAAAGCTTATTGGCACATTATCCCCAGCTTTAATTACTCCATTATCATTATTTTTATATAAAATTATATAGTTTCCACCTGTAAATTCACTTTCTTTTATCTCTCCATCTATAATCCTTACTCTAGAAATTTCATTTTTAAGTTCTTTTTCATTAAGACTTGAAACTTGAGCTCTAATATTCCCATCTTCACTATAGTAAAATCCACAATATCTTTTGGTCGGATCTCCATAACCTTTAAACTCTTCTCCTATTTTTCCTTCTGGTAATATTTCTGATGAAAAATCATAGAACTCACCTTCTGTATTAGGAGTTATACCTTCATAATAAATAGTTGTTTTGTCAACAAAGTTTAAATTTGATAATTTATCATATAATTCTTTTGTAATTGGTTTATATTCTCCATTGTCTAAATTAGAAATATTATTTTCAATTTGGAAGTCCCAAACCTCTTGATGATCTGCATGTTTCTTAGGATCTACTCCCATAAAAATATTAACTGCAAATATAAATATAGCTGCACTTATTGATATTGATAAAATTGATATACCTACCTTTTTCTTATTTTTCATTATATTAGCCCAGGCCATATTATGAAGTTTTCCACCATTATATCCTTTTTTAATCTTTTTCTCTGATTTTATAGTACTTACTGTTGAATACTTAACTGCCTCTACTGGAGAAATTTTTTTAGCAATTTTAACTGACTTATTACAACTAATATAAACTGTAATTAAAGAAAATATAGCTGAGAATATAAATATGAACGGATTGCTATGAACCTTTACTAAACTTCCAAATGCCATCATTTCAAGAATCATTGGGGTTAGCTTAAATCCTATTAAATATCCCAATACTAATCCTATAGGTATTCCTATAATTGACAATATAAGACCCTGTCTTAGTATTATTTTCTTTATTTGTTTATCTGTTGTACCAATAGTTTTTAGTAACCCATAGAACCTAATATCTCTAACTACTGAAATATAAAAAATATTATATATAACAAGATAACCACTTAATAAAAGTAAAAATACAGCTATAGATATTATTAATATAAGATCTAATGGCTTATTCTGTTTAATAAAATCATTTTCTTTATGAAATTTTGGATGTTCTTTATATGAATTACTTCCTACATCATTTGCTAGTGCTTTTATTTTATTTTTTGCTTCATCTATGGTAGATTTTTCATTTAAATTTTTTAAAGTAACTAATGCAGTGCCATTAATTTTATTACTGTCTATCGGCCTAATAATTTCTTCTATAAATTTTGGAGATACAAATAATGCTGATTTACTAACGCCTCTTGGAACTATAGATTCATAATAACCACTTAAAATAAATTGTATATTTCTACTTTCTCCATTTATATCCATTTCCAAATTAATTTTTTCACCTATATCGTATTTAAGATTTAATGAATCTAAAATCCATGTCGGTGCAATAATCTCTTTACAATTCTTAGGAAAGTTTCCTTCTTTAAGATTTATTCCCATCATATCGTATACTTCTTTGTCATCAGTTCCTTGTATTATTATATTTTCCTTTGAAATTTCTTTATTTTTAACAGGATTTAAGGTTGCATTTTGTATATATCCTATTTTATCTATATTACTATTTTTCTTTAAGTTATCATATTGTTCTCTGTTTAAATCTATATATCCATCTGAGTTTACTCCACTAATACTTATAATATCATAAACTTTTTTTGTATTAGAAAAAGTTATACCTACAGTAAATGTTGCAGTAAGTAATACTGTTGTTAAAATTATTGCTATTATTACAAATATATTTCTCATTTTATTAGTAGATAAGCTTCTTCTACTTATTTTTTTTACTACTTTACTATTATTATTGTGTAACACTCTAAACTTCCTCCTACTTATCTACAATTTTACCATCTTCAATTCTTATAACTCTATGTGCCATTTGTGCAATTACCTCATCGTGAGTAATCATAATAATTGTTTGATTAAATTTTTCACTTGTAACTTTAAGAAGCCCTAAAACTTCTTGTCCAGTTTTACTATCTAGATTTCCTGTTGGCTCGTCTGCAAGTATAATAGATGGTTTGGTAACTAAAGCTCTAGCAATTGCCACACGCTGTTGCTGACCACCTGAAAGATTATTAGGTAATCTATCTATTTTATCTTTAAGACCTAGTGTATTAATAATATTATCAACAAACTCTTTATCAATCTGCCCCCCATCAAGTTCTATAGGTAAGACTATATTCTCATATACATTTAATATAGGAACAAGATTAAAACTCTGAAATATAAATCCAACATTTCTTCTTCTGAAAATAGTTAAGTCATCACTATTCATTAAACATATATCTTTACCTTCTACATATACTTTTCCTTCTGTTGGTATATCAAGTCCTCCTAACATATTAAGCAATGTGCTTTTTCCTGATCCTGATGTTCCAACTATGGCTATAAACTCGCCTTTTTCAATATATATATTTACATCATCCAATGCCTTTACAAGATTCTCATCTTTACCATAATATTTTTTTACTCCTTTAGTCTCCAATATACTCATAAAATTCATCTCCTTAATAACTCTCTTGTTTACTACTCTTTAATGGTATCATGTTAAACTTTCTTATGTCCTCTCAGCTTTGTTATAATAATCAAGATAAATATCACAATTTTGTTATATTTATTTGCTACTAAAAATTATATAATTATGATATTAAAAAAATTCTTTATGATTATGACTTATAATCTTTATATAAACTTTGCTCAAAATAAACTTAGTCGGTTACAAATTATAATTTTAAAATGGCAATTTGAAGTAAGTGGTCATACTATTAGTGGAACTTATTTTAAACATAATTAAAGGAGGAAAAAATCCCTCCTTTAGGCTGTTTTTTGAAGATTCATTCTACATAATACTGTTAGGTAAAAATATTGAAAAGATAGACCCTACTCCTTTTCGCGAATTAACCTTAATGTACCCACCTTCCATACTTATTATTTCTCTTGAAAGATAGAGCCCTATACCAACACCATCAATTGTACTTACAGACTTAATTCTATAAAAACGCTTAAAAATATTATTTATTTCTTCCTTGTCTATTCCCATGCCTGAGTCCATAATATCTATTTTTGTAAATAGTTCCCACGACTCAACGCTAATTTTAATATTTCCTCCACTATAAGTATATTTTACTGCATTATCTAAAATATTAAATATAGCTTCGCTTGTCCATTTTGGATCATAAAATGCCTTTATACTGTGATGACAATTAACTCTAACAGATATATTTTTCTTTTCAGCCTTTAAATATATACTACTTAAAGCCTGGGCAATAGTTTCACTGATCTCATATTCTGTTAAGTTTAATTTTATAATTCCATTTTCAAGCCTAGACATTTTAATTAAAGCTTGTATTAACCATTCAAGTTTATTTATTTGTGATTTCATGTTATTTAAAAAGATAAGCCTATTACTTTCACTAAGCTTTCTATCAATCAAAGTATCATTATACATTGTTATATTTGCAATAGGAGTTTTTATCTGATGAGATATATCTGAAATTAAAGATTTTATACTATTCTTTTCTATTTCATATTTTTCCTCTCTATCTTTCATAACCTCAACTAAATGTTTTAACTTGTTTTCAGTCTTAGATAATATAGTCTCTTCATTTATTTCAAAAGACAAATCATACTTTTGTAATATTATATTATCAATTACATATATAATTCTTTCTGAAAACTTTAAAATATCTTTTCTTATATAATAAATGAGTATAGTAATAATTAGTAAAATTATTATTATGAATATCAACGTATGCACTAATATGTTGTTCAATTCTTTATTAAGATATGGGGCTTGCTTTACAATATATTTTATTTTATATCTTAAAAATAATGAAAATATTATTGCTATAGCTAAAACTAATAAAAAAACTATCCTGTATATATGGTCTTTAATAAACTTTTTCATTATTCCTCACCAGCCCAAACATATCCACTTCCATATACTGTCTTTATATATTTAGGTCTTGATGGATTATCTTCTATTTTATTTCTTAATCTATTTATATTAACTGTTAAAACATGTTCTTCTATGAAGTCATCATCATCATATAAGACCTGTAAAAGCTTTTGTCTTGTTAACACTTTTCCCTTTGATTCTATTAATTTTTTAAAAAGCTTGTACTCTGTAGGTGCTAAGTCTATAGCTTTTCCATTCTTTTGAACTGTCATTTTATCTAAATCAATTTTAAACTCATCAACTATAAAATCATTATTTACGTCTTTATTTTTAGATTTAGAATATCTTCTTAATAAAGCAAATACTCTTTCTCTTAAAATATTTAAATTAAAAGGTTTAGTTATATAATCATCTCCACCAATCCTAAATCCTGTAATTATGTCTAGTTCCATATCACAAGCTGTTAAAAATAAAATACCTGTATCATAATGTTTTCTTATCTCTCTACAAAAATCAAAGCCATTTCCATCTGGAAGATTTACATCTAATATTATTAAATCTATTTCTTTTTTCAACAAATTTTCTTTTGCATCTTTTAAAGTATTTGATGATATAACCGTAAATCCATCCATATTAAGATTGAAAGTTATTCCATTATTTAAGGTAATATCATCTTCTACAATCATTATTGTACTCATTGAATATTTCTCCTTTCTATAACCAAAACACTATTTAAAGTTCCATAACCTTGCTCTTATTCATAGCAAAATAATCACATACTATATTATTTTATTCGTTATATAATATGTCCTCTTTAATTTTCATATAATTGCATTTTCTTTTATTACAAATCAACTTTTTTCTCTTATTTATTTTTCTATATAATATTTTATATTTATTCTATGTATAAGCTTCTTATCATTATATATATTTATGTAAAATATTTGTAATTTAGTTAAAGTTTCTTTATAATTGAATAATAAAACTCCACAAATTAATATGAACTAATTATTCAAACTTAAAATTAAGGGGGGATTGTTGTGTTATCACATAAAGGTACAGAAGCAATCAATGCAGATAGACTCTTACTGCGAAGATTTGAACTTAGTGACGCATATGATATGTTTAAAAACTGGGCAAATGATAGTGAGGTAACAAAATTTTTATCATGGAAACCACATAGTAGTATAGAAGTTACTAAAGAAATTCTAGAGAAGTGGGGAAATGAGTATAATAATAATATCTATAATTGGGCTATTGAATTAAAAGAAATAGGAGAAGTTATTGGCAGCATTTGCATAGTTAAGTTAGATGAAAAAAACTATTCTTGTGAAATAGGGTATTGTACGTCAAGAATATACTGGGGCAAGGGCATAATGAGTGAATCACTAAAAGCAGTAATTGACTATTTATTTCTGAAGTAGATTTTAATCGAATTGTTGCAAAACACGACACAAATAATGTTGCATCAGGTAAGGTAATGCTCAAAAGTGGAATGAAATATGAAGGAACATTAAGACAAGTTGAAATACGTGATAATAAAGAATTTTATGATTTGGCTGTATATGCAATTTTAAAAAATGATTGGTTAACCAAGAACAATCAATTATCATAATATATGAGTTTAGGGAAGTATAAAATGAAGTGCACCCCAAATGTTAGACACTGAAAATAAGAAGTGTATAATAAAAAAGGGGTGTATATTTTATGTCCAAAAGAAAAACGTATAGTGGAGAAATAAAACAGAAGGTTATAGAAGATATTAGGAATAATAATCTAAGTTTTAGTGATGCAGAAAAAAAGTATGGAATTGCTGACTCAATCATCTCAAGATGGGATCGGATATATCTTGAAGAAGGTGTGGATGGATTATACAAACAGAGGTGTGGAAGAAAAAAAGGTGGCAGTAATCAAGGATATCCTAAGCAGCTGACTAAACAAGTTGAAGAAGATTTAATCGCTGAAAACCAAAGACT
>NZ_FOKI01000058.1 GCF_900111985.1 Clostridium frigidicarnis
TATTCATTTTTTTCTTTTCCACCTTTCTATATATATTTAATTACTTAAAAATTCTTAATCTTTTTCCATAGAAGAATTGATAATCTATATCATAAAGAATATTTATATATTTCAAATATGTATTCAAAATATATAAGTATTTTTTATGAACAATAAAAATTTTCAATAGCCAATGCTGTATTTATATATGAAAATATGACTAATGATGTATTATTATATCTAATCTTCCTTACTTAACCATAATATCATATAAAGGTTGCTAAAAATGTAAAAAATACTCATAATTTTTAAAGCTTTTAGTTTTTTTTACAACATTTCCATGTGTATTGCGACATTTTACAACATTATTGCATAGGAAAACGTTTTTATTTTTGTTAAAATAATATTCTCTTTAATTGTAACTATTAAAAGTTGCTTTAGGTATATTTTTTTAGGCTCATTATAAATCTTATAAATGGAGGTTTTTAACTATACTTTTAACCGCGGCAAATAACTTAATCCAATATTGAATAATATCATCAATAGCTGTAGAATTTATAGCAAAAGTAACATAATGATTATTGTGGTATCTTATAAAATGGCTTAACTAAGACGTTAATATAAAATAAATATAATAAAACAGGCTAAATGTTTCTCATTTGAGGACATTTAGCCTGTTTTACTATATTTAAAAGGGATATATGTCCCTAAAACCACGTGCATTTTTGACACTTTTGATTTTCTATATAGATATTAAAAAAATAATAATTCATTTTATAGATAAATAGATGTAAAGTATGAGATTAAATGAAGATGATTTGGAACAATTCAAGAAATTTGCTAAAGAGAATGGATTAAATCAACATCAAGCGTTTAATAGTCTACTAAATATGGTTAAGTTAGAAAATGCTAAAGAAAAACTAGGAGATAGAGCAAAGAGTATTTAGACATTTAAAGATACTATTAATAGTGGTGTTAGTATAAAGTAGTAGACACATTAAGACGAACTAAGTAAAATAATATTTAGCTAATAAAAGATGTGTCCAATATGGGAAAGGGCAAAAGATACGATCAATAATATAAAAATATGATAGTAGATCTATATAGATCATGAATGAGCTTATCAGAGATAAGTAACGAATATGGCATTGCAAAATCAACAATCAATGGCTGGATTAAAGATGTAAAAGAAATTAAAATAGATGAAAATGAAGTTATGACATTGAAAGAAGTTAAAGCCTTAAAAAGGGAAATGGCAAAAATTAAAGAGGAAAATGAAATATTAAAAAAAGCTATGGCCATATTTGCAACAAGAAATTAGATGTAGTAATAGAATTTATAGATATCAATAAAGATAACCATGACATTAAGACTATGTGTACCGTTCTAGGCGTAGCCAGAAGCACATACTACAAATCTTCTGATAAAACTAAATCTATCAGAGAAAAAGAAAATGAGGAATTAAAAATAGCTATTAAAAGAACTTATAAAGATAATAAAGGAATATATGGTGCTCCTAGGATTCATCATATACTTAAAACAGAAGAATTTAAGGTATCATTAAAGAGAATCCAAAGGCGTATGATTGAACTTGCTCTTTGTTCAATAACTGTAAAAAAATACAAGTCTCATTCAAATAAGAAAGTAGCAGAAGATTTGGAAAACGTTTTAAAAAGAAATTTTACAACTAATTCTATTAATGAAAAGAGGGTTGGAGATATTACATATATTCATACTATCAAAGATGGTTGGTGCTATTTAGCTTCAGTTCTTGACTTACATTCTAAAAAAATATTGGCTACGCTTTCGGAAAGAGAATGACTAATGATTTAGTTGTTAAAGCTTCAAAAAATGCTTATTATAACCAAGCTCCTGATAAAAATGAACAATTAATATTTCATAGTGACTTAGGCTCCCAATACACTAGCAATGATTTAAAAGAGCTATGTAAAGATTTTAATATTACACAATCATTTAGTAAAAAGGTCTGTCCTTACGATAATGCTTATATAGAATCTTTTCATTCTTCATTAAAAAAAGAAGAAATTTATAGAAATACATATCGTACCTTCGAAGAAGCAAATCTTGCTATTTTTAAATATATTGAAGGCTGGTACAACAGGAAAAGGCTACACTCTGCTCTTAATTATATGACTCCAAATCAATGCGAATTATTAGCTAGAAGTGCAGCTTAAAAAGTTTGACTTTTTGTGTCCAATATATTGACATAAAACCAAAACTTTGTTGTTACTAATCTTCGTAAATATTATCCGAATCCTAATGTGATAGCTCACCCTACTTGGGATATCATCGACCGCTTCTGGAATCTTGATTTTTCTTATACCGATGCTCGGTTAAGAACCAAATATCCTTTTTATGGATTTAAGTTAAAGCCTCCATATAAAAAATATTTTAACGCAACATGACACTAATGTGAAATTTTTTCATATACTTTTTTACAAATATGTTTTGGACCTTAATTTAAAAGCACCTTGCAAGTTTCATCAACCCACAAGGTACTTCTAAGCATTCTAATTTTTACATCTCCACCTCAACCTCTACCCCAGACTTAAATTCTACCGTAATCTTATCCTCATACACCATACTCTTCCCAATCAATCTTCTTATTAACTGCTCATCACATTCATCTATAAGCATTGGTTGCTCCTTTAGAAAAGCTGTCATATCCATAAGTCTTTGACCCACTGCTTTCTTTTCTGCCTCTTCTACTAAAGCATTATGCTTTTCTTCTCGCAGGCGATAAATTTCGTCAGTAATGTCATTATAAACCTCTTTAGAATTGGCCCGTATTAATAGTTGCTTTTGTAATTCTTCTAGCTTTTTCTCTGTTTCAGCTACTGCAGTGGTATCCTGTTCATTAATTACTATTTCTATATTATTGCTAAGAAATTCTAAAAAATCATCCTTTTGCCCCAACAAATCATTAATTGCTTTTATAACTTCATCCTTTAATAAATCCTCAAACACCGTCCTTGAATTGCAAACTAGGCCCGTGTTCTCCAATCTGCTGATGCATCTCCAAACAATAGATTTCTTGCCACGGTTGTTCCAATGAACTCTGCGATATATCTCTCCACACTCCCCACAGAAAACAATTTGTGAGAATGGAATGGCTACAGCTAAAGTTTGTCTTCTTGCCACTGATACTAATACGGCCTGTACTTCTTCTAATTAGTTCTTCCTGAACCTGCATAAAAATCTCTTTTGGAATTATATCCTCATGGCTATTTTCTGCATAATATTGAGGCACAACACCGTTATTTGTAACTCTCTTTTTAGTAAGAAAGTCCACCGTATATGTTTTTGGGAGCAAGGCGTCACCCATATATTTTTCATTTCTCAATATCTTGTTTATTGTACTAGTATGCCATCTTTTTTTATCTGCACTTGTCAGTATCCCATCGTAAAATATACTCTTTGTCAAGGACAATTAAAAAAAGTCTAGGCATAATTGAGAAGATGATTTCTGTATTGAACAGGAGGCATATTAGGTATTGTATTTTTTAAAATAATTCATTCTTAGCTTTTAATAAGTTATTTTGAGCCTTAAGACATTTATACTTTTCTTCTATAGATAATTTCTTTTCACTTGGTCTTCCAGCATGTCTGATTCAGTTAATTGGGAAAATATTTGGCAAAGTGTACTATATTTTGGGGTATCAACATTTGGATGGATAATAGTTTTAATAGTTGTTATACTTTTAATAAAATATGTATTTAAAAAGAAAAATGCTTAGTGAATATTATTTACAGCTATTATAATAATAGTTTCTAAAATATGACTCCTATAAAGAATATAGGAGTCATATTTTTTTATATATTATATTAGCGTTTTTGTTTAAAAGAATATTGATAAAAATATTGTAGTTATCTTAAAAATGTGTAAAATATTGTTATAATATTATATTTGTGGTATTGTATTAAATATAATATTATTTAAAGGTGGGGGTTATATGAAAAATAAAACATTTAAATTTTTAACATGTATAGCTATAAGTTTTGCTTTACTTTTTAGTATTACAGCACCTGCATTAGCAGCTACACTATCTGATATATTATATCGAGTTGAACCTAAAATTGTACGTATAAATAATGATGATAGCTTAAAATCATATTTATCAGAAGCTCATAAAGGTAGTTTAAATGTTTCAAAAATGGTTAAGTTAACATATTATAAAACTTATTCTGAAAACATTGATATAACTGATTTATCTATGGCAGTGGAAATTTTGGGACATGTTTATCCAGATAAAATTGCTAAGTACTTACCTTTAGGGTTAGGAGATAAAATACTTGTACATACATCTGTTATAGACATTGGAGAGCGTAGTATTGACTCAAATAGATGGGTGTGGGATAGTATAGCTGCTGTTATTCCATCATCAAAGCTTTTAATGAGATCAGCTATACAATATGATGTAGAAGAACAATTAGATGATATTATTTTGTCAGCATCTCTTGAAAATAAGAATTTAAAATTAAACAAAGATATAATGCGTAAAGTTTTAATGGATATTAACAATGGAACTGTTGATCCTATTTTTCTAAATTTAAAATAAGTATGGTATTAATAAATGTTAATTGATAAATTAAAAATTATTAAATATATATCAATAGTTTCCATGTTTTTTGAGGCCATTATATTAATAATAATTTTATATCCTATTCAACTAACTATTAAAGATATTTTCATATTTGAAACTTTAATTTTATTACCTTTTGTTTTGTTTTATACTGCATTTTATAATGTGAAAACATCATCAATATTTATAAAAAGGTTATTTTATTTTTTCTTAATAATAGTGTTTATAAATACACTTGCTAACCTATATATAGGTTCAAAGTGTATTTATACAAAAAAAAATTGGGAAAATAATTTAGAAAATAGAGCTTTAATGTGGGTGGATACGAAAAATAAAATTAACTTTAAAAATATCTCTAAAAATGACTTAAAGAATATTTTTGGTGAATCAAATTTAGACTATTCCCAGGCAGAACCATTATGGAAAGCAAATTTAAATAAAAGTAATGAAATTATATGTTATAGACTTATAAACAATATAGGGATACATTCATTTATTCAAAACATAGCTTTTGAATTGAAAGATGGAAAAGTTGTTAATTACACTGATGTGTTGTTTGATTAAATTTCAAATTAAAAACTAACATTAAATTTACTTCAGATTTTTGATTAAGCTAAATAATATTAATGAGTTTTATTTATGAAACTTATATGTATTAAGTAATAAAGAAAGCACTAAGAATTTATATTCTTTAATTCTAGAGAATATAAATTCTTATATTTTTTAGAAGATAAATTTAAATATTCTAAAATTCCCTTATTTTTTTTGTTTAATTCATCTAATAAATAACAGCATTAATTATTTTGAACTGTTGTCATTTTAAAAATATATTCTACAGGTAAATGTACTTTTAAATTATTTTCAATAGATTAAGACTCTTAAATTTTAATTTAAAATAGGTTCAAATAAGACATTTATTTGAATCTAACTATGTCTATCTAAAAATTCCTTTAAAGCTAAACTTATAATATCTTGCTGTTTAAATTCTTTATGGCAATTTATAAATTCATTAAATTTCTTTAAAACGTTATCGTAAATCTTAATTGTCTTAACTTTTAAATCTCCACTAAGTTCAGATATATCAATAGCACTTCCTTTATTTAAAGATTTATTCCCTAAGAGCTTTAATATATTATCCTTATATTTTAAAAGTTCTCTTAAATCCTTAATTTCACTATTTTCAAGTGAGTATATTTCCATATTACTTTTAGTAATATTTATATTACCTTCTTGAATATTTTCAAATTTATTATCCTTTTCATTTGCATTACTTTTATCTTTACAATCAAACGGACCCACTACTGTATTACTTTTGGTAATATTCACATTACTCCTTTGAGTTTTCTTACTTTCATCTTTAGGTAGATTCGTATTTATATTATTTTTTACTTTTGAATCCTTAACTTCACTATTTTTTATATATTTATTTACTCTTTTATTAAAAACATATCTATTTCTAGTAAATCTATTTCTTATAGTGCTTCTAGGTAAATTTAACTTCCTCTCTATAACATCTCTTAAAGTTAAATCTTCATCTAACCTACTATTTATATAATTAACTTGTTGCTCTACATTTAGCATGTTAAATTCATCCCTATCCATATGGCTCCCACCCCCTAAAATATTACTCTTAGTAATATTTTATTACAATTTCACATATAAGTATTATTTTACAATATTAACCTTAAAATTAAAAACTTCGCTAAATGTTGATTTATCGAACGAATCTCAATTCACGTGGTAGTCATCAGATAACCTATCTAATTTTATAGAATATTTTGAAATATAATCAATAATGCAGCATGCAAATTCCTCTATCAACAATATCATTAAAAGTTACAGGTGGACACCATAGTACCTTCTATTCATTTCTTATCAAACAGTATTATTTTAAGTATAAATATATTGTTTTAATACAAAAATTAAAACAATATATTACCAAATGTTTGATTTTTCATGTTGTATTCTATTGTTTTTTATAAGTTCTCCAAACTACTATAGTACAGCGTGAATTTCTAATTTTTTAAGATGAATTCCTTATTCTCCTGTATTTTTCAAGGTTTTTATGTGTTAAACAAATAATATCTTTACAATATCGTTCTATAAATTTAATGCAAAATTCATCAGATACCACATGCTTGTTCTTTATGTGGTATCTAGTGAATTTTTAGCGTTCTTGAAACTACTATAGTAATACTATTAAAAATTGGCTACGCTCTTTTTAAATTGACAATTGAGAATTGACAATTGACGATTATTGTTAGAAATCACAGACTTCCTGACTATGAAGTTGAAGGTTGAGAGTGGAGAATTGAAAATTATGGTTAAAAATCACATATTTTCTTCAATTGTCAATTCTCAATTGTCAATTCTCAATCGTTAATTCTCAATTAACTCCAATCTTCCTAATAAGATTTCATCCTTAACTATAAGCTCTCAAATTTCAACTAATATAATGTTTTTAACTTATATGAAAATTCATCAGATACCACATGTTTGTTCTTCATATGGTATCTAGTGAATTTTTAGCGTTCTTGGAACTACTATAGTAATACTATAAAAAAGTGTCTGCGCCCTTTTTAGTTGGAAGTGGATAGTTAAGAGTTGAAAATTTAGGATAAAAATCACAGATTTTCCTTAATTTATTTTTTCATTTTAAAGATCTTCCTTAGAAGATTTATCCTTCAATTCTCAATTCTCAATTAACTCCAATCTTCCTAATAAGATTTCATCCTTAACTA
The DNA here is from genome assembly GCF_900111985.1 of Clostridium frigidicarnis. GTDB lineage: Bacteria > Bacillota > Clostridia > Clostridiales > Clostridiaceae > Clostridium_Z > Clostridium_Z frigidicarnis. Next base: position 7,325 of record NZ_FOKI01000058.1, read on the forward strand.
TAAGCTCTTAAATTTCAGCTAATATAAGGTTTTTAACTTATACGAAAATTCACCAGATACCACATGTTTGTTCTTCATGTGGTATCTAGTGAATTTTTAGCGTTCTTGAAACTACTATAGTAATACTATAAAAAAGTGTCTGTGCCCTTTTTAGTTGAAAGTGGATAGTTGAAAGTTTAGGATAAAAATCACAGATTTTCTTTAATTTATTTTTTCATTTTAAAAATCTTCCTAATAAGATTTCATCCTTCACTCTCAACTAGTATAGGATCTCTAGCCTTAGGCTTTATAAATATCTTAGCCTTTTAAATTTTTATATTTTATTGTATAACATAAGTCCTTCATTCTACTATAAATAAAAAATTACTGTCTAAAGTTCTTGAAACTACTATAGTAAAGATTCTAATTCTCTTTTCTTAACTTGATTTTCTTTTCCTTCAATCTTTATTAATGTTTCTCTGATTTTATTCATATCTACATTGCTTAATATTCTTTGAACTATTGAACTATCCATATGAACATCATTAAGAGACATGAGTATATCGTAAATTGTATTAAATTTATTTTCATTGTTACTTTCAATTGATTTTACATCTTCATTAGCCTTTAATTCTTCAATACCATCACCAAAAACAAATTCTAATCCAGTACTATTCTCATGAACTTCTTTTATATAGCCTATATCTATTAGTTTTTTACAGGCTTCCCTTATTCTTTTCCTTCTATATTTTTCAGGCTTTTTATCTGTTAATGGTATCTTTTGATAAAGAGTTTCCCATGTTAAGTAAATTCTCTTTCTCTTAGCTCTCCATTTATTTAAAAGTAAATATATTTTTTTAGCTATCCCCATTTTAAGTTGCCTATATTCCTCATAGTTAAAAATTTTAAAATATGAATTACATAAGCTTTCATAGATAAAATCATCAATTACGACACTTGTCATATCCTTTATTTCTCTATAATTAATTCTCTTTTGCCCTTCTCTAAGCTTACTATATCTATAACTTTTGTAATTAGTTACGATTCTAGTAGATTCTTTCTTCTCAGTAGTCAAATACTCTTTTTCTTTTACATCTAAAAAACTTCCACCTGCTTTATTATATATGGTTGTATCATTTAATATCTCTAATGCTATATCTAATTTATCAAACACATTTTTTCCGAGGCTCTTATACCCCATCTCTCTAGCAAGTTCGCTTAATGAAAAATGTATTGTTTTATTCATGTTCCACTTTTTTTCTTCCATATCAAATTCAACGCACTTATTTTGTTTAACGTGAAGTCTAAATAATGCTGTTAATACATCAAAACAATATTCATCTGGAACGCCCCATTTACTACCTCTAACTTCTATTTTCTTTTCTATACCTTTACTGTCTTTCCACACATATTCAATGGCTGTTAAAGGTTCCTTTTCCTTGTAATAACTTATAAATGGCAATTCAATTAAGTTTCCTTCTAGTATGCTTTCATCAACTGGTATTCTTAAAACCTTTACTTTGTTAGAAGGTTTCATTCCTTTGTATGTTTGCTCCTGTGGTTCCTCAAAATACTGTTGTTCTATTGAATTTCCATTAAATATGTTTTCAATTTGATCTACCATACTTAGTTGTTTATCATCATTCATTTTTAATTCCCCCTTCACCTCTCAATTTTCAACTTAATCTATTTAAATCCATATTATAAACTTCTTAAAATTAGCGTTCCCCATTCTACCATACTCTTTTTTTGAATTGATAATTGAGATTTCACAATTGACAATTGACCAAAGGTTACACCCTTTTTAGTGACAAGTTAAAAGTGGCAAGTGACAAGTTCAGGTTGAAAACCACAGGTTTTCTTTAATTTATTTTTTTATTTTTAAAATCTTCTTAAGAAGATTTATCCGCAACTTATAACTTGCAACTTGTAATTTGTCACTCTTTAAAATTTTCAACCTTCATCTCTCAATTTTCAACTTAATCTATTTAAATCCATATGATGAACCTCTTAAAATTAGCGTTCTCCATTCTACCATACTCTTTTTTTGAGTTGAGAGTTTTAGTAATAAAAACCCTAGATCCTCAATATACTATACTGCATATAAAATTCATAAATATCCTAGTTATGCACAAGTTATCAATAATTAAAACCGTTTAATCTACTGACTTCGAAGCACTTATTAACATTATGCACATCATGATTTATACACACAGTACCATACCTATAGTATTTTCAAGATCATTATAGAGTATTCTCAGGATCTAACTATAGTATAACCATGGTTCAAACTATAGTCAATTCATGAACTTTATAGAGTATTCTCATGAACCAAAAACCTACTCTAGCCCTTATATATCAATGGTTTCAAAACATGATAAGAATATTATAAGAACTTTATAAGAATATATATATAAGAATAGGAATAAGAAGGAGCACCACAACCTCTCTATTCCTAATCTTTTTTATTAAAAATTCAGCGTTTTATTTTTTATTAAATCTTAATGAATTACCACCTTTCCAAATACATATTTATTCCTGTAATATCAAAATAAAGTTATAATATAGTAGATACATTTTAAATAGATAAATACCAATCTATTAAATGCAATGGAAGATGATTTTTATGAAACATCAATTTAAATATTTTCTTTCAACACTTTATTACATCTTATAAATCTTAAACTAGAAACATCCCATAAAAAACATACGCTCAACATTAAATACCCTTAAAATCCTTTTAAAAAGGATTTTAAGGGTATTTAATGTTAATCTGTAGTATTTGCCCATGCTTCATATAAACTGCTTTAAATTACATGTAACGAATTTTAAAATGTATACTGAAAATCATATATCTATTTAAGTTTAACAAGATAATAAAGATATCCCACAAACAATATATAAATTAAATGCAAAAGATTATATAATATCAGGTTTTCTTATAGATAATTAAATTAAAATTATGGAAAAAATCATAAGGTTTCATTTTAAAAAGCTTTAAATGTATGGCATAGACATACGTTTAAAGCTTTTTTTCAGAAAATTTCTATTATATTTTTATAGTATTTAGGCACATTCAAAAAAATAACTAATTAGTATGCTAATCTATTTCGTGTCATACTAGGTCAGTAATCTTAGCCCATAGCCTGTACTACGAACTAATATCACCTCCTTGTTTGGCACGAAATATACATGGCATTTTTGACTTGTTATTTTCTTTCATGTGACTTACCATATCGTTTAAAAAATACTAGTATACCTAATAAATTGTATATTATTACAGGTACAATCATACTATCCATATTATACCACATGCAAATAGGTATCATCACTGATATGGATGATAATAATAGTCCAATTAACATAGTTTTTATTGAGTTTGAAGAAATAATACCTTGAATAATGAAAATAATTGGAAATATAATATAGATTCCTAATATAATATTTTTACTATCTGGAGAAGACTGAGAGTCTATAAATATAAATATAAAAATTAATAAACTTAGTAAAATTGTTGAAAGTATTTTTTTCATAAATTGTAAGACCTCCTTTTAATAAATATATAGGTATATATGTTGTAATATGCTTTCTACAATCTAATTTTAAAATTACTTTTAACTTATCATTATTATGGTTATTTAATTAAATGTAGAATTTTAATTGCAACATATACACTAATAATGTTTAAATGGACAATGAATTAGTTGATATAACCAATTCTATTAAAAGGATATACTCTAATTCTTACCTTACCTTGAATATTACTTCCATCTATATACGGATTTTTCCAATACCTAGCATCATCACTTTTAGCTCTATTATCTCCAAGCATTAAATACTTTCCTTGTGGAACTATAAAAGAACCCTCTTTATCACTTGGATTTTTAACATAATCTTCTACATATTCTGTATCATTAATATATACCTTACCACCATTCTTTATATCTACTTTATCTCCTGGTAGTCCTATAACCCTTTTCATCAATAACTCTACAAATTCTTCCGACTTAAATACTACTATATCTCCTCTTTTTATACTTTCAGGATTATATACTTTTGTAGCAAAAAATTGATCCCCAACTTCTACTGTTGGAACCATTGATGGTGTAGGTACTTTTACCTTAAACACTAAAAAGTTTCTTACTAAGAGAAACAATATAACAGCTACAATTAAAGGAATTAACCAATCAAACAAAAATTTAGTAAATCCAACTCTTTTCGGTTGAATTTTCCTTTCTACACTTTGTATTTTATTTTTACTCATTATTCTCACACGCCTTTCATGCTATCGTATATATCTTTCACTACGATTTTAGTTAAACTCATATCTATATGTTAAATTTGAATTCGATAATAATTTGTGCAAAAATGGCTTACATCAATTGTAAATTGTCAGTGGTCAATATTACCATTGTGCGGCACTTTTATAGCAGCTTCATCTCCTTATTTATTAATCTTCAAATTTAAATAATTCTTCAACTGTTGTATGAAATACTTTTGCAATATCCATTCCCATTCTAAGTGAAGGATTGTATCTTCCATTTTCTAAATGAACTATTGTTTCTCGTCTTACGCCAATCAATTCAGCCAATTCACTTTGTTTCATTCCTAAGCTTTCTCTGTATTCTTTAACTTTAGTTATTAATCTAGGCATTATTACATCCCCCTTGAATCAAGGACACAAAAGATAATACTACGTAATACGGTAAGAATACACAAGCTAATCACTATTCCATATCCTATAACCATTGAATTTGTATTTAGTGCACAAGGAAAAAGTAAAATACCGAAAATGGCATAAGATAACTTCAAACAAACAGTATTTGTTTTACTAAGAATTTCTTTTGTATATTCATCAACTACGTCCCTATTCTTTTCTACTATATACAAACTTATAAACATACATGCTAATATGGCATATTGCAAATATGTGTGTATTGGATTGTACTTTTTATTTACCAACATCCAATAGAATAGAACTAATAATAATGCAGGTATAATTTTTATAATCATCCATACTTTTAAACTAACCCTTTTTTTCATAATATCCCCTCCAAAGTGATATATTTGTAACTTATGTTATAAATATATCACTTGACTTTTTACTTGTCAATAATAAATGTGACTTATTTATAACATGAAATCTAATACCACCTACCCATATAGGAGTAAAACAAAGATTGGTAAGTATACTGTTACTTGTGTTGTTACAGTAGAATAAAGTAAAAAACTTAATGCTTATAACTAAAAAGTATTATAAGCACTAGTTTTTTTTCTGGCGCTTTCAATTTTATTTAATATCTAACTCTTATCAATGGTAAAATCAAAAAAATAAGAAGTGATAATTATTAGAATAAAAAACATCATAGTAATAAAATGGAACCTATAGTATAGACAATTATAAAAAATAGTCTATTCATAGGTTCCATTTTAATTAACTTAATCTCTTTTTTATAATTTTCTTAAGACTGTAAATCCATTAATACTGCCTAAATATATAAAAACATATGAAATAATATTTGGTATTATTTTAATATTTTCATTAACATCATGAAACATTAATAAAATACTACTACCTATCATAATAAAAAATACACTTACAAACATTAACTTTATTTTAGGGGCATCAATAAATAGAAGTTTATTTATTCCAAAAACTATACTCGCAACTAACAAAATTATAAAAATACTTCCCATATTCCCCCCTTAAATCTAGTTATTTTCCACCTATATTATATCATATACTATATGGTTTTTAATACATACATTGAGGCTATTTTCCACCGACCAAATTTAGCATCTTATAGTATTAACTAGCCAACATATCAAACTTTATTAGGCTTTTTACCTTAGATACATATGGGTAGCTCTTAATATTATCTAATCTATTTTCCATCTCTATCTCTGAATTTACTCTAACCACAACTGCTATTTCATTATTCTTTGATGAAGGTATCTCTAGTATTTCATTGAAATTTAATTCTAATAATTTTTTAGTATTTTTGATATCCTCAGTAGTTATTCTTATTAATGCTTCACATTCATTAGGAAGATATTTTTCAACTGAATAATTATTATGTGAGTACTTTATGCTGTGGATAAAATTTCTATTAATTATATCTGATAAATCACTACACACCGCAGAAGCAGTAGGAAACATTCCTGCACCTTTTCCCGTAAAAGTAAGTTCTCCTACAGCATCACCTTCTAAAACAACAGAATTAACTTCATCATTTATGCCAAAAAATTCAGACCTAGAATCTACTAACATAGGCTTGACCCCTCCGTATATCTTCCCTTCCTTTTTAGCACTGTAAGCCACTAACTTTATACAACAGTTCTGTTTTTTAGCATATAAAAAGTCTTCCTTATCTAAATCTGATATTCCTTCAATTGATATATCTTTCCAATATATTATTCCATTAAAGGCTATAGAAGATAATATAGATAGCTTTCTTGCTGTATCATAACCCATAACATCTGATTCTGGATTAGCTTCTGCAAACCCTAATCTTTGAGCTTCCTTTAATGCCTCATCATAATTTATTCCCTCATAATACATTTTAGTTAATATAAAGTTTGTTGTGCCATTAAGTATTCCTTTAATAGATAGTATCTTATTACTACTTAGGGAGTCTACTAAAGGCTTTATTATTGGAACTCCTCCAGCTACGGCTGCTTCTAGTTTTATTGTTACATTATTTTCTTTAGCTATTCTAGAAAGTTCACTTCCATGCTCTGCAATTAAATCCTTATTGGCAGTAATCACATGTATTCCCTTTATTAATGCCATTTTTACATATTTATAAGCTGGGTTAACCCCTCCCATTACTTCAATAATAACATCAATATCTTCTGAGAAAATATTGTTTATATCCTCTGTAACTAATTCTAAATATCTCTTATTTACATGTTTATTTTCATCCTTTACTAAAATACCTTTTAAGTTTACATTCTTATATAAATCTATATCTTGTTTTGCTTTTTCAATTAATTCTACTATCCCTGTGCCAACTACTCCATAACCTAGTAATGCATAGTTCATACAATTCACCCCTCTATTTAATTAGGCATATGAAAGAAAATAAAAAGTCAAATATACTAGCATACTGACTTGTTATTTTTTTGAATTTGCCTTAAGCATAATATTTAATCCAATTACTAAATAAAACTTTACCTTCATTCCTCCAACTATAGGTTGGCTCTTCTTTAATGTTGTCCATTGGAAAATAATTTTTAGGAGTTTGTGACTTTATCCCCATTGATAAATCTCTAAAGTACTCCTTCTTTAAAACATTTCTGTCATATTCAATATGACCTAACATAAAAAACTTATTTTTATCAGACAATAAGAGCTCCCATACTTCCTCGGAATGCAAAAGTTCTTTAAGACCATGATTATTTTTTAAGTCTGACCTTAAAATCCCACTATATCTAGAATGAGGACAATTTAAAGGAAATTTTAAATTATCCAAAATCCTCTCTTCTCCAATTTTATAATGTTTGTACACTCCAAAAGTCTTTTTATCACTTATATGCTTTCTAATACCATAATAATGATATAATGCAGCTTGGGCAGCCCAACATATAAAAAAGGAGGTCTTTATATTTTCTTCAATGAAATTAAAGATATCTTGAAGTTCACTCCAGTAATTTACATCTTCAAAAGGTAACTTTTCTAAGGGTGCCCCAGTTATAATTATACTGTCTAACTTTTCTTTCTTTATATCTTCAAGAGTTTCATAGCTATTTTCTAAATACGATTTATTAATGTTTTTAAATTCATGATTTTTAATTCTTAAGAATCTTAAATACACTGGTTGTTTCATAGAATCAAATATTTTTATAAATTGTGCTTCCGTTTCATATTTATCTGGCATTAAATTTAAAATTCCTATACTTTTCAAATTCTTAGGTTTCTTTAAACTTATAGAGTATTCTATACTTCCTTTTTCTAAAAGATTTAAGCCTTCCAAAGGCTTTTTTAAATATATTGACATATTTTATCCCCCCTTCAAAATAATTACGGAAGTCTTCTAATAAAGCACATGAAATAAAATAACAAGTAGAAAGATGCCATGTAATAGAACAAAAGGCTACGCCCTTTTTTAATTGACAATTGAGAATTGACAATTGACGATTATTGTTGGAAGTCATGGACTTCCTAAATATAAAGTTGAAGGTTGAGAGCGGAAAGTTGAAAGTTCAGGTTGAAAATCACAGATTTTCTCTAAATTATATTTTTTAAATTTTAAAATCTTCCTTAGAAGATTTATCCTTGAATTGTCAATTTTCAATCGTCACTTGTCAATTTCTTAAACTCTTGCAACTTGTCACTTTTAACTTATCACTCATTAAAGTTTTCAACTAAAAAATCTATATATTTTAATAGTTATCAAAGTTATCCACAGGTTTGAAATTTTATAATATCCTATAAAGGACAAAAGTGACTGCACCAATTTTCAATTCATAAAACCCTAATTGTACTCATTGAAAATTTCTTTTGCAATT
>NZ_FOKI01000029.1 GCF_900111985.1 Clostridium frigidicarnis
TAATAATAAAAAAAATAAAAGAAACGCCAAAAGTTTACCCAAGACAATCAAATAGTATTAGTAAAAAACCTATAAAATAAAAGTAAACATTATAGTTTTCAATAAGATATTTAAAGTAAACTTTTTCTACCAAAAAAGAGGGTTTTTTTGCAATTATGTAGAAATGTTAATAAAAGGAAAATTGTGAGGGATGGTACGGGTATGCAAAATGAAGTTTATTATGTAGATCCACAATTAATTTGTCCTAATTTATATCAACCAAGAAAAGTATTTGATGAAGAAGCATTATATGAATTATCATTATCTATAAAAAGTTATGGAATAATTCAACCACTTTCAGTTAGAAAAATTGGTGATGATAAGTACGAATTAATTGCTGGAGAAAGAAGATTAAGAGCAGCTAAATTAGCAGGACTAAAACAAGTTCCTGTAATAATAGTACAGATATCAGATGAAGATTCAGCAGCTATAGCATTACTTGAGAACATACAAAGGGAAGAATTAAACTTCATAGAAGAGGCTGAAGCATATAATAATCTGATAAAAATACATTCGTATACACAAGAAAAATTAGCTGAATTAATTGGCAAGAAGCAATCTACAATAGCTAACAAGTTAAGAATATTAAAGTTATCAGATGATATAAGAAAAATTCTTTTGGAAAACAAGTTAACAGAGAGACATGGTAGAGCATTATTAAAATTACCTGATGAGAAGTTACAATTAGATGTGCTCAAAGAAGTTGTAAAAAGGGGTCTTAACGTTAAAAAAACAGAAGAGTTTATAGATAGAGAGTTATTAAAGCTTACAACAAAAGAAATAGCATCTGATGGTAAGAAGAGAATAAAAGGTGTGTTTTCATCTAAAATATATATAAACACAATAAAACAGGTTTTTGATAAATATGGTATAAATGCCCAATATAAATCAAAAGAGCTTGATGAATTTATAGAAGTTACTGTAAAAATACCAAAAAGTAAATAAAAAAAGGAATGTTTCACGTGAAACATTCCTTTTTTTACTTTATAGGATATTATAAAATTTCAAATCTGTGGATAATTTTATTAAGTGATGAAACATATGGAGTTTTAAGTTGAGAACTTTAATGAATAAAAAATTACAAGTGGCAAGTTGCAAGAGCTTAATAAATTGACAATTGACGATTGAAAATTGACAATTCAAGGATAAATCTTCTAAGGAAGATTTTAAAATTTAAAGAATATAATTTAGAGAAAATCTGTAATTTTCAACTTTCCACTTTCAATCTTCAACTTTATATTTAGGAAGTGTGTGACTTCCAACAATAATCGTCAATTGTCAATTATCAATTATCAATTAAAAAAGGGCGCAGTCTTTTGTTCTATATAGAATGTTATAGATTTTAAATTTGAAGATAACTTTATGAAGTACAAAACACAAGTAACAAGTTAATGACGTTTTTCTTTATATTGTTCTGAAAAACTAATAATTCAATTTTTAATTTTATATTTTTTGTAGAAAAAGCAACCTTAACTTATGACTTGTAACTGAAAACTTGTCACTTAAAGAAGGGTGTAGCTACAGTATTCTTTCTATAATACCGTAATTGTAGAGGAAATCTAACATTAAGGTTATAGACATCAGATAGAACAAATTTTCATTTGATGATGTTTTTTCTATTATCCCAATGTTAAATAAGTTAATCTAGAGAGATTATCAGATGAAAATTGACAAATTTAACAATAAATATTTAGATTGTTACAGAAAGTGGCTTTCAATCTGCGTTGTAAAAATATATAATAATAGTAGGTAGAGATTATATAGGGAGGTGAAGTTCTCTTATATGTATAGGAGAATATAAATTATGAAATCTATATGCATATTCAATCAAAAGGGTGGAGTTGGTAAAACAACTACAAATATAAATTTATGCGCCTATTTAGCAATGAAAGGGTATAGAGTTTTAGTTATAGATATAGACCCTCAAGGTAACACAACAAGTGGACTAGGTATTGATAAGAGAAAACTAAAGAGCTCTATATATAATGTTCTTACAGAAGATAAATCATTAAAAGATGCAATAATAGAAAGTCAACTAGTAAAAAATATGTTCGTTGTTCCATCAACGATGGAATTAGCTGGAGCAGAAGTTGAATTAAATAGCAAAGAAAATAGAGAAACTATATTAAAGAATAAAATAGAAGAAGTAAAAGATATGTTTGATTTTGTTCTTATAGATTGTCCTCCATCGCTAGGATTTTTAACAATTAATGCACTTAGTGCATCTAAATCTGTTTTAATACCTATACAATGTGAATTTTATGCATTAGAGGGAGTTGGACAATTAGTTCAAACTATACAAATGATAAAAAAATCACTTAATAAAGATTTAGAAATTGAAGGCGTGCTAATGACCATGTATGATGCAAGAACTAAGTTATGCAATGAAGTTGTTGGAGAAGTTAAAAATTATTTTAAGGATAAGGTATATAAAACTTATATACCAAGAAATGTTAGATTAGCTGAATCACCTAGCTTTGGTTTACCAATAATGCTTTACGATGATAAATGTAAAGGTGCAGATGCTTATGAAAAATTAGCAAAAGAGTTTTTATCAAAGCAAGGAGTGTGATTTAGTTTTGAGTAAGAAGTTTGGACTTGGAAAAGGCTTAGGAGCATTAATTCCAGAAGAGGAACAAATTGAAAAAGAAGATAAGACAAATGCAATATCTATGAACCTTATTAAACCTAACAATGAACAACCAAGAAAATACTTTGATGATCAGAATATCTTAGAATTAAGTGAATCTATAAGAGAATTTGGAATAATACAGCCTTTAATTGTAAAACAAGATATGAATAATTATACTATAATAGCAGGAGAGAGAAGATGGAGAGCTGCTAAATTATTAGGATTAAAAGAAGTTCCTTGTATTGTTATGGAGTTGACAGATAAAGAAGTATTAGAAGTATCACTTATAGAAAATATACAAAGGCAGGACTTAAATCCAATAGAAGAAGCTAAGGCTTATGAAAAATTATTGAAGGAATTTGATATAACTCAAGAAGAATTATCTAAAAGAGTGGGAAAATCTAGAGTTGTAATAACAAACTCTTTAAGATTATTAAAATTAGATGAAAGAGTACAAGAATATATAATGGATGGAGTAATAAGTGAGGGACATGGTAGAGTAATTTTATCTATACAAGATAAAGATGATCAGTATAGTGTTGCACAAAAAGTTATAGATGAGCAATTATCTGTAAGAGCACTGGAATCACTTATAAAAAACATAAGGAAGCCTAAAGAAGAGAAAGAAAAAGTAAGAAATTTTAATCCATACTACTTGGATATAAAAGAAAAGTTACAGCAAAGGTTTGATACTAAAATTAATATTAAAAACAAAAAAGATAAGGGCAAAATAGAAATAGAATATTATTCAGAAGAGGATCTACAAAGGATTTTGGATTTATTAGAAATATAATGTTTCACGTGAAACATTACAGGAGGTAATGAAATTTGGAAAATTTATTTGAAATGGTGAAAGATTTTTCACCGTACATAATATTAGGATTAACAGCAATAACTTTAATATTAATAATAGTATTAATTAGTATGTCTAGGGCCTTAGGAAAACTTGAAAATAGATATAGAAAGTTAATGAGAGGGACTACTACAAAAAATTTAGAAGAATCAGTAGTTGAGTATTTGGATAAAATCGACGAGGCTAAAGCTATGGTTGAAAGTTGTAACGGAAGAATGAATGAAATTGATGATAGAATAAAACAATGTGTACAAAAAATATCAGTAATTAGATATAAAGCTTTTGAAGATGTAGGAAGTGATTTAAGTTTTTCCATTGCATTATTAAATGATAATAATAATGGGGTAGTTGTTACAGGTATATTTGGAAGAAATGAAAGTACTACTTATGCAAAACCAATAGATAAAGGAATATCTAGATATGATTTATCAGAAGAAGAACAGCAAGTGTTAAATGATGCAATGAGTAAATAATTTTTTAAAATTTTTTAAGTTATAGTATATAATTTAAATATATTAATGATAAAGTTCTTATGTTGTATATTTTTTAGAATAAAACTTTCTTTAGAGGAGAAAATACCCCTAAAGGAGGTTTTTTTTATGAAAATATATTTAACTCCTAAATTAAATTATTTAAAGGATGATTTAGAAACATTAGGACATACAGTAGTGAATAGTAATATAAGGAATATAGAAGCCGTCATTTGTGATTTGAAAAATCAAAAAAATAGAGAGGAAGATATATTAAATAATATTTATAATAGAAATAATGATATATTAGTAATCGATTCTGGAAGCAAGAGTATAAATGATATAGAAAATATTTTAGAAAAACAACATTTACAAGGTACATTTTTATAGCCACTAATAAATTAGTGGCTATTTACTTTAAGTGGAGAACATATAGATGAATCTAAATAAAAATCATTTGAAGATTTTTTACCACCAACACTCTTAAGTACAGAGTGATATATACCTTGAGAAATTGTTTCAGCAAGTTGCATAACTACATACAATCTAGTATTTTGAAGAACCATAAATTCCATATTACCTGAAATATTTACTACTCCAGAAATACTTAAATCACCAACAGCAGGTAAATCTTTATTTACAGCAGAACCTGGAAATAGTGGTTTATTGTCAATTAAGACTTTACCTACATTGGGTAAACTTCCTAAACAAGCATCTATAGCAATTATATAAGGATTATTATAAGTAGAATGTATTTCATCTAAAGTAGATTGAAGATTTTTAGCGTGTACGGGATTTTCTAATGTACCTAGTATAGAGATACCTTCTCTATGCAGAAATTTAAGTTTGTGACCAACTAATGGACCTAAACTATCACCAGTTGACCTATCCGTACCTATGCAAAGAAATATTATATGACGTTTTTCTTTAATAATTTTAGAGAGTTTGGAACATAATAGATCTCTTAATTTAAAAGATGAACTAACATCAAGAGAATCCAAAATAATCTTAGACATGAAAAAACCTCCTTTTAGTAAATTATTAACCAAAAGAAGGATTCTTATACAAAATGACATATTATTTTAGTATTGAATTAAGGGCATTCAAAGTATAATTAATATCTTTTTCATCATTAAAATAACCTATACTAAATCTCAAAGTTCCACTTGGATATGTTCCAATTGTTTTATGAGCCAAAGGTGCACAATGCAAACCAGTTCTAGTCATTATCCCATATTGATAATCTAAAAGAAATGATAATTCGCTTGAATCCATATCTTTAAAATTAACAGAGATGGTAGAGGTTCTACCCTTAATATCTTTAAGTCCATATAAAATAGTTTTATCTATATTTAATAAACCATCTAAAAATATTTTTGCAAGGTTCATTTCTTTTTCTTCAATAGATTTTACATCTGTTTTTAATAAAAATCTTACTCCAGCATATAATCCAGCTATTCCAGGAGTATTTAAAGTTCCACTTTCAAATTTATCAGGTAAAAAATCAGGTTGAACCAATTGTGAAGATAGGCTACCTGTTCCACCCAGAATTAATGAATTACATTTTTCATTAAATGCGTCAGTTATCAAAAATCCACCTATTCCTTGAGGTCCTAATAGTCCTTTGTGGCCAGTAAAAGCTAAAGCACTACAATTTAATTTTTTAAAGTCAACTTCCATGGCTCCAGCAGTTTGAGCACAATCAACTATAAAATCTATATTGTTCTCTTTACATATAGAACCTATTTCTTCAAGTGGTTGAATGGTACCAACTACATTTGAACAATGTGTCATAACAACAAGTTTAGTGTTAGATTTTACGGCATTTTTTACATTTTCTACATTTATAAGACCATTTTCGTCACAATCAATAATATCTAGCTCGATTCCTAAGGAATTTTTCAATTCAAATAAAGGTCTAAGAACTGAGTTATGTTCCATTGAAGAAGTTATTATATGACAACCTGGTTTTATAAATCCCTTTAAAAGCATGTTTAAGGAATGTGTAATGTTAGCAGTAAATATAACATTTTCTGGTTTATCAAAATTAAATAATTTACAAATAGATTCTCTGCAATCATAAACAATCCTACTACTTTCTAGTGCGCTTGCATAAGATCCACGACCTGGACTAGCACCTAAATCAGTCATGTAGTTAAGCATAGCATTGCGTACACTATCAGGTTTTGGATATGTAGTAGCTGCATTATCAAGATAAATTTTCATAAAAAAGCCTCCTAGTAATTATTTAAATTAAAGCATGAGTTTAATTAATCCAAACAGAATAAATCCTGATCCTAAAATGATCAGTATATATTTTAAAACTTTTGATGTTAAATCTGACTTACCATTAGTTTTAGAGCTTAGTGATTTAAATCCTTTAGCTGCTAAGAAATTTAATACAGCAAACCATGCTGTCATTGTAATTAAAATGCTTATTATAAATAGAAAATAATATATTATTCCAGTATCGTGCCAAAATTGAACTATTGTACCACTTAAGATTAACCAAAGAGATAAAGACATAGGATTAATAAATGTCATTAAAAATCCAGATAAAAATGGAGGAAAGTTATCCGTGTTAAACATAGATGGTTTATCTCTTTTTTTACCATTAAATACATTTAATAGAATTAATATTGACCCTGAAATAATCCAAAAAAGACATTCTCTTTGACGGGTAGCTGTAAGTAGATTAGCTAAGCCTAGATGTATTATTAATAAATAAGACATATCAGCACTAATTGCACCTAGAGACACCTTAAATCCGTTTAAAAACCCATAATTAACAGTACGCTTAATAGATTCTAATCCAGAGGGGCCTAATGGAATACATATAGCAAATCCTGTGCTTATACCAGAGATTAAACATTTTAATAAAACCATAAAAGATATATCCATAGTCTGCTCCTTTAAATAAAAATAAATTTAATAACTATAAAAAATATATTTTAACCAATAAAGACCCATATTAGGTCTACAAAAGTATAATAACATATAATACTATTTTAAGTAATATTTGCGTCATAGACAAACATTAATGACAAATAAGTAGAAAAAATAAAATAAAAGGAATACTTTCTATTTTATTTGATGTGATAAATAATTTATACTATATTATATATAATGATTATAAATATAGTATAAATTATTAGGAGGACTTATGAAGGAATATTATTTAATTGTTTTTAAAAATACTCATGATGCGATACAAGGTGAGAAGGTGTTAAAAGAAGAAGGGTTAAATGTTATAATAATGCCAACTCCAACTTATATAACAAAAAGTTGTGGAATTAGCGTTAGATTTAATACTAGTGACGTGGAAAAGGTTAAAGAAATAATTGGACAAGATAAAATGGAAATAAAAAATATATATCATAAAACAGACGAAAAATTTGAGCTTGTAATATAAATATAGACACTTAGGCACATTCAAAAAAGTAACAAGTCAGTATGCTAGTCTTTAAATAAGTGGAGAGGTGAAAGTTGAGATGTGAAAACTTTAATGAGTGACAAGTTATGGGTTACAAGTTGCGGTTAAATCTTCTAAGGAAGCTTGGAATGAATTTACAATTGATGATTGAGAATTGACAATTGAAGGATAAATCTTCTTAGGAAGATTTTAAGATTTTAAAAATATAATTAAAGAAAATCTGTGATTTTCAACCTAAACTTTCAATTTTCCACTCTCAACCTTCAACTTTATATTTAGGAAGTCTGTGACTTCCAACAATAATCGTCAATTCTCAATTGTCAATTTAAAAAAGGGCGTAGCCTTTTGTTCTCTGACACAAAATATACATGGCATCTTGGACTTGTTATTTTCTTTCATGTGCCTTAACAAAGGAGAAGGGATATGAGTTTTATAAATAATATATTAAAAAATTTGAAAAATATAAATCTAGATTTAGATAATATTGTAGACAAAGCAATAAATATAATAATTATTATAATAGCTATGTGGGTTGTAATCATGATTTCTACTAAGCTTATAAATAAATTTATTGAAAAGCAAAGCAATATGAAGATATCTTTAGATGATAAGAAAGCTCATACAATTGGAGCAGTTTTAAAAAGTGTTGTTAGATACACTGTATATTTCTTTGGAATATCGGCAATCCTAACTTCAATATTTGGTCCTATAACGATAACTCTAGCGGGTATTGGGGGAGCTGCAATAGGTTTCGGAGCACAAAGCCTTATAAAGGACGTAATAAATGGTTTTTTTATAATATTTGAGGATCAATTTTCCGTAGGAGAATATATAAATATAGGAGATAAAGGTGGAGTTGTTGAAAGTGTTGGACTTAGATTAACAAGACTTAAAGATTTCAATGGAGATCTACACATTATACCAAATGGAAGTATTGTTATTATGACAAATCACTCAAGAAATGACATGAGAGTTTTAGTAGATGTAGATGTTGCTTATGAGGAAGATATAGACAATGTTATTAATACACTTGAAGAAGTGTGTAGTAGGTTCAAAGAATATCCAGATATTGTTGAAGGTCCTAAAGTTATAGGTGTAACATCTTTAAAAGATTCTGGTGTAAGTGTAAGAGTATGGGCTAAAGCAAAGCCAATGACACAATGGGATTGTGAAAATATTCTTAGAAAAGATATAAAGAAGGCATTGGATAATGCAGGTATTGAAATACCATATCCAAAAAGAACAATTTATAATATGCAAGAAAAATAATTATTATAATTTAGGAAAGGTTGGGTTTAATTTTATGCCTAAAGTATTTTACTTAGGAGATATCGTTGAAATGAAGAAACAACATCCATGTGGCAGCTATCAGTGGGAAATAATAAGACTTGGAGCGGACATAAAAATTAAGTGTGTAGGATGTAGCAGAATTGTAATGATTTCAAGAAGTAAATTTGATAAAGATGTAAAAAAGATAATAAAGCAAAATATACCTGAGGAATAAAAACAAAAAAATATTGCAAATTTTAAAACTTAGTGATACAATTACTTGGTAAATCCCTGCTGTGTAAAGCACAGCCTTAGGCCAAGGGGAGGAGGTGAATTAGATGAGAAAATATGAAACTATATTTATATTACATCCATCTTTAGACGAGGAGGCTGTAAAGTCTATCCAAGATAAATTTAAAGGTGTAATAGAAAATGGTGGAGGAGTAATTGATAACGTAGATTTCTGGGGCAGAAGAAAACTTGCTTACGAAATTTCTAAAGTTAGCGAAGGATATTATACTCTAATCAACTTCACTGCTAATACTGAATTACCAAAAGAGTTAGACAGAGTTTTTGGAATCACTGACGGTGTTATAAGACACATAATCGTTAAGGAAGAGAAATAAGGTGGTGTCAACAAGTGAACAAAGTTGTTCTTATTGGAAGACTAACAAAAGATCCAGAACTTAGGTATACACCAGGGTCTGGAATGGCTGTAACCACTATTACTTTGGCAGTAGATAGATACAATGCTTCTACTAAACAAAGAGAAGCTGACTTTATTTCTGTAGTAATATGGGGTAAACAGGCAGAAGCTACAGCTAACTACATGACAAAAGGTAGTTTAATGGCTGCTAGTGGCAGAATCCAAACGAGATCTTACGATGCTAAAGATGGCAGTAAGAGATATGTTACTGAAGTAGTTGCTCAAGAGGTTAGCTTTTTAGGAGGCAAAAACTCTAAACAAGATTCAACTAATTTTGGTGGCAACAGTGATTATAGTATGCCGGATAGTAATCCATTCGCGCAAGGCGCAGGTTTTGATAAAACAGAATCTAATCCTTTTGGCGGACAGTCATACGAAGAGGATATAACTCCAGTAGATGATGGAGATATACCTTTCTAAAAAATCTAACACTTTTTAAGGTAAGGAGGGAAAATGATGAGCAGAGATATGAAAAGAAACTCTAGAATGAAGAGAAAGAAAAAAGTTTGTGCTTTCTGTGTTGAAAAATCAGAAGGTATAGATTACAAAGACATAAGTAAGTTAAGAAAATATGTTACAGAAAGAGGTAAGATATTACCAAGAAGAATTTCTGGAACATGTGCTAAGCACCAAAGAGAGCTTACTTCTTGTATAAAGAGAGCTAGAAACATAGCATTATTACCATTTACAACTGAGTAATATACTAAATGTTTCACATATTAAGCTACTGATTAAATTCAGTAGCTTTTTTGCTTTTAAGCATCTTCAAAAAAATAACAAGTCAGTATGCTAATCTATTTTGTTTCATGTGCCTTATAGCTTTTTATTTCTTATATTGCATAAACTAAATAATAAATACAAAAATGTTTAAAAAACTACATAAATAATACAGTGAAATTAATAAAATACTATATATTGCACATATAAATATAATTATTTCTTTTTCATATTCATAAGTAGTGAATATATTACAAAATATGGCTTTGTATACTAAGGATTATAAAACAAACTTTAGTTGCATAAATATTGAAAAAAAACTACAATAAATATATATAACTATGGTAATGGGGGTATATGGGGTGAAAAAAAATAATTTTAACATTATGTCTAACGTAAAAATTATCGAAGAGCTAAAGGCACAGTTATTATGTATTATTGGAGAATTCTTTAGGCTTTTAACAAAAGGAAGTAATGTAGCTCATGATGCAATATTGGAATGTATATCAGGTGCTATAATAATTCTTTATATATTAGCTGAAAGATTAGGATATTCCTATACTGCTGTGGATGATAATATGAAGAAGAAAGTTAAACTAGGAATAATTGAGGAAGATTTAGTTGAAAAGGATGGAAAAAATTTAAGTAGGCTATATACTCATTTAAAGGAAAGAAATTAGAACTTTTGGAGGAGTTATGGAGAATAAGAAATTTAGCACTCAATCTATTGTTGAAGTTGGAATAATGAGTGGTTTAATCATAGTTATGTTTATGATAGTTAACTATGTTCCTATCATTGGAAGTTTATTTATGTTTGTACTTCCTTTGCCTATAACTATACTTTTAGTAAAGTATGATATTAAGGTTTCAACATCAGCTATAATTGTAAGTACGATCTTGCTTGCAATTATAAATAATCCTATAATAGCTATTGGGAACGCTCTGATGTTTGGGCTTACAGGTAGCGCTATGGGGTATTGTATTAAAAATAAGAAGACACCAATTTTTACTATTATGTTAGAAACAATAGCTTCAATTTTTTCAATGTTAGTAGGATATGCATTAACCATATATGTAGTTATGGGAACAAATCTTATAGCTATAATAAATCAACAAATAAATATGATTAGGGAATCAGTTGATCTAACTAAAGAAATATATGCGGGAATGGGCGTTTCAATAGATTCAGCACCTTTATTTGATGTAATAAATAGTATAACGCCTGAATTTTTAATGACTGTACTGCCTGGGGTCTTGGTGATGATTGCATTAATTACAGCATATATAAACTACATGGTTACAAAAACTATAATGAAAAAATTAAGGTATGAAGTAGCAGATCTAAGGCCATTTTCTACATGGTATATAGATAATAGGATAGGGGCAATGTTAATACTAGTTTTAATTATATCTTTAATGATGATTAATCATGGTATTGATATGGGATCATACATATTTGGTTCTATAAATGTTATTTTTCAAATAATGATGGTTGTATTGGGATTTTCAGTAATAATATTTTATTTGAAAGATAAATTGAAGTTGAAAAAAGGGTTTATTATTGTAATTTCTATACTTATATTATTTAATGTAACACTTAATAAGTTAGTTTTCTTAATAGGTATTGTTGACCTAGTTCTTGATTTAAGAAGACTTGATCCAAATAGTTTATCAAATAGTATAAAAAACTATTTGGATAAAAAAAATATCAAATAGGAAGGCGGCTTAGGAGTGGATAAATTTAAAGATTTTATACCAAGTACAAAGATTTATATGATATTTATAGCTATATTAATAGCTATTATTTTTATTTTTGGTCATATTATATTAGGGTTTGCATTTATGATTTTTTTCGCCATATTGGTTATATATAATATAAACAATGTTAGAAAAAAACATGATAAATTAAGAGAATTTATTGAAGAGTTTTCAAATAATTTAGATAGTGTAACGAGAAGTACATTAGGAAATCTATCATTCCCAATGATAATAGTGACTGATGATGGAAATGTAAATTGGTATAACAATAAGCTTACATCTATATTGAAAAGAGAAGAAATATTGGGAAAAAACATTAAAAATATTATAAAGGATTTTAATATAGATGATATAAAAAGTGGTACAGTAGGATGCTACAAATCTGTAAATATAAATGATAGGTACTTTGATATCTATACTAATTTAGTTAATACAGAAGGAAAGAGTTATGAAGATAAGTGTATAGTAATACTTTATTTTTATGATATAACTAAGCTTGAGACCTTAAAAGATCAAAGAGAAAGTATAATGCTTATAGAAGTAGATAATTTAGATGAGGTAATTAAAAGTACTGAAGAAAATTCTAGACCGCTATTGGTAGCTGAAATAGAAAGAACAATAAATAGTTATGCTCAAAACAATAATGCTATGATTAAGAAGTATTCTTCAAATAAGTATGTTTTAAGTGTTGAAGAAAAATATATAAAAGAAGATATGAAAAAGAAGTTTGAAATACTTGATACAGTGAGAGAAATAAACATTGGAAATAAATTGGCAGTAACTCTTAGCGTAGGTGTGGGTATGCATGGTGATACACCCTCATTAAATAATAAGTATGCAAATAGCGCTAAAGAGTTAGCACTTGGAAGAGGTGGAGATCAAGCTGTCATAAAATCAGGAGAAAAATTAGATTTCTTTGGAGGAAAAGCCAAAGAAGTTGAAAAAAGAACAAAGGTTAGGGCAAGGGTTGTTGCCCATGCATTAAATGATTTAATAAAAGAAAGTTCTAAGGTTTATATAATGGGACACAAAAATCCTGATATGGATTGCTTTGGAGCTGCAGTTGGATTAAGCAGTGCGGTGAATAAGCTGAATAAAGAGTGTCACATAGTTTTAAATGAAGTTGGAAGTGGAATAAGATATATTGTAGATAAAATAAAAGAAAATCCAACTTATGATGGGTTATTAATAAGCCCTGAAGAGTGTAAAGCAACTATTGATGAAAATAGCTTACTAATTTTGGTAGATGTACACAGTAGAGGTTATGTTCAAGATTCTAAAATTGTGGAAAATGTGAAAAACATAGTTATAATAGATCATCATAGAAGAACAGTTGACTTTATAGAAGGTGCTATTTTGACATATATTGAAATATATGCATCATCGACTTCAGAATTAGTCACAGAAATGATACAATATATGTTAGATAAACCTAAATTAAATCAATTAGAGGCAGAAGCTCTTCTTGCTGGAATATGTGTTGATACAAAAAATTTCTATTTGAAGACAGGGGTAAGAACTTTTGAGGCAGCATCTTTTTTAAGGAGATCAGGAGCCGATACTATAGATGTAAAGAAAATGTTTGCTCAAGATTTGGATACTTATATAAAAAGAGCTGAAATCATAAGAACTGCTAAAGTGGAAAATAATATTGCCATTGCTATTGCTCCTCCAAATATAGAAGATACTGTAGTTGTTGCTAAATCAGCTGATGAGCTACTAAATATTACAGGTATTCAGGCATCCTTTGTCCTTGCTAAAATGGGAGAAGACGTGTATATAAGCGGACGCTCATTTGGAGATGTAAATGTTCAACTTGTTTTGGAAACTCTTGGAGGAGGCGGACATATGACCATAGCAGGAGCAAAAGTTAACAATTGCAGTTTAGAAGAGGCTGTTGAAAGATTAAAAAGCGCTATAGCTAAATATTCAAGGGAAGGTGAAACAAAATGAAAGTAATTTTATTAGGTGATATAAAGAGTGTTGGAAAAAAAGGCGAGGTAATAAATGTTTCAGATGGATATGCAAGAAATTTTTTATTTCCTAGAAAGCTTGCTCAACAAGCAACAGAAGGAAATATGCATATATTAAACACTAAAAAGGAAAATGATAGAAGAAAAAAAGTAGCAGAGATGGAAGAAGCACAAGCTTTAGCTGATAAATTAAAGGGTAAAGAAATTATTATAAAAGCTAAGGCTGGGGATAATGGTAGATTATTTGGAGCAATAACAAGTAAAGATGTTGCAGAGATCATAAAATCTCAATACAAAATTTCTGTAGATAAGAAAAAAATAGTTATGGAGACAGTAAAACAACCAGGTGCATTTGAGATAGAAATAAAAATATATCCAGAGGTATCTACAAAAATGAAAGTTATTATTGTTTCTCAGTAATAAGGGGGATTAAGCTTGAAATCACAATTTGATAACAAGATTGAAGAATTAACAGTAGATGAGCTGCTAGATAAGGGAACCTCTTTAGAAGCACAGATAAATGTATTATATGAAATAGCTGATAACATATTAGATGAAGGTGCTTTAAGAGCTAGAACAGTAAAATATAAGCTTCAAAAACATGTTAAGAGTAATGATATATATAAGAGAATATATGCTTTAAATAAAATAGTTAGCGATGGTAAAGGGGTAGAGAATATACCCACGGCTGAAACAATATCTGAGGTTATAGAAGACACTAATAATTGGGTTTCAGAGAACATCGCTAAAAGATATATTCAAAATAAAATCGAACAACAAGTTGAGAGATCACTAGTTGAAAAGCAAGATAAATATGTAGATGAAATTAGATTAGGCATAATGAAAAAGCAAAAAGGACCTGAAAATACTAAAACATTAAAAAAGTATGATACGTTAAAGAAGCTAGATGAAAAGAAACTTACTAAAAACATACAAAGTATTTTAAGACCTGAAAGCTTTAGTGAGATAGTTGGACAAGAGAGAGCTATTAAATCTCTTTTATCAAAACTAGCTTCTCCATATCCTCAACACATAATACTTTATGGACCACCAGGAGTTGGAAAAACTACAGCAGCAAGACTTGCTCTTGAAGAAGCTAAAAAGATTAAGTTTACTCCATTTGATGGGGATGCAAAATTTATTGAGGTTAATGGAACAACATTGAGATGGGATCCAAGAGAGATAACAAACCCATTATTAGGTTCGGTACATGACCCAATTTATCAAGGAAGTAAAAGGGATCTAGCGGAAATAGGTGTACCAGAACCTAAACCAGGGTTGGTTACAGATGCGCATGGTGGTGTATTATTTATTGACGAAATAGGTGAACTAGATAACATACTTCAAAATAAGATTTTAAAGGTGTTAGAGGATAAAAGAGTAGAATTTTCATCATCATATTATGATCCAGATGATGAAAATACACCTAAATATATAAAGTATTTATTTGACAATGGAGCTCCGGCAGATTTTGTTCTTATAGGAGCAACTACAAGAGAACCATCTGAAATAAATCCAGCTCTTAGATCAAGATGTGTTGAAGTTTATTTTGAGCCCCTTTCAGCTAAAGATATAGAAAGTATAGTTGAAAATGGTGCTAAAAAATTAAATGTTACCATTGAAGATGGTGTAGCAGAATTAATAAGTAGATACACAATAGAAGGAAGAAGAGCTATAAATATTTTATCAGATGCATATGGATATGCTTTATATAATTCAGATAATGATGATATAGAAAACTTAACTATAACAAAGGCATATGTAGAAGATGTATTATCCGTTGGAAGATTTTCACCATATGAAAGATTAGATAATTATAATAAAAAGGAAATAGGACATGTTTATGGATTAGGCGTAAGTGGATTTATTGGATCTACACTAGAAATAGAGACTGTTGTGTTCCCAGCAAAGAAAAAGGGAACTGGTCAAGTTAGATTTAATGACACTGCTGGTTCTATGGCAAAGGATTCAGTGTTTAATGCTGCGTCTGTTATAAGAAAAATAACAGACAAAGACATAAAGGATTATGACATACATGTAAATGTAGTTGGTGGAGGTAGGATAGATGGACCCTCTGCTGGTGCAGCTATTACAGTGTGTATAATTAGTGCATTACTTAATAAGCCAATTAGACAGGACGTTGCAATAACTGGAGAGATATCTTTAAGGGGAATGGTAAAGCCAGTTGGTGGTATATTTGAAAAAGTATATGGCGCTAGAAGAAAGTGTATAAAGCTTGTTTTAGTTCCAAAAGATAACGAAAAGGAAATACCATTAGGACTTAAAGATATTGAAGTTAAACCAATTTCATCAATAGAAGAATTAATGAATATAATATTTTAAGAAAAGAGACTCTTACTATTTTTAGTAAGAGTCTTATATTTAACATCGTAATGGTTTATAATAGTAATATTATTAAAGGTATTATAGCAGATAAGGAGAGGGTTTATGGATACATCAGTTATGAGAAGTCTTCCTCATAATCTTGATGCCGAACAGTCAGTTCTTGGCTCAATGATTATAGATAAAACAGCAATTGCTCAAGCTGCTGAAGGATTAAAGGTTTATGACTTTTATAGGGAAGCTCATAAAGTTATATTTAAAGCAATAATAGAGTTATTCCAAAAGGATGAACCAGTAGATATAATAACTCTTATAGAGCATTTAAGATCTACAGAAAAATTAGAGGATGCAGGTGGAATAAGTTATATAACAGACATAAGTCAATCAATGCCATCTACAGCAAACTTAAGTGCGTATATAAAAATAGTTGCTGAAAAATCTATGCTTAGAAAGCTTATAAAATCCTCAAATGAGATAATTGAAAAAAGTTATAATAACCAAAGTATGGTGGATAATGTACTTGATTTTGCACAAAAACAAGTATTTGATATATCAGAAAAGAAATCTAATAGCGATTTTGAGCCTATAAGTGATGTTTTAGAAAGAGGATTTCTAGAGATAGAAAGACTTTATAACAATAAGGGCGATATAACAGGTATACCAACGGGATTTAATGATTTAGATAATATGACATCTGGTTTTCAAAGTGGTGAAATGATACTTATAGCAGCCAGACCATCAATGGGAAAAACAACATTTTCACTTAATATAGCACAGCATGCTGCATTAAGAGCGGGTAAAAGTATAGCATTTTTTTCCCTGGAAATGTCTAAGGAACAATTAGCATATAAACTTTTATGTGCAGAAGCAAATGTAGATATGTTAAAACTTAGAACGGGTAATTTAGATGATGAAGATTGGGAAAACATAGCTAGAGCTTCAGGACCTCTTGCAGCTGCAAAGATATATATTGATGATACTGCAGGTGTTTCTATTATGGAAATGAGATCTAAGTGTAGAAGATTAAAGATAGAACATGGGATAGATATGGTAATGATAGATTATCTTCAACTTATGAGTGGTAGTGGCGGAGAAAATAGACAACAAGAAGTATCAGAGATTTCAAGAGGAATAAAAGCATTAGCTAAAGAAATCGGGTGTCCTGTTGTTGCATTGTCTCAGTTATCACGTGCTCCAGAACAAAGAGCAGATCATAGACCAATGCTTTCAGATCTTAGAGAATCAGGATCAATAGAGCAGGATGCGGATATTGTAATGTTCTTATATAGAGATGAATATTATAACAAAGAGACAGAGGAAAAGAATATTGGAGAATGTATTATAGCTAAGCAAAGAAATGGTCCAGTAGGCACTGCAAAACTTGCATGGCTTGGTCAATACAGTAAGTTTGGTAATCTTGATACAATACATCAATAATAAATTATATGAATTTATAGATAACTTAAGAAACATTAAACATGTACAGTGTTTTCGGTTAAAAATTGAAATCAATTTAAGTGACAAGTTGTAAGTTGCAAGTGGCAAGAGTTTAAGAAATTGACAATTGACGATTGGAATTTGACAATTTAAGGATAAATCTTCTAAGGAAGGTTTAAGTGAATTGAGAATTGGCGATTGAGAATGGACAATTCAAGAAAAAATCTTCTCATGAAGATTTAAAATTTTGAAAAAAATATATTTAAAGAAAATCTGTGATTTTTATCCTGAATTTTCAACTTTCCACTCTCAACAATAATCGTCAATTGTCAATTATCAATTGTCAATTAAAAAAAGGGCGCAGCCACTTTTGTTCTATAGTGTAAAGATACAAAATAGGAGGCCACTAAAAAGTTAATTTTTGAAAAACGCAACCAAACCATAGGGTTTACAAGGTGTAATTTCAGAAAAAATGATACTTTTTTAGTGGCCTTCAAAATAGGGAGAATGTTTTATGGATAAAAATTTAGAATTTGTTGTAGATGAAAAAATAAAAAGAACAATATCAGCTTTAGAGCGTAACAACATGGAAGGATATTGTGTAAATAACAAGGAAGAATTAATAGAAAAAATAAAAGAAATATGTAAGGACGGGGAAATGGTATCTGTTGGTGGATCTATGTCCTTATTTGAATGTGGAGTTATAGATTTATTGAAAAGTGGAAAATATAATTTTTTAGATAGATATAAAGAAGGTTTAACTAAAGATGAAATGAAAGAAATATATAGAAAGAGTTTCTTTTGTGATACTTATTTTACAAGTTCAAATGCAGTAACTGAAGATGGAATGCTTTATAATGTAGATGGCAACGGTAACAGGGTAGCTGCTATGCTCTATGGTCCAGACAAAGTTGTAGTTATAATTGGAATAAATAAAATAGTTAAAGATTTGGATAGTGCCATAGAAAGAACTAAGACAGTAAGCGCACCTGCCAATTGTAGAAGACTAAATAGAAATACACCTTGTCATAAGATGGGTGAATGTATGAATTGTAATAGTAATGAGAGAATATGTAATGAATATACACTTATAAAAAGGCAAGGAACTAAGGGCAGAATAAAGGTTATAATACTTAAAGAAGAATTAGGATATTAATAAAGGTGAATAATTATAAGAAAGATCACAAAAATATATATGTAAGCTATATACTTAAATAAAAGATACATATAGGAAAATAAAGAATAATAATCTATTTTATATTTAATCCTTGTCAGTATAATTATACAGACAAGGATTTTTTGTATAATATAGTTAGTTCAAAAATTTATTGTAAATTAAATTGAGGGAATATATATAATTCAATTTGGATAAAAAAACTAATAAAAGGTAAAATAATAATGAAAAATGTTGACCTTTGAAAGATTTTAACAATACAATATAATTGGGCTGAAACATATGAAAAGAAAGGGGAGAATATTATGTTTAATAAAATAAAAGATTATGTATTTATTATATTAGGGGTTTGGTGTGTTGCAGCAGGAATATACTTTTTTATGATGCCTAATAACATAGCTGGTGGAGGAATAAGTGGATTATCTATAATTTTAAATCACTATGTTCCTGTAATTCCAGTTGGGGGAGCAATGTTTGTAATAGATGCCGTACTTTTTGTAGTTGCATTTATAGTTATAGGTCCAAGTTTTGGTGGGAAAACTATTTTTTCAAGTTTATTATTGTCATCAACTACATTTTTACTTGGAGAGATAGTTCCATTAAAAGGTTCATTAACTGGGGATATGTTTATGGAAATGCTAATAGGAGTAATGTTATCAGCTGTTGGAATGGCCATTATATTTAATTTTAATGCATCAACTGGGGGAACTGATATAATTGCAAAAATACTTAACAAGTATTTTAATATAAATATGGGTAAAGGTGTTTTAATGGTAGATTTAGTTGTTGTTATTCTAGCATTAATTGCCTTTGGATTAAAATCAGGATTATATGCATTATTTACAGTAGTGTTAAATGGTATTGTTATAGATAGAGCTATTGAAGGTATAAATGCACTTAAGGAAGTTAGAGTGATAAGCGATAAGTTACCAGAAATAGAGAAGTTTATTTTAGATGAACTTGAAAGAGGTGCTACAATATATCATGGAACAGGCTCATATAGTAGAAATAATGTAGATATATTAAGTACAGTTGTTGATAGGAAAGAGTTTATAAGAATAAAAAATCATATAAAAAAAATAGATCCAGATGCGTTTGTTTGTGTAAATGATGTGTTTGAAACTTTAGGAGAAGGATTTAAGAAAATAGTTTAGGAACGTGAAAGGAAATAACAAGTCAAATATACTAGCATACTGACTTGTTATTTTTTTGAATGTGCCTTAAACTACAAAAACTGATATTATGCAAATCTAGCATAATATCAGTTTTTTGTTTATGAATATAAAATTATAGGATTTTTTAAGGCTAAAAGAGTGAAAATATCTAAGGTTAAAAATGGCGTATCTAGTTTGGTATAAACAAATAGTTTTATTTAATAACTACAAAACTAGCGTTGAACCTAAGAATTCATTGATGGAACTAAAATGCAGGAAGAATACTTCCATTATATTTATCTTCAAGAAATTTCGTTACTTTATCGGAATTAAGAGATTCAGATAAGGTTTTTATTGCTGGAGAGTCTTTATCTGATTTTCTAACGGCTAATATATTAGCATAAGGGGAATCTTTACTTTCAAGCAATAATGCATCCTTTGAAGGATTAAAATTAGCTTGTATTGCAAAGTTTGTATTTATAACAGCAGCATCAACATCTTGTATAGTTCTTGGTAGTTGAGCAGCATCTATTTCAGATATAGATAAATTTTTTGGATTCTCTGTTATATCACGTACAGTTATTAAATCACCAGAATTTAATTTTATAAGACCATTTTCTTCAAGAAGTCTTAAAGCTCTAGCTTCATTAGTTGGATCATTAGGAACTGCTATTTTTGCTCCATCTTTAAGATCTTTAAAATCTTTTAATGTTGCAGAGTATAAACCAAGAGGTTCTAGGTGGACTTTTACTGTGTAATCTAAATCATAACCTCTATTTTTAACTTCTTCATCTAAAAATGGGATATGCTGAAAGAAATTTGCATTGATTTCTTTGTCAGCTAAGGCAGAATTTAAAACTTTATAATCAGAGAACTCTATAATTTGTAGTTCATAGCCTTTTTCAGATAAATCATCTTTAATGCATTCTAATATTTCTTTATGTGGAACAGGAGTAGCACCAACTTTAATAACTTTTTTATCCTCAGAATTATTAGATGAAGAGGATGTGCCACATGCAACCAACGATAGGGTAACTATAGATGTTAAAAGTAATGCAAAAAATTTTTTCATAATAAATGCCTCCAATATTTTTTTATTTGTTTACTAGCTTATAAACTAAATTTCCAATAGTTTGGAAAACTTGAACAACAATAATTAATACAATAACTGTGTATATTAATATATCTGTTTGGAATCTGTAATAACCATATTGTAAAGCTAAATCCCCAAGTCCTTTTCCACCAATAACACCAGCCATAGCGGAATATCCAACTATGCTTATAACAGTTAATGTTATTCCAAGAATAATGGATGGAAGAGCTTCTTTAAACATAATTCTAAATATTATCTGAAAATCACTACATCCAAAGGATTTAGCTGCATCAATAACACCTTTATCAATGTCTAACAAGGCTGTTTCTATAACTCTAGCAGTAAATGGAGCGGCACCAATACTTAAAGGAATTATAGCTGCAGTTGGACCTATAGTTGTGCCTATTAGTAATCTTGTTAAAGGCAGCAATGCAACTAAAAGTATAATAAAAGGAAAAGAACGTAAAGTGTTTACTATAAAATCTAAGGTTGAATATATAAACTTATTTGGTCTTAAACCATCAGATGATGTAACAACCAATACTATTGCAGGGATTACTCCAAGTAATATTGAGTAAATAGTTGATTGGATAACCATATTTAAGGTGTTTAAAAGTTCAGGATATATAAGATTTTGAAATGCTGTGAAGAAGTTTATCATCTTTATAGTACCTCCCATTGAATATTTGAAGAATTAAGGTATTCTGTTACCAAATGGCTATGTTCTGATGGAAAATTTATTGTTAATGTACCGAGTAACTTATCTCTAAAGTTCTCTAATTTTCCTCCTACTATTGAAAAATCAATATCTAGTTTTCTAGCCATAGATGTTATAACAGATGACTTACTTATATTACCTGGGAAAAATACTTTAATGGTAACACCATCTAAAGAAACATCATAGTTTTCACCAAGAAAATCATTAAGATCTTTATTTGGTTTTAAAAACAAATCATCAACATAACCGCTATATAAAAAGTTTCCGTTTTCCATTAAGGATACTTTGTTACAAATTTCCTTAACAACTTCCATTTGGTGAGTAACTATTACTATTGTTATACCAAGTTCCTTATTTATTTTCTTTAATAGGTTAAGAATGTCTTTAGTTGTTTTAGGATCAAGGGCAGAAGTTGCTTCATCACACAAAAGAATTTTTGGATCCAACGTTAGCGCTCTGGCTATGGCAACTCGTTGTTTTTGACCACCACTAAGGCTTTTAGGTTTTACATTGGCTTTATCTTCAAGACCAATTATCTTTAATAATGAGCAGACTTTTTCATCTATATAGGATTTATCATATCCCCATATTTTTAATGGTAAGGCGATATTGTTATATACGGTATCTCTAGATAAAAGGTTAAAATTTTGAAAAATCATACCTAAATCTTTTCTAAGAACTCTTATTTCATTATTTGTAAGAGATGAGAGTTCCTTTCCCATAACATTAATTGTGCCTTTTTCAAAACTCTCTAAATGATTTATACACCTTAGTAGTGTTGATTTTCCGGCACCGCTGTGACCTATTATTCCATAAATATCATTTTCTTTTATTTCAAGATTGATATCTTTTAATATTTCGGTATTATTAAAGCTCTTATATAAATTTTTTATCTTTATCAATGATAGTACCTCCTTGAATATTAATACATAAATGTAATAAATTTGATTTAAATATTTAAAAAAATTAAAGCATATGTACAATAATTAAAAACATATACAAATAAAAAAACACTAGAGAAGAAACTCTAGTGTTGAAAACACGTCTATTCTCTCATCTTTCAGGTAAAAAACCTGCAGGATTTAGCACCGACGTATAAAAACATACCGGTTGCTGGGTTTCATAGGGCCAGTCCCTCCACCGCTCTTAATAAGAACTAATTATTAAATTAAATAAATTATATTTTATTTAATTTAATATGTCAACATAAATTTTAAATAAAAAAATGATTTATTTAATTTTGAATTTATTATTATAAGGGACTAACCCCCATGAAACATGCATTCTTATATTAAAAATTTTATCTCAAAATAAAAGTATAAATGATATATGGTAGATAAAGTTACAGTTAAAAAATAAGGAAAAATGAACTTATATATGGTTCAATAAAGTTTGGTTATTTAGAATAAGTGCTGTTCATATATTACGACAATATGAATGTAGTTTTATTAATGAAACATATATAATTTCAAAAGGACAGAAATTTTTTAGTAAAACACACTAAAAAGGTATAGTTTCCTATTGATTAATTCAGACCTTTTTAGTATGATATAAATATGAATCCAGAGTGAAATAATCGGAATTAATTTTTAAGGAGTGAAAAACTATGTCACAAGAACTTTTAAATATAGAAAATTTACACACTAAAGTTGAAGATAAAGAAATCCTAAAAGGATTAAATTTAAATATAAAAAAAGGTGAAATACATGTAATTATGGGACCAAATGGAGCTGGGAAGTCTACTTTGGCAAATACTTTAATGAGTCATCCAAAATATTTTATAACAGAAGGTAATGTTAAGTTTGAAGGTGAAGTAATAAATGATTTAAAAGCAGACGAAAAAGCTAAGAGAGGAATTTTTTTATCGTTTCAATATCCAGAAGAAGTACCAGGTGTTACAGTGGAAAACTTTTTAAGAACAGCTAAAGGTGCTGTTACAGGAAAATATGTTGGAATGGTTAAGTTTAAAAAAACATTAAAAGATAATATGGAGATTTTAAAAATAAATGAAACTTATGCAAATAGATATCTGAATGTTGGATTTTCAGGTGGAGAAAAAAAGAAAAATGAGATTTTACAAATGGCTATTTTAGAGCCTAAGCTTTCTATATTAGATGAAACAGATTCAGGATTAGATGTAGATGCAATAAGAGTTGTTTCAGAAGGGGTAAAAGTGTTATCTGACAAGGAAAAATCTATACTTATAATTACTCATCATAATAAGATACTAGAATATTTAAAACCAGATTATGTTCATATACTTGTTGATGGAAAGATAGTAAAAACAGGTGGGATAGAACTTGCGTCAGAAATTGAGGAAAATGGTTTTGAAAGTTTTAAATAATTATGATGAATAAGGTGGTGAAGATGAATGGAAGAAAGAAATAGAACCCAAGTTGATGATGTTGAAAGAGGAATATACGACATAAAAAATAAGTTTAATTATAAATATAAAGTTGATAATGGTTTAACTGAAGATATTATAAAGAACATATCAAAAGAAAAAAATGAGCCACAGTGGATGCTAGATTTTAGACTAGAATGTTTACAGATATATAATGCTATGGATTTACCACCCTGGGGACCAGATATAACTGAATTAGACATAAACAATATAATAACATATATAAAACCGAACACTGAAATGAAGGGAAATTGGAGTGATGTACCTGATGATATAAAGAAAACATTTGATTTATTAGGTATACCAGAAGCAGAAAAACAATCTCTTGCAGGAGTAGGTGCTCAATATGATTCAGAGGTTGTTTATCATAGTATAAAAGATGAACTTGTTAAGCAAGGGGTGGTTTATACGGATATGGAAACAGCCATTAAAGAGTATGAAGATATAGTAAAAGAATATTTTATGCAGTGTGTATATCCATCAGATCATAAATTTGCTGCACTTCATGGAGCGGTCTGGTCGGGAGGCTCCTTTGTATATGTTCCAGAGGGAGTTCAAGTTGATATACCACTTCAATCATATTTTAGATTGAATGCACCAGGAGCAGGGCAATTTGAGCATACATTAATAATTGTTGAAAAGGGAGCAAAATTACATTTTATAGAAGGATGTTCAGCTCCAAAATATTCAGTAAACAATTTACATGCTGGATGTGTAGAGCTATTTGTTAAAGAAGATGCAACTTTAAGGTATAGCACAATAGAAAATTGGTCCAAAAATATGTTTAACTTAAATACAAAGAGAGCTATAGTAGATAAAAATGGAACCATAGAATGGGTATCGGGATCATTTGGATCTAAGGTTTCAATGCTTTATCCAATGAGTATATTAAGAGGAGAAAGAGCAAAATGTGAATTTACAGGAGTGACATTTGCAGGGAATGGTCAAAACTTAGATACAGGAGCACAAGTTATGCATTTAGCTCCGTATACATCATCAAATATTAATTCCAAGTCAATATCTAAAAGTGGTGGGGTTGCTATATATAGAGGTGTTGTAAACATAGGAGATAATGCTCACCATAGTAAGTCAACAATTTCTTGTGAATCATTAATGCTTGATGATAAATCTAAATCTGACACAATTCCAACAATAATAGTAAATAACGATGAAGTAGACTTAGGACATGAAGCTAAAATAGGAAGAATAAGTGATGATACTATATTTTATTTAATGAGTAGAGGAATAAGTGAGAAAGAAGCAAAGGCAATGATTGTTAGAGGATTTGTAGAACCTATAGCTAAGGAACTTCCTCTTGAGTATGCTGTTGAAATGAATAACTTAATTAATATAGAACTAGAAGGAACTATAGGTTAGGGAGGGGAAAATATGAATAGTAATTTTAAAAATATAAATAAAATACCAGTATTAACTTATAGATGGTTAAATGTGAATGATGTTTCCATTTATGGTTACTCCCTTCCACAAATAAGTGAATTTAATAATCAAATTGTAGATGGAGTTTTCCAGGGAAATATTGAAGTTATAAATGATAAAAAAATGAATTTATCACAATATGATTTAGATGAGAATTTAGAGTTTGGTGTATCTAAGGAATTAGTTAATCTTGCTGAAAATGAAAAAAATATATTAATGTTAATTAAAACAAAGAAGAATGAAGAAGTTAAGGATATTATAAAAATTAAATATGGATTTAATGAAAAAAATAATACCTTAGTTGATTACAATATTATAGATGCTAATGAGAATAGTAAAGTAACAATTATATTAGATTATTTTAGTGGAGATAATAGTGAGGGATTTCATAACGGACTAACAAAAATTTTTGCTAGAAAGAATTCCATAGTAGATGTTGTCACAATTCAAAGACTAAATAATAAGGTATACAATTTTAATAGTACGGTAGCAAATATAGAAAAAGATGCAAAAGTTAATTTTATTAATGTTGAGCTTGGTGGTAAATATACAGTAACTAATTATAAATCAAATTTAGTTGAAGATAATAGTAATGCTGACTTAAGTTCAATTTATGTAGGAGATAAGGATAGAACTATAGATATAAATTATCTTACAGTTCATAATGCAAAAAGAACTGAAAGTAAAATGACTGTAAAGGGAGTATTAAAAGATACATCTAAAAAAACATTTAGAGGTACTATAGATTTTAAAAAGGGATCAAGTAAATCAAGAGGAGAAGAAGAGGAATTTGTAATACTTCTT
Organism: Clostridium frigidicarnis; assembly: GCF_900111985.1. Classification (GTDB taxonomy): domain Bacteria; phylum Bacillota; class Clostridia; order Clostridiales; family Clostridiaceae; genus Clostridium_Z; species Clostridium_Z frigidicarnis. The sequence goes on from NZ_FOKI01000029.1 coordinate 26,415, forward strand.
GATAAAACAGTTAAATCAAATGCAGTTCCTTTACTTTTATGTGAGGAAGATGATGTAATTGGATCACATGCAGCTAGTTCAGGGAAAATAGATGAAAACAAACTCTTTTATTTAATGAGTAGAGGATTTAGTGAGAAAGAAGCAAAAAAACTAATAATTGAAGCATCTTTTAATCCTATATTAGATAAAATAAATGATGAAGAAATAAAAGCTTCTATAAGGGAAGATATACAAAGGAGGCTTTTAAATGATTAATGTTGATGAGATAAGAAAAGATTTTCCAATACTTTCTCAGAAAATAAATGATAAAGAGTTAGTATATTTAGATAATGCAGCTACAACCCATAAACCATTAGAAGTTTTAAATGCTATAAATAACTATTATACAGAGATTAATGCTAACCCTCATAGAGGAGCTCATTACTTAAGCGTGAAAGCAACAGAGAAATATGAAGGAGCAAGAGAAATAGTACGAGAATTTATAAATGCAGATAATTCTTGTGAAGTAATATTTACAAAGAATGCAACAGAAGCCTTAAATTTATTGGCTTATTCATATGGAATGACATTTATAAATGAAGGTGATGAAATAGTATTATCTATACTAGAGCACCATAGTAATATAATTCCATGGCAGAGGGTTGCAAAAGCAAAAGGTGCAATAATTAAATATATGTATATAGATAAGGATGGTAGAATACCTAAAGAAGAAATAAATTTAAAGATAACAGATAAAACTAAAATTGTAGCCATAAGTCATATATCTAATGCCATTGGAGTTATAAATCCTATAAATCATATAATATCTGAGGCACACAAAAATGGAGCAAAAGTAGTTTTAGATGTTAGTCAGAGTGCACCACATATGAAGATAGATGTTAAAAAATTAAATTGTGATTTTATGGTTTTTTCAGGTCATAAGATGTTAGCACCAATGGGTATAGGTGTTTTGTACGGAAGAAAAAGTCTATTAGAAGAAATTCCACCTTTCTTATCGGGAGGAGATATGATAGAGTATGTTTCTGAGCAAAATGCTACTTTTGCTGAATTACCTTATAAGTTTGAGGCAGGAACTCAAAATGTAGAAGGTGCAATTGGATTATCAGTAGCGATTGATTATATACAAAAAATTGGCTTTGAAAATATTAAAAATATTGAAGAAGAATTAACAAAGTATGCACTGGAAAAAATGAAAGAAATACCATATGTAACCATAATAGGGCCTAAAAATATGGAAAATAGAAGCTCGGTAATTTCCTTTATTGTTGAAGATGTACATCCTCATGATGTAGCTAGTATACTTGATAATTATGGAATAGCAATAAGATCAGGTCATCATTGTGCTCAACCTTTAATGAAGTATTTAGAAGTAAATGCTACATCAAGAATAAGTTTTTATTTTTATAACAAGAAAGAAGATGTTGATAAGTTTATAGAAGCTTTAAAAAAGGTTAGGGGGTGGCTTGGATATGAATCTTAATGACATATATACTGAGCTTATAATGGAGCATAATAAGAGCAGCAGAAACAGAAGACATTTAGATAAGCCTAGCATTATAGAACTTGGACATAATCCTAGTTGTGGAGATGAGATTGCATTAGAAGTTAAGTTTAATGGTAACAGTATAGAAGATGCATCATTTACTGGGTGCGGATGTGCTATATCACAGTCATCAACATCTATAATGATAGACTTAATAAAGGGAAAATCAAAAGAAGAAGCATTAGAATTGGTAGAGAAGTTTATATCAATGATAAAGAAAGAAATAACATCTGAAGAAGAGCTGGAAGAACTTGAAGATGCTATAGCATTTAAAAACATATCAAATATGCCAGCAAGAGTTAAATGTGCTGTTTTAGCTTGGCATACATTAAAAGAAAGTATAAATAAGAATGAGTAATATGAAAATATGATTTAATTATAATTAATTAAGTCATATTTTTTTTATAATACAATAAAGAAAATATTCAAAAAAATTGTTAAAAAAATATCACTAATTGTCGAAAAATAAGAAATGCACTAAGAGAGAGGAAATGAGAGAAACAATGAGAAAAATAAGAATTAAATAGGGGTAATAAAAAATTTTTGGGTTGAAACAAGTAAATGTTTTCAATTAATATAGTACTATAATTTAAGTGAATATGAATTTGGCAGAGAATTAGAGCCGGGAATTTAAGAGGATTTATCTTTTTATTCTTAGGGCTTTTTTTGTTAGTATAAGTAATAAAAAAAGGTTTAGGGGAGTGAAGTAAAATGGCAAAATATATTATGTCACTAGATCAAGGTACAACTAGCTCAAGATGTTTACTTTTCACAGAAAGCGGAATAATAGCAAGCAAAGCACAAAGAGAATTTAAGCAGATATACCCTAAGGCTGGATGGGTAGAGCATGATCCAATGGAGATATGGTCAAGTCAATTCAGTGTTGCAGTAGAAGCTATGGCTAAAATAGGTGTTGATGCAGAGGATATAGAGGCAATAGGTATAACTAATCAAAGAGAAACAACTGTTGTATGGGACAAGAGAACAGGACTCCCAATATATAATGCCATAGTATGGCAATGTAGAAGAACAGCAGAGTATTGTGATGAACTTAGAAGTAACGGAACAGATAAAATTATTAGAGAAAAAACGGGTCTTATTTTAGATGCCTATTTTTCAGGAAGTAAAGTTAAATGGATACTAGATAATGTAGAGGGTGCAAGAGAAAAAGCAGAGGCTGGACACTTACTATTTGGAACAATAGATAGTTGGATAATTTGGAACTTAACAAAAGGTAGAGTTCATGCTACTGATTATTCAAATGCATCAAGAACATTACTTTATAATATACATGAATTAAAATGGGATGACGAACTTTTAGAAATATTTAATATACCAAAATCTATGTTGCCAGAAGTTAAGCAATCTAGTGAGGTATATGGTTATTCTGACAGAGTTTTATTTGGGGCAGAAGTGCCTATAGCAGGAGTAGCAGGAGATCAACAAGCAGCATTATTTGGACAAACATGTTATGAGGAAGGTACTGCAAAAACTACTTATGGTACAGGCTGTTTCATGCTTATGAATACAGGTACAAAAGCTGTTGACTCTAAGAAAGGACTATTAACAACTATAGCATGGGGACTTAACGGAAAAGTTGAATATGCTTTAGAGGGTAGTGTATTTATAGCAGGTGCAGCTATACAATGGCTTAGAGATGAAATGAGAATGATAAAGCATGCATCAGATTGTGAAGAATATTGTAATGCAGTAGAAGATACAAATGGTGTTTATATGGTTCCAGCATTTGTTGGACTTGGAGCACCTTATTGGGATCCATATGCTAGAGGAACAATTGTAGGACTTACAAGAGGAGCGAAAAAAGAGCATTTTGTAAGAGCTGTTGTTGAATCTTTGGCATACCAAAGTTGTGATATATTAAGAGCAATGGAAGAAGATTCTGGAATAACTCTTAAATCTTTAAGGGTAGATGGAGGAGCATCAGCTAATAATTTCCTTCTTCAATTCCAGTCAGATATATTAGGAACAAAGGTTGATAGACCTGAAATTATAGAAACAACAGGATTTGGAGCAGCATGCCTTGCAGGTCTTGCAGTTGGATTCTGGAAAAATCAAGATGATATTAAAGAAAAGTGGAGTCTATCAAGATCATTTATACCAATGATGACTGAAGAGTATAAAGGAAAGCTAATAGCTGATTGGCATAGAGCTGTTGGTAGATCTCAAGGTTGGCAAATTTAAAATTATAAATATAAAATCTTAATGAATTATTTTTTAAAACAACGAGAAGATATTCATTATAGATGAATAAAAGCTATGAGACATAGGAGATACATTCTATATTTCATAGCTTTTAAAGTTTTATCTGATTTCTAGTGGCTCTAACACTTCAACCTTCTACAAGTTGGAGATAGGGGTCATCACGACTTTAGATAAGTTCTTCTAAGCTCTTCTAAGTTTTAGGTAGAATAAGGTAGTTTTCTTAATAAAGCTATATTTTAAGCTAAGAATTACTTTCTATATAAAGTAAGAATAAAAAATCTATATAAGAGAAGTATAAAAATATAGGATGAAATATAAAAGCTAAGGAAGTGAAAATATATGAGTAAAAATAAAGATACCCAAAAATCTAAAAATCAAAGTTTAGCAGCTCATGGCGATGATAGTGCTAAATCTAAAACGGGATATAATAGTGCAGGAAATAGCGCATTATCAGAAGATGCAAGAAATACTAAGGGAAAGAAATAAAAATAAGACTGCTGGTAATCAGCAGTCTTATTTTTATTTTAAGCCTCTACTTGTAATTTCAGTTACAGCAAATGTAGCTACATCATCTGCATATTTACCAGGACCAAAACCAGCATCATAACCAAGCTCTTTTGCAAGCTCATGGCTTATTCTTGGACCACCACATATTAAAATAACTTTATCTCTAATTCCTTCAGCTTCTAATAGTTCTACAAGTTCAGTAAGATTTTGAATGTGAACATTTTTTTGAGTAACTGTTTGAGATACTAGAAGAACATCAGCTTTAAGTTCTATAGCTTTTTTTATAAAATCTTCATTAGCAACTTGGCTACCAAGATTATATGCATCAATCATATCATATCTTTCAAGTCCATAATGACCTGCATAACCTTTCATATTCATGACGGCATCTATACCAACCGTATGAGCATCTGTTCCAGTACTAGCTCCAACTATTACAATGTTACGTTTAATATTTTCTTTAATATATTCATTTATTTCTTCCATAGATAGTGTGTCTACTTCAACTGTTTGGACATGTATAGATTCATAGTCAACAGTTGAATTTATACTTCCATAAACAACATAGAAAGTAAAATTTTTATCAAGGGATTGATGATGAGCAACATTTGGTTCCTCAAGTCCCATCTTCTTTGCTAATAGTTTAGCAGCCTCTGCACCTTTATCATTATCTGGAACAGGAAGGGTAAAGCTTACTTGAACTTTTCCATCATTCATGGTATCACCATAAGGTTTAAGCTTAGTTAAATCAAGTGTTTTATCAAATTCTCTTTTATCAGTAGAATATAAACCTCCACTCATTATTTATCCCCTCCTAACATTAAGTCTATAAATGGATTGAAATATTCATTAGCTTTTTCTGTTACACCAGCTAATCCTTTACCTCCATCAATTGGACGCTTAACTCCTCCAAAGATACCTTTTTCTAGAGTTTTAAATAATCCTTCTCCTTCAATTTCACCTAAAAGATCACAGGCTTTGTAAAGAACTTCATCAACTCTTTTTTCCATTAGTCCGCCTTGTTTAAAAGTTATTTCAGAGCCAAGATCGGCCATAGTATGAGCTATATACTGAGCATTTTCTATAGATAAAAATCTATCTGACATAAAAGGAGTATGAATAGCTTCAGTTAACATACCTAAAAGATGAATTCTTTGGTTTGTAAGAACTGTAACTATATTAAATAAAGCATCTTGAACTTGACCCTTAAATACATTGCCTGTCATAAATTTAGTAGGAGGCATATATTTAAGAGGAGCTTTTGGGAAAATTTCTCTAGCCATTTGAGCTTGAGCAAGTTCATAAAGGAATCCATTCTTAACATCAGGATTTATTTCAAATGCATGTCCTAAACCTTGTTGCTCAGATGGTAAACCAGCTATTAGTGCAAATTGTTCATTCATAAGTTGAGATGCTAGTACTGTGTGAGCTTCCTCTACAGCATCAGCAGTTGTTAAATAGTTATCTTCACCAGTGTTTATAATAACGCCGGCATATCCATTTATAACTCTTGAGAAGAATTGGTCTACAATAGTTCTTTTCATATTTATATCTCTGAACAAGATTCCATAAAGAGCATCATTAAGCATTACATCTAATCTTTCAATAGCTCCCATTGCTGCAATTTCAGGCATGCAAAGACCAGAACAATAGTTACATAATCTTATATATCGTCCAAGTTCTTCACCAATATCATCTAGAGCTTTTCTCATAAGTCTAAAGTTTTCTTGAGTAGCAACAGTTCCACCAAAACCTTCTGTGGTTTCACCATATGGAACATAGTCAAGAAGACTTTGACCAGTTGTTCTTATAACAGCTATTACATCTGCACCTTGTTTAGCAGCCGCAACAGCTTGGGTAATATCCTCATATATATTACCAGTTGCGACTATAACATATAATAAAGGTCCTGTTTTATCGCCATATTTATTTAATAAATTATCACGTTTATCTCTATTTTCTTTAATTAAGCTTACATATTCCTTAGCTATAGGCATTATAGCCATTTTAATTTCAAATAAATCTGAAGATGGTAAAGTAGTTAAGTTAAGGTCTTTGCTACTAACCTTTTCAGCAATTTCTTGAGGTTTTAGACCTGTTTGAACCATAGCATTTCCTATAAAATAAGCTGCACCTAATGAAAGGGCACCATTATTAGAAATATTATCAACTACTATATTAGGTAATGGAACCCCAACCTCATCAACTCCATCTATTCCAAGAAGTCTACACACAGTTCTTTCAACTGCAACAGTTGTATGCTTATCAATAAATTCTTGAGTATCTACTGCTATATTTTTAGCATGTTGTCGAGCTTTCTCAACAACTTCAAAATTAAGATTTACTTTACTTTCCATATTCTAATCCCCCTCTTCAAGACTTTGATTATAAAGATTTTTAGCAATTTCTATAATTTCTTCTTCTAAGCCAAGTAATATACATATATTTAAAGCGTCCTTAGGAACATTATTTTCCTTAGAAACACGTTCTAACCGATAATTCATATGATCTTGTATTATTTCGATTGAATGAGTTTTATTTAAATCTATACTTTTCTTTAAACTATCAAAACTTAACTGTTTTAATCCTATAACCTGATAATGAACCATTGTAGAGTCAACTATGTTGTCATAGTGAGTTGATATAAGACTAATAGATTGAAGCTTGTTTAAATATTTACATAATGATTTTACAAGGAAAGATCCTTCTTTAGGATTAGTTCCTCTTGCAAATTCATCTAAGGTAATAAGTCCATTTTTATTTTTACTATGAGCTAGTACTTGTTTCAATTTCATAATCTCAGCACCAAATGTTGATAGCCCTTGGTGGACAGATTGAAGATCATCAGAGATGAAATATATAAAGTCTAACAAAGGGATTGTCGCTTCATTACAGAAAACAAAGAAGCCCATTTGAGTAAGAAGAATATTTAATACAAGAGTTTTTAGCGTTATACTTTTTCCACCCATATTAGCTCCAGTTATAACTGTTGTACCGCTAGCAATTTCTATAGTTACAGGAGTAAAAATCTTTGACTTTTTCTTTAAAATAGAAGCAACTTCAGGATTTACTCCATCAATTATTTTTATATACATTGAGTCACTTATATTAGGTCTTGACCCATTAAGAGTAATGGTAAGTTTGGACTTTGCAATTAAAAAATCTAATTTTCCTACAGACCGTATATTTTCTCTTATTATATCTATATAGTTTTTAATATTATTAGATAAAAATTTCCTTATATTTAATTCCTCTTCTTCTTCAAGAACAACATAGCTAAGTCTTTTTTCTTTTAATGAAGTAATTGAAGTTTCATCAGAGGAAGTAAAAATTTCCTTTTCAATTGAGCGTTTTTTATTACGTATTTCTTTTAACTTATCAGAGTACTTATCATAAATATGAAAGGTAGGTAATTTTTTACCTTCAGGATCTAAAAGATTTATAACAGGTTCTAATGAAATAAAATTAATATCTTTAAGATGTAACTCTAAATTAAGTTCATTAAAACATTCTCTTAATTCATAAATTACTAAAGCAAAACTCTTTATTTCAAATAATTCAACATCATCAAGAGGTGAGCCATTTTCACACCTTATTAAAGAATTAGATATATCTTTAATTTTACAAAATAACCTTTCAATATTTTTGAAAAGCTGTTTTGAGGATACATAGTTATTAATAATAGATTCTATATTATTTAATTCATCTATTAAAAGATGCTTTGAACTTTCATTAAAAGGTTTTATATTTTTTCTTAATTTATCACCTAAAGGAGTAATTACCTCTAGTTGATTTATTACATATGTAAAACCTATTTGATCTCTTTGATATTGATCTAAAAAGTAAATATTAATCACCTCCTATTACATCGAAAACAGGTAGAGATATTTTTTCACGCATTAACTTTAAAAAAATACCTTTATCAAATTCATATCCATATGGAGATTTAGGATTACAAGTAACACAAAGGAGATTTATGGGCTCTAAAACTTTTAGAGCCCCTCCTTTATAAAGGAATTTGTTTAATGTATCTTTTTGAATAAATAGCTTAGTGCCATCATCAATTATTATAGTAAGATTTGAAATATCACAATTCTTAACTAAATCATTTAGGAGTTTGTCATAAACTACACCTTTTATATAAATATAAGACACAGAGTCATTAAGGTTATCTATTATTTCCTTGGAGGAACTTAAGGAAGTAATAGAATTTAATTTTTTAAATTCTCCATTTTTATAAAGAAATGTAACTCTATAAGAATCATCTAAATTGCTACATACAGAATAAACATTTTTATCTTCAATCATAGGGGTAGAAAGAAGAGTAACACAATGGACTGTATTATCTACAACTTTGTTTATATCCTTATGAAGAGATGCACCAGTAGATAATATAGTTGCTTCTGTAATAGTTGGAGAAGCAACAGTTCTTCTACTTAAGGCGCCATCAACTATAACTAAATCAGATCCTAAAGATTTTAGTTTTGAACATATTAGGTTCATTTGGCTATTTAGAGAAGGACCGCCTAAATCAACGTATCCATCACTTAAGGCTCTAGTTATAATAATTTCACCCATTGATGAGTTAATACCAGTTGTAGATAAAATTTCTCTAGTAATATCACAATATCCAAGACATTGTCTTGCAGTTGCGATTAATGTTCCATTCTTAACATAAATTGTTGGTTTTTCTGTATTAGTAACAACATCGGTATCTTCACCGTCTCTTCCTATAGAGGTTAGTGCAAGTTTTATATTTTCTTTATTTAACTTATTTATAATATAATTAAGAACTGTAGTCTTCCCAACATTTTTAGACATTCCTATTATGGATAACAGGGAATAATTTTTAATAATATCAGTTAGACGATCGTAAGTCATAAACATTCTCCTAAATAATTTTTATTACACCAAGTTAGTTATGGTGATTTCTCTTATTTCTTTCTAATCCTTCTGGTTCCAGTGCTAATTTATCTCCTCTTTCAAGAGAGGCAACACCTGTATATTTGTAATCTTTTTTACCTGTACACACATCACAATGGCATTCTTCAGAATAACTAGCAGGCTCTTGATAAGTAGTAATAACTCCTTCAAAGTTTCTTAATATAACTTTATTTGCACTTTGAGATATAACATAGTTAGGCATTACAGGAGTTTTTCCACCACCACCAGGAGCATCCACAACAAATGTTGGAACACAATATCCAGATGTATGTCCTCTTAATCCTTCAATTATTTCTATACCCTTAGATACTGGAGTTCTAAAATGTTCAAGCCCCATTGAAAGATCACATTGGTAAATATAATAAGGTCTAACTCTTATTTTTACTAAGTCATGAACTAAATCTCTCATAACATGGACACAATCGTTTACACCTTTTAAAAGTACAGATTGATTTCCAAGAGGGACACCAGCATTAGCTAACTTTTCACAGGCTGCTTTAGTTTCAGGTGTTACTTCATTTGGATGGTTAAAGTGAGTATTTAACCAAATTGGATGATATTTTTTTAGCATATTAACTAAATCATCAGTTACTCTTTGAGGTAAAACTACTGGAACTCTTGATCCTATTCTTATAATTTCTACATGAGGGATAGCTCTTAATTTACTGATTATATATTCTAGTTTTTCATCAGAAATTAAAAGAGCATCACCACCAGATAGAAGAACATCTCTAACTTGTGGTGTTTTAGCAATATACTCAATAGCTTTATCTATTTGAGACAAAGGAAGAGCAGTGTCATTTTGACCAGCAAATCTTCTTCTAGTACAATGTCTACAGTACATAGAGCATTGGTCAGTTACTAAAAGAAGAACTCTATCAGGATATCTATGAGTTAATCCAGGTACAGGTGAATCCGCATCTTCATGAAGTGGATCTTCAAGATCTGCACATGATTTATGAAGTTCAAGATTAGTTGGTATAGCTTGTCTTCTTATAGGGTCAAATGGATCATTTGGGTCAATTAAAGATATATAATAAGGAGTTATTGACATTCTTAAAGTTCCAAGAACATTTTTAACTCCATCTTCTTCTTCAGGTGTTAATGGGATATACTTTTTCAATTCATCTAAAGTTTCAATTCTGTTCTTTAGTTGCCATTTCCAGTCATTCCATTGCTCGTCTGAAACATCTTTAAAAAGATCAAAACGTCTATTTATTTTCACTACAAAACACTCCTGACATTATTTTATATATTATGATATAATATAGCTTGTTAATTTTTAAAAATTATTTTCATTTATTCCTATAAAATAGTTGTATCTATTTTATAGGAATTTTTTTGCTTTATAGGATATTATAAAATTTCGAATCTATGGGTAACTTTGATAACTATTAAAACATATAGATTTTTTAGTTGATAATTGAAGGTTGAGAGTTGAGAGTGAAGGATAAATCCTCTTAGGAAGATTTTAAAACTTAAAAAATACAATTAAAGAAAATCTGTGATTTTTATCCTAAACTTTCAACTCTCCACTCTCCACTTTCAACTAAAAAGGGCACAGCCACTTTGTTCTACAAAAGTATAGGAATTTATAGAAATTTTCAATTCTAAAATACTGAAACTGTCAATTCTCAATTATAACGTGACGCAGCCACTTTTGTTCTATAGATAAAGTTTTTCAAATATTTCTTTTAAAGTATCACTTTCTCTAAGTTCAGAAAGAGTTATTTCAGCATGATCTTTAGTATAACCATTTCCAACTATCATAGTTACATCTTTACCTACACCTTCAGCTCCAAGTGCTGCTTTGGTAAAGCTTGTAGCCATAGAGAAGAAATAAACTATTCCATTATCTTTTACTGGTAATATACAAGACATTTCTGTGTTTGGTATATTTACACAGCTTATAGAGATGTCAACTTCGTTTCCGTTATTAGCAGCTAATGTTTTATTTAATACATCTATTGGAGTAGTTGCATCAGTTACTATAGCTTCATGACAAAGGCCCCATTGTTTTAAGTTTTTAGCTTGAGCTTCTTTTCTAACCATAGCTATAACTTTTCCTGTAGGTCCAACTCTTTTCATAGCTTCATATAAGCAAAGCATTCCGGATTTTCCAGCACCTCCAAGTATTAATACACTTTGACCAGGTTTTACAAGTTTAGCAGTTTGAGCAGGTGCACCAGCAACGTCTAAAGCTGCTAAAGCTAGATTCTCTGACATATCACTTGGTAATTTTGCATAAATTCCACTTTCAAATAATATAGCTTGAGCTTTAACTTCTACTCTGTCTATATCTTTTTTAACATCAGTTATTTTTTCTATTTTTAAAGGTGTTAGTGATAAAGAAACTAAAGAAGCTATTTTATCTCCAACTTTTAAATCTCTACCTTTTATATCTTCACCTATTTTAGATATAGTTCCTATGAACATACCGCCTGAACCAGTTACAGGGTTTTGCATTTTACCTCTTTCAGAAACTATAGATAATATTTGAGCTTTTATTTTTTCTGAATCTCCATTTGCAGCTTCTTCTATTTGAGTAAATGAAGCAGAGTCAATATTTAATGCATGAACATCTACTAAAATTTCATTTGAGTATATCTCCATATTATTATCAATTTTATAAGCAGCTTGAGTTAAAACTCCTTGTGGTTCTAAAACTCTGTGAGTTCCATATTTACATCCTTTTGTCATATTAGTATCCCCCTTGAATTTGAATTTTTTCTTTTTATTGGGTGTATAGTATATTAAAAACTTAATTTTTAACAGTTATACTGATAAAATTAAATTATTTTAAACCTAATATTGTTCTTGCTTCACTAGGTGTTGCAATTTCTCTACCTAATTCTTTAGCTATTCTTACAACTTTTTCAACCTGTTCAGCATTAGATTTAGCTGGTTGACCTTTTGACATATATACATTGTCTTCAAATCCAACCCTTACATTTCCACCTAGAAGTATTGCCATTGTAGCCATATTAAATTGGTTTTTACCTATGCCAGATACAGTAAATGTACTTCCAGCTGGTATACTTCCGACCATGAATACAAGATCTCTAGGAGAGGCAGATATTCCACCATTAACTCCCATTACGAAGTTGAAATGCATTGGACTTTTTATATATCCTTTTTTATTTAGGCGTAAAGCCATATCAATCATACCTTTATCAAAAACTTCAATTTCAGGTTTGATATTAAGACCTATCATTTTTTCACCAAAATATTTTATTGTATTTTCAGTGTTAACAAATATATCATCTCCACCAAAATTACAAGTTCCACAGTCTAGTGTTGCCATTTCAGGATTTAGATATATCGGTTGAAGCCTTTCTTCATCAGACATACCAACAGCACCGCCTGTAGAAGGTTGGACAATAACATCAGCACATCTTTCTTTTATAGCATTTATACAAGCTTCAAACCTATCTTTACTTTGAGTAGGTGTTCCATCATCTTCTCTTACATGAAGGTGAATTATACTTGCACCAGCTTTATATGCCTTTTCAGCTTCATTGGCTATCTCTTCAACTGTATAAGGAACACTAGGATTATGTTCTTTAGTAACTTCAGCTCCACATATAGCAGCTGTAATTATAAGCTTTTCCATTCTTATTACCTCCCCCAAGATTATTTATTTCTTTGTTTATTTTTAGGTACTACACAAGTTCCAGAAGCCTTGCAGACAACAATAGGTTCTGATAAAACATCACAGGCAGAATCATTGATATCAGGTCTTGGAATAATAACTTTTCTTGCTTCAAAAACCATTTTTCTAGATGAGTTTCCACACTCAACTATCTCGCCAGTAGCTTCTATATAGTCTCCTGCATAAACTGGAGCAAGGAATTCTACCTTATCATAAGCCCTAAAAAGACCTTCATCTCCATCATTTTTAATAAGTAATTCAGTTGCTACATCTCCAAATAATTGAAGCATTCTAGCACCATCTACTAGATTTCCACCATAATGAGCATCATGTGAGCTCATACGTAGTCTTATAAGAGACTTCATTAACATAACCCCCTCTAATCTTTAAGTTAAAAATAAAAAAGCACTGAAAGATTTCAGTGCTTGCATGCTAAATAAGATGCATATGCTAATTATGCAATGAAATCAAATCCATTACATAAATAGCTCTCCATATTAATATGGCAAGAATAAAGTTTTTGTACTTTAATCCCAAGATACATTATATGAACATAATATACCTTTCGGCAAATAATTAATTCATTAAGAATATTGGAGGTTCATCTCCTTAACAATTCTTAATTACGCCAATTATTCGCGCCTCTATTTATGTTTTCTTCGTTAAATTTTAAATTTACCTATATATAGATTATATTTGACAACATAAGGAAATGTCAATATTATCTGAAAATAAAAAATATTTAATTTTTTGTGTACGATATAAAAATCCACAAGATGTTAATTTGTGGGCATCTATAACAAATATAGATAAATGTTTTAATAAATTGTTAAATTGTTTAAAAATTACTTTTTATTAAAGATATAGCATTTAACTTTCTTCCATAGATATATTCTGGTTCAGGATTTTTTTAGAATTTTAGGATAGGGTTAAGAAACTCCAAGAGAGTAAGCTAAACTAAGATTTTTAAAATTAGTAATCTCGGCTCTAGATACGATTTCTATTTTTCATTTATAATCCTCATGGAATTTAAGGGATGCTTCATAAATATTCATAAATTATTTCTAAAAATTTTGATTTAAAATAATTTAAGCAATAATAAAACGTTTTCGTTGTTGGGTTTAAAGTACAGAAAAATTTGTAAAAAAATAAAATATAGTGTATATAATAGGTGAAAAACTTACTTTAAAGCTTATGAAAACAATTTTATTACGAAATTTCAAGACCAAATACAAATATAACATTCGTAATTTTATTGACTATTGAATTCTACTTTGATAGTATTTTATAGGGAGAATATTCTCTAAAAATAAATAAATTGTTTTTTGGAAAAGCTATATTTAATAGACTTTTTAAGATAAATTATAATGATTAATTAGATTTTAAACTATAAAATCATTAAAAAATGGAGGTTTTTATATGTCAGCATTCATAGTTGTAGGAGCCCAATGGGGAGATGAAGGAAAAGGTAAAATGACAGACTACCTTGCAGAAGACGCAGATGTAGTTGTAAGATACCAAGGTGGAAACAATGCAGGTCATACTGTAGAAGTTGGGGATAAACAATACAAGCTTCATTTAATTCCATCAGGAGTTCTTTATGAAAATAAGCTAAATGTAATAGGTAATGGACTAGTTGTAGATCCAAAAGCTTTATTTGAAGAAATGGATTATCTAAAAGGCTTAGGTGTAGATATAACTCCAGAAAAATTAATAGTAAGTGATAGAGCACAAGTTATAATGCCATATCATAAAGTACTTGATGCATTAAAAGAAAAAGCTAGAGGAAAAAATGATATTGGAACAACAGGAAAAGGAATAGGACCTAGTTATACTGATAAGTTTGAGAGATGTGGAATAAGAGTTTGTGATTTAATGCATAAAGATGTTTTCAAAACAAAACTTATGGAAAACATAGAAATGAAAAATGCATATATAACAAAAGTATTAGATGGAGAAGAATTAAACTTTGACGAAATCTATGCACAGTACTTAGATTACGCAGAAAGATTAAGACCATTTGTAAAAGATGTATCAGTTAGGGTATATGATGAAATAAAAGCTGGTAAAAAAGTTTTATTTGAAGGAGCTCAAGGAATGCTTCTTGATATAGATCATGGAACATATCCATATGTTACATCATCAAACACAACATCTGGTGGAGTATGTAGTGGAGTTGGTATAGGACCAAACATGATTCAAAACGCTGTAGGTATAGCTAAGGCTTATACTACTAGAGTTGGTAAGGGACCATTCCCAACAGAATTAAATGATGAGACTGGTGAGTGGATAAGAACTAAGGGTCATGAATATGGAGTTACTACAGGAAGATCTAGAAGATGTGGATGGCTTGATTTAGTAATACTAAAAACTACTGCTAGAGTATGTGGATTAACATCATTTGCTGTTACTAAAATAGACACATTAGCAGGATTAGAAAAAATAAAAGTATGTGTTGGATATAAATTTAATAATGAAGTAATAGATTATTTTCCAGCAAGTCTTGAAGATTTAGCTTTATGTGAGCCTATTTATGAAGAATTTGAAGGTTGGGAAGAAAAAATAGAAGACGCAAGAAGCTATGATGAACTACCTGAAAATGCTAAGAAATATTTAAAGAGAATAGAAGAATTCACAGGAGTTAAAATAGCAATAGTTTCTGTAGGACCAAAAAGAGACCAAACTATGATGGTTGGAGAAATATAATATAAATACAAAAAAGTAGCGTTTGTCGCTACTTTTTTTTACGCTATTAGGATAGTATAGAAAAATTTAACCCTAAAATGCCGATAAAACCTAGGGTTAAAGGGATTGAGAATTGAAAATTTACAATTGACAATGTTGGATGAAATCTTCTTATATAAAATTTCTAAAATAAAAAACCTTATTAAAGAAAATCTGTGATTTTCAACAACGACTTTCAACTTTTATTCTAAATAAATTGTTAAAATTCATTGTTTATATGTTTTTTATATTGTTATTTTTGAGATACAGTAATATTATCTTTATAAGGCTTAAAATGGAAGTGGGGATGAATAAATGGGCGTTTATGAAAAAGAGTATGAGATTTTTTATCAGAATGTTGATATGTTTAAAAATTTAAGTATTCCATATTTGATGGATTTATTTTCTGATATAGCCTCTAGTCAAAGTGAATATATAAATTTAGGAGTTCAGTACCAAAAAGAACACAATGTAGCGTGGGTGTTGTACAAATGGAATATTGAAATACTTAAAAATATAAAATATGAGGATAAAATAAAGATTAGGACTATGGCATATTCTTTTAAGAAGTTTTATGCTTATAGAACATTTGAAGTTGAAAATTCTAAAGGTGAAATAGTTGCTACTGCAAAATCTACATGGCTTATGATTGATATAAATAAAAGAAGGGCAATAAGAATACCAAATGAATTTTGTATTGGATATGGATCAATATCCGATGAACAATTGAAATTAGAAGATGTGACTAAGTTTAATGGAGAAAAACAAGAGGATATAAAAGTTAAGTATAGCAATATAGACTGTAATAATCATGTTAATAACGTAAACTATATAAGATGGGCCTTAGATAATACTCCATTAGAATATATAGAAAAAAGAGAAATTAAAGAAATTAGAATAGTGTATAGTAAAGAAGCTATATATGGAGAAACTGTTGAAGTTTATACAGAATTTAATTGTGATAAAGAAGATATTATAGGGTTATATAAATTTAATCATGAAGACACAGAACTATGTAAAATACAAATTTTATTTAAATAAGTTTAAATAAAACGATAACAAAAATTACTTATAAAGACATTTTAAAAATTGACAATTGAAGATTGACAATTGACGATGAAGGAGATTTTTCTTCACTTTGTTTAGAAAAACTTAGAATTAAATTCTAGAATTAAGATTTTTCTCAGAAAAATTAACCATAATTGCTAATTTTCAATTGTCAATTAAAAAGTGGCTTAGCCACCTTTTTAAAAGTTGTAACAGCTTTTAGCCACCTTAGAAGCAGAACTCCAAGCCCATTGAAGGTTAAAACCACCACAATCACCGTCTACATCTAAAATTTCACCGCAAAAATATAAGTTTTTTATTAACTTAGATTGTAGTGTCAAAGGATCAACCTCACATGTATTTATTCCACCACAAGTTACTTGAGCATTGTTGAATGAATTAGTATCTGTTACTTTAAAAGTCCAGAATTTAAAAATGTTAAGTAAAGTTTTTCTTTCATCCCAAGTTAGTTCATATGCGGGCTTGTGTATTGAAGGTATACTACATTCCTTTAAAATTACGGGTATAAGTTTTTTATTTATTATTCCAACAAAACAATCCGCTAGACTTCTATAGGAAAACGTACCTAAATGATTATCTAAAAAACTATTCAAATCGTTTATAGATATATCAGGTAACATATCTATTTTTATTTCAACATTTTCTTTTAAACTTAAAGACTTAGAAGCAATTCTGCTAATTTGTAGTATTGGAGGACCTGATATTCCGTAATCAGTAAATAGTATTTCTCCAAATTCTTTTCTTTTAGACTTACCATTAACAAAAATCTCAGCATATCCGTTAAACTTTACACCAGATAAGGCTTTTAGATGTTTATAATCAAGTTTTAACTGAACAATAGCCGGTACTGGGGTTACTATGCTATGACCAAATGATTTAGATAAAGTATATCCAGAGCCATCTGAACCAGTATTGGTAGCTGATTTACCACCAGTTGCTATTATTAGTTTATTGCAAGAAAAAACCTCATCATTATCTCTTATTGATATAGTAAAAGTATCCTTAACCTTTTTTATTGATGCAACTTTATGATTTGTATATAGGGGTATTGATCTGTCTTCAATAGCAAACCTAAATAGATCAACTACAGAGGAGGCTTGTAAAGACATAGGGTACATTTTGCTGCCTTCTAAAGTAACTAGAGGTAATCCTAACATTGAAAAGAAATTTACAGTATCATCTACAGAAAAATCTTTTAATGTGTCAATAAAGAATTCGTTATTATCGCTATGATAATTTAAAAATGGATAAGATATAAATGCATTTGTTATATTGCATCTACCATTACCAGTAGTAAGAACTTTTTTACATATTCTATCAGAACCTTCTAAAATGGCAACATCTAGCCCTAAATCTTTGCAAGAAATAGCAGAAAAAACGCCAGAAGCACCACCACCAATTATAATCACGTCATGAAATATCATAAGTTTAAACTCCTTTATAACCTAATATATATAAATCTTCTTTTCTATCATTTTTCACGTTAAATGTTTCTCTTAGATTTGTTACTAAATCTAAATCTAAATCTCCAATAATTAGTCCCTCTTTATTAAATAAAGTTTTAATAATAGTTCCATCAGGAGATATTATTGATGAATCACCACTATAATATAAATCATTACCTAAACCAACTCTATTAACACCAAGAATATAGCATTGATTTTCTATAGCTCGTGATTTAAGTAGTGATATCCAATGTTCACGCCTAGATTGTGGCCAATTAGCAATAACTATTATAGCATGACTTTTCTTTGAAAGTATTTGAAATAGTTCTGGAAATCTTAAATCATAACATATAGTGCTTCCAAATATAAAATTATTAATTGGTGTTATAACAAAATCATCTCCACCAACATAAAAATTGGATTCTTCACCAAATGAAAATGGGTGGATTTTTGAGTATGAGGATAGAACATCACCAGATTTTGATACAATTAACAAGTTATTCTTAGCTTTGTTTTTATATTCTTGAACACAGCCAAAAGCAATATTAATATGAAATTTTTGAGAAAGTTTGCAGAACCATTTAATAGTATCGCAATCATTAGAGTTTTTTTCTTTAATTTCTAGGGTATTCATAGAAAAACCTGTCAATGTCATTTCAGGGAAAATGGCAAAATCACAATTGTATTTTTTACATTTTTCTATAAAAAATTGTACTTTATTTTTATTTGCATTCTTATTTTCCCAAACAATATTTAATTGGCATAAAGCTACTTTCATAGATATCACTCCAAATTAAAATATTTAAATATAAATTTGCACATCAACTTTCCACTCTCAACCTTCAACTTTATATTTAGGAAGTCCGTGACTTTCAACAATAATCGTCAATCGTCAATTCTCAATTGTCAATTAAAA
>NZ_FOKI01000086.1 GCF_900111985.1 Clostridium frigidicarnis
ATTGTTGGTGACTTAAATAGTTCTTTTAATGGCACTTCTTTATTGGTTTCCTTATGAATTTTAGAAATAAGTGTCATAGCCTTTAGTGAATGTCCACCAAGTTCAAAGAAGCTATCATTTATACCAATCTTTTTAATACCTAATACTTCACTCCATATTTCCACAAGTTTTTCTTCCACTTTATTTCTTGGTACTTCATAATCTACTCCTGTATTTATACTGCCTTCTGGTTCTGGTAAAGCTCTTTTATCCACTTTTTCATTTGTTGTTAATGGCATTTCCTCGATCTGCATAAAATATGAAGGTACCATATATTCTGGCATTTCTTTTGATAAATAGTTTTTTATATTATTTATTTTAAGTTCTTTGTCCGAAATCAAATATGCACATAAATAATTGCTACCATTACTACCTTTTCTATCTATAACCACTGCATCTTTTATGTCTTCATATTTCATTAACTCAACTTCTATTTCACCAAGTTCTACCCTGAAGCCTCTTATCTTTACCTGATTATCTATTCTTCCTAAGAATTCTATAGCTCCATCTGGCATCCATTTTGCTAAGTCTCCTGTTTTATACATTTTCTTCCCTTGTTCATAAGGATTTTGTATAAATTTTTCTGTTGTTAACTCTGGTCTATTTAAATATCCTATACCTAAGCAATCTCCAGATAAATAAAGTTCTCCTACAACACCGATAGGCTGAAGGTTATATTTTTCATTAAGTATATAAGCCTTAGTGTTAATTATAGGTTTTCCTATAGATGGTATACTCTTAATATCTTTTAAAATATCTATAGTATATGTTGTTGCAACGTGAGTTTCTGATGGTCCATAGTGATTGTGAAGATATAATTTATTTTCTTTTATATACTCTTTTAGTAAATCTGAAATTATTAATTGCTCCCCTGTTGTTATTAAATGATCAATACTCTTAGGGAACTTATCTGCATAATCTTTATCACTAAATATAAACTTTGCTAATGCTGCTGGTAAATTTACTGTTGCTATTTGGTTTTTATCTATGAAGTTGAATAATTTTACTATATCCTTTCTCTCTTCCTCTCCTGCAATGCATAATTCTCCACCTTTTAATAAAGATACTAAAACTTCATGAAAAAATGCATCAAAACTTATATTACTAAATTGGAGTAATTTTTTACTGAAATCTATATTGGTTTTTAAATAGTCATGATAAATTAAATTATTTAACACTCTTTGCCCAACCATTACTCCCTTAGGATTTCCTGTAGTTCCTGAAGTGTAAATTACATATAACATATCTTCTGAAGTATTAATTACGTCTAAATTTCCATTACTAATCCCCTCATAAATACTTTCATCCTTTATATTTATAATAATTCTATCTTCATCTTTAATTCCAATAGCTATCTCATCAACTACGGCATCCTTATTAGGATTAATAATATACTTACTTTCAGTTAATATTACATTAGTTCTACTGTCTCCCAACATATAATCTATTCTTTTCTGTGGATACTCTGTATTTATTGGTAGACATGCTCCTCCCGCTTTAATTACTGCCATTACTCCTATTATCATTTCTAAAGAACGGTCTAACATTATCCCTATTATACTTTCTTTATTTACCCCACTGTTTCTTAAAATCCTAGCAAGCTTATTAGCTTTCTCATTTAATTCTTTATAGGTTAAATATTCTTCTTTAAACGTTATGGCTATGTTATTGGGTGTTTTTTGTACTTGTTCTTCAAATAATTCCTGTATAGTCTTATTTATTGGATAATCTGCTTCTGTATCATTAAATTCTTTTAACAACTTGACTTTTTCATCTTTTGCAAGCATATCTATTTCTGATAATTGTATTATCTTATTATCAGAAATTACTTCAAGTATTCTTTTAAAGTGACAAATCATTTTTTTAATAGCTTCTTTTTCAAATAAATTTGTGCTGTATTCCAAAGTAAAATAGATATTTTCCTCTTTTTCTATAGCCGTCAAATTTAAATCAAATTTTGCTGTTTTACTTTCTGCTATATATGCTTTTAATGTAAAATCTTCAATCGATATTTCCTGCATATCTATATTTAGTAATACAAACATTGCATCAAATAGTGCATTTCTACTAATATCTCTTCTTAATTTTAAATCATCTACTAATTCTTCAAATTGATAATCTTGGTTTTCATAGGCCTTTAAGCAGTTTTCTTTAACTTCTACTAAGAAGTCTACATATAATTTACTACCTTCTGGATAATTTCTCATAACAAGTGTATTTACAAACATACCCATTATATTCTCTAAATCAACATGTGGCCTTCCTGATATTGGTGAACCTATTATAATATCATTCTGTCCACTATATTTTGATAAGAATATAGTATATGCTGAAAGTAGCACCATATATATAGTGCTTCCTGTTTCTTTTGCTAGCATTCTTAATTTTTTTGTTGTCTCCATATCCACTATAAATGATAAAGAATCGCCCTCAAAACTTTGAATTGCTGGTCTTTCATAATCATAAGGCATATTAAGAACTGGTATATCATTACTAAACCTATCTATCCAGTAATCTTTTTGGTTTTTTATTCTTTCTGATCTTAATAATTCTTGTTGCCATTCAGCATAATCTTTATACTGTATTCTTAACGGTTCTAATTCCTTTCCTGCATATAATTCTGCCAATTCTTTTGTCGCTATTCCCATAGTTGTTCCATCCGATATTATATGATGTATATCAAACATCATAATATACTTAGTTTCTTCTAATCTTACTAAACACACTCTTAGTAAAGGTGCTTTACTTAAATCAAATGGCTTTACAAATTCTTCTACTAAAATTTTTATATTTTCTTCTTTAGTACACACACTATTCTTGTAATCTATATTATCTATATATTCTATATTTAACTCTACTTTATCATGTATCCTCTGTACTATTTGATCATCTATTATTTCAAATGAAGTCCTTAACACTTCATGTCTTGCTATTAACCTATTAAATACATTTTCTAATCTTTCTTTATCTATTTTTCCTTCTAATTCAAGGATTCTAGGCATATTATATGCTGTATTTCCATCCTCAAATTTGTGTAGCGTATATAATCTTTTTTGTGCTGATGATGCTTCATAATACTCTTTTTCTTCTATTTTTTCTATATTAGAATAAACATTCTCCCTAGCACTTTCAATAAACTTACTTAG
>NZ_FOKI01000025.1 GCF_900111985.1 Clostridium frigidicarnis
ATGAATGTGAAGATCACAAAAACAGATGTGATAAGTATGCAAATGAGTCAAGGGAATTGTTTGAAAAGGCTTATGGACTTCAAGGAAAAGCTCAAGGTATACAAGAAAAAATAGACAAGCTTATATGGGAAGTAAGAAAGTTAAGAAGATTAGCAGATGAAAATTATGATAAAGCTAATTGTCTTTATAAAGAAGCAGATGAACTTTATGCAAATATAAATAAACTTACTTGTCAATGGGCTAAATATATTAGTGAAGCAATAAAATGTTATAGAAATTCAAGTTGTCATTGTAAAAATAAATGTAGATGCTTAGAAGAAAAAGCAAAAAAAATATTTGACCAAATTCAATGCTTAAAGGCTCAAGCTAGACAATTAATCCAAAGAGCAAATGAATTGGAGAAAAAAGCTAATTACTATGATAGAGAAGCAGACCAAAAGAATAAAGAAATAGGAAGATTAAGAGGGATACAAGAAGAGTTAAGACATAGAGCAGATGAATTACTTTGCAAAGCTCAAAAGTTTGCACAATTTGCTATAGAATGTTATTCATGTAGAAGATAATATTATCTATTTGCAAAAATAATAGTGAGAATTTTGAGAAAAGTGTGGAAAATATCTTTATAAGATGATATAATGAAAATAAAATAAATAGAAAATTTTAATATTAGTGCTATAGAGAAAAAGAGTTAAGCACAAAGCTGGGTGAATTATGCCCACTTTGCTTAACTCTTTTATTTTTTAGTTGAAAACTTTGATGAGTGACAAGTTATGAGTGACAAGTTAAGGATAAATCTTCTTAGGAAGATTTTTGAAATGAAAAAATAAATTAAAGAAAATCTGTGACTTTCAATAATAATTGTCAATTTAAAAAAGGGGGATTAATTTATGTATGATGTTGCAATAGTAGGGGCTGGGGTAGTAGGAGCATCGATATTTAGAGAGTTAACAAAGTACAATTTAAATGTTGTTATTATAGAAAAAGAAAATGATGTATCAATGGGGGCTTCAAGAGCAAATTCGGCAATAGTACATGCTGGTTATGACCCACAAATAGGTACTATGATGGCTGAATATAATGTAAAAGGTAACGAAATATTTGAAGGATTGTGTAAGGAATTATCTGTTCCTTTTAAGAGAAATGGCTCATTAATAATAGGTTTTAATGATGAAGATATGAAAACTATAGAACTTCTTTGTAAAAACGGTAGAGCTAATAAAGTAAAAGGACTTCAAATTTTAAATAGAGAAGAAACTTTAGAAAAAGAACCAAATTTAGAGTCTACAGTAGTAGGGGCATTATATGCACCAACAGGTGGAATAGTTGGTCCCTTTGAATATACAATAGCACTTGTTGAAAACGGTTTAATTAATGGAGGGATTGTTAAAATATCTTCTGAAGTCATGGGAATAAGTAAAGATGAAAACTTTAAAATAAAACTTAATTCAGGAGAAGTTATAGAAAGTAAATATTTAATAAATGCAGCAGGAGTATATGCTGATAAAATTCATAATATGGTTTGTAAAGAAGCATTTAAAATTATACCAAGAAAAGGTGCTTATTATGTAATGGATAAAAGTCAAGGAGACTTAATAAGTCACACAATATTTCAATGTCCATCTAAATTAGGAAAGGGAATTCTAGTAACGCCTACAGTGCATGGAAATCTACTGGTGGGACCAGATGCAATTGATATAGAGGAAAGAGAAGATGTTTCAACTTCAATGGAAGAACTTGAGGCTATAAGAGAAGTTGCTATGAAAACTACAACGAAAGTTAATTATAGAGAAAGTATAAGAAATTTTGCAGGGCTGAGAGCTAATTCAGATAGACATGATTTTATAATTGAAGAGGCTGAAGATGTTAAGGGATTTATTGATGTGGCTGGAATAAAATCACCAGGACTTTCATCTTCACCAGCAATAGCTTTAAGAGTAATTGAAATATTAAAAGAGTGTGGAATGAGTTTTAAGGCAAATAAGAATTTTAACCCTATAAGAAAACAGGTACATTTTATGGAATTATCCCAAGAGGAGAAAAATAATTTAATAAAGAAAAATCCTTCCTATGGAAGAGTAATTTGTAGATGTGAAAGTATAACAGAGGGAGAAATTATAGAATGTATAAAAAGATCCTTTGGAAACATATCTTTGGATGGTGTAAAGAGAAGATGTAGACCAGGAATGGGAAGATGTCAAGGTGGATTTTGTGGTCCAAGAGTACAAGAAATAATATCAAGAGAATTAAACAAGAATATGGTTGATATAACTCTAGACAAAGAGGATTCTTATATTTTAACAGGCAAAACAAAATAGGGGGTAATATCTATGTATTATGATTTAGTTGTAATTGGTGGGGGTCCAGCAGGACTTGCAGCAGCATATGAAGCTGAAGAAAATGGAGTAGAAAAAATTCTAATTATAGAAAGAGATAAAGAACTTGGAGGAATTTTAAACCAATGTATTCATAATGGGTTTGGCCTTCACACATTTAAAGAGGAGCTTACAGGACCAGAATATGCCGAAAGGTTTATAGATATGGTAGATGGTACAGATATTGATGTTAAGCTCGATACAATGGTGCTTCATATAGATGAAAATAAAATTATACATGCAATTAATTCAGAAGAAGGATATATAATGATACAAGCCAAGGCAATAGTACTTGCTATGGGATGTAGAGAAAGAACAAGAGGTGCTATAAATGTGCCAGGAGATAGACCAGCAGGAATATTTACTGCTGGATCAGCACAAAGATATATAAATATTGAAGGTTATATGGTAGGAAAAGAAGTAGTTATTTTAGGGTCTGGGGATATTGGACTTATAATGGCGAGAAGAATGTCTCTAGAAGGTGCTAAGGTAAAGGCAGTGGTTGAACTTATGCCATATTCTAATGGACTAAATAGAAATATAGTGCAGTGTCTACATGATTATGATATACCTTTATACCTATCATATACTGTGGTTGATTTAGTAGGAAAGACAAGATTAGAAAAGGTTGTTATAGCTAAGGTAGATGAAAATAGAAAACCTATAAAAGGAACTGAAATAGAGTTTGATGCTGATACTTTGTTATTATCAGTTGGATTAATACCGGAAAATGAATTATCAAAGAATGCAGGAATAGACATTGATAGAAGAACCAATGGGTTAATGGTTACAGAAAGCATGGAAACATCACAAAATGGAATTTTTGCTTGTGGAAATGTAGTTCATGTTCACGATTTGGTTGATTTTGTTACATCAGAGGCAAGACATGCAGGCAAATGTGCCGCTGGGTATTTAAAGAATGAAGTTGTAAAAGGAGAATATATAAATATAAAAAACGGAAATGCAGTGAATTATACAGTGCCTCAAAAGATTTGTGTTGATTTAATAGATGGAAACTTAAATGTACTTTTAAGAGTAAATAACGTGTATAAAGATAAAACTTTAGTTGTTAAAAGTGGAGATAAGGTTATAGCTAAGTTTAAGAAGCAACACTTAATACCAGCAGAAATGGAGAAACTAATTATACCAAAAAGTAAACTTGAAGATATAAAAGAGGATATAACAATTTCTTTAGAAGATTAAGTAAAGAATTTGAAGGGAGTGTAAATTATGGAAAAAGAATTAATTTGCATAGTTTGTCCTAATGGATGTAGATTAAAAGTTGATATAGACAATAAAACAGTTTCAGGGAATAAATGTATAAGAGGAGAAGCTTATGGAATAAATGAGGTTACTAATCCGGTTAGGGCTATTACTTCTACTGTTAAGATAAATGGAGAAACCTCAAAAATGGTACCAGTTAAAACAGATAAGCCAATACCTAAAAATTTAAACTTTAAATGTATGGAAGAGATAAATAAGGTTCAAGTATCACTTCCAGTAAAGGCTGGACAAATTATAATTAAAAACATCTTAGGTACACAATCAAACATTGTAGCAACAAAAACAATTGAGTAAATTTTTTTACAAATATAAGAATTTTATATTATAATATATCATATATATAATTGTATGAATAATTTGGAATTGATAAGCGAATGATTATCAATCAATGACAAGATAGTTATAGATTTATTTTGGTTGAAAATTAGAAATTAAGGGTGAAGGATATTTTTGAATTTTGTTCAGAAAAACTAACAATAATTTATCACTTACCATTTGTTACTTAAAGGAGCTACTTTCAACTTAATATTCGATAATAGTGCAGTATAGTTGGAAATTTATAGGAATAAGTTATAGAATTAAATGTGGAAAATGAGAGGTATATGAATGAGCAGTTTTAAAAAAGCTTTGGAAAACAATCCAGTTGTTGCAGCTGTAAAGAATGAGAAACAACTTGAAAATGCATTAAATTCAAATATAGAAATTATATTTGTATTGTTTGGAAATATTTTAAATGTAGCTGAACTTAGTGAAAAAATCTATGGGAAAAATAAAATAGGTATAATCCATGTGGATTTATTAGATGGATTATCAAATAGGGAATTTGCCCTAAAATTTTTAAGACAAAAAACTAAGTTTCATGGGATAATAAGTACAAAACCTACAATGGTGAAAATTGCTAAAAAATTAGGTTTTATAGCTATACAAAGGGTATTTATTATAGATAGTTTAGCTAAAAAAGATTTGAAGAACCATATGGTACAAGAGTGTGATGCTATAGAGATGTTACCTGGAGTAATTTTCAAGGTAATTAAAGAATTATCTAAAGAAATATCAAAGCCAATAATAACAGGTGGATTAATATCTGATAAAGATGATATTTTACAAGCTATTGAGGCTGGAGCTACTTGTATATCAACAACTAATGAAGAATTATGGAAGATCAAGTGACAAGTTTTAAGGGGGTTAAGAATTAAGGTTGTTTCGGAAATTAGGAATGAAAATTTGAGAGTTAATAAAGAGGTTGCTTTCCTTAATTTATAACTTGAACAAGCTATTCTTAATTTAATAAAAGGTGATGTTAATTTTTATCTGTTTTATAAGCATTATAGTTTCTTGATCAATTCTTTAATTGTAAACATATACTAAAAGGCATATAGTGCATATAACTAGATAATTAATTATATATATAATATTAATTTATGAAAGGGTGGATAATATGCAAGCATATGTAGCAGAGTTTATTGGGACTTTTATTTTAATTTTATTAGGTAATGGAGTTGTAGCCAATGTAGTATTAAAGAAAACTAAAGGTAACTCTTCAGGATGGATTGTTATAACAGCTGGATGGGGGTTCGCTGTAACAGTTGCTGCTTATATAACTGGTTGGATGAGTGGAGCACATTTAAATCCAGCAGTAACAGTTGGACTTGCTGTATCAGGTTTGTTCCCTTGGGACAAAGTTTTAATGTATATAGTTAGTCAAATGTTAGGTGGAATGTTAGGAATGATAGCAGTTTATCTAAATTATAAACCTTACTATGATGAAACAGAAAATCCAGAGGATATAAGAGGTACTTTCTGTACAGCACCAGGAATAAGAAACAATTTATATAGTTTTATAGCTGAATTTACAGGAACTTTTATATTGTTACTAGGTATAAGAGGAATAACTTATGGAGAAGTATTTAAAACAACTTTCCAAATTGCAGGAAATGACGTTGTAGGAACAGTAGGAATAATGGCTTCGTTCTTAGTTGGTCTATTAATATGGGGTATAGGATTATCTTTAGGAGGTACAACTGGTTATGCTATAAATCCAGCTAGAGATTTAGCACCAAGAATAATGTATGCTATATTACCAGTAAAGCATAAAACTCATCCAGACTGGGGATATGCTTGGATACCTGTAGTAGCACCTATAATAGGTGGTATAGTAGGTAGTTTAGTATTTGATTTAATCATTAAACTGTAATAAAATTAAATAAATATTTATTTTAAAATACTATGTATAGGTTTACAAAATGGGAGAGGTGTGTTTGTATGAAAAAATATATTGTGGCATTAGATCAAGGAACAACAAGTTCAAGAGCAATTATATTTGATAAAGAACAGAATATAATGGGAATAAATCAAAGAGAGTTTGCACAAATATATCCTAAAGAAGGTTGGGTTGAACATGATCCTATGGAAATATGGGCAAGTCAATATGGCGTATTACAAGAGGTTTTAGCTAAGAATAATATTTCCCCTGATGAAATAGCAGGTATTGGTATAACAAATCAAAGAGAGACTACTATGATTTGGGATAAAAATACAGGAAAGCCTATATATAATGCAATAGTATGGCAATGTAGAAGAACTGCCGAAATATGTGATAAATTAAGAGAAAAAGAAGGAATGGTTGAATATATAAAGCATAATACAGGACTAGTTTTAGATGCATATTTTTCAGGAACTAAAATAAAATGGATTCTAGACAATGTTGAAGGTGCTAGAGAAAAGGCAGAAAAAGGAGAACTTCTATTTGGTACAGTAGATACTTGGCTTGTATGGAAACTTACTAATGGAAAAGTTCATGTTACTGATTATACAAACGCATCAAGAACAATGATTTATAACATAAGAGAATTAAAATGGGATGATAAAATTTTAGAAGAATTAAATATACCAAAGTCAATGTTACCAGAAGTTAAAAATTCTTCTGAGATTTATGGATATGCAAACTTAGGAGGAAAAGGTGGGGTTAGAACTCCTATAGCTGGTATAGCTGGAGACCAACAAGCTGCTTTATTTGGACAAACTTGTTTTGAAAAAGGTGATGCTAAAAATACTTATGGAACAGGATGTTTCCTACTAATGAATACAGGTGATGAAATAGTAGAAAGTAAGAATGGATTATTAACTACTATAGGAATAGGAATTGATAATAAAGTTCAATATGCTTTAGAAGGATCAGTTTTTGTTGGCGGGGCAGTTATCCAATGGCTTAGAGATGAGCTTAGAATGGTAGATGATTCAGCTGATACTGAATATTTTGCAAGTAAGGTTAAGGATAATGGTGGAGTTTATATAGTACCAGGATTTGTTGGACTTGGAGCACCATATTGGGATATGTATGCTAGAGGATCAATTTCAGGTCTTACAAGAGGAACAAATAGAAACCATTTAATGAGAGCAGGGCTTGAATCTATAGCTTATCAAACAAAGGATCTTGTTGATGCTATGGTAGAGGATTTAGGATGTGATCTCAAAGATATAAAGGTTGATGGAGGAGCAAGTAGAAATAATTTCTTAATGCAGTTCCAAGCTGATATACTTGGTAGAGAAGTAATAAAACCAATTATAACAGAAACAACAGCACTAGGAGCAGCTTGTTTAGCAGGGCTTGCAGTAGGATTTTGGAAAGACAGGGAAGAAATAAAGGCTTTCTGGACAATGTCTGATAAATTCGAACCTAAATTAGAACAGGAAAAAGTAGATAAGTACTGTAAAGGATGGAAAAAGGCTGTTAGTAGGGCTTTAGACTGGGAAGATCATGAATAAAAATTAAATAAATTCTAGTATTTAAAGGTCTATGTTAGTATGTTTTTACATATTAACATAGACCTTTATTTACGTATAGGAAAGTATAAAAGTTTTTGATTATAAAATGCTGATGAAATTTAGGGTTAGAGAGTTTTTGAATTGATAATTGATAATGTACAATTGACAATAATTGTAAATCATCAATTCTCAATTGTCAATTAAAAAAGGTGCAGCCTTTTGTTCTTATGTGCACAGATGAAATGTGTCGAAAAATACTATGAAATGATATAATTATTAAAAATAATGTAAAATTACCACATTGAATGAAGAAAACTGTAGTAGTTTATACTATAGAAAACGAATACAATAAGGTCATAGGGAATATTGAGGAGGAAATAATGTGATATCACTTAATAAAAGACAAATTCAATTAAGTTATTTATTGGAGAAGAAAGATGATTATATAACTATTGATACTGTGTCAAAAATATTTGGAGTAAGTGAAAGAACTATAAGATATGATTTAGATTCTGTAGAGAAGGCTTTAAAAAAATACAATATTACCTTAGATAGAAAGCCAAGATTTGGAGTGAAGTTAAATATTAATGACTCAACCACAATACAAGACATAATGAAAGAATATGAGTTCAAAGTGTATTCATCAGATGAGAGAATTAATATAATAACTTTAATTTTATTAATAGAAGGAAAGACCACAATTGAAAAAATAGCAGATAGATTAGGTGTAAGTAAAAACACAATAATTCAAGATTTTAAATCTGTTAAGGATAACTTTAAAAATTCTAATATTGAAATTAGAAATAGATCTTATCACGGTCTGTCTCTAGAAGGAAATGAAATTGAAATTAGAAATACGTTTTTTAGGCTATCCAATGATTTGAAAGAAAATAAATCTATTAATATGGAAGAATGGATACTAACGGAACAGGGTTTTTCTAAAAATACAGCATTAAAAATAATAAGCAAAATAGAAGAAAAAATTAATGTTGAATACTCAGAAATTGCAGTTGAAGAATTAGAATTAATCACCTTATTTATATATGGTAGATGGAGCAATAATAACTATGTAAGCTATGATGATGATGAAATAAATAATGTGAAAAATGAAAGGGATTTTAAAGTCATTAAGGAAGTTATAGAAGATGTTTTAAAAAAACAAATTAAAGATGAAGAGGTTTATTATTTAAGAAGATTGTTTAAAGGATCAAAAACGACAACATCTGAAGAAGATTTTGATAAAACTGATGAAAATAAATTTAACGCTATAACAAATGAAATATTAGAAGAGTTATATAAGGTTATAGATATAAGTTGTGATGAAGAATTTGATCTTAAAAAGCAAATGGCAAGACATTTGAAAGTTGCAACATATAGATTAAAGAATCAACTTTATATAGATAATCCTATGGTTGAAGAAATTAAGTACAAGATGTCATTTATCTATAATATCACAGAAGAGATACTTAAGGATAAAGAACATATATTAGGAGTTGAATTTCCAGACACAGAGATTGCATTTATGACATTATATTTCAATGCATTGTTTGAAAGAAATATAAGTAGTAGTTTTAAGGCAAGGGTATTAATAGTATGCAATGGTGGGTTGGCAACATCTAGCTTATTAAAAGCAAGAATAAACATTATGATACCAGAAATTGAAATAATAAGTATATGTAGGGCAACCCATGTAGAAAGAATACTTAAGGATGGTAATGTAGATTTTATAATAAGTACAATCCCGTTAACTATTAAAAATAATTTAGTGATTCAAGTTAATCCTTTACTAGAATTAGAAGATACAGAAAAAATTAAAACAGCAATATTTGAAAAAAGGTATGAATCTAATTGTAAATATTTAGTTGATAAGGTTAAATTAAAAAAATCTAAAAGTTTAACAGCTTTAATAAAAGAAGAATATTCAAGATTTAATGAGGATATACGAGATTGGAAGGATGCAATATCCTTAGCAGCAAAGCCTCTTTTAGATCATAAGAAAATAAAAAAGCAATATATAAACGAAATGATAAGAGTAGTAGAAGAACTGGGAACATATATGGTTTTTATATCAGAAATAGCGTTTGTTCATGCACCACCAGAGTATGTTATAGAAAATTCTATAAGTCTATTAACATTAAAATCCCCTATTGATTTTGGTAATAAAAACACAGTTAAGGTAAAAACCATTGTTGTTCTAGCAAATAAAGAGGAAAACATGAATTTAGTTAATTTAATAGATATATTAACTAAAAATAAAAATGTTGAAGAGTTTAAAATGGCTAAGAGTTATAAAGATATAAAAAATATTCAATAAGGCATTAGGAGAATTGTTATGATAGTAAAAGTGATAGACAGAGTTGAAAGTTACAAAGAAGCAATAAAGCTATCTTGCGATATTTTAGAAGCAAATGGAGATATAGATGGAAAGTATTATGAGGCTATAATAGGTAAAATAAATGAATTTGGGCCATACTTTTGCTTAACAGAAGGAGTATGCATGCCTCATGCTAGGCCAGAAGATGGAGTGAAAAGTAGTAACTTATGTGTTCTAAAATTAAATGAACCAGTAGATTTTTTAGGGAAAAATATAAGTGTATTTTTTACACTTTCAGCAGTTGATAGTTCATCACATGTAGAAACCCTTAGGAAAATAGCAGAAGTTTGTATGAATGGTGAAAAATTAAACTTAATTATAAAGTCAAAAAATGAAAATGAAATTCAGGAGGTAATATAAAATGAAAAGAATAATGGCAGTTTGTGGATCAGGACTAGGATCAAGTTTTATGGTGGAGATGAATATAACAGATATATTAAATGAGCTTGGAGTAAGTGGTGACTATGAAGCAAATCATACATCATTAGCAGATGTAACAAGTGGAGATGCAGATATATTTGTAACAGCTAAGGATTTAGAGGATAGTGCAAGTCATCTTCCAAATCTTATAGTATTAGATTCATTATTAGATAAAAACGAGTTAAGAGAAAAACTAAAAGAAAAATTAGCCTTATAAAAAAGACTATTTTTAGGAGGAGTTAAAGATGGGTGGAATTTTAAAGGTGCTGGTAGATTTTCTATCAGAACCATCAGTATTAATAGGTATTATAGTTATAGTTGGATTAGCCCTTCAAAAGAAAAGTATAGATCAAGTTATAAAAGCAACATTAAAAGCCATGGTAGGATTTGTTGTTATAGGAGCAGCAGCAAGTGTAATTGTAGGTGCACTACAACCATTTGGAGTTATGTTTGAACATGGATTTAACATATCAGGTGTAATACCAAATAATGAGGCAGTAGTTGCTATGGCAATAGATCAATTTGGTACATCTACAGCTTTAATTATGACGTTTGGTATGATAGCCAATCTTTTAATAGCAAGATTCACAAAGTATAAATATATTTTCTTAACAGGTCACCATACATTATTTATGGCTTGTATGATAGCTGTTATATTAGCATCAGCAGGAATGACAGGAGTAAATTTAATTTTCACAGGTTCTTTAGCATTAGGACTTATAATGGTTCTATCTCCAGCTATACTTCAGCCTTTTATGAGAAAAATTACAGGAAATAATGAGGTAGCTTTAGGACACTTTTCAGCAACTGGATATGCAGTATCAGCTTTAATAGGAAAAGCTGTGGGTAAAGGATCGAAATCAACAGAAGAAATGAAAGTTCCAAAATCACTAAGCTTTTTAAGAGATTCAGTAGTTTCAATTTCACTTACAATGTTAATTTTATATATTGGAGTTGCCATAGTTGCAGGGCCTACATTTGTAGAAAATGAATTATCAGGTGGTAAAAACTTTATAGTTTATTCAATGATTCAAGCTTTAACCTTTGCAGCTGGATTTATATTAATCCAGAATGGCGTTAGATTAGTTTTAAATGAAATAGTACCAGCATTTAAGGGAATTGCAAGCAAACTAGTTCCAAATTCAAAACCTGCGTTAGACTGTCCAATAGTTTTCCCATATGCACAAAATGCAGTGTTACTAGGATTTATATTCTCTTTCTTAGGTGGAGTTGTTTCAATGTTATTACTAGGAGTTCTTGGATTGACAATAATAATACCAGGGGTTGTACCACACTTCTTTACAGGAGCAACAGCTGCTGTATTTGGTAACTCAACAGGGGGAAGAAGAGGAGCAATGGTAGGATCATTTGTAAATGGTTTAATAATATCATTATTACCAGTTGCACTATTACCTGTACTTGGTAACTTAGGATTTGCAAACTCTACTTTTTCAGATGCCGATTTTGGAGTAGCAGGTATATTCTTAGGTAAAGTTCAAGAGTATATAGGCGGTATGGGATTAACATTTACTTTAATAGGAATATTCTTACTAATGGTAGTGTTAACTATTATTTCAAATAAAAAAGCAGTTAATTCACCAGAAAAAACTGAAGCATAATACTTAAATTGGGGAATTGAAAAATTCCTCAATTTTTATACAAATTTTACAGAGAAGTAGGAGGCGTTTTTATGAATATAGACAAGTTAAAAGAAATTTCTAAAGAACTTAGAAAAGATATTATAGAGATGATATATAATTCGGGTTCAGGTCACCCAGGAGGTTCTCTTTCAGCAATAGATATAATAACTTATTTATACTTTGAAAAAATGAATATAGATCCAAAGAATCCTAAAATGGACAATAGAGATAGGTTTGTTTTAAGTAAAGGGCATGCTGCACCAGCATTGTATGCAGCATTAGCTAAAAAAGGATATATAAAAAAAGATGAGTTAAATAATTTAAGAAAAATTGGTTCTATATTGCAGGGACATCCAGATTCGAAAAAGTGTCCTGGGGTAGATATTTCAACAGGTTCATTAGGTCAAGGATTTTCAAATGCAGGTGGATTAGCATTAGCTAATAAGATAGATAATAAATCAGGAAACATATATGTTTTATTAGGAGATGGAGAAATTCAAGAGGGAATTGTATGGGAAGTAGCTATGAGTTCTGTGCAGTTTAACCTGGATAATCTAGTAGCGATAATAGACAAGAACGGAATACAACTAGATGGTAGAACAAGTGAAATAATGAATGTAGATCCATTAAAAGAAAGATGGCAAAGTTTTGGATGGAATGTAATAGAGTGTAATGGACACGACTTTGAAGATATAGAAATGGCTTTCAGCGATAGCAAAAAAGTAGAAAACAAACCTACAATGATAATTGCTAATACTGTTAAAGGAAAAGGCATATCTTTCATGGAGGATAACGTTGAATGGCATGGGGTAGCACCAAGTCTTAAGCAAAAAAATAATGCAATACTGGAATTAAGCAAATAGGAGGTTAGTTATGAAAAGAGCAACAAGAGAATCTTATGGAGCAACTATAGTAGAGTTAGGAAAAGAAAATAGTAATATTGTAGTTTTAGATGCAGACCTTTCTAAAGCAACAAAAACAGCTGCATTTGGTAAAGAATTTAAGGATAGATTTTTCGATGTTGGAATTGCGGAGCAGAATATGATTGGTATGTCAGCGGGGCTTGCAGCAGGTGGAAAGATACCTTTTGCAACTACTTTTGCAGTTTTTGCAGCGGGAAGAGCTTATGAAATAATTAGGAATTCAGTTTGTTATCCAAAAGCAAATGTAAAAATTGCAGCTACTCATGCAGGTATAACTGTTGGACCAGATGGTGGAACTCATCAAGCAATAGAGGATATTGCACTTATGTCATCACTTCCTAATATGATAGTGCTTTCACCAGCAGATGATATAGAAACTTGTAAGTGCATTAAAGCGGTAGCAGAAATAAATTCTCCAGTGTATATAAGACTGGGTAGAATAGCTTTAGATGACATATATGATGATAGCTACCAATTCAAAATAGGAAAAGGTACAGAATTGGTTCAGGGAAATGACATTACATTAATAGCTACAGGAATAATGGTTCATAAAGCATTAGAAGCTTCAAAAGAACTAAAAAATGAAGGCATAAATGCTAGGGTGATAAACATCTCAACTATAAAGCCAATAGATGAAGACATAATAGTGAAAGCAGCTAAGGAAACCAAGGGAATAGTAACTATTGAAGAACACTCTATTATAGGGGGATTAGGAGATAACGTAGCTAGTGTTATTTGTGATAAGTGCCCTACGATAGTTAAAAAGGTAGGGGTAAATGATACATTTGGAGAGTCAGGAAACCCAGATGATTTAATGAAAAAGTATGGTTTAACAGTAGAAAATATAAAAAATAAAGTTAAAGAGATTATTAAGTAAGGTGGTATAATAAATGAAATTATTTATAGACACAGCAAATATAGAGGAAATAAGAAATATAGCTAAGCTAGGAATTGTTTCAGGGGTTACTACTAACCCAACGTTAATTGCTAGAGAAGGTAGAGATATAACTGAGGCTATGAAAGAGATAACTTCGCTAATAGATGGTCCTATTAGTGCTGAAGTAATGGCTTTAGAAAGCGATAAAATGGTAGAAGAAGCAAAAGAGCTTATTAAAATACATAAGAATATTGTTATAAAAATTCCTATGTGTGAAGAAGGATTGAAGGCTGTAAGTGAGCTTAGTAAGTTAGGAATTAAAACAAATGTAACACTTATATTTTCAGCAGTACAAGCTTTGCTAGCAGCAAGAGCTGGAGCAAGTTTTGTTAGTCCATTTGTTGGTAGGCTTGATGATATAGGAGCAGTTGGAAATGACTTAATAGTTCAGATAAGAGAGATGTTTGATATTCATGGAATAGATGCAGAAATAATTTCTGCAAGTATAAGAACTCCAATGCATGTACATGAAAGTGCATTAGCAGGAGCTCATATTTCTACAGTTCCATATAAAATATTACTTCAAATGATTAAACATCCATTAACAGATATAGGAATGGAAAAGTTTATAGCAGACTATAATAAGGCTTTTAATAAGTAAATACGAATAAGGTATTTTCTTTCATGTGCATAAGTAAGAGTATATTAATATAAAATTAGTATACTCTTATTTTATATAGTTAAAAATTGAGAATGAAGGTTTTCTTCACTGTGTCTAGAAAATCGTAAAATTAAATTTTATATTTTTAGTAGAGAAATCAACAGTAACTTAAACTTCATATTGAAATTGTATATACATTAAAGGATTATCTAAAGAAAAGTGAGGTATAAGTGTTAGCAAACTATCTGACGAACAGTTAGTATTGTTGGTATAAAAAATTTATATGGCGTTAAGAATTCCAATTGTTTGAACATAGTGAGTTATTGGAATTTAGACATATGAAGTTTTTTATGCCTTACAATACTCGGTGTAGTCAGCTAGTTTGCATCGCTTATACCTCACTTTTCGGTTTTGATGAAATTCCTTTGTGGGAATGTTTTCAAAAGATATTATGTATTTAGTGTTATTTAGACAATTTAATAAAATAAAATTATAGGGATATGATTTAAAATGATATAATTGACTTAAGGAAGATGAAATTTAAAATATGTCTTAAACTATGGAGGAAAAAATTTGAAAAAAGATACTTTAAAAACTGTATATAAGTGTCCAGTATGTGGTGAACAGCTGGAAAAACTAGAAAGGCAGTATGTATGTGAAAAAAATCATTCTTTTGACATCTCTGGAAAAAGTCATGTTAATCTTTTGCTTGCAAATCAAAAGAATACTAAAGACCCAGGAGACAATAAAGAAATGATGGAGAATAGAAGAAACTTTCTTAACAAAGGATATTACTCAAAATTCTCAGATGAATTAAATAATGTAATAGATTTTTATTTAAAATCTGATGAAGAGTATATATTAGATGCAGGTTGTGGAGAAGGATATTTTATATCAAAGATAAAGAATAAGATAAGTAGTGATGATAATAGGCACGATATTAATTATTATGGAATGGATATATCAAAGTCAGCAATAAAATATGCTACAAGGAGAGATAAAACTGTTAATTTTTCAGTAGGAAGCAGTTTTAATTTACCTTTCTTAGATAAATCATTGAATTATGTAATTAGAAACTTTGCCCCAGGTGAAGCTGAGGAATTTAGGCGTGTACTAAAGGATGATGGAAAACTTGTCATTGCAACACCAGGAGTTGAGCATTTATTTGAGCTAAAAGAAAGAATATATGAAAATCCTAGAAAACATGAAATTAAGGACACTTCTATAGAGGATTTTCAACTTATAGACCATAGAGAAATTAAATATGATATTAATTTAAATAATAATGAGGATATACAAAATCTTATAACAATGACACCCTACTATTGGAGCATTACAAAGGAAATGAAAAATAGACTTGAGGAATTAGAGTCATTTAGAGTTACCTTACATTTTAATATAGATGTATATAAGAAAGCTTAAATCAGGACAAGCATTATTTGGAAAATCAGTAAGGATAGTATTAGATAAAATATAAGCTATGAAACTATAAAGTATTAACAATATGGTTTCATAGCTTTTATAATTTTCATTTTTAATATATCCGTTCTTATTAGGTACATTCAAAAAAATAACAAGTCAGTATGCTAGTCTATTTTGTGTCATACTTCGTCAGCGATATCAGCTCATAGTCTATGCTATGAACTAATATCACTTCCTTGTATTACACAAAATATACATGGCATTTTGGACTTGTTATTTTCTTTCATGTGCCTTAGTATCAATTCTAATTAATAATTAAGTTTATTTGTCTTTCTTTTTATTAGAAGTATTTTTATTCATATATATTCCAAATACAATATCAATAATTAAAAGCAAGGTTGATCTAGGCGTAATATCATAACCTAAAAAGTTGCTTTTTTTATAATAATTATCTAAAGGAACCGTTACCAATTTAGATAAAGAAGATCCAGCACTATTTATTATAGCCGCAGTTTTAAAATGTCTATAATTTAATTTTTCAGCAACATTTAATAAGGTTTTTGTTTCTCCACTATTAGATATAAAAATTATTAAGTCATCTTTATCAGCAGTTTTGTCTATTAAATCAATAATATGTGATTCATATATGTAAAAACTACCTTTATTAGCTTGCATTAATAACTTAGAAAAGTATTCCCCCATAGGTTTAGAAAGTCCCACAGAAACAATTATTACTTTTTTTGCATCTTTTATAAGGTTCACAAGAATATTAATATTATCAAGATTTAAGTTAGATAAAGAAGTATTTATATTATCTTTTATTAAGTCAATATAGTTGTCATCTTTGGGGATAATATCTATGTCTAGGTTTTTTAATATGTATTTAAGTTCAGAAAAAGCGGAAAGACCAAGTTTATTACACATTCTAACTACAGTAGTTGTGCTTACATTGTTTTCTTCGGCCATAGATACTAAAGATTGAGTTTTAGCTTTTTCCAAATTTGAGTCAATATAGTAAAAAATATGCTTTTCAGCATGACTAAGATTATTTAGATTTTGAGAGAAATATGTTACTAGCTTACTAATGTTAATCACCTACTTATAAAATGTAATAAAAATTATATGCTTAAGTTATTAATAGTATACCAAACAAAAAGTAAAATTGTACTTAACATGTATAAAAAAATCTCGTGAACATGTGATATAACATAATTGTAAAGGATTTAATACACGTGAAGGGAGAAATTAATATGGATTTAAAAAAGATGACAAATGAAAATTTAATAGTAATAAATTTAAAATCTACTAAAAAAGAAGATGTAATTAAAGAGTTAATTTGTAAGCTTTATAAAGAAGATATAATAAGTTCAGAAGAAGGATTTTACAATGCAGTAATGGAAAGAGAGGCTCACTCTCCAACAGGTTTAGAGAGAGGGCTTGCAATTCCTCATGGTAAGTCTAAATTCGTAAAAAAGGCAGCATTTGCAGTAGCACGTTTAGAAAATAAAATAAAAGATTGGGAAAGTGTTACTGAAGACAATGAAGTAGAACTAGTATTTTTATTAGCAATTCCAGAAGCAGAGGCTGGATCAACTCACTTAAAACTATTATCTGAACTTTCAATGGCTTTAATGCATGAGGAGTTTATAGTAGGGTTAAGAACAGCTAAGACACCAAGAGAATTATTAAGTAACTTAGAATACAAGGAAAAAGAAGAGGAAGAAGTTAAGCAATATTCAAAAACAGTATTAGGTGTTACTGCATGTGCAGCAGGAATTGCTCATACCTATATGGCTGCAGAGGCTTTAGAGAAAGCAGGAAAAGAGCTTGGAATAAAGGTTCTTGTGGAAAAGCAAGGTGCTAATGGAATAGAGGATAGGCATACTATTAATGATATAAAGAATGCAGATGGAGTAATATTTGCTTGCGATATAGCAGTTAAAAATATAGAAAGATATGAAGGAAAAGACTTCATAAAGGTAAAAGTTGCAGATCCATTAAAGGATGCATCGAAATTATTAAAGAAAGTATTAGAAAATCCAGATGGCAAGGTAAAATCAGAAAACACTTCATCAAATGAAGATCATACTGATGGAAAAAAAGGCATACTTTCAGGCATGATAGAAGCCATAATGACTGGTATATCATACATGATTCCAGTAATAGTTGCAGCAGGTTTGATGATGGGTATAGCTAAATTATCAGCTATGGGTTTAGGCATTATAGATACATTAGGAAGTCCTGAAATGGCAACTAGCTC
Organism: Clostridium frigidicarnis; assembly: GCF_900111985.1. Taxonomy (GTDB): domain Bacteria; phylum Bacillota; class Clostridia; order Clostridiales; family Clostridiaceae; genus Clostridium_Z; species Clostridium_Z frigidicarnis. The sequence continues at coordinate 17,999 of NZ_FOKI01000025.1, forward strand.
AAATCAACTTTATGTATTACTGCATAATCTAGATAAATTTGGGGGCTTAATATTTAAGTTTATTTACCCAATATTCTCAGCATATGTAGCTTATTCAATAGCTGATAGGCCAGGTTTGGTACCAGGATTTATAGGAGGAGCATTTGCAGGTGGATTACATTACACATTTTGGGGTGTTAAGGATGGTATTCCATCAGGTTTCTTAGGCGCATTAATTTTAGGATTGGTAGCAGGTTATGTAACAAAGTTCTTAAATGATAAAATAAAGCTAGGAAGAAATCTACAAGCAGTTAAGCCTATGCTAATATTACCAGGAATAGGCGTACTTGTGATATTCTTATTGAACTTTTATTTAGTAGATCCAGTGTTTGGAGGACTTAATGGTTGGTTAACAAATGTTATAAAATCATTCTCAGGAGCTAGTGCTTTGGTATTAACAGCGGTAATTGCAGCATGTACAGCATTTGATTTAGGTGGACCGGTAAATAAAGCAGCAGGAGCAATAGCCATAGGACTTGCAGCAGATATGATATTCCCATTAACAGGTAGAGTTCTTGCAATAGTAATACCTCCAATTGGATTAGGATTAGCAACAGTGTTAGATAAATATATAGTTAAAAGAAGAGTGTTTGATGATAACTTAAGAGTTGTTGGTAACACATCAATAGTATTAGGGCTTATAGCAGTAAGTGAAGGTGCAATACCATTTATGTTAAAAAATCCATTAATAACAATTCCTATAAATGTAATCGGATCTATTTTAGGAGCATGTACAGCAGTAGCTTTAGGAGCAGTACAATGGAATCCATTACCAGCAGTATGGGGATGGCCACTAGTAGAAAATTTATGGGCTTATTTATTAGGATTAATTGTAGGGGTAATGTTCATAGCATTAACTAATATATTTGTAAGATTTTATCTTTTGAAGAAAGAAGAAAAAACTAAAGTAGTTTAAAACATTGTAGATATGGAGGAACTTATGAGTAAAAAAAAGGTTTATGTAGTACCACATTCACATTGGGATAGAGAATGGTATTTTACAATAGAAGATTCAAATGTATTATTAAGTGAAAACATACCTTACTTAATGGATGTATTAGAAAATGACAAAAGTTATAATTCATATACCTTTGATGCTCAATTATCAGTGGTTGAAGAATTTTTAAAGATATATCCAGAAGAAAAGCAAAGATTATCAAAATTAATTGTAGATAAAAGAATTTTTATAGGACCTTGGTATACTCAAACAGATTCACTATTGGTGAACAAAGAATCTATAATAAGAAATTTATTATATGGAACAAGGTTAGGAAATGAATTTGGGCACAGTATGAATATAGGATATTTGCCAGATATTTTTGGTCAAAACGCATACCTACCTTCTATTTTCAAAGGTTTTGATATTGAATATAGTATTTTACAAAGAGGAATATACACAGAAGAATTAAAAGGAAATTTAAATTTTTTATGGGAATCTCCTGATGGTGAGAGTGTAGAATCTAATAATATATATTTAGGTTACGGGCCAGGAAAGTTTCTTTCCTCCTGTGACCAATATATAGAAGAAAAATTAAATCCTATGCTAGAAAAACTAGAAGCTTTAAATAGAGGAACGGATAATATTTTACTTCCAGCGGGTGGAGACCAAGTTCTTGTAAGAGAACATTTTCCAAAGACTATAGAAGAGTTAAACAACAAACAAGATAAGTACGAGTTCGTATTATCTGATTATGAAACATTTATGAAAGATACTTGGAAAAATAAATTTAAAAACAACATAAATGGTGAATTAATAGGGTGTGAAAAATCTAGAATTCATAATACTGTAAAATCTCAAAGATATGATATTAAAAAACTGAACAATTCAGTTGAAAATAAAATTATATATGTTTTAGAACCATTAAGTGTTATAGGAAAAACCTTAGGACTGAAATACCCATCAGCATGGTTAGATAAAATGTGGAAATTATTATTTGATGCCCATGCCCATGATAGTATGGGAGGATGTAATTCAGATGATACAAATAGGGATATAGTAACAAGATTACAAAAGGTTAATAAGATTTGTGATGGACTTACTAACATTATAAAAAAGCAAATTACTTCATCAGTAAGTAGAAGTATAAATAAAGATAATATTATTTTATTATTTAACACAAAAGCTTCAAAAACTAAAGAAAATATGGAAACTGTTATATTTACTAAAGAGAAAAATTTCATACTAGAAACTATACATGGTGAAAAGGTGGATTTTAATGTAGTAAGTCAGAAGATTTTAAGTGGTGGAAAACAAGTTGTAGTTACAGCAGAAGGTGAAAAAGAAATAGAATTGCCAGGTTACTATAGAACGGAAGTGTTGATTAGAAATGTGGAAGTTTTAGCCATGGGATATGAAGTTATATGTGTAAATGATCAAGTTAGTTTAAGTAATGGTGATATGGGATCATATTCATTAGATAAATTAATAGAAAACTATATGTATGCAATAGAATTTGAAAAAGGAAAAATAAGCCTTGTGAACAAGGGTACTAAAGAAAAAATAGATGAACTATTTTATTTTGAAGACACTGGTGATAATGGAGATTCCTATGACTACTCCCCATTAGAAGATGAAAAAGAAATTATCATAAAGGAAAGTAAATTGATTTCAGTAAAAAAGTCTTCATTAGTTGAAAGTATGAACTTAAGGCATAGTATTATTATTCCTGAGAGTTTAGAAGAAAGAAAACATAGAATTAGCACAAAAAAATTAGAAATAGATACTACAATTGAGTTAAGACAAGGTGAAAACTTTATAAGAATTAATCATAGAATTAATAATGAAGCAAAGGATCATAGAGTTAGAGTGGTATTTAATACCAATGTAAATTCAAAGACGTCCCTAAGCGATCAAGGATTTTCTATGATTGAAAGAAATAACTTTAATCCATACATTAAAAATTGGGAAGAAAAGAACTTTGCGGAGGCTCCAGTTTCTATATTTGCTTTAGAAAATATTGCACTATTAAAAGATAGTAAAAATATATTTGGAGTAGTTACAAAAGGAATAAAGGAATATGAAATTATAGAGGATAGTAAAATTTCATTAACTTTATTTAGAAGTGTAGGTTTATTAGGAAAAGATAATTTACCTTGGAGACCAGGTAGGGCATCAGGAATAAACAATAAGGTTGTATATACAAAGGATGCTCAAATGTTACAAAATATGGAGTTTGAGTATGCTCTTTATTTTAATAATTCAAAAGAAGAAGAAATAGAAATGTTTAAAGTAATGGATAGGTTTATAGGAAAGTACACAACATATCAAAAACAAAATTTGAATCTTTTTGAAGAGAGATTAGATAGATTTGAAATTCCACTAAACCTTAAAAATCCTCATAAGAGATATTCATTATTTAATGTGGATAATGGAAATGTATTTGTAAGTGGGTGTAAAGAGGCTTATGAGAAGAATGGTATAATACTTAGATTGTTTAATCCAAGTAAAAAGGATGAAAAAGTAAATATAAGTAGCGATTATATTAAAAATATAGTTATTACTAATTTATATGAAAGGGAAATAGAAGAATATAATGGAGAAGCAATAGTTCCAGCAAGAGGACATTTAACTTTGAAATTCTTTATTTAAATTTAGTATTTAGGAGAAAACAGTATGGATAAACAAACTCTTTTATTTAATATTGAAAAAAAATTAAAGCTTATATATGGAAAAGAATATAAAGAAAGTTTTCTTAATGATTTGAAAAAACTAATAAATAATTGGGAAGAAGAGAAATTTCAAGAGGCTTGTTCTGTATCAGAAAAAAACATCTATCTTATCACATATGGAGATAGCATATATGAAGAGGGAAAACCAACTTTAGAAACATTAAACAAATTTTTGAAGAAGGAAGTAAAAAACGCAATAACAGATGTTCATCTTCTTCCAATGTTTACTTATACATCAGATGATGGTTTCTCAGTGGTAGATTATATGGAAATAGATAAAACTTTGGGTAATTGGGAAGACATAAAAGAATTTTCTAAAGACTATAGATTAATGTTTGATTTTGTAGCTAACCATATTTCAAAAAGCAGTAGCTGGTTTAAGGGATACATTAATGATGAAGAAAAATATAAACAATTCTTTATAAAAGAAGATAAGAATTTTGATACTTCAAAAGTAGTGAGACCAAGAACATCTCCATTGTTTCATAAATACAAAAGTAAACCAAAAGAAAAGACAGCTTGGACAACATTTAGCGAAGATCAAGTTGATATTAATTTCAAACACTTTCCAGTGTTTATAGAAATGACTAATATTTTATTAAAGTATGCACAAAATGGAGCAACATCAATAAGGTTAGATGCTATAGGTTTTTTATGGAAAGAATCAGGAACACCATGTATACACTTACCTCAAACCCATAGCATTATAGAAATCTGGAGGTTGTTACTAGATTACTTTAAAGTAAATACGCAAATAATAACAGAAACTAATGTCCCTCATAAAGAGAATATTAGTTATTTAGGAAATGGTATTAACGAAGCTCATATGGTTTACCAATTTGCATTACCACCATTAGCGTTATATACATTAACGACTCATAATTCATTAAAGTTAACTAATTGGGCAAAGACAATAGATAAAATTTCAGACAATGCAACATTTTTTAATTTTCTATCGAGTCATGATGGAATAGGAATGAGACCTACGGAGGGAATATTAACTGATGAAGATAGAGAGTTATTAGTTAATAAAACATTAGAAAATGGAGGAAGGGTGTCTTATAAAAATAATGTAGATGGAACAAAATCTGTCTATGAACTAAATATAAATTATAATGATGCTTTAATAAACAAAGGTGAAGATGATAATTTAAAAACCGAAGTTGATAAAATTTTAGCATCACAAGGAATTTTATTATCATGTATTGGAGTACCTGCAATATACTATCATTCTTTATTAGGATCAAAGAATTATTACAAAGGTGTAGAAGAATCAGGTATCAACAGAAGGATAAATAGAGAAAAGCTTCAGTATGAAAAGATTTGTGAAGATTTACACAGTGATGAAAGAAGAAGTTTAATATTTAATGGTCTAAAGAATCTAATAGAACTAAGAAAAAATGAAAGTGCATTTTCTCCATATGCAAATCAAAGAGTTATTGATTTAGGAGAAAAAATATTTGCATTGGAAAGAACAAATCATAAGACAAAGGAAAAGATAACATTTATTCTTAATGTTGATTCAAAACCAATAGAAGTAGATACGAGATTAGATGGAATTGATATCATAACTAACCAAAAAGTATGTGGTAAAATAAATCTAGAAGCATATAAATTCCTTTGGATTAAGTTTTAGATATAATCACTGTATTGTATGCAGTGATTATATCTGTTTTAGTGATTGTTTGTGGTTTGATAGAAAGTAATTCAGAGAAGTTTTTTTCTTAATTTAAAGTAGAGGTGAAGACAATGAAATTTGTGTTAGCGCCAGATTCTTTTAAAGAAAGTATGACGGCTAAAGAAGTATGTATAGCTATGGAAAAAGGTATAAAGAAGGTTTTTAAAGATGCTGAATGCATACATGTACCAATGGCAGATGGTGGTGAAGGGACTGTTCAGTCTTTAGTAGATGCCACATCAGGAAAATTATATTCAAAAAATGTAACAGCGCCATTAGGAAACATTACTGAAAGTAAGTTTGGAATACTTGGAAGTGGGAATATAGCAGTTATAGAAATGGCAGAAGCAAGTGGATTGCAGTTAGTAGATATAAATAAAAGGAATCCTTTAATTACAACTACATATGGAACGGGTGAATTGATAAAGGAAGCATTAGATAAAGGTGTTAAAAAGATTTTAATAGGGTTAGGTGGAAGTGCTACCAATGATGGTGGAGCAGGAATGCTTCAAGCGTTAGGCGTGAAATTTTTAGATGCTAATAAAGATGAGTTAGCTTTTGGCGGAGGGAATTTAGGGAAACTTGAGAAAATAGATATTAGCAATATGGATAAAAGAATTTTAGATGTAGAGGTGGAAGTGGCTTGTGATGTTAAAAATCCATTAACAGGAGACAATGGAGCAAGCTATATTTTTGCACCACAAAAGGGCGCTACAGAGGAAATGGTAAAATTATTAGATGAAAACTTAAAACATTATGCTGAGGTTATTAAAAGAGAATTTTCGAAAGAAGTAGATAATATAGAAGGCGCAGGGGCTGCAGGGGGACTTGGAGCGGCTTTATTAGGTTTTTGCAATGCGAAACTTATGAAAGGTATAGATATAGTAATTGAATATTCAGGATTAGAAGATAAGTTAAAAGGAGCTCAGTATGTTTTTACTGGTGAAGGAAGTATTGACAATCAAACTAAATTTGGAAAAACTCCAATAGGTGTAGCAAAGGTTGCAAAAAAATATGATATACCAGTGGTTGCTTTAGGTGGAAAGATAGGAAATGATATAGATGAGTTATATGACTTAGGTATAGATTCTATAATAGGTATTTTACCAGGAGTTATAACATTAGAAGAGGCTTTAAAAAATGGAAGTAAAAATATAGAGGTATCAATGGAAAATATAAGTAGAATATTAGCTTTAAATTAATATTAATTATAAGTTTCACTTTATTTTAAGTACATAAATAAAGTATAATGTCATATGGAAGAACTTATTAGAGTAACAAGTTTCAGTTAGTAACAAGTTGCAAGTTGAAATTTAAAAACAAAGTAAATGTTTTTTACTTTGTTCTTGTATAGAAAATTATAGGATTTTTTTAGTGTGAAATGCTAATAAAATCTAAGGCTAGAGAAACTTTTTAAATTGGGAATGAAGGATGAGATCTCCTTAGAAAGCCTGTGAATTTCAACTATAATTTGTAACTTATAATTTTGTTATTTAGACGAACTACATTAAACTTTTAATTCTCAACTTTACGAGAGTGTATAAAAACATAGGAAATAAAGGAGAAAATATATGACGATAGAAAATGATATAAATTTAGAGGATTTAGACGGAAATGAGATACTTCAAGCAATATATGGAAAAGAGTTAAATTGTAAAAAAAACATATTAGAATATATTAGCCTTATAAAGGATTTAAAGAAGTATAATTTAACAGGGGAACAAATGCAAGAAACATACACATTGATTTATAAAAGTATAGATAATATGGCTACAATAGTTAAACCTAATACAATTATGTTTCTTAAAAATGACTTAAAGTCTAATTTAGCAAAGTATGTTAAAGATAGAGATCCTAAGGAACTTAATTACTTTTTTGAGTTTTTTAAGTCAGCATACCCCCCTAAGATGAGAAAAAAAGATTATACATGGACACTAATGGATATTAATAGAATTACTAATGAACAAATTTGGCATACTTTAACTTATATTAATGCATGGTGTTTGGATGGTAATAGACTTAGTGTAGATGAAAAAGAAGATATAATTAAAATGGTAGATATTTTAGTAAAATCAAATAAAGTAAAATATATAAATCAAATAAAGAGTTTAGAAAAGCTTAATAAGGTACTAAAATTAAAGATAATAAGTAAGAATAATAAATTTGAACTTAAGATTATACTTTAATATTTAACTAATCTTATAATAGTGGAATAAGGAAACTTTAGTTAAAAGCATAAAATAATTATAGATACCGTATCATTCATAAAATGGATTATACGGTATTTTCACGTGGTAATTCAAATATAAATTACATATTTAAAATAACCTAAATTATTGCACTGATTAAGTAGATAATCCAAAATAAAATTTAAAACTTATGTTGACTATAACGTAACGTAATAGAGTACCATAAGGTTGTAGGGAAGAATTAAGTGAAAAACTTCATTAGTGACAAGTTAAAAGTGAAAAGTTTAAGTTAAGGTAATTTGCAAGTTAGATTATAATTAATTTGAAAACTTAATGGCATAGGATAGTCATATTAAGGAATACAGAGGGAGAAGTACTATGGAATATAAAATAAAACAAGTTGCAGATATGGTAGGAGTTAGCGTGCGTACACTTCACCATTATGATGATATAGGTCTTTTAAAACCTAAGTCTATAACAACGGCTGGGTATAGACTTTACAATGAACAAGATTTTGAAAGACTTCAACAAATTCTATTCTTTAAGGAGCTTAATTTTACACTACAGGAAATAAAAGAAATTTTGGATAATCCTAATTTTGATAGAAAAAAAGCTTTAAATAATCATAAAAAATTGTTAATTGAAAAAAAGAAAAGACTTGAGAAAATAATAGAGTCAGTTGATAAAACCATAGATTCAATTCAAGGAGGAGTATATATGAATAAGAAAGAAATGTTTCAAGGATTTGATGAAATAGAAATAGATAAAATGAAAAATAAATATGCTAAGGAAGCTAAGGAAAAGTATGGAGATTCTGATGCTTATAAAGAAAGCATTAAAAAGACATCAAAGTATGGTAAGGATGATTGGAATAAAATTAACGAAATGAACAATGAAATATATAGAAAAGTAATAGATAATATGGATAAAGGAATAGATTCAAAAGAAGTTCAGGATGCTGTTGAGGAATTGAGAAATCATATAAGTAGCAACTTCTATAATTGTACACCAGAAATATTTAGAGGGTTAGCACAGTTATATGTTACAGATGAACGTTTTACAAAAAATATTGACAAATTTAAAGATGGATTAGCAAAATTTTTAAGTGAAGCAATGGAGTATTATTGTGATAATTTAGAATAGAATAGGATCATGAAGTAAAAAGATTTAACAAATAAGCACTACCAATGTTTTAAATATTGATAGTGTTTATTTCATCTATGGTAAATTAAATAATAAATTTGTAGAAATTTAATTTTTATGTAAATCTATTATTTCTTGTGTTTATATTGGTGATAAAAATTTTTAAATCTAAGTTTAAAATTTATAGGAATTTGAAACAAATTCAGGTATAAAACTCAAAAATATTCCAATTACAATACCTTGAACAACTCTAAATGTATATTCATGGATAGAAAACATTTCACAAACTCCAATCCAAATAGTACTTACTGATATGCATATAAAAAAGTTTATCAAGAATCTTTTCCAAGGAGTTTTTATTCTAGATTTATTTGCAATCAATTCAGGGATATTAAGTTTTTTGTAGATTGAAAATAACAAAAATAGAGTAAAAGCAAGAGACAAAATCAATATACATATTGATGTGCATTTATTCATTCAAACTTTCCACCTTTTAAGTAAAAATTATATAAATAATTATTGATTTAAACAAATTATCTCATACAAAACAATAATTGTAATATATGGGTTAATTATATACTAAAAAGTAAAAAATATCAAAATATAATGAAAAAAATAGGATATAGTTCATTATGTATATAGTAACTACTATCAATTAATATATATTTTCAAATGCTCATAAAAAGTGTATAATAGATATACTTTTATTAAGTACACTAAAAATTATCTGTATATATTCTTACATTAAAGGTGAAATTTTAAATCTTAAAACAAATATATTTAATAATAAAGTGTTGAATTTATTTTTGAAATACTGATAGTGTAGAAAAAGGTCTAGGTAAAATAAAGAAGGAAGAGGTAAAAGAAAGTTGAATTTTTTAAAGAATTATAAGTCATCTTTGATTCTACTAAGTTGTATTATACTTGGAGGGATTATAGGGTTATTCATGGGAGAAGAGGCTAGGGTTTTTGAACCAATTGGAAATTTATTTCTAAATTTAATTTTTACATTATTAGTTCCAATAGTTTTCTTTAGTATTTCTTCAGCTATTGCTAATATTAGTAGTTCTAAAAAATTAGGAAAAATTTTAGGCGTTACTATAATAGTTTTTGCAATTACGGTAGTTATTGCAGGAGTTATAGGGGTTACAAGTTTTAAGATGTTTAATCCAACAGAGGGATTAGATTCTTCTGTTATTCAGGGAATAATGAATAATGAAGAGGTTCCTAAAAGTGAAACTATTAGTATTGCAGACAGAATAGTATCGAGCTTAACAGTAAGCGATTTTTCACAATTATTATCAAGAAGTAATTTACTTGCATTGATAGTATTTTCCATGCTCCTTGGATTTGGAACTATGCTTGCAAAAGAAGAGGGAAAGCCATTTATTGCTTTTCTAAATAGTGGAGCAGCTGTAACCATGAAGATGATGGGGATAATTATGAAGATTGCTCCAATAGGGCTTGGTGCATATTTTGCTAATGTTGTAGGGCAATTAGGAAGTAAAATATTACAAGGATATGCAAAAGTGTTCTTTTTGTACTTGGGAGTTACGGTTATATACTATTTTGGATTTTTCACATTATATGCATATGTAGCGGGTAAAAAACAAGGTGTTAGAACGTTTTGGAAAAATGCCACAGAACCTACAGTTACAGCTCTTGCCACTTGTTCAAGTGCTGCATGTATTCCAGTGAACATTGAGGCAGCAAAGAGAATGGGGGTATCAGATACATTAGCAAATATAGTTATGCCACTAGGACTTAATATACATAAAGATGGATCTGTTATAGGGGGCATATTTAAGATAATGTTCTTATTTGGTATATTTGGTAGAGAAATGAATAGTATAAGTACATTAGCAACTATTTTATGTGTAGGATTATTAATTGGTGCTGTAGTTGGAGCCATTCCAGGAGGAGGAGCAATTGGAGAAATGCTTATATTAAGTATTTTTGGGTTTCCACCAGAGGGGTTAGCTATAATGCTTGTTATTGCAACTATTATTGATGCACCAGCAACATTAATAAATTCAGCAGGAAATACAGTGTGCACTATGATTATTTCAAGATTTACAGAAGATAAAAATGCAATATAACTTTTTCATATTAATGAATAATAAATAGGATACTTTCAAATAGAGTTAAATAAGAGGTTAAGGATATTTTATATCTTTAACCTCTTTAATTTTACATGAAAAATTAAATTGTCCTTAAATTCCTAGAATTAGTAGCTATATAAACAATAAGTTTAATGATAATTTTATTTGAAATAAATTTTATATTTAAATATTATGATTTTTCAAAGAAAATATATTTACAAATTGTTATATAATATGTAATATAGTAATATAAAGTAAATATTGGAAAGAGTTATTTTGAGAAGTGATAAATTTCAATTAAAGTATTTTAAAGAGAATATTACATATTATGCAAGGTTAGACATGGTATAAAACCATAAACAAAATTAAATTGGGGGTAAAAAAATGAAAAGGACTTGGATAAAATTAATTAGTAGTTTAATGGCGGCTGTATTTTTAAGCTCATCTGCAGGTGTTGTTACTAGAGCAATAGAATTAGAGCCAAAGGATTCGGTATATGAAACTATAAATTCAAAGGAACTAAATTATAATGATAGTCAGTTTAAGAAAGTTAAAGGAATTGACAAATCTAATACTGAGGATTTTCTTCATGTTAAGACATTAGAAGAAGGTAAAAATGATTCACCGCAACCTGCTAAATATAAAGTTGCAACTGAAGAAAATATAGATAAAACATACACTATGGCGGACTTAAATGAATTATCATATAGTGATATGATACAGGTTATATCTACTATTCAGTGGAATGATATTAAGGATTTATTTCAGTACAATGATGATGCACAAAAATTTTACAGTGATTCTAATCGTATTCAGTATATAATAGATTCCTTAAAAGAAAGAGGAGAAACTTTTACAGCTAACGATAATAAAGGAATCCCAACAATAATAGAAGTTTTAAGATCAGGATTTTATTTATCATTTTATAATGATGGGTTAAAACAAATTAACAATAGACAGTATCATGATAAATGTATACCAGCAATAATAGCAATACAAGAAAACCCTAACTTTAAATTAGGAACAGCAACTCAAGATGATTTAATAGCATCAGTAGGAGTATTAATTAACAATGCTAGTTGTAATCCTGAGGTTGTAAATAATTTTGTTCCAATTCTAAAGCAATATGAAAATAATATAGATTCATTTACAAAAGATCCTGGAAAAGGAAAAGCAATATACAATATCATAGATGGAGTCCAATATGATATAAATGGCTATGTTTATGAAACTGGAAATGGAACTGATTATAGTAAAACTTTATGGAACAATAAAATAGATGATTTTTTAAATATTATGTCTCAATGGGCATTAATGGGAAACGTAAATGGAGATAATGAATGGCTAATAAATAATTGTATATTCTATATGGCGAAAATAGGAAAAGTACACAGCAATAATAGTGAAGGACAAAGAGTATTAACAGAGGCTATGAAGACATACGAATATCTTGGAGAACAATACTTGCAATCAGCATTTTCATTAAGTGATTATTATGATGGCAAAGATTATGATGGACATTCAATTGATATAGCAAATGTAAAAAGTGAAGCAACCCATAAGTACTTATCAAAAGAATACAAGTTTGATGATGGTAAAGTAGTTATTAAGGCAGGGGATAAGGTTGCAGAGGAGAAAATAAAGAAAGTTTATTGGGCATCAAAAGAAGTACAAGCTCAATTTTTTAGAAATTTAGGAAGTGATAAGGCGTTAGAAGAAGGGAATGCTGATGACGTATTAACAATGGTTATATATAATAGCCCTAAAGAATATCAGGTTAATAGATTGTTAAATGGTTTAGATGTAAATAATGGTGGTATGTATATAGAAGGAAGTGGAACTTTCTATACTTATGAAAGAACTACTGATGAAAGCATATACACATTAGAAGAGTTATTTAGACATGAGTTTACTCATTACCTACAAGGAAGATATTTAGTTCCAGGAATGTGGGGAAGTGGAGAAATATATAATAACAGTAGATTAACTTGGTTTGAGGAAGGTGGAGCAGAATTTTTTGCAGGAGCAACTAGAACAGAAGGAATATTACCAAGGAAATCTGTTGTTAGCAACATTGAAAGAAGAGATGAGCAATCTTGGTATACACCAACCCAAACAATGCATTCTCAATATGGTGGATTTGAGTTTTATCACTACGGTTTTGCATTACAAAGTTACATGTATAATAAAGATGAAACAAAGCTATATAGTTTAATGGATGCCATAAAAAATAATGATGTATCAAAATATGATGAGTTAATAAAATCATATAGTGAAGATAAAAATTTAGAGAATAATTATAAAGAATATTTAAGAGAATTAGTTAAAAATTATGGTGATTTAACAACACCTCTAGTATCAGATGATTATTTGGTTAATCATCCAAATAAAAATGCAGAAGAGGTTTATAATGATATAACATCAGTGGCATCTTTACAAGATGTAAAGACAGAAATTAATAACTCTCAATTTTTCAAATCATTCAAATTAAATGGTAAGTTTAATGGTGGAAAGAGCCAAGGTAAACTTAATGATATGAAGAATATGGACAAGAACTTAAATGAATTTTTAAATACCCTAAATGGATATTCATGGAGTGGATATAAAACAGTTACAGCATATATGGTTGATTATAATGTGGATAATGATAACAATGTTACATGGACATTAGTATTCAATGGTATGTTAAATGGTGATGGGTCAGAAACAACTAACAAGAAACCAGTTAGTAGTGTAAATGGACCATATAGTGGAAAAATTGATGAAAATATTAATTTTACAAGTAAAGGTTCTTATGATCAAGATGGAACTATAACAGAATATTTATGGGATTTTGGAGATGGAAACACAAGCAAGGAAGAGAATCCTGTTCATAAATATAATAAAGAAGGGTTATACACAGTAAAATTAACAGTTAAAGACAATAAGGGTGATACTGATACAACGGAAACAAAAGCAAAAGTAGAAAAAGAAATTGTGAATCCAGATACTCAATATGAATCTGAACCTAATGATTCATTTGATAATGCCAATATATATACAAAAGCAAATGTATTAATGGTAGGTTCTTTAACAGAGGGAGATCAAGACATATATTGTTTTGATGTAGTTGAAGATGGCAAGGTTGATATCAATTTACTAAACTATAATGATATAGGAGTAAACTGGCTTGTATACGCTGAAAATGATAAAGATAATTATATAGCATATCCAACTACAAGTGGAACAGAATTAAGTGGAAGTTTTGATGCTAAAAAAGGTAAATATTATTTAGCAGTTTATAAGTATGAAAATGAAACAGCACCTTATGCATTTAAAATTAACGGTAACATTGGAACTAAAGACAACGTAATTAATGAAAAAGAAGATAATAATGGATTTGATGTAGCAAATTATATAGAAGATAATACTACAATCAATGGAACATTAGATAGTAATGATAACCATGATATTTATTACTTTGATGTAGATAATGAAAAAGAGATAGAAATAAATCTTGAAAATAAGAGTAATAACTTAGGTGCAGCATGGTGCTTATATAAAGATGGTGACTTTGACAACTACATTTCATATCCAAAACATAGTGAGGGAAATAGTTTATGGACTAAAGTAACTCTAAGTCCAGGAAGATATTATGTAGATGTTTATAGATATAATGGTGAAGGTGGATACACTTTGTCACTTAAATAAGGCACATTGAAAAAATAACAGGTTAGTACAATATAATTATATATAATATCCCTAAATAGAAAAGAAGGTTTAGTAAGTTAAACTTCTTTTCTATTTAGTATTTTTTTGTGTAATATAATTATACTAATTAAAATTATTAATTTTAAGAATTCAAGCTAAAGTTCATATAATTTCTTTAAGTAATTAGAAATGATTATAATCAAATAAAAACTTGAATATTAGAAGGGTAGAAATTAGATTAAGTGATTTTTAGAAAATGGGTACATTATGGTACTTAGTCATTAAAAGAAACTAATCTAAAACTTGGAAAATTAAATTTAATAGATGAAAGTGAATCTCTTGAATTTAGTTTTATTGATATTGAGAATTTACCGGAAAATATGGTAAAGAGTCATAGAAAAATGATAAATAAATTTTTGGAAATATATAAAGAAGAATAAATAATAATCAGCACATAGGTTTTGAGTGTGAAACAAAAACCATTAAAAACCATTGATAATTTATAATTTAATATATATTATATTTAGTAATAGATAAGATAAACTTATTAAAGATGGTTAGATATTGAAGTGTACAAAGGAGATGTGAAAATGGAATTAAAAATAAAAAAATTTAAAGAGTTAAACATTGAAGAACTGTATCAAATATTAAAGGCTAGAAATGAAGTTTTTATAGTAGAACAAGAGTGCCCGTATTTGGATTGTGATGATAAAGATAAAAATTCATATCATATGTTTTTTATGGAGGATGATAAATTAGCTTCATATGTAAGAATACTAGGAAAAGGCATATCCTTTGAGCAGGTGTCAATAGGAAGAGTATTGGTTAACAAGGACTATAGAGGAAGTGGAATTGCAAGAAAGATAATGATAGAGGCAATAAAATTTATAGAAAATAATATGAATGAAAAAGAAATTAAGATTTCAGCTCAAGAATACTTAAAGGATTTTTACAAAGGGTTAGGATTTAAAGAAGTTTCAGAAGTATATTTAGAGGATGAAATTCCACATAGAGATATGATTTATATTAAATAACTCTCCATTTTCAATTCTCAGCTTTTATAAGAGCGGCAAGTAATAAGTGGATAATCAAATATTATATGAATACAAAGGTGAATATATAGAGAGTACTATTTGTGAAATCTATAAGTGGATGGAAGTTCATTGAAAAATTAAAAAAAACTTTCAATTGTGTTAAGTTCGTATTATAATAAGAACATATTGAACACGAGGCCCGTTGGTCAAGAGGTCAAGACACCACCCTCTCACGGTGGAATCAGGGGTTCGATTCCCCTACGGGCTACCATATTATAAGAAGTACTGTGAACGCTAATGTTTACAGTGCTTTTTTGTTTGGAATAAACTTTCGGAATTTATATTTTTCCACATTAGAAATGCGTAAATATAGATTGTTATAGGAATAAGTCATTTAATTTTTCAGTAGCAGAAGTTTTTTGAGTAGGCATTACATGGGGATATATATCAGTAGTAGTTGAAATATCAAAATGCCCTAGGAGTTCCTGTACTGTTTTTAATGGTATATGTGTGTATAAGTCATGGGATTTTTATGTTTTATAGAGACTGTGAGTAGATTTATTTTTACACAAACCTACTCACAGTCTCTACAGTTCTTTATTTATTAATATTTAATTAACTCTCATATTTTTTAAATATAAAATTCTTTATTAAAATCAATACTGTACCTAAAACGGATGTTATTAAGAATATAATTAATTCTTGCATTCCTAAACTGCTTAAATGTAATAGTTCTTTGAATAAAAATGCTGCTGCAAAAAAACCTACAGCAGTTGTACTACATAAGAATACACGCATTTTATTAAATGGTCTACATACTCTTATCACTGCTAAAATACTAGTAAATCCAATCACATAATACATAATTGTAGTCATATTCTCTACTGAGATATTTAAAGCTGGTGCTGTCAAGTATAGTGTTATAATATTAATTATTATAACTAAAGAATATGGCAATGCATTCTTTAGTACACTTTTCAAGAAAGATTCCTTTATTTGTTTACCATTTGGCTCAAAGGATATAAAGAATGATGTATATCCTTCAATTGCAAGATCTATTAATGTAATTTGTATTGGTATAAATGGGAATGCTGTATAAGTTATAATATTTAATATTGATAGCATTACTGAATACAATGTTTTTATAAAGAATATTCTAGCAACATTTGTAACATTATTTACAACCCTCCTTCCCTCCATTAAAACATCTTTTAGCACACTAAAATCTGAATTTAAAAGTACAATTTGTGAAACTTGTTTTGCTACATCACTTGCTTCGGGAAGTGTTATACTACAATCAGCTTGTCTTAATGCGATAACATCATTTACTCCATCTCCTGTCATTGCAACAGTATGTCCTTTTGATTGTAGTGCTTGCACTATTAAACTCTTTTGATTGGGTGATACCCTTGCAAATATACTATATTCATCTACTAAATCTATTATTTCCTCATCATTTTCTATTTTAGATAGATCTATATAAGATTCATAATCCTCTAACCCTGCTTGTTTAGATATGCTTGAAACTGTTAATGGATTATCTCCTGAAATTATTTTTACCATAACACCTTCATTTTTAAAGAAACCTAACATTTCTTTTGCATTTTTTCTTAATGGATCTGATAATTCTATTGTTGCTACAATTTCTAGGCTTGGAAGTATACCTTCCTCTACTATGTCTTTAGAGAAACCTAAAAGTAAAACTCTTTTACCTGATTTCTGTAGTTCCATCTTTTCTTCTGGCATTATAAAATTACTTTTATCCATTAATTTCTCTGGTGCACCAACAACTATAGATCCTATACCTTTAAAAGTAATTGAACTCCACTTTCTTTCAGAGGAGAATGTTGTTTTATCTACTACCTCATACCTATCCTTTTCTTGGAAATATTCTTTTAACGCTTCAAATGTAGCATTGTTATCTCCCATTTCAGCAACAAAGGCACTTAATGCTTTATCTACTGAAATTGGCATAATTTTATTATTAAAGATATCTACATTTGAAACTTGCATCTTACCTTCTGTAATAGTACCAGTTTTATCAAGACATAGGGTATCTACATGTGCTAAAGTTTCAACACTATATAAATCTTGAACTAATACTTTTTTCTTTGCAAGTTTTATTACTCCGGTTGCAAGAGAAATACTAATTAATAATACTAATCCCTTTGGTAGCATTCCAAGTAATGCTGCTGATGTTGATATTACAGAACTTTTTAGCAACTCTCCTCTAAAAAAGAATGCTTGAAGAAATAGCAATATGCCAACTGGTATTATTATAAAACTTGTAATGTTTGTAACTTTTTTCATGGAATTTAATAATTCTGAATTGACCTTTTTATGTTTTTTACTTTTTTGAGCAATCTGTGCTGCAAAATTATCTTTACCTACCTTCTCAACTTTTGCATAACATTTTCCACTAACAACATAACTTCCAGAAAACAATTTATCTTCAGGTCTCTTTACTATGGTATCTGATTCTCCAGTAAGTAGAGATTCATTTACCTCTACTTTTCCATCTAAAACAACTGAATCTGAACAAATTTGATTTCCCATGTTAAGTATAGTAATATCATCTAAAACTAGTTCATCAATATTTATCTTAATCTCTTTTCCGTTTCTTATTACATCAACTTTTGATACTGTTAGTACAGATAATTTAGATACCATATTTTTGGCATGTATCTCTTGAAAAGTTCCAATACATACATTTAGTATAATTATTAGCATAAATACTAAGTTAGAGTATGCTCCAACAATTGTTAAAGCAATAGCAATTAGAAAGTTATATAAGTTAAATAGGGTAAATATGTTGTCTGAAATAATCTCCCAGTTTGATTTTATATTTTTTTCTTCCAGAATATTAACTTCACCTTTTTTTTTTCTTTCTATGACTTCTTTTTCTGTTAATCCTAGAATAGTTTTTTGTTTTTCCACGGCTAAATACACCTCACTCTAATTGCTGCGACCGTTGCGTTAAAAATAATAAAAAGTGATGTATTTATACATTACTTCATGTTATTTGTTCATTATAGGTTAGACATGTAAAATAAGAATGTATATTTTACTAATAAAGTATGAATCATTGATAAACATGCATAGATTCTACATATTTTAGCATTTAAATTAGAATAACATAGAGGAAATTAATGGATTTAAAGTTGAAAAATATTCCATAATTTTAAAATTAGAATGTAATAGAAGAAATAAACGAAGGTTGGTCGAAGGATAAGAAGTATTAAATTCAAGACAAATTAGGAAATGAGTTACTACTTAGAATTACTAATATTGAAATGTTTGATACGAAAAAGAAGAAATTTGAAATAATTCAAAAATTTAATAATGTGAATTATTTAAATATACAATTACACAAGTAATACTTTGTGTTTTGCTTATATATTTACTGTTACATGTATTTAAGGAAAATAGTAAAATAGAGGAGATTATCAAATTGTTCTTAACAAGTTTACAGATAAAGTTAATATTGTAGAAGCAGTAAAGAGTATGAAGAAAAAAATTCTTTATGCATTTCATTTCTGCTTTTTTCTAGTTTTAATAGAATCGTTCTTTAAAAATAATTCTACTCAAAGTTATTAAATTATTTTTAGCAGCAACATCTATTACAACATCTACACATATCGGTCACTTCACATTTTTTGTATACTTTACTATAGGCTCAATTATATGTTTGTGTTACTTAATTTATCATATAAAGATAAATTTGTATAAATTATTTTGATATAGAGGCAATATATTGCCATATAATCTTTAGATTTCATATAAATTCATTTTAATTCAAAAATAACATCTTAATTTATAAAAGTAGTCTAGAAATTTGTTCCTTAAAACTGAGTTTTTTATTTATGCAAAATAAAAGAACTAATCAAGTTAATTAGAATTAATTGATTAGTTCACTTTATTTGTTAAAAGAGAGATAGTACGTTAAGCTAAAGATCATTAAATACTACATTTATTCTTTATAATCAACATGGAAAATATAGATACAACTAATAAAATATAAATTGAATCTTTAGTCCTATTATTAAATATAAAGTATCAATTAAATATAGAATATATGGATGGTAGAAATAAATTGTTTCATAGTTAATATCTTTGTAGAATAATAATTCTATAGTTATATAAGATAATTATATAACATATTCTTTAGGCAACTATACTTAAAATTATTAAATTATCTTTAGAAACACCTGTTACAATTTCTATTGCAGCACCTATTACAACATCTGTTACAGCGTCTATTACAACCTCTATTACAACCTCCATTGCAACAACAACCTAAAATTATAAGGGGCCAAAATCCACACCACATACTAATCACCTCACATCTTTTGTATACTTTACTATATGCTCAATTATATGTTTATGTTACTTAATTTATCATATAAAGATAAATTTATATTAATTTATCATATAAAGATAAATTTATATTAATTTATATTGGGAAAAAGTAATATATTGTAATATAATCTTTAGATTTTACATGATTTCATTTAAATATAAAAAAGATAATAACAAAACAGTTTATGGAGAGATGGAGTGCCTTATTCTTTTATTTGTAATGACTATTATCTTGATTACATTCAGCCTTAATGGAAGTTTTGCAAATATTACAGAATAGTAGAATATTATGCAATATACAGTTATAATATTGAAGATTTATTAAATAAAGAGGGAATACAATCCATTAGGTTAGATGCTTTTTCTATAAATCCATATGTTTTAAAAATATATGAAATACTTGGGTACCAAAAGGTTGGGTAAACAAACTGGAGAGAAGGATTGTTTTATTTACTTGAGAAGAAGCTATAGAAAATTATGAACCTAATCTTTATTTAATTAATACTCATTCTTCTTATAAAACGACGTTAAAATACAATCATTATTCTTTGAAAACTAGATGATAGGGTATTAAACAAAATATATAGCTACTCTTGGTAAAAAGGATAAGGTGAATGCAAATAATTCACTTACTAATAATTTGGTTGAAATTAATTCCAAAGATGGTTCAGCAAAAACATTTATAGTAACCTTTAGCCAAGATGTTCCTAAAGGAGAAGAGTATAAATTAATAATTTGTTATGTAACAGTTGAAGGAGCTCCTCATTATAGTGGAGATAATGGAATGGCTACATTTGTTGGAAAATAAAAGATAAGTACATCTTTAAAAAGTAAACTAAACATTAGATTTAATTATGTGAAATGCTCATTATAATACCGTATTATTCAATTGAATTTTACGGTATTTTTACGTCACAATTCTACTTGAATTTGAGATAGGGCAACGTTCTTTGAAAATTAAATAGTATGGTATAAGAGAAGGGAGATAATTTGTTTCTAATATTTAGATTCTGTACATTGATTAGAAAAATCATTAAGTTTGTTTGAGATTGTTTCATGAGCTCCAATAAGATGACGAAGATTTTGTAATTCTAATTCATTTAATTTTGACATAAAAATTACCTCCAATTTATATTCTAATAGCATTATTAGTGCTAGTATTTAAAATTATTTTATATAAGTCTTAAAAGAATATATTAGTTATTGAAAGATGAATTTTTAGAATTATTATTAGACATAAAGTTTTAAAAATTGTATAAGATAAATATATTAGAATAAATGTGTTTAAGAACAAACGAAGAAAGGATGGGAGGAAAACCTTATGATTAGTAAAGAACAGTTTGTAAGTGACATGGTTGACCTTCAGGCTAAAAAGAGAATGAAAAAAGAAAATGAAATATTTGCATATTACAGGCAATCGCATGTAGCTAAAAAAAGAAAATATAATGTTAAGTATGGGGGATATAGATGGTAAATATCAATTGTTTTATAGAAAATGGAAAGATAGCCTTATAAAATAATAAGGCTATCTTTATTACAAAACAACTACATAGTATATAATTTAAACACTTCTACTCAAAGTTATTAAATTATCTTTAGCAACGTCTATTACAGCCTCTAGTACAAAAACATCCACTCAAGAATAAGACCCCACCATCCACACATACTAATCATCTCACATCTTTTGTATACTTTACTATATGCTCAATTATATGTTTATGTTACTTAATTTATCATATAAAGATAAATTTATATGAATTATTTTGATATAAAAGTACATTTTGTCATACAATGTTTAAATTTAATATAAATTCATTTTAATACAAAAATAACAACGAAATAGCTTATTAAAAGATTAGTAGGTTTCACAATACTTATCAATATCGATTTATTTCAAGATGGGTGATTTATATTTATATTAACTATATGGTCAATAATCATAGATGTTAACCACTCAAAATTTCAGTTTATATAGACAGCTTAAGAGAAATTTAGTCTGTCTTATTTATATGGTTGTACTTTGAACAAAGCACAACTAAATAAGCTATAAATAAAGATTAATAATGTTTTAAAATAGTAACATAATTACAAATATTAAATATAATGTAAATATAAGATGCAATCTTGAATATTTTAAAGGGAGCACAAAATACCGAGAGGAGATGTATATTTATGGATAATGAGGAGTATAGAGAGTATGAAAAGGAGTATGAAGAAGATAATTGTGTAGAAGAGGGTAAAGATTATCTAATTCCCAAAGTAAAAGATGAGTGTGGTGAAATAAAAATATATACTAAATATGTTCATATTCATGTAAATTGTAAACAGTGTGGAGTTTTGAAAAAAAAATAGATAAAACTTAATATTAAATAGCTATCAACATATCATCAGAACATGTTGTAGTCATTTGTCTTTAATATTAATTAATTTAAAGGGGCTGTCTCACATAAAAAGTGAGCCAGCTCACTTTTTTGCATAAAATTGGAGAAGAACTCATTATGAACATAATTAATGGACAGTTCAAGAGCTAAATGAATTTCAAAGAGATGAAAAGGGTGGCATGTATTGTATATTACTACTACATCAAGTAGTAATAAATATGTCTTTTTTATTTACTATTATATTTCTAAATTATATGGGCATACTAAATGTGTGATAATAAAAATTTATAAGGGAGGAATTTCAATGGGACATAATAAAGAACATGAAGAAAAACATACAAGTAGTAATAGTTTTTTAGGTTGGGTAGTAAGATTAATATTGGTTGCAGTTGTTTTAGGCATAACATCATTTTTTACACCAGGGTTTAGTATTAATGGATTATGGTCATTTTTATTAGCTGCCGTTATAATAACTGCATTAGATTATTTAGCAGAGGCAATTATGGGAGTTGATGCATCTCCTATAGGAAAAGGTGTAAAAGGATTTGTTATTGCTGCTGTAATAATATATTTAACACAATTTTTAGTTCCACATATGAGCGTATCTATAATAGGAGCATTATTAGCAGCTGTAGTTATTGGAATATTAGATGCAATATTACCAGGAAGAGTAATGTAAAAATAGTATTGCATTGTTGAAAATTTTAAATTTTATTTAAATGCATTGTAAAATGAATAGTGTGGCAAAAAAAAGTGAATGTTATATTAATTCACTTTTTTTGTTGTACTTAAAAGATATATTAGAATTTCTAACAATTAATACTTAGAACTAAACTTTATAAGTTAGATTATAAGAATTGTAAAAGTCTATTTTTCTAAAGAATCAACGTATTCTTTATCCTCTTTTAATCTGATCCCAGTAACTATTCTAAAATTTTTTATTCATCATTAAGAAGATCTCTTAAATCATCATTTATGAATACCTCAGGAACTCCCAGTGTATGGTATAATTTTATTATAATATGAATCATTAATAAAGGAGGAGTAATATGGTTATAAAGAAAAAAAATGTTATACATGCAATAATTCTTATATTTATTACTTGGTGTGGAAATATAATTTATTATGTTAATACTGAAATTGATAAACCATTATTTTTAAAAAATTATAAGGAAGTTTCAGATAATGGTATGTTTCAACTATATAATATAGACAATAGTTACAAAAGCAATGAAATGCTATATGTCATATTTCCAGAAATACAGAGTAAACCAGCATACATTACCAATAATGAAAATTTTTCTAATAATCATTATAGATTAAATAATTTTAATATAGATTTGAGAAACATAAAGACTCAAAACAATGAGATGTTATACGATGAGTTGAAAGACAAGAGCTTTGTTATTACAAAAATGATTTATGGAGATATCTATGGAGAAGAGCATGAAGTAGATTTAGGTGAAATTCACCTATTAAAAAGAAAGGAAGAGAAAAAGCATCAATATGATTTATATAAAAGAGTAGGGACTCAAAGCACAAGTGACAAGAAGAGAGGAGTACTTTTTAGAGCATGGGATAATATAAGTATAGATAAAGTTGAAAGTAATTTTTATGACCAAATAAAAAACAAATTTGAAATATCTATAAATAATGTTCCTTTAGATGAAATAAAAGTTCCTTTAAAAATAAATAGGTATGATGATATATATGTAGAAAGTACTGATAACACAAATGAAACACATGATTATTCTTTTGAAATTAAATTAAATATATCTGACCCTGAAGGTTCAATGGATTGTATTAAGTTTAATGTTGGAAATCAAATATTATATAAGGACAAGATACTTAGTAGTAAATTTATAAAACAGTTAAAAAATGAAGGGGTATAGATTAATGGATAAAGGATATAAGAGCTTATTTTGGGGGTTAATTATAATAATTATAAATATTAAATTTGGGAATATATATATCTTCACTGGATTTATAGGATATATTTTTATATATTTTGGATTGAAAGAACTAAGTAAATATGAACCGTCATTTGAATTAGGAAAAAAGTTTACTAATTTAATGCTTATAGTATGCATTATAAATCCATTTTTAAGATACGTTAATGCAAATTTAGAGCAAATAACCCCACAAAACATATGGAGATTTGTGGTTTTAAATACATTAAGTATAGTACATGTGATCATATATTATTATATATGTAAGGGTGTATATATCCAGGCAGAGAGAAGAGAAGTTGACAAAATCAAAAAGAAAGCAATCTTAACCTGGAACTTTAAGTTATATACATCTATAGCATCATATATATCTACGGCTTTTTGGATTAACTTAGGGGAAAAAATTTCAATACTTCAATTTGTAATATATTTCTTTAACTTTTTAGCAAATGTACAGATCATTATATTGGTTAGAAATGCTTCAAGGGATATAAGAGAAGCTTAAATTTATTTTAAGATTAATTTACTAGAGTATATTATATAAACAATGGTATAATATATTTCACTTAAAAATAAAAGATAAGATGTTGCTTTAGTAGGAGAGGAATGTGTAGGATATGAAATATATGAAAAATCCAAGGTTTAAGGCAAATTTATTAATAGCTACATATGTTATAGTGTTAGCTTATGTATTTTTAAATTTAAATACCGTATTTAAGGCTTTTGGAACAATGATTAGTATAATAAAGCCATTTTTGATAGCAATAGCAATAGCTTTTGTTCTTAATATACCAATGAAATTGTTAGAAGAAAAAGTACTAAAATTCATGGATAAGAGCCAAAATAGATTTGTAAGAGGAATTAAAAGACCTATATCACTAACAATTACTCTTGTAGCAGTAATTGGATTAATAATAGGACTATTTATATTTGTTATTCCTCAACTTTCAGATAGTGTGTCAACTTTAGTAAGAAATGTACCAGAGTATGCTAAATCTCTTGAAGCCATGATGACACAGACTGTATCTAATGATATGATTAATGATTTAATAAACCAAGCACTTAACATGTGGAAAGAGGTTTTACAAGTTTTAGGACAAGTAAGCGGAGCTGTAGTTTCACAAGTTTTAGATATAACTATAGGGTTTGCATCTGGGGTTGTAAATTTCTTTATAGGATTAATACTTGCTATATATATGCTTTTAAGTAAGGAAAAACTTACATTACAAACTAAAAAAGTAATATATGCATTTATTAATAAAGGAAAGGCTGAAAAGATAATGGAAATTGCAAAAATATCTAACATTAAATTTTCTAAATTTGTTGGAGGTCAATGTCTAGAGGCAGTTATATTAGGTACATTATGTTTTATAGGAATGACTATTTTATCTATGCCATATACACTTTTAGTTAGTACAGTTGTAGGGGTTACAGCTCTTATACCTATATTTGGAGCCTTAATAGGAACAATACCAACATCCTTTATTATTCTTATGGTTGATCCAGTTAAGGCAGTTTGGTTTATAATTCTTATAATAGTTATACAGCAACTTGAGGGACATTTTATTTATCCATTAGTTGTAGGAAGTTCCATTGGATTATCAGCATTATGGGTAATGTTCTCAATGATTGTTGGGGGAAGTTTGTTTGGAGTATTAGGAATGCTTATAGGTATTCCACTGTTTGGAGTAATATACACTGTATTTGGAACAATAACTAATAAAAGGCTACAGGAAAAAAACTTATTGCAGGATAATGATACAAATGATGATATATAATATTTGTTTAGTGATAAGTTATAAGTGGCAAGTTTGAGTGAATCGGGTAGAATTTTCAAATTTCAACTTTATTAAGTGTGATAAGTGACAAATGGCAAGTTACGGGGTATAATTGAGAGTTGAGATTAAGACTCAGAAGATTCAAGGTATAAGCTTCTGAAATTGACAATTAAGAATTGACAATTGAAATATAAAAACTTAAGGAGAAATTAAATGGGTAATGATTTTAAAGATTTTAATATAAGTGAAGATATATTGAAGGCAATTAACGGGTTAGGATATAAAAACCCATCAGATGTTCAGGAAAAAGTTATTCCAGAAATTTTGAATCATAAGGATGTTATAGTTAAGTCCCAAACAGGAAGTGGAAAAACTGCAGCTTTTGCAATACCATTATGCGAGAAAATGGATTGGAATGAAAATAGTGCTCAGGCATTAATATTGACTCCTACAAGAGAATTAGCGGTTCAAATTAAAGAGGATATTGCAAATATAGGTAGATTTAAAAGAGTAAGAGCAATAGCTGTATTTGGAAAACAACCATTTTCAGAACAAACTAGAGAACTAAAGCAGAAAACTCATATGGTTGTTGGAACTCCAGGAAGAGTTTTAGACCATATTGACAGAGGTACTTTAGATTTATCAAAGGTAGAATATTTAGTTATAGATGAAGCTGATGAAATGCTTAATATGGGATTTATAAAGCAAGTGGAAGCTGTTATCAAAAAAGTTCCAAAGAAAAGGGTAACCATGCTTTTTTCTGCAACTATGCCAGAAGCAATAGAGGAACTTTGTAAGAAACATATGAACAAAGCTGTTAATATTGAGATAAAGGCTCAAAAGCTTATTACGGATAAAATAGAACATAAGTTATATAGGTTAAATGAGTCTTATAAATTAAGGGCATTAAATAATATACTGATAACAGAATGTCCAGATACTGCTGTAATATTTTGTAGGACAAAAGAAAATGTAGATATGGTTTTAGATGAATTAAAGAACAAAAATTATTCTGTAAATAAGATTCATGGTGGTATGCTTCAAAAAGAAAGGCTAGATACTATGGATAGCTTTAGAAAAGGTGATTTTAGAATATTAGTTGCAACTGATGTAGCGGCAAGAGGAATAGATATAGAAGGAATCACTCATGTTATTAATTTTGATATACCAATGGAAAAGGAATCTTATGTACATAGAATAGGAAGAACAGGTCGTGCTGGTGCAAAGGGTACAGCATTGACTTTTGTAGGAAAGTTTGAAGACAGATTTTTAGGTGAGATAGAGGAATACATAGGTTTTAAGATTGATGTATTTGATGTACCAAGTGAAGAAGAGGTGGCAAGTAAAAAATCTAAGTCAGTAGATATACTTAAAAGTAAGCCACTGGTAAAGAAAATTAAATCAAAAACTTTAAGTAAGGATATAACTAAAATTTATATCAATGGGGGAAAGAAAAAGAAAATTCGTCCAGGAGATATAGTAGGTGCTATAACTATGGTTGAGGGAATAAATGGAGATGACATAGGTATTATAGATGTTCAAGATACTGTTTCTTATGTTGATATACTAAATGGAAAAGGTAAAATGGTTATAGAAACTTTAAAGAATATGACAATAAAAGGAAAGAAATTAAAAATTGAGAGAGCTAGAAAATAGATAAGCTTCAAAAATTGAAAATTGAGGTTATAAGAACTAGCAAACTAGCTGACAATACTTTATGTAGTCAGCTAGTTTGTGTTGCTTAAACCTCACTTTTCGGTTTAAATGAATAACTTTGTTTTTAGATTTATTCTTCTATTTTGAACATATCCATTTTATTAGCCATTTCATGAGTTAAAGTTTCTAATATATCAGAAGCGGAAGATACATCTAAACTAAAGTTATTTAATTCATGAGAAGATGCAGCAATTTCTTCACAGGAAGCAGAAACTTCTTCAGATATCGCAGACAAATCATGAACTGTGTTTGAAATTACATCTTTGCCTGAACTTATTGTATTAGATGATTCTGTTATATCATCTATTTTTTTAGTAATAGTAGATATTGAGTCAGATATAACCAAGAATGATTTTATTGCTTTTTCAACAGAATGTTTTTGATCATTTAAGCTACTGCTCATTTTATCATTTTCAGACACTAAAACTTTAGCATCATTTGATATGTTTGAAACTATTTCATATATATCATTAGAGGATTTTTGGCTTTGTTCTGCTAGTTTTCGTATTTCTTCAGAAACAACAGCAAATCCTTTACCAGCCTCTCCAGCTCTTGCAGCCTCTATAGCAGCATTAAGTGCTAAAAGGTTGGTTTGTTCAGAAATATTATTTATAAGTGTTGTAATATCATTAATTGAATTTATATTTTGTTCCATAGTCTCTATTTTTTGTGTAAATTCATTAAAAACATTATAGAAGTTTGATATTGCGGTGTTTAGGTTTTCCATATCTGAATTGCTTTCAGAAGAATTATTTCGTATATCTTGAGACATTAATGATATTTCACTTAATAAATTAGTCATTGTATTTATGCTGTTTCCAAAATCTTCAACCATATGAACGATTTTTTCTAAATCTGTAGCTTGCTCAGACGTACCATTAGCAACATCAGTTATTGCAGTATATATATTTTCGGATGATGTTGTAAGCTGCTGAGATATACTAGCCAGATTAGTTGAATTTTCGTCTATAGTGTATGATGTAGTTTTTATATTTTTAAACATTTCGCTTATAGAAGCTGTTGTTTTATTTAAAGATGTGCTAATTAAGCCTATCTCATCATGTCTATCAATATATTTATTCTTCATCTTTATAGTGAAATCTCCATCTCCAAGTTTGTCCATACAGTTTTTCACAGCTATCAAAGGATCACTTATTGATCTTGAAATAATTAATATAAATATTGCTGCGATTAGCATAGAACCTAATGCTAATATTAAGGATACTGTTTTTAAAGTTGAAAGCTGAGATAAAACATCATTTTTAACTATAGCTATTCCAACGGACCATCCTGTTAAAGGAATTGGATGATATGCAAGATAGTTATCTTCACCTTGAAAATTAAATTCACCATTACCAGATTTACCGGCTATCATTTCTTTTGCAATAGTTGCCATATCATTTTGGCTAGGGTCAGTTTCTACTTCTTTTATTACATTGTAGCCTTTATCAACTAATTCTTGCACTTTATCTGCAATAGAAGTACCTTCGTTGTCAATTAAAAATGCATTACCAGTATTAGATATTTTTATTGAGTTAGTTATTTTACTAAAGTCATCTCCTGTTCTTATGGAAACAAGGACATGAGTAACTTTTCCTTCAGCATTTTTTACTGGAGTAGAGTAAGCGACGCATAAATCTCCAGTTATTTTACTTGCAAATGGCTTAGATACATAGGTTTTACCCTTCATTGCTTCAATAAAGAAATCCCTATCATTAATATCTACTTCATTTCCATCATTATAATGAATGATGCCATCATCAGCATGAGCAATACCTATTCTAACGTGATTATATAGTTCTTGATTTTGTATAAGTATTTCCTTTTGTTTTTCTAGAGGTGTATTTACATCCTTGATTTCAGGGATATTTGCTAAAGTTTGAATATTTGTAAGCTGTATTTTTAAGGTGTTTTCTATATTACTTGCAGTTTGGCTAGACACTTCATTTAACATATGTATAGCATTTTCCTCTAAAGCTTTTTTAGAGTTTATGTACAAAAATAGTGATAAGCAAGAGCAAATTATAAAAACAAGTCCTAATAGAAAGGTTAAGAGTTGATATTTAATGCTTTTAAACTTCATGGTTATTCTCCTTTTTATAGTAATATAATGTAAAAAAATTATCCTATGACTATATAAATTCTTTTAAACTTAAGATGGATATTGTATTAGCTTTATTTGATGGGCTACCACCTTGTAATATCCCCATCATCTTACAAGGCAGAAAGAGCATCACGGAATAAAGATTCGTTCTATAAGATAACTCCATAGTAAGTTAAGAAAAACTTAATATTATGAATCTATATTATTATCGAGTTATTTAAGAAGTTATTTATAGCATTTAGAATAGTAGGGTAATAATTTACATTGAAAATATTTAAATAGTAGTAATATATAGGAATGTAATATAACTTAATTAATATTTGTGTAGTTCATTAATATTTTGTAGATGTTATAAGTCATAAAGAAAAATTAATTATGTTATCTTTAGCGGCCTATAGTGTAACTGTTAGTTATATATAAATTCATGTAAGAAGTAAATAATTACTTATATATTTTCAGCACTTAGATGTATATAAGAGTGGTAAATATATTATGACAAGAAAAATTTTTATAAAAATTATAAGATAAAGTATGTGAAATAAAAGTTAATTCTATAGTTTATACGGAAAAATTTTGTAATCATAAATTTATAGAATTTAAATATCATATAGTGCAGAAGATAAGAGTGTTATAAAATATTAGAAAGGAAGTGTACCTTTATGGATAAAAAAGAAAAGAAGATCGATGATAACCAGTGGGTGTCAACACCAGTTGAATCAAAAATAGTAACAAGTTCTTGTAAAAAAGATAAGACAGCAACAGACAATCAATGGACATCAACCTCAAAAAATCCTATAAAATAATGTAAACACAAAAAACTCTCATTTAATAATGGGAGTTTTCTTTAAGGTTAAGAGATATTTAACCTTAATCTAATGAAATTATAATTATTAACTTATTAAAATTTAATTTAAGTTGAATATAATTATTTTTAAATAAAGATGATATCTTATTTGATGAGTTTTTAAAACCAAATCATAGACATGATCATGCATTTAGATAAGTATTTGGGAGCATTAATAAGAAATAAAGTTTAAAATAATAAAGTTAAAAGGGTTGGGGTCTTGTCGATATAAGATTCTAACTTTTTTATGTATAATTAGTAAAAATTAATACTAATTATACTTTAAATTTAATAAAATTCTTTAGAAACTCTTTAGATTTCTTTGAAGGTTATCTTTAAAAATAGAAAGTATCATAAAGTTATAAAAGAATTATAGAACAAATCTTACTTTAGATGGTGTTATTTCTATAATGTGAAGTTTGGATGAGTTAATCTAGGGGCGTAGCAACTGTTACTTTCCACCTTGTAAGAGGATGGAGGTGTTACAGTTGGGAGACATCAGATAAAAAAGAAAGGGGATACATTATTTGTATAAAAAAGAAGGTTTTACTGTGATATTATATAAATATGACGTTTATAAACTTTAAAAATATAGTATGGCAGAGGGGTAAAAAAATGAATTTATATAGTATTTTAATTGTAGAAGATGAAAAGGATATAGCAGTTGCAATAGAAGCATACTTAACTAATCAAGGGTATAAGGTGTTTATTGCAGGAGATGGTATAGAAGGGTTGGATGTATTACAAAAAGAGGAAATACATTTAGCAATTGTAGATGTAATGATGCCTAGAATGGATGGAATAGCTTTTACAATGAAACTTAGAGAAAAATATGATTTTCCAGTAATAATATTATCTGCAAAATCAGAAGAAGTTGATAAAATAATGGGATTAAATATAGGTGCTGACGATTATGTTTCAAAACCATTTAGACCATTAGAACTTTTGGCAAGAGTAAACTCTCAGTTAAGAAGATATTCAAGATATTTAAGCTTAGTAGAAAAAAATGTAGATGAAGATAATGTGTTTTGTATAGGGGGATTAGAACTTAACGAAAATACTAAAGAAGTTACAGTAGATGGAACATTTATTAGAACTACTCCTATAGAATTTAAAATTCTTAATTTATTAATAAGGAATCCAGGAAGAGTTTTTTCAGCAGACGAAATATATGAGAAGGTTTGGAATGAAAGAGCTGTTAATACAGATACAATAATGGTACATGTAAGAAACATAAGAGAAAAAATAGAGATTGATTCTAAAAATCCAAAATATTTAAAGGTGGTGTGGGGCGTTGGCTACAAAATTGATAAGCAATAAAAAGAAATATATAATAAGTTTTATTGTTTTAATAATATTATTAATTGCTTCAATAGGCATGGTTTTTAGTTATTCCCATATAGAAAATAATGTTGAAACGTATAAAAAAAATGAGGCAGCAATTAATTACGCATA
Organism: Clostridium frigidicarnis; assembly: GCF_900111985.1. Lineage (GTDB taxonomy): Bacteria > Bacillota > Clostridia > Clostridiales > Clostridiaceae > Clostridium_Z > Clostridium_Z frigidicarnis. The sequence goes on from NZ_FOKI01000025.1 coordinate 50,129, forward strand.
TATGGATATAAAAGATACAAACTATCTTTTATATTATAAGATTTTACAAAGTAAAGAAAATAAAAAAGTAAATCCATCAGATATGATTTTAAATATAAATGAAGATAATAATAATTATACTTATAAATTTGATTTTGATGAAGAAGTTTATAAATTTCAAGATGTATTAAATAAGTGTTATGGAAATTTAGAATACTATTGCATAGATAAAGAATCTAATACAGTTGAATCAAATATAAAAGATACTCAAGTAGTAAAGGTGTTATCTGATGATACTATTATAAATGATAAATTTACAAACACAACAACAGAAAGATTAAGAGAAAGATATAAATTTTATGTAGTTATGGATTTTGATGAAAATGGACATATGGACGTAAGAAAACAGTATGGAATTAATATGGATTTACCATACAAAGGTAAATACTCGGATGATTTCAAACCTATAAAAAATGCTACATTCATATATGCTTATTCTAATAAACTTTCAGAAGATAAGAATGTTGAATATACATTAAATAGCAGATATGCATGGATGTATCAGGAATATTCAAATAAACTTATAAATATAGGGTTAGCTTTTGGATTAATTTTAGGGCTTATAATACCATATAGTAAATCAAAACAAATATTAGGAATGAGTAAGATATTTAAAATTCCGTTTGAGATACTTGTAGCGATTCCAATACTGATAGGGTATTTTGTATATAATACTTCAACATCAGTAATAATGGGAATTATTCAAAGAGCCTTTATAAGTTTTTTAAGACCAGCTTTTGATAATAGAGTTTTTGATAATATTGTTGATATAGTTAATATTGGTTATTGGTTTGTATATATTTTTGTAGCATTTTCTGTAATTGTAGTATTAAAACATATATGGGACTTTGGAATTGTAAATTACTTTAAAGAAAATTTATTGATATATAAAATAGAAAAGATAATAAGTGAAAAATTTGAACAGGTAGATTTAAGAGACAAAAGCCTTGTAAAAATAATAATTATTGTGACAATAAACTTTTTAATAATGATTTTAATATGTCGTCTATTTATAATTGGAAAATTAATAGCATTTATTTATACTATATGTTTGTTTAAACTTATAACAAATAAGTTAAATAAAGTAAGATATAATTATACTAAACTTTTTTCAGCAACACATAAAATTGCAAATGGTGAATTAGATGTTGATATTGATGAAGATTTAGGTGTATTTAATCCATTAAAACTAGAATTACAAAATATACAAAATGGCTTTAAAAATGCTGTTGATGAAGAAGTAAAAAGTGAAAAGATGAAAACACAACTTATATCAAATGTATCACATGATTTAAAAACTCCATTGACATCTATAATAACTTATGTAGATTTATTAAAAGATGGAAGTCTTACTGAAGATAAACGTAAGGCATATTTAGATACTTTGGATAAAAAATCTCAAAGGTTAAAAGAATTAATTGAAGATTTATTTGAGGTAAGTAAAGCAACTAGTGGAAATATATCTTTAAATATAAATGATGTTGATGTGATTTCTTTGATGAAACAAACATTATTAGAATTGGATGATAAAATAAAAAAATCAAATTTAATAGTTAAAACTCATTTTAATAGTTCTAAAGTTATATTACCGCTAGATGGACAATGTATGTTTAGAGTGTTTGAAAATCTTATATTGAATATTACAAAGTATGCAATGATAGGATCTAGAGTTTATATTAATATATTTAATAGAGATGATAAAGTTGAGATAATATTTAAAAACATGTCTCAATCAGAAATAGATTTTAATGTTGATGATATAGTAGAAAGATTTGTAAGAGGCGATAAGGCGCGTAACACAGAAGGGTCAGGATTAGGACTTGCTATAGCTAAAAGTTTTGTAGAGGTTCAAGGCGGTAAGTTTTTAATTAATGTTGATGGGGACTTGTTTAAAGTAACAATTATATTTAATAAGAAATAAGTAATGTAATAAGAGAATGTAAGTAGGTTTTTATACAAACCTACTTACATTCTCTATATTTTTTAAATTTATAATATATTATTGACTAAAAATAAGGTATAATTTAAAATCGGTTGTAACTTGTAACTTGTAACTTGTAACTTGTAACTTGTAACTTGTAACTTGTAACTTGTAACTTGTAACTTGTAACTTGTAACTAATCATTTGTGTTTTTTTTGAAAGTACAGTCTAAACGCTGTTAAAATTGAACCCACAAAACATAAAATACTTATTATAATGTAAACATACTTCATTCCATAGATAAAAATATCATCTCTATCATTAATGTAAGTTGTTATACGATATCCTATTTTATAACTCATTTTATTATATAAAAGAGTTGTAGATAAACACACTCCTAAAACTAAACC
>NZ_FOKI01000076.1 GCF_900111985.1 Clostridium frigidicarnis
AAGCGTGAAGCCTACCTCAAGATAAGATTTCCCATAACGTAAGTTAGTAAGACCCCTTGAAGACCACGAGGTTGATAGGTGAGAGGTGTAAGTATAGCAATATATTCAGCTGACTCATACTAATAGGTCGAGGGCTTGACCAAATAAAAATCTATGTGTAATTTTTAGAGAATAATTTCTCTAAAAAATAATTGACATCATTTTAAGAATGGTGTATAATATTAAATGTAATGATGATGAAAATCTGGTAATGATGCCTCTAAAGGTCACACTCCTTCCCATACCGAACAGGAAAGTTAAGCTTTAGAGGGCCGATGGTACTGCATGGGTGACTGTGTGGAAGAGTAGGATGTTGCCAGGTGTAGATGGCTCGATAGCTCAGTCGGTAGAGCAGAGGACTGAAAATCCTCGTGTCGCTGGTTCGATTCCTGCTCGAGCCACCAGCAAAGCTTAGTATTTATACTAAGCTTTTTTTTCGTATATACAAATTATTACCTAACATTCAAACACCACTTGAATGTTAGACTTTTTGCGTTAGTAAAGAAATTTATTTTATAGAAAAATATGGTATAATTAAGCTACGTTAATTATAGGGGGTTGAAGTTAATGATAGCTTTGGAAGAATATAAAAAGTTTTTTAAAGGGTATACTGAATTAAGAGTTCAAGAAAATTTGTCTAACAATATTAGAATTTTAAAGGGGGATATTAATAATAATTCTAAATCATCTAGTAAAGGAATTAGTTCAAGAGTTAATATAGGGGGATGCTGGGGATTTGCATCTAACTCTATGGTAAACAGCAATTCAATAACAGAGGTTATAAACTTAGCTGAAAAAAATTCAGAATTTTTAGGCAAATACAATGAAAAAGAGTTTACACCATTTAAAGAAAATATAGCGTGCATAAACAAGGAGTTTAGAACTAAGAAAACTAAACTTACACAAAAACAGTTAATAGATTTTGTAAGAGAAATTGATAATTATATAGCTAACAAATATAAAAAGCTTTCTAGTAGAACAGTAAATTTAAACTGTATATCTCAGGAAAGAGATTTTATAAATTCAGAGGGTTCAAGGATTAAATCTTTTATACCTAGGAGTAATATTGTTATCTCATTGGTAGCAGAGGATAACTTAGGAATGCCTATAACCCTATATACTTTGCTTGGAGGACTGGGAGAGTTTGAGGATAAATTTAATAAACCACAAGATTTGTTCAAAGAGGTAGATTCATTGTATGAACGTCTTATGAAGAAAAGAGAAGGGGTATATGCTTTAGCGGGATTAAAGGAATGTATTTTAGATACTAAGATAACAGGACTATTTGCACATGAAGCTATTGGACATACTACAGAAGCTGATTTGGTTTTAGCTGGATCAATAGCTGGAAGAAATTTAAATAATATCATAGCTAGTGAAAAAATAACTTTAAAGGATTGTGCACATACTTTATTTGATAAACCATGTCCTATACCAGTATATATTGATGATGAGGGTACTAAAGGAGAAGATGTAACCTTAATAGAAAATGGAGTATTAAAATCCTATATGCATAATAAAGAAACCGCTAATTTATTTGGTGATGACCCTAAGGGTAACGCAAGAGCTTATGAATTTTTTGATGAGCCTATAATAAGAATGAGAAATACTTGTATTATGCCAGGAAATGATAAAATAGAACATATGATATCATCAATTGAAGATGGATATTATCTTACTTCTGCTAGTAATGGACAGGCGGATACAACAAGTGAATTTATGTTTGGAATAACAGAAGGCTATGAAATAAAAAAAGGAAAATTAGGAAGAGCTATAAAAGACTTAACTATTTCAGGAGTTGCCTTTGATGTTTTGAAAACAGCCTCAATGGTTTCAGAAGAATTTAAATGGAGTAGCGGTGGTTTTTGTGGGAAAAAACAAATGAATTTAGTTGGAATGGGTGGTCCATCAATAAAATGTAAGGTAAATATAGGGGGTAGATAAAAATGGATAACAGAGAAATTTTGAATTTTTGCCTCCAAGGCATTAAGGATAAAGGATTAGACAAGGGTCAGTGTATTTATAGTATAAATGAAAAGTATGAATTGAATTTTACTAAGGAATCAATAAGCCTTTTAAGAACTACAAAGGATTCAGATATAAATTTAACAGGAATAAAGGATAATAAAAAATCTTCTATAAAGATAAGTAATTTGGATTATAAAAACATAGAAAATAAAATAGGTGAGCTAGTTGAAATGTGTGATTCATCAAGAGAAGATGAATTTAACGATATTGCACCAAACAGTGACAATGAAGAATTTAAGTATGGTAGCGATTCAGCGGATTTGCATAAAATGTATGACCTAATATTAGACTTTATAAAAAACATAAATTTAAAATATGAACAAATTAATTTAATAGGTGGAACTAATCTAACATTTAATAAGAAGGTAAAATATATAGGAAATACAAATAGTGTTTATTTTAAAAGTGATACATCCAACTATTCTTTAGCGTTAACTTATGCAGCAAAAAATCAAGAAACATCCTCATCATTTAATTTTGCACAGTTTCAATTTGATGAACTCCCAGAGTCTTTTATAGAATATGAAAATATAGATAAAAAGTTTAAAGAAGCAGTTGAACAATTATATTGTATAGAATTAGAAGAAAAATTTTTAGGTGATTTAATTTTAACTCCTGAACTAGCAAATGAATTTGTAGTTTATTATAATCAATTATTTTTATGTGATACTCCTATAATATCAAAAACAAGCATGTTAAAAGATAAGCTAGGTAAAAAGGTAGCAGACAATAAATTAACTGTTCTATGTGAATCTATTAGTGATGAAATAAGCAATAAAGTTTTTGTGACGTCAGATGGCATGAAAACATATAATTTTCCTATAATAGAGAACGGAGTACTTAATACATTTCTTCTAACTTTGTATGGATCTAGAAAAACAAAGAAAAAATTTGCTCCATATACAGAAAATATAAGAATATTAAACGGAGATAAAAAGATAGATGATATTATGAAATCAACCAATAAAGGTATAATTCTTGGTAGATTTTCGGGTGGACAACCAGCATCAAATGGAGATTTTTCAGGGGTTGCTAAAAATAGCTATTACATTGAAAATGGAGAAATAAAATATCCAATTAAAGAGGTAATGATATCAGGAAATATATACGAAATGTTTAATAATATTGAATATATATCAGAGGAAACATTAAACACAGGATGTTCAATTACACCTTGGATAAAGGTAAACAATGTTACCATAAGTGGGAAGGCTTAAAAAATAATAGGTTTCAATCAGTGACAAGGTGCAAGTGAAAAGTTATAGTGAATGTGATGAAACTTTAAGACTAGCTAGAATATGTTTTAGCTGGTCTTTTTGTTATATCAAAAAACAAATAAGATGATATTTACGATTGTTTTAGGTTGTTAAATCTACTTATACATATTGATTATAATTTGTATAGAGGTTAGAAATATAAGATATTATAAATTCACCTAATAATTTTATTGATAAATTGTGGTAATAATGGTATATTAACTTATAAGTGTATATACACATGTAAATAATGAAATCAAGAGGTGTAAAATGAATAAGGAGCTTATGGAACATATAAAAAGATTAAAAGAGGATAAAAAAGCATTAATTTTGGCTCATTATTATGTTAATGATGATATTCAGGAAGTTGCTGATTTTGTTGGTGATTCATATTATTTAAGTAAATTAGCAATGGAAAGACCAGAGGATATAATCATATTTTGTGGAGTTTCGTTTATGGGTGAAAGTGCTAAAATATTAAGCCCTAATAAAACAATCATAAGTCCTAATGTAGATGCTAAATGTCCAATGGCATATATGATATCTATAGATAAGATAAAAGAAATTAGGGAAAAATATAATGATTTAGCTGTAGTTTGTTATATAAATTCTACTTCCGAAGTTAAAGCCAATTCTGATGTATGCGTTACATCATCAAATGCAATAAAAATAATAAAAAATTTAAAGGAGAAAAATATATTTTTTATACCAGATAACAATTTAGGAAAATACCTAAGCACAAAGATTAAAAACAAAAATTTTATTTTTCATGATGGATATTGTCCAATACATAAAAATGTAAGTAAAGAACAGGTTATTAAATTAAGAGATATTCATAGAGATGCAAAAATAGTTGTTCATCCAGAATGTAATTATGATGTTATTTCTATTGGTGATTTTGTAGGGAGTACATCAGAAATTATAGATTACGTATGCAAAAGTTCTCAAAAGGAATTTATAGTATGTACTGAGGAAGGAATACTTTATGAACTTAAAAATAAGAATCCAGAAAAAAATTTTTATACAGTAACACCTTATCAAATATGTAATGATATGAAAAAAATAACTCTAGAAAATCTTTTAAGATCATTAACTAACTTAGACAGTCAGGTGTTAGTAGATGATGGTATAAAAGTAAGGGCGGAAAAAGCTCTTAAGAATATGCATGAATTGGCTAGGTAAAATAACAGTATGAAATATGATGTCATAATAGTTGGAACTGGAGCAGCAGGACTTTACTGTGCATTAAGGCTTTCTAGAGATATAAGTGTGTTACTTATAACTAAAGATAAAAAAGAAAGAAGTAATTCTCATTTAGCTCAAGGTGGAATTTCTGTATTAAAAAACAATGAAGATTTAAATTTATTCATAAAAGATACATTAAAAGCGGGTAAATTTAGAAATAATAAAAAATCAGTAGAAATTTTGGCAAAAGAATCTAGAAGAGTAATAAATACATTAATAGATTATGGTGTAGATTTTGATAAGAACGGACAAGAACTTAATTACACCAGGGAAGGTGCTCATAGTATAAATAGAATTGTACATCATAAAGATACTACAGGAAAAGAAGTAATACAAAAGCTTCTGTTAAATGTAGAGAATAGAAACAACATAGAGATTATGGAAATGGCAACAGTGATGGATTTAATAAGTAAAAATAATAAATGTTTTGGAGTTTCAGTTAAGAAGAATGGAATTATAGAAAATATTTTTTCAAAGGTGGTTATTTTAGCTACTGGTGGGGTTGGAGGATTATTTGAAAATTCTACAAATGAAAGACATTTAACAGGAGATGGTATAAGTTTAGCACTACAAAAAGGTGTTAGAACTAAAGATTTAAATTATATACAAATACACCCAACGACCCTTTATTCAAAGGATAAAACAAAAAAAAGATTTTTAATATCAGAGGCGGTAAGAGGAGAAGGAGCAGTATTATTAAATTCTAAGGGACACAGGTTTGTAAATGAACTTTTGCCAAGAGATATAGTTACAGAGTCTATATTAAATGAAATGAAGAGGCTTAATGATGAGTTTGTATATTTAAAAGCAGACTTTTTAGGAAAAGATTTTTTACGTAAAAGATTTCCTAATATATTTGAAACGTGTTTACATGAAGGATATGATTTGACCAAGGAAGCAATACCAGTATTACCAGCTCAACATTATCTTATGGGAGGAATAGAAGTTGATACTTTTGGTAGAACATCTATGGAATGTCTATTTGCAACAGGGGAAGTAAGTTCTACAGGTGTACATGGAGCGAATAGATTAGCCAGTAATTCATTACTCGAGGCACTTGTTTTTTCCAATAGAATAAGTTCTATTTTATTGGATTATATAAGGTCTTGTTCAATAGATGAAATTAAATATGTGCCAAGGGACAAATTAAATAAATCTTTAGTTATAAATGAAATCAAGTCATTATCTAAAAGACATATTCAAAGTGGTGTATAGGAAATAAAAAGAGGGGAGTGGTATTGAGATGGCGGAGTGTTTAAATATGCTTAATGTAGACAAATATATATTGAGTGCGTTAGAGGAAGATATAAATAATGAAGATATAACTACATGTGCAATTTTGCAAAATAAAGTAATAGGACAGGCAGAGCTTATTGCAAAAGAAGAAGGCACAATTGCAGGGCTAAGTATATTTAAAAGAGTGTTTCAGATATTAGGTAATGTAGGGATTGAATTTTATTTTAAAGATGGAGATTTTGTTAAAAAGGGATGTATAATAGGTAAAATAACAGGTGATATGAGGAATATATTATCAGGAGAAAGAACTGCATTAAATTTTCTACAAAGAATGAGTGGAATTGCAACTACAACAAGAAAATATTCAGATAAACTTCAAGATCTTAAAGCAAAGGTACTAGATACAAGAAAAACAACACCCAATATGAGAGCGTTTGAAAAATATGCTGTTAAAATGGGTGGGGGATATAATCATAGATTTAATCTTTCAGATGGTGTACTTATAAAGGACAATCATATTGGAGCTGCAGGAAGTATAAAAGAGGCTGTAGAGAGAGTAAGAAAATATAATAGTTTTGTGAGAAAAATAGAAGTTGAGGTTGAGAATCTTAATATGGTTAAAGAAGCTCTAGAAGAAAAAGTGGATATTATTATGTTAGATAACATGAGTATTGGTGAAATAAAAGAAGCCGTTTCACTTATTAGAGAAAAAGCTACTATTGAAGTATCAGGGAATGTATCATTAGATAATATAAGAGATATAGGAGAAACCGGTGTTGATTATATATCTATTGGAGCTTTGACTCATTCTTCACCTATATTAGATTTATCAATAAAGAATTTAAAACAAATATAGGTGAAGAATGGTTATATATTATAAACATAAAAGATTCAATTATAGATAAAAATATAAATCTATAATTGAATCTTTTTATTTCCCTATAGGATATTATAAAATTTCAAACCTGTGGATAACTTTTATAACTATTAAAATATATAGATTTTTTAGTTGAGAACTTTAATGAGTGAAAAATTACAAGTGGCAAGTTGCAAGAGTTTAAGAAATTGACAATTGACGATTGAAAATTGACAATTCAAGGATAAATCTTCTAAGGAAGATTTTAAAATTAAAAAAATATAATTTAGAGAAAATCTGTGATTTTCAACCTGAACTTTCAACTTTCAACCTTCAACTTTATATTTAGGAAGTTTGTGACTTCCAACAATAATTGTCAATTATCAATTATCAATTAAAAAAAGGGTGCAGCCCTTTTTATATTGATAAAACATAGTGATTTTGAACTTTAAATGTATATATTGAAAAATAGTACTATAATTATTGAAGAAAAATGATGAAAATTACA
>NZ_FOKI01000079.1 GCF_900111985.1 Clostridium frigidicarnis
TGGGGGAATGTACAGAGGTAGGAATGTACCTAGCAATGTCAAGACAAGCAGATAGAGAAGGATTCCCAGAAGTAGCAGAAGCATATAAGAGAATAGCATTTGAAGAAGCAGAACATGCATCAAAATTTGCAGAAATGTTAGGTGAAGTAGTAGTAGCAGATACAAAGAAAAACCTAGAAATGAGAGTAGATGCAGAACATGGAGCATGTCAAGGAAAGAAAGATTTAGCAACATTAGCTAAACAATTAAACTTAGATGCAGTACATGATACAGTACATGAAATGTGTAAAGATGAAGCTAGACATGGAATGGCATTTAAAGGATTATTAGAAAGATACTTTGGAAACAAATAATAATATATATTAATAAAGACTGTCTCAAGGAATTGAGGCAGTTTTTTTATGGTTGACAAAAATTGACTCTAAGCATATACTGTTCATATAGTATATATACGGTATATATGGTTATAACAGTGAAAGGAAAGATGATATGAATATAATCATTTCAAACTCTTCTGGGGAGCCAATTTATGAGCAAATTAGAAATCAGATTAGGAAATTGATTATATCTGATAACCTTAAAGAGGGTGACAGTTTACCTTCTATAAGAAATCTTGCTAAAGAATTAAAAATTAGTGTTATTACAACTAAAAGGGCTTATGAAGAATTAGAAAGGGATGGCTTTATAGAAACTATTCCAGGAAAAGGTTCATTTATTGCAGCTCAAAATAAAGAATTGTTGAGGGAAATAAAAATGAAGAATGTAGAGGAGTATTTAATTAAAGCTATAGAAGAGGGGAAAAATGTAAATGTTTCTTTGGAAGAATTAAAAGAAATGTTAGATGTGCTTTACGAGTAGAAAGTTTTATAGGTAAGGGGATGAATCTATGGATAATATTTTAGAAGTAAGCAATGTCAGTAAAAAATTTAAAGATTTTACTTTGAATGATATATCTTTTAACTTAAAAAGTGGATATATTATGGGGTTTATTGGACCAAATGGAGCTGGTAAAAGTACTACTATAAAGCTGATAATGAATCTTTTGAAAATGGATTCTGGATATGTAAAAGTATTTGGCAAGGATAGTATAAAAGACGAAGTAGAGATTAAAGAGAGAATTGGATTCGTTTATGATGAGGTGAGTTTTTATGAGTATTTAAAAATAAAAGAAGTTAAAAATATAGTAGCACCTTTCTATAAACAATGGGATGAAAATAAATTTAAAACTTTTTGCTCAGATTTTGGATTAAATGAAAAGAAGAAAATTAAAGAGCTTTCAAAGGGTATGAAAATGAAATTCTCTTTAACACTGGCATTATCTCATAATGCAGATTTTATAATTATGGACGAGCCAACATCAGGACTTGATCCTGTATCAAGAAGAGAAGTTTTAGATTTATTTCAAGATATTATTCAGGATGAAAATAAAAGTATATTATTTTCATCCCATATAACATCTGATTTAGAAAGAATAGCAGATTATATAACTTTTATAAATAAAGGAAGTATTGTCTTTTCAGAGAGTAAAGACGATGTTTTAGATAAATATATAGTAATAAAAGGAAATAAGGAAATGTTAAATAATCAAAACAGAAGGTTGATTTTAGGAATAGAAGAAAGTAGTTTTGGATTTACAGGTCTTATGAATAATAAAGATGAAGTTTTAAAAGTATTTGGCAATGATGTAATTATAGAAAAGCCTACACTAGAAGACATAATGGTTTACACCAATAAGAAAAGGTAGGTGAGGGTTATGATATCACTTTTTTTAAAGGATTTTAGAATTGCAAAAAAATCATTAATAATAATATTTTTATTAGGTGTAATTTTCCCATTAATAGTTGTTAAAAAGTTTGAAAGTGAATATTGGTATACTTATTTAATTCTTAATGGATTTTTACTAATGTATGTTCAATTGTTTTTTCATGAAGTGAAAAGTATTGGGTTTATTGCATCTTTACCTGTAAATAGAAAGATGTTAGTAATATCAAGGTACGTAAATGAGATTATCATTGGAATTTTAAGTATATTAATGGCATTCATATTTTCAAATGTATTATCATTGATTGAAGATGGACAGTTATTTTTATTAAACATTGACATTATGACTAGGACTTTATTATATGTAGGAATTATTTTAACTTATTCAGCTATATCTAATCCAGTATTATTTGCATTCTATGACTTAATGTCACAAACTGTAGGATGTTTAGTTTTTTCATTTGCAACAATTGCATTAATTATGACTAGTTCACTAATAGAATATTATTTTATACCAGGAGTACAAAGTCAAGTAAGTATGGAATTAGGTTTATTTTTTATAGTATCTGTATTTTTATATGTTATTTCTTTTTATATATCCATGAAGATATATAGAAGAAAGGAGTTTTAACTAGATGAAAAGATTTATATTAAATGAATTGAAGATAAAAAAAGCAACTTTTATAACATGTACACTTTTACTAGTTATAAATCCTATACTGGCCTTTATATTTTCAGGTAAAAATGGAGAAGTTGGATATAATGGAATGCAGGGAATATATACAATTTTTACATTTGCACTAATGTGGGAATGTAACACAATATCATCTTTTAGTGATGTAAAAAGCAAGGTATTTATCACTTATAAGAGTTTACCGATTAGTGGTAAAAAATTTGTCTTAAATAAATATGTAATTTATATAATGACATCAATATTATATGGGGTTATAACATTTTGTATAACTAGAATTGTAGGGTTTATAGATAAGGATATCCCGGTAATGAATTTTAACTCAATTTTATTATCTGTCGGTACAAGTTTAATTTTTATATCTATACAAATGCCAATTATATTTAAAAATGTAGAAAAATATTTATCATTTATAGTCATTGGCTTTATAGTTTTATTTGCAATTGTGCCAAGATTTTTGGATAAGTTTATAGATATACACTTCAAAGATGTAGCAATTAAGATGATTGGGCAAGAAGTTAGTAATATTAGTATTTTATATTTTATAGTTTCAATTATATTAATAGGTATATCACTAAACATTTCAATGATTACATTTCAATCAAGAATGAGGGTGTAGAACTAATCTTAATTAAGGTGATAGCTATTAGTATAGAAGTTTAACTTAAAATTATCTTAAAGTAATTTTAAGTGTTAAAAATTATACAACTAATAAAGTAAAATAAATATATATGGAGGTGTTAACATGCTAGAAGCAAAAGGGTTAACAAAAAAGTTTAAAAAAACAGTGGTAGTAGATAATTTTAGTTTTAATGTAAGCAAAGGGGAGGTTCTGGGGTTACTAGGTGAAAATGGAGCAGGAAAAACAACAACTATGAGAATGCTCGCTACAATGTTAAAAATAACAGATGGAACAGCAACTATATGTGGACATGATGTATCTAAAGAACCAGAGGAGATTAGAGGTAAGATTGGAATATTATTTGGAGGAGAAGTTGGGTTATACGACAGGCTTACAGCAAGAGAAAATATTGAGTATTTTGCAAAGCTTAATGGATTAAGTGATGATGAAGCTAAGAAAAATATAAAAGCTCTTTGTGATAGATTAGAAATGGAAGAGTATATAGATAAAAGGGTTGGAAAATTTTCAAGAGGTATGAAACAAAAGGTAGCAATTGCTCGTTCAATTGTACATGATCCAGAGGTTATGTTATTTGATGAACCTAGTACTGGATTAGATGTTACAGCAGTTAGACTTATACATGAGTTTATATTAGAATGTAAAAACCAAAATAAGGCCATAGTATTTTCAAGCCACAGCATGTCAGAAGTAGAAAAACTTTGTGATAGAGTGGTTATAATACACAAGGGTAAATTACTAGAACAAGGAACTATAGAAGAACTTAAAGAAAAATATAAAAATAATGATTTAGAGCAAGTATTTGTTGACTTAATAGGAGGAGAACATGAATAGATTAATAAAAATTGTTTTCTTAAAAGAAATAAAGGACATGTTTAGAGATAAAAAAACTATGATAACATCACTATTAATTCCTCTATTATTGTTGCCACTTATAAGTTTTATTTTTGGAAAAGCTATGGGTGGTAGCAAAGAAGCAGTGGATAAGAATTTAACTCTTTTACTAAATGATCAAGGAAAAAGTAAATTTGTTGAAGTAATAAAGCAGGATTCCACTATTACAATTGAAAATGTAGATGATGGAAGAGATGAAGTAAAAGATGGTAAAAAACTTATATATATAGAAATACCTAAAGATTTTGATGAAAAAATAGCTAAAAACGAGAATGCAACCTTAAAGATTTTTTATGATAATACAAGTCAAAAATCAAATATAGCTATGGGAAAAGTAAATTCTATTATAGAAGTATATTCAAATTCTATAACATCCGAGGTTTTAGTTGAAAAGGGACTTAACCCTCAAATATTGACACCTATAACAATAGACAAGGAGTCATTTGAGAAAGAAGATAATGCAGCAGGAATGTTCATGTTATCATTCTTAGTACCTATGTTTATATTAATGTATAGTGTTCAAGGTGCCATTGCACCAGCAACTGATTTAGGTGCAGGAGAAAAAGAAAGAGGAACATTGGAACCATTGTTAACTACAAAAGCAGGAAGAGCTAGTATATTAACAGGTAAACTATTAGCTATTTCAACTATGGGAATATTATGTTCTGTTGCATCACTTATAGGTCTTGTTGTTTCTATGAAAATTCCAGGTAGTATTTTCTTAATGTCAGGATCGGAAGGCACAAGTTTAGCTATACAACCACAGGCTATAGCAGTTATTGGGGTATTAAGTATATTAATGACTATTGTATCAGCAGGAATATGTTTAACAATAAGTATGTTTGCAAGATCATTTAAAGAAGCTCAAACATATATGTCACCGCTAATAATAATAACAATGTTGGTTGCATATGGAACATTTGCTATTGATGCTAAAAATATGCCGTTTGCATACTTCTCAGTACCTTTATTAAATATAGTAGCAGTCAGTAAAGAAGTAATAGCAGGAATATTTAACTACACTCATATAGGGGTAACCGCAGGTTGGTTATGTATTTATATAGTACTTTCTATTATTTTAACTAAGTTTATGTTTAATAGAGAAGAAGTTATATTTAGATCATAATAATAAGGCACATTCAAAAAATAACAAGTCAGTATGTTAGTATATTTGACTTATTATTTTCTTTCATGTGCATAAGTAATTATTATATATTTTCATGTGATTTAATTAGTACACTCTTATAAAATATTTTTATTATTAATGGATAGTATAGGAGGAAAAATGTTTAATAAAAATGAAGAGAAAAGATTTAAAACTGTATATGAGCAAGGGAGGATGACAAGACTTAAAGTAATTGTGGACACAGAAACAGGAATAAATTATTTATTTACCACAGAGGGTTATTCAGGAGGCCTGACTGTATTGCTAGACAAGGATGGAAAACCTGTGATTTCACAAGTGGAGTAGTATATTCTTTTGTTATATTTTAATTAGCATATTTATGATTAATAAAAGACTCTATATATTCTTTGGGAATATATAGAGTCTTTTTAAGGTTAGAAATTAAATATATAACTTATTTGTTTTTTATGATGGGATTTGCATAAAAAAATTTTACAATAAAGTTTAAAGATACTTTTATAAATATATGAAATATATGTTAATATAAGAGGAATTTTGTAAATTTGAAAGGAAAATAGGGGGAAGGTATAGTATATAGACACTATAGAGACAAGATGAAGAAAGTATAAGAATAAATAAAAAACAAATAAATTTTAAAAAGGGGTTGCAATTTATTTGAAAGTGAGTATAATTAATATTAACGGATAACAATTATCCATTAATTAAAAATCAATAAATTAAAATAAATAATTTGAAAAATTTTGGGAGGGTTATATTATGAAAAAATTTGTCTGTACAATATGTGGATATGTTCATGAAGGAGAGGCTGCACCAGCACAGTGCCCACAATGTAAAGCACCAGCTGAAAAATTTATAGAAAAGAATGACTCAGAGATGTCATGGGCAGATGAGCACAGAGTAGGAATAGCAAAAGATATAGATGAAAGAATAGTTGAAGGATTAAGACAAAACTTTATGGGAGAATGCACAGAGGTAGGAATGTACCTAGCAATGTCAAGACAAGCAGATAGAGAAGGATTTCCAGAAGTAGCAGAAGCATATAAGAG
>NZ_FOKI01000039.1 GCF_900111985.1 Clostridium frigidicarnis
TATATTTACCTTTACATACCTTATATTTTTATTACCAGTATTTTTAACTGTAATTACTGCCCTTCCATAATTACCACTATCATTTTTCCATTCAACCTTTTCTATTTTTATTGAGTTAGTCATTTCTTTTAATAATGCTTCTGAATCTTTCTTAGCTTTTTCTTTAGCCTTTGCTTCATTTTGTTTTGTTACATATGATTGATACTCTTTAGAATTAGTTACTTTAGCAATTTTATATGAATCTATTAAACCTTTTACTTTCTTAAGCTCCTCAGTATCTTTCTTGAAATACTTTTCTGCCATTTTTGTTGCTTCTTCATAATCCTTATTTTGATCTAGAGTTGCATATATTTTTTCTCTTCTCTCCTCTTTGCTCATGTTTAATCCATAATACCTATATATAGATATACATGCACACATTAAACCTAACAGTAATATTAATACAACTGCTACTTTTTCTTTGCTACTTAGTCTGTTTTTTAATAATGTTGATTGCTTATTTTCTTTATTAATTTGATGTTCCCCCATATAAATCCCCCCAACTAAAATATAAAAACATTATACCATTTACATGAATTATTGGTAAATATTTTATGAATGATATTAACTAAATAGAAAAAGTGAGTTACAACAAACTTATTGCTTTAAAGTAATACTAAAGATATTAAAAATCTTTTTATAAAGATAACTTTTGATGCAAGGTAACCTTTCATTAGGTTTTAAGTATAGTATTTATAATTAGTATTTAGGTATAGTATTTAGACATGCTCTTAACCCTTGATTTTACTGGGTTTTTTCATGCTAAAGGCAACGAGTTGATACTCCAAAGGTAACGAGTTGATACCTGTTTTGGAGCTAAAGGTAACGAGTTGATACTCTAAAGGTAACGAGTTGATACCTAAAGGCAACGAGTTGATACGTCAAAAAAGGGGGAAAATTGGTGTTTTAGGTATCTTAAATAAAAACCAGTTGCTTTTAAAAATGTGTAAGTTTATAATTTATTTATAAAAAGTAGCTAGACTATTTTTAAGTTATGTTTTGTATGCTAAAGGAGAAAATTTATGAAGAAAGAAGTTTTAAATACACCTAACAACATAATAAAAGGAAAGATAGAAATAGATTCTCAAATAAATAAGCTATATTATAGAATTCTTTACAATATACAAAAAGAAAATAGACAGTACATTATAAAAGCAAAAAAAGGTGAAGAATTAACTGAAGATCAGGCTAATATATTAGAAGAACTTGATAGAATTGGATATCTTAAATGTACAGTTTCTTATGATGAAATTCAATCCATTATAAGAAGACGAAATGATCAAGTAAAAGAAGAAGTACTTAAAAGATTTATTGCCCTACAAACTGCTATTTTTAGATTTTCAACTGGTGAAACAACCAATGAAGAAACTCAAACCCAATTAATTGGTCAAGTTAGTGTATCTGATAATAGTTATACAGTTTCTTTAAGTGCTAAATTATATAGGTATCTTTTCTATTCAGTTGGGGTTGGATTTACACCTGTCAATTTAGCTGTTCTTTTTAATTTAAAAAGTCAATATTCTCAGGCCTTGTATGTAACCCTTAGAAGCTGGAGTGGAGTAAAAAGAGAAATAGAATATACAGTTGAAGAACTAAGGGAAATCTTTAATGTAGGCTCAAAATATAAGGCTTATAAAAACTTTAAACAAAAAACTATAAATGTTGCTATGGATGAAATTAATAATACATCAGCTATGAAAATTGTTGAGTTTAAAGAAATAAAAAAGGGACGTAGCGTTGATAAAGTTGTCTTTGTTGTAGAAGACTTAGAACCACGTTTTGTACTAGAAGAAAATAAAGACGATTCTACTGAAGATAAATCAGTTATATGGCTAGATTACATAAAAGTAGAAAATGAGGCTCTTAAGGAAAGATTAGAGCTTAAATATAATGATATGAATTTTGAAAGTCCTATAGTTAAAGCTTTATTTCATAAATCCTATGATAAAACCTTAAACAAAGATAATAGATTTACTATGATCCAAGACAAAAAAGGAAAAAGTAATTTTGCTTTATTTAATTTTATAGTTAATGGAGAAATTTTTACCCATGAGTTAAGTGTAGAAAGTCAATTTAAAATTAATTCAACTACACAAACTCTATTTTGATATAGAACATAGTTCTACTTAATATAGGTGGTAAAATTTATATATTAATTATAAAATAATTAATATATAATATCATAATTAAAAACAATAAATGAAACTTGATTTAAATTATGATAATAAAGTATAATAATTCCATGAAACAAATCTTCAAATTTACACTTTTGGAAAGGAGGAGATTGAATGAGCAAAAGGCATAAAGGAAAAAATGCAAAAAAAAATGCACATAACCGCTCTGCAAAGCGTACGTGCTATAAAAAAATAGTTAACTATTTTTTTATATTTTTAAGTTTCATTATTGTTTTACCAGATCGATATGAAACTCTAAGATTGTTTATGAAAAAAATTATAGATATTTTTTCATAATATTATTTTAGTCAAGGATATGTATAAGCTACCAACTTATACATATCCTTATTCATTATATCTAAGTTTTTCTTAAAATTATTTTTTAATGTCATTATTAAGGTTTTCCCTAAAAAATATATTTTAGTCATTCTATTTTTAAGTTTCATTATTGTTTTATAAGATTGATATGAAACCTTAAGATTGTTTATGAAAAAAATTATAGAAATTTTTCATAATATTATTTTAGTCAAGGATATGCATAAGCTACCAACCTATACATATCCGTATTCTTTATATCTAAGTTTTTCCTGAAATTATTTTTAAGGTTATTACTAAAGGTTTTCCTAAAAAATATTTTTTGCCTTTATATTTAAAATATTATCATATCACATATATCATAGTCAATAACAATAGATTTATTGTCTATTGTCATTAATGTTATAATTAGAGTATAGGGAGTGCTATAATTTAACACATACTTTTAAAAAACTACGCAATAGTTAAAATGGATTAAAAGGGAGAATGAAAATGTTAATTCGCATAGGTTCAAAAGAAGAATTGAAACATTTATGGGGGAATAGTAACTCTCCAACCGAAATGTATTTTATTGATGGTATTGAAAAAGGAAACATAGAATTTTGGACGGTTGAAAATGAATTAGACAACTCGTTAGTAGGTGAACTTTATATATTTTGGAACTCCGAAGATAAGGATGAAGCCAATGGTAAAGATAGAGCATATCTTTGTGCTTTTAGGGTAGAAAAGGAATTTCAGGGACTTGGAATTGGAAAGATATTAATGCAAAGAGTTTTAAACAGAGTTAAGGAAAAAGGGTTTAGAGAAACGACAATTGGTGCTGACAATGATAACGCTGAAAGATTAACCTGTATGTATAAGTCATGGGGGTTTTCTGAATTAATAAAATTGCAAAATACTGACTACCATTGTTTAGATAAAAATAATAACCCTACATATTATGAAATTCCATATGCATTATATTTAAACAAATTATAGAAAACAGTAATGTAGTACGCAATCTTCTCAAAAATTGATACAATTTCAACATTGTTTTAAAATATAGCCAAAATTAAAAATAATTATTTATATAAATACAAAGTAAGTTTTGTTACTTGCTTTGTATTTTTTTGTACCCTAAGGGGTTTAAGGGGTGTCCCCTTTTAAATTTAAAATACATTTAGTGGAACAGCCATGGAGGGCTAGTCCACTACGTGCGAAGGGAGAGCGTGAAAGTATCAGGCCCAGCCAAGGAAGGCTTGTCCTGATACGGCAACAAACGGAATGAGCATTACAGATGAATTTAAATGGTGGGACAAGCTTTATTAAAGTTATTGTGTTTATGATTTTTTATATGGTTTTATAACCTTTTAAGATGACTTTAAAGCAATTTATATATAGCATTCAGGACCTATAAATTAACACTAAATATTTTAAAATGCTTTTTATTATTTGCATATGCTTTGATTTTAAATAATTTTAATATTGCTTGTCCCACTCGGATTTTTCTGATTTTCCTTTTGGTTTGACTTTCTCTTTGCACCCCAACGGGTACCCAATGTTTGGACTAGCTTAATCCGTAACAGATGTTAGTGTAGAAGTGGTTTGATAGAAGGGAAAAACACTTCTACAGTTACATATGTAGGTGATAGCCTGTTCAAAATTGGGTGTTGGCCTTACTGTTATGTTGAATTTAATTTTTTTATGGATATTCTTGTTTTTATGAAGTGGTGCCATAAAGATTTAAAGAAATGCTGATAAAGGGTATATCAGTATATGCAGTAGCAATGTTATGAACTTATATTATTTATGTGTTTGTTTAATTTTATATTTATTAACTATAGAATTTAGAGAAATAATAACAGTAGTATATTTGGGGAGGTTTGGAGGGTGTCCATCCATTATTTTTTATTGAACTCTTTTAAAAGAGTTCTTTCCTTTGAATGGACAAGCAGGACCTAAGAGCATGCATAATAAAGATATTATAAGACATGGTTATTAAGTTATATGTAAGAGGTAATTATGGGTTTTATAATTATTTATGCAAATATATGCAGTCTTTTAAGAGCTTTATGGAAGAGAGCTTGTCCGTGAACGTAAAGGGAGGCTTGGAGGGAAAACCTCCATTTAAGATAGTAGGTTTTTTAAGTATAAATGGTTTTATGGATTTTATTATTGCTTTTGGAGGTTATGGGTGGTGTGATAATTTAATTTTCGAGATATAGGAAATTTATATTTATAAAACTTCATTCTTTTGTTTTAAGGGAAGTTCCAAGAGCAATAAATATGATTACAAGATTTTGGTATTGTGGTAAATTATTAATAATGATTTATAATAAATAAATTAATTAACATTTTAATGGAGGAATAACTATGTTCAAAATAGAGAGTGAAAAATTAAAACAAGATTTAATAATGGGTTTAAATTTTCTTAAGAAAAACAATAAAAAATACTTGTTTGTAGAAATTGAAAATATCACCATAGACAATCTAGAAGAATTAATAGACTATATAACTGGTCTAAAAATTTCAGGACAAAATTATACTGAAGAAGAAATAAATACATCTAATTGGGATTATGATTTTGAGGAAATAGAAGAATTTATTATAAAAAAAAGTGATACTATAACTATTTTATTAGATCAAGCAGAGTCAACAATACAATGTACTATAGATAAGTTTATAGATTTAATAGAAGATGTTAGGTTTTCTAATATTGATGATGGAATATATATTTCTAATAAAAAAACAATTATTAGAGTAGAAGCACGAGACATAGAAAATCCTTTTTGGAAGGCACCTAATTACGAAAAAATAGTATACTATAAAAATTCAAACATTGAAGTAGGAATTTATGAAGATAATGATTTTTATTCGCTAAAGGTATTTTTAGACAATGATTTTAGTGAATATACTCCAGTTATATTGTATTATGATTTTTTTATTAAAATAAAGTTTGATGATAAGTTTAAATTAAATAAAGATGAAATATTAGAATTGTGTAATGCAGTCATATATGATTTTTTTCTAAAATATAAAATATCCTTAGAAATTAGCCCAAGAAAAACAATTTATGAACATGAATATGAAGAAGAAAGTACCGAGTTTAATGATGATGATTCAAAACTAGAGTTTAATGCAAAATTATTAAGTAAGGGAATGAAAGATGTATTAAATATATTTAATAATGCTGAATCTCTTGATTTAAATAGAGCTATAGTAGAATACGTAAAGGTTATTGAATATATTTCACCTACAGTTAGTACTAAAATTTTAATAAATAAAGTTTATTGCAGACTTAAATGTACAGATAATTTAAATCCTACTGCTGAGTATATAAAAGAACTAGAAGAGTTATTTTGTAGACATAGTAAAAATACTAAGAGTGATAGTGACTTGATAAAAAATACAATTAAAGAATGTTGTAAAATAGAAGAACTTAAAGATTATTTTCCTACATACATAAGAAAAATTTATAAAGGAAATTATACTAATATAGATAATGTTAAGAATGATTTAGCAAAAAGTATAAGTGATACTAGAAATGAAATTTCTCATGCCAAGGCAAATTACACAAAAAAAGGATTAGAATGCCCTAATGAAGAAAAGCAACAATTTATAATATTACTAAAAAACATATGTATTCAAATTATTGAATGGTTTTATGATTCAGAAGAAAATATTAGAGTATTAAAAAAATAACTCTAAAAATATAAATGTCAAAGAATTGCCAGTATAATCCTTCTAATATTTACGATTGATAACTATTTCAAATAAAAGTAACATCAATATTTAAAATATATTCAAACAAGCGAATTTTCATATAATCATTAACAGCATTAATTATTTTTCACTATTCTTATTTTAAAAATATTTTTTATAGGTAAATATACTTTTAAATTATTTTCAATAGATTAAAGCTCTCAAATTTTAATTTAAAATAGGTCCAAATAAATAAATTATTTGAACCTAACGATGTCTCTCTAAAAATTCTTTTAATGCCAAGCTTATAATATCCTGCTGTTTAAATTCCTTATGATCTTTGATAAACTCATTAAACTCTTTTAAAACGCTATCATAAATTTTAAGTGTCTTAATCGTTAACTCCCCATTAAGCTGTGATACATTAATGTTAGTATCCTTCGCCTTATTTACATGGTTATTATCAAGTAAACTTAATATATCATCCTTATGTTTTAAAAGCTTCCTTAACCCAATAATTTCACTATCTTTAAGTGAGCATACTTCTATATTACCCTCTTTATTTTCCAGGGTTTCATCTATATTATTTTTACTTAAAATTTCCGTAGTCTCTTTATAATCTAATTCAATTGTATCTGATTTATTTTTAGTGATATCTATGTTATCCTTAATTTTTTTTCTCAGTTTATCTAATTTTGCATCAATATTACTTTCATCTTTAAGTTGATCCATATCTATATTACTCCCTTTATCATTTTTAATTTTATTATTATCAATATTTGAAGCATTTTTACTTTTGTTTTTTTCTTCATTTTCAGTTAAGCTTACTCCAATATTACTTTTAGTAATATTTATATTACCTTCTTGAATATTTTTAAATTTATTATCCTTTTCATTTAAATTACTTTTATTTTTATCTTTACAATCAAGTGGACCCACTACTATATTACTTTTGGTAATATTCATATTACTGCATTGAGTTTTCTGAGTTTTATCTTGTTTAATATCCATATTACTTCCAGAAATATTTTTCTTACTTTCATCTTTAGGTAGATTCATATTTATATTATTTTTTACTTTTGAATCCTTAACTTCACTATTTTTTATATACTTATTTGCTCTTTTATTGAAAACATATTTATTTCTAGTAAATCTATTTCTTATAGTGCTTCTAGGTAAATTTAACTCTCTCTCTATAACATCTCTTAAAGTTAAATCTTCATCTAGCCTACTATTTATATAATTAACTTGCTGCTCTACATTTAGCATGTTAAATTCATCCCTATTCATATGGCTCTCGCCCCCTAAAATATTACTAAAGGTAATATTACAGTAATATTACTCTTAGTAATATTTTATTATAATTTCATATATAAGTATAGTTTTACAATATTAACCTTGAAAATAAAAACTTCGCTAAACGTGGATTTATCGAAGTTTTTTTTATTTAAACTAACTTTAATCAACATAAACTAACATTTATACATATAAAATACACATAGAGTAAATATAAAAGTCATATTCTTAACACAAATTTTAACATTAGCCTGAGTATTTCCCACTAATTTTTATTCTCATGAATATTTATATTTATAGAATGATTTTTTGTTCAGTAATCTGTATGTTAGCTAAATTAATCTAGGGGCTATGACATGTAATAAGACAATGGTGAATTTACAGGTTGTGACCAAAAGATACACTACCTAATTCTAGATAATTTATTGAAATGGGGTGATACCATGGACGATATGGTAAGTTTAGTAAGTAATGTAGGTTTTCCTATAGCCATTACTATTTTCTTACTAATACGAATGGAGAAAAAGGTAGATGGCTTATCAACTTCAATAAGTAAACTATCTACCTCAGTAGAAAAACTCATTGAAAAAATATAGCTCTTAATTTTAAGGGCTATATTTTTTAGCTAAAAATTCAGCTACCACATATTACATAGTTAAATGTTAAAAGAAAGGGGTTGAATAATATGGCTGCTAAATCAACACTTGCAAAGTCTATGCTATTTCTTTTGGTGAAAGCTGGAGAAACTGCTGAAGGTAAAGATGTATTTAAGAAAGTTAGGATTGGATTTTTAGATTCTAAAGCTTCTGATGATGCTCTATTTACCATAGGAACTGAAGTTGAAAAGGTACTTAATTTTAAAGTTTCAGACATTGTTAAAGAGAATGCTTATACAGTAGAAAACATTGGTTAATTTAAATCTTAGATTTTTTTAGAAAGGAGGATTTTTTTATGAACAGTAGAACTCTTGTCATGACATTTTTAAATGACATTGGTAAAAAAGTAAATGTAAGAATACCTTATGTAAAGGAAGATCTATCTAAAGACGAAGTTGCAGCTGTAATGGATGCTTTAATAAATTCAAAGGCTATAATTTCAGACGGAAGTTATCTAACAACAAAAAGTTCAGCTACGGTAACAACTCAATCAGTTGATAAAATATATTTATAATAAGATAAAATAAAGGGGTTGTTAATATTAGTTACATACTAATATTACAACCTCTTTTATTTGTCCAACAATTTACGCAGAATAACTTTTATTAACAAAGGTAGTACAATAAAAATTACTAACATAACTAATATAATAATCAATGCCCCAATTCCCCAAATCTTTGTAGATATATCCATATGCATCAACCTACATATATAGTATAGCACTATATATATTTCTTAAGAACCAAAATTCTTAACTTCTAAAGAAGTTTAATTCTTATATTTTAGAATTCATATTTATCATTTTCTTTGACTAAAATAATACTTAAAGATCTTTCGATGTATTGTTTTGCTTTTTTATTAATTTAATCTTATATTAACATATATTATTTGATACACTTTCTTATCAGAATCATAGTAAGCAAACATTCTTTTAAAGTTGCCTATTTGAAAACCCATATCTGGGTTTGGCAAAAAATTTGTTTTTTTCCATGTTATAGGTAGTGTTAATTTATTTATATCTATATCTCCTGAATTTACTTCCTTTACAACTTTTTTATGTTCTTGATATGAAAATTTATCTCTGTTTGGTGCTCTCCACCCTTTTTTCAATTCTTCTAAATTAGATATTGGTCTATCCAATGATATATCTAGTGCTGTTTGTTTTAATTCCTCAGGCTTACCAAAACTAGGATTGTTATACATCCATTCTGAATTATTTAGCTTATTAGTTAAATCCCAGTCTATATTAGCTTCATCCAAAACTTTATGACCTACTCCTGATGAATCTAACCACCATCCATCTACTGTTGTGTCTTTGGCCATGGAGCCATCACCATTTAGATAATACCATTCACTACCAAGTTGTTGCCACCCTGTTAACATTGCACCACTATCATTTAAATAATACCAAGCTGTTCCTATCCATTGCCATCCTGTTATCATTGCTCCATCATCTTTTAAATAGTACCAGTTACCGTAGATTTTGTTCCAACCTGTAGCCATTGGACCATTATCCTCAAAGAAATACCAATCGCCATTAATCTTTTGCCATCCTGTTTGCATTACACCACTTTGATTAAAGTAACACCATTCTTCATTTAATTGGGCCCAACCCCTTATCATTTCTCCTGTATGTTTAAAAAAGTACTTATTTCCGTCTATGACTTGCCATGCTCTTGACATTTCTCCATTTGACTCAAAATGATACCACTCGCCATTTATAAAATCCCATCCAACTGTATTAGTTCCATCTGCCTTTTGATAATACCATTTTCCTTCTTTCTCAACCCATCCTTGTCCACTTGTTGCTGTTGCAATAACAGAACTGTCAGTCTTAGCTGAAACAGTCTGTGGAACACCTATTAAGCTTGTACCAATTGTTGTAGCTATTAATGCTATTATTAAATATTTTTTCATATACTTTCCTCCTATTGAAATATATATATATTATATTTCAAAAAAAGGATTTTTGGAAATTTTTTAAAAATAGAACGAATCTTCCTTGAGGTGGTGTTATTCCTACCATCTTAAGGTTAGATAAGCTAATCTAGGTGCGTAATAACTGTTATCCCCCACCTTATAAGAGGATAGGGTAGTACAGCTCTGGTATCCACTTTTTTATAGTGACAGCTTTTCTATTTTCTTTTATCCTCATATAGCTTACAAATTGCTTCATCAACAATCTCATTAAAAGTTATAGATGGATCATCATAAACAAATACCTTGAGCTCTTGAAGCTTCTTAACCGTTGATGTTTTTAAGGTATAGCTTCTTTTTATACTAAGTTCTTCAGAATGTAAATTCTTAACTTCTTTAGAATTTACATTCTCTAATTCTTTAGAAGTTTCCTTCTTATCTTTTTTAGAATCTATGTTTAAACCTTCTAAAATTCCTTTACTTCCCTTACTCAATTCCTAGTACCTCCTTAGTTAAATTCATATAATCCTTAGCTCCATTTGAGTTCTTATCAAAAAATACAACAGGAGTTGAGTTATCTTGAGCGTATTCTATCTTTGAATTAATTCTTATATTAGTTTTAAATAACTTATCATTAAATGTGTTTTCTAACATATCCTTTATATCCTTTGATATATTTTTTCTACTATCAAACATAGTTATAAGAACACCTTCAATTTCTAAATCTTCTTTTAAGTTATCCTTTACTAAATTATAGGTATCTATAAGATGTTTAATACCTTTTATACTAAAGTATGATGTGGCAACAGGAATTATAATGCTATCACTTGCAACTAAAGAGTTAATAGAAAGAAGTCCAAGACTTGGAGGACAATCTATTATTATGTAGTCAAAATCATCTTGAATTTTTTTAATAATTTTACTTAATATATGTTCACGACTTAAAGCATTTGCAAGTGTTATTTCTGCATTTGATAATGTTATATCACTAGGAAGTATATATAAGTTATCAAATGAAGTTTTTATTATAGCTTTACAAATATCTTCTTTACTTAAATTTCTAGAATTTAATAGATCATATATAGTAACATCTAATTCATTTTCATCTACTCCCACAGAGCAAGTAGAATTTGCTTGTGCATCCATATCTACAATAAGTACCTTTTTATTATGAAGTGTAAGTCCTGCAGCAAGATTTACAGCAGTTGTTGTCTTTGCAACTCCACCCTTTTGATTAAATATACTTATAATTTTACTCATTAAAATACACCTTCTTTCATTGTTTAATTATTAAGTTCTTTAATATTTTACCATGTAAATTCTTAAAGATATATATTTTTTTATTCCTAAATTCCTAAATTCTTAGGAATTTAGGAATAAAAATTGGTAACTTACTTCGAAAGTCTTGTTAATCTTTAATTCGTATTCCGTAACTAATATTATTTTATAATATTAAATAATATAGGGGTACCGCCAACATTTCCGACAAAACCCACTCTAAGACATAAAATGGAAAAATTTCTTATAATGCACCCACTTTAAGAAATAGTAATCTATATTACATAATGGTATAATTTACTTATAAAGTGTTGCGGAATAGTAAATTATGACGACTTAACTATAGTTAGTATTAGTTTATATATTATGAAGAAAAAGAACTGTCCCCATTGATTACCTTTAACAAACAAAGGGTGTCAAAGATACTAACTTAAATATGAGAAAAATATGTCTTGGCAATGAGGTGCATTACATTTATTTATAAATGATACTATAAAAATCTAGGGAAGTGGGGCGCATTATGCCAAAAAATGATAATATGCTAGCAATTTTATGGATGCTGAATTCAGGTACAAAAATAACTGCAAAGCAAATATCCGAAAGGTTAGAAATAAACATAAGGTCAGTTTATCGTTATATGGATGCATTGTGTGTTAGTGGAGTGCCAATAATATCGGAGCCTGGTCATAACGGCGGATATAGTTTGCTTAACAATTTTATCCGAACACCCCTGTTTTTTGACCTTGAAGAGAAAAAATCACTTTTACATGCTGCCATTTTTGCAATGGAAGCAGGATATCCTTTTATGGAAGCATTAAATAGTGCAACATCAAAGTTAAAGATGTTCTCGAATCAAGAACAAGAAAAAGTTCTTAATCGTCATTTAGTCGGATTTGAAGTAGTGAGTCGTATTTGCGATCCAGCTATCAAGCCTATATTAAGGGAGATTGAGCAAGCTGTTGCTAATGAATGCTCTATGGAAATTGAATACTGTGCAGGTTATGAAGGGCATACCCAGCATAGGGTTGTTGACCCCTATGGGATGCTTTACTGGAACAATAAATGGTATGCTATTGCATTTTGCCATCTTAGGAATGAAATTCGTAGTTTTAGGGTAGATAGAATAGTAAATATTATAAGCACTAAAAATTCATTTAAGCGTCCTGAAGCTTTTTCGGCACGTGAGTTTTTTACAAAAAACTTATTATCGAATGTGGAAAGCAAAGTAGGACTTTGCACTTTAGTAATTGAGGGCAAATCAGAAGCATTGAATGACCTTTGTGCACATTGGTTTTTAGGATATCATCTGATAGAACGAACTGAATGCAGAGCTAATTTTTTAATGGATGAAGACTCAATCCATACCTATGTTCCTCATATTCTACTTCAATATGGTAAATCAATAAAGGTGCTTGAACCAAATAGTTTTAAAGATGCTATGGCAGCAATTCTTAGAGATTTGATGGCCCATTATCTTCACTGACTGAATTTGTCAGTGAAGATAATATATAATAGATCGAGATGGAGTTTGAGACCATCCTGTAACAAATAGCAACAATAAAATGAATGTGGAGGAATAGAAAATGAAGAATACAGTATATCTTTATGTATTTGATACAATGGCAGACTGGGAAATAGGTTATTTAAGCACTGAAATCAATTCGGGAAGGTACTACAAAAAAGGATTAATGCCGCTAAAAGTAGTAACTGTAGGAATTACCAAAACCCCTATTACTACAATGGGAGGTCTGAAAATATTGCCAGAAATTGAACTTAAGGAGTGTAGTGTTAAAGATACTGCTGCTTTGATTCTACCTGGTGGGAATACATGGACAGAAGCAATTCATGCTCCCATTATAAGAATGGCTGAAAAATATTTAGAGAAAGGTATTGTTGTAGGTGCAATTTGTGGTGCTACAATAGGACTTGCTATGGGGGGAGTATTGGATCAACGAGCTCATACAAGCAATGACTTGGGGTATCTTAAAATGGTCTGCCCAAGCTATGATGGAGAAAAGTATTATAAGCAGGAATGTGTAGTAACTGATGGAAGTTTGATTACTGCTTCTGGAATAGCTCCCCTTGAATTTGCTTTGCATATATTGAAAATTCTAGATGTATTCTTACCGCAAACCCTAGATTCCTGGTACAATCTTTATAAAACCCAAGAGTTAAAATATTTCTTTGAGTTGATGAACTCAATTCAATAAAATGGCTTAAAGTGGGTAAGATAGCTACTTTTCACCACCTTTCACTTTAGCGTGGGTTTTGTCGGCAATGTCGGCGACACCCCACACTGTGTTATTTTAAGCTTTAATCAATCATATCAATTATACTTTTTATGACATTTGAACGTGCAAAATTATCATTTAAAGGCTTATTGTCAGCAAACAAATTTTCTCTAAGTGTATTTTCTATATCTTTAAGCTCTTCCTTTTTTTCATTTAAAGTAATAGGTAGATTAAAATCTAACTTCCTATGTTTATCATGATGTAGATGTTTTTCCACTACATAAGTAGATTTTAACTCTTCACATAAAGATTTAAAAATATATTTAATTCCTCTTAAGTAGTTTAGATCTTTTTTATACCAGTTTAACTTTAGCTTATGTAGGCAGAATCCAATAAAATTATAATGTAATTGACAATTTGTATACCCTTTATCCTCATGATCTATTATTCCAAACCTTATAAATTCATCTGAATAACCTACCAGTTTAAATATCTGTGAAATCATATAGAAATTCTCTTCATCTAAAGCAAATGTTAAAATATTTTGCTCGTATTTAGGTACACACTCTTGACGATTATATTTACTTAAACCTTTTATATCAAGAATATTACGATTAACATCATTTGTATTTAAAATTTTATTCGATACAACTATGTCCAAACAATTTTCTGCATCATATTTGATTATCATTTTTAATATATCAAATATTTGAAGATCATCTAATTTAATTAACACATCTTTGTTATTTGTTATATGTTCAAATAACTCAGCATCCTTATCGTTTTTTATAAACCCCTCAACTTTATTTAAAAATTCTTTAATCATATTTATTACCCCCACGTTGTTATATTAAATTTTATAGTCTATAAAGACTATAATGAACATTTATTGTACACAAAGTTAATTTTCCTTTTTTTGGCTAAATTGATTAATTAAAAACTCCTTAAATTTTAGTTTTAAATCTTCTTGGAACACTTTTGTACAATCTTCATAGCTATTGCTATAGCTAAAAATTTGATCTACATAATGAACTCCATTTTCTGCATAATCTTCCACACTAAAAATTTCTACTATAAACTTTAGCATATAATTTTTAATTTCCTCATCAGTTTTAATTAACTTTCTTAATTCCGTTGGCAAAATTGATATTATTTCATCTATTACTTCTTTAGCCTCTGTAACAACACCAACCCTTTCATATGCATACACGTATTGAAATGCTAAATATATTTTATTCTTCAGATCTTTCATAAAATCATCGTTAATAATATTTATAACCGATACAATATTAATATTTTTACAATCTTCATTTATATAACCAAACACCATATCTAAATCTGATAGTATTTCATCAATTAAGAATTCATCATAATGTCTTTCATCATCAATCTCATTATCATATTCATCAATTTCTCTTTTTATAAATTCATAATTAGAAATTTTCTCTATGCTGAAATTCATAAATTTATTAACATATACCTCAACGGATTTTACTAAATCTTTATATGTATATAGGTTTTCATCTACTTGTACTGCGTAATCAACGGAGTTTATTGCATGTCTTAACATTCCTTCAATTATATCTGCTTTTGCTATAATCCTATTTTTAACTAGCATTTGCAAACCAATTTTTGATAAATTTATAAAATCAACTAATTCTTTATCAATCTTATTATTCATAGTTACTCTTTCTTTTTCTTTTTCATTAATATAAATTTGTTTACTCATTATGTCCCTCCTTTTTAACAATTATAATATGACTATAGTAAAATTGCAATATATATCTATAAAACACAATTTTATCTTTATATTTTTCAAATATTATCTTTAAATAAATAGTTTTTATAGAGATATAATTTTCAATTCATCATTTTATTCTTTATTATTATTTTGTTTATCTTTATAAATCAAATACTGTATTGATTTAACATACTCTTAAATTTAAAATACCCTACACTATTGTTAAATAACTTAAAATAACTTAAAATAATAATAACTAATTGTTTTATTGAATATAGTAGATATTTATTTTTGAATTTTATAAACTATAATCAATAATCATTTTTATTAAAAATAAAAAACTAACTTCTTAAATTAATAAAAAGTTAGTTTTAAAACATATTATATAAATATATTAAACTATAAAATATTAGCAGTATCTTTTTATAGTTCTGATATCTTTTTTTAGCTCTTTAGCTATCTGTTTTTGTGTAAAACCTTGTTGGCGCAAGGTTTTTATACTTTTCTCAAGTTCGAGCTTATCTTTTTCACGTTTTGTTAGTCCCTCTTCATTTCTTCTTTTTAGATTTCTAACTTGATTTTTACGTGAGTATTTTTCTTCTTTACTAATAATAGTTTCTAATTTCTGTTGTTCCTCATAACTTATATTTAACAATTCAATTAATCTTTCATTGCTATAGTTATATTTCTTATTTTTATAGTATCTTTCAGCGCTCTTTGTAGCCTTTTTTACTTCTATTTTACTAAGTTTTTCAGTAAATCTACTGTTGATTTCTAAAGTATTTTCTAGGGCTTCGTTTTCATCTAATATCATGCAACTCCAGTACCTATAAAGAAATAAAATTAATTCCCTATGTCCTGCAACATCATACTCTCTCATTTCACATAACCTTACTAAATCTCTTATTCTTGTCCAATATAAGGAGTATGCATTAAATAGTTTTGTTATCTTTTCTACTCTATTTTTATGTTTTGGTGAACTCTTTTTTGTTATCGTAAAATATTCATGCTGTATTTCATTTAAAGTATAGCTTGTCTCATTTGTTTCAAGTATTTTTACTGTGCTATTATACTTTAAATTTATTGTTCCTGGTATCCTCAGAAAACGTACTGGATCTACGGCCACAGGATCAGCTCCAAGATTTTTTAGACACTCTAAAAAATACCTTTCTATTGCTTGCCATAAAGGTAAAGCCTTAATTGGCACAGGTTTTATATGCCATATTAAATATAACCCCTTACCACTGTCTATTATCAAATTTGGTGTTGGAATTAGAGAGTTAAAATAATCTTTTTCCAAGAAAAATAGTACACTCTCTAATCTGAGCCCCTTCTTATAGTAATCTAAATCTATATAAAGATTCTCAAACTGTGCTATGTTTTCTGTTGTCCGTTTTGGCTTGTAAAACGTGTTTAGAGTTAAAAATAAGTTGTAAATTTCATCTTCTTTTTCCGTTTCATCAATAGCTTTCATTAAGTTTTTTTCGGTTTTATACATTCTTTGTGAGAAGTGTTTCTGATTCATTTTTATAAATGCTCTATATCTATGCCTTTCAGCATTTTCACTAAGCATTTCTATATAATTAACTAAGTCATTATTTTCATTATTATCTCTAAGAACTGCATTCATTTTTCCTCCTTTTATGAAACTTATACTTAAAAGGAATAAAAACTCTTTGACATCCTTCTACAAATAATTTAAAATAATTAAATAATAAATATTTTTTGACAACAGAAAAATATTTCGATTCGTGAACACTAATAACTGCAATATTAGTGTTTTTTTATGCTTTTTTTTACTATAACATGGTAATAAGTTTTACCGCAACTAATTATAACTTTGTATTCTACTAATAATCCAAATTTCTTTAGCTAAAAAATGTAAATTTTCACAACCAATTTACTCCCTTTTGCATATTAAATTGTTAGAATATAAGTAAAAAGGAGTGGTTTAATGCCTAATAGCTACTCATACGAAGAAATTGAACATATAGTAGAAAAAGCTAAAGAAGGATGTAAAATATCGACCAATTGTCTTATAGAAATTTTAAATCCATATATGCTTAACTTATCTAAACGTGTATACGTTTTAAATTATTCAGATGAAGATTTGTACCAAGAATGTGTTAAATCACTGTTAAAAGCAATATCAAGCTATAATACAGGTAAAAATATCTTTATTTCCTATGCAACTACATGTATTAAAAATAACATTTACTGTATAGTGAGAAAAAGAGCCAAAGAAAATTTTCAAGCTTCCTTAGAAAAAGTAGAATTTAGCTTAAGTTATGACGTAGATTTCCATCAAAATTTAGATACCATTGAAAAAAATGGACTTATTAAAAAGCTTCAACTTGCCTTTTATAAGTTGAAACCTGAATATAGAGAAATTTTGATTCATTTTTATTTTAAAAATAAAAGACTAAATGAGTTTAAAACCAATAAAGATCCTTATTCTTTAAAGTGTAATGCTGTAAAAAGCTTAAAAAAAGAACTAGCAAAATTAAATTGCTAGTTCTTTTTCTATATAGCCACTTTTCCAAATACTATATACAATCCTTTAAGTAAATTTCTCTCATACTAAGCTTCTATAAAATTCTATTTTGAAACTTTTTCTAAATCACAATTTTTATGTATAACTCTACCTAACCTCAATTATAATATTATCATATATACCACTTAAGATATGTAATATATCCAATGCCCTTCTAATAACATGAGTTTTTATGTTATTAGTGCTTTCAACTTCATCTTTAAGACCTACATTTTAAAGAATTGTATGTATTGAACTATGTAATTATATTACCCTAAGTAAACAGAGTATTGTATTTCTTATTTATCCTTTAAATTGAATCTTTCTCCCTTTTGAACCAGTAGCATAAGTCCAAGCCAATCCAGTACCAAATCCACCCTTTGCAGGTTTACCTCTTCTGTCTGTAGTTATGTGATGGATATATTCATCTATGTCATAAACACCTGTTTCAATCACATCTAAAGTCTCTCTTTTTAATTGAAATTTAATCAAATATCTAGGTACCCTAATATCATTATATTTTTTTTCTGGACTCATTGTTAATATCCATCTAAGAAGTTTATCTTTGTTATTATCTTTTTCTAATTCTCTTGTTAAAATTTCCTTTTCTTCTTTTGAAAAATTTATAGCACTAGCATCGCATTGATGCTTTTTCATTAGTCTTTCAACTTCAAAATTTTTTATTCCAGTTTCATTTAATATAGTATCAACATCATATTCAGCCATTGCTACTTTAGGTACAGTTGTCTGTTTAACGCTAATTGGTATATTTATAACTTGTCCTTTCATTGTATAAATCTTTACCCAAACATCCGTTTTTGCATTACCTCCATTATCCCTTTTAGGAATTTTATTTGTAGCTTCAATTTTCATTATCTCACTAACTTCAATTTTTTCTTTTATTATTATGCTTTTAAAAATAAATTCATCTAATTTATTTTCATCAAGTTTATCAAACATACTTAAATATTTTTTATCACTAAATACATTTACAACAAAACTCTCATAAGCATCTCCTAACTTGTCCCCTATTTCCCCATAATGTAAAGCTTTAATATTATACTTCTTATATGCTTCTTTTATTTTATCACACATAAAAACATCCCCCTTCATACGTTATATATATATAATAACATATAAGGAGGATATTTCTATAAACTTACTTTGTTATTGCTACCTCATTTAATGTTTCTTTTTCAATATTATCTAATGCAATCCTTAATTTATTTGCTAGTGATTTAACTAGCAATACAGGAATAGCGTCTCCACATTGTTCATATTTATCCTGTAATGGATCTGAATGGAATTTTACATATTCTCCTTCAAATACATACCAATCTGGAAATGACTGTAATCTTGCAGTTTCTCTAGGTGTTAATCCTCTGTCGTTTATAGGATGAACCATTTCATCCAAGCAATGGCTTGTAACTGTAAATGATGGCTCATTTTCTCTTAATCTTCTATTTCTAGCTGCATATAATTTCTTAGGGAAATACATAGTTACAATATCTTGTTTTCCATCATTTATTAATCTTTCAGCAGCCTTCTTCATTCCTTCACCTTGTTCTATATAACTCAACCTGTTAACCATTTTCTCTCTGTGGTTAACAGCTTTATGATTTTCTATTACTTTTACAATTCCATCGTGTTTTATATGCTCTGGAATATATCCTTCTTTTCCTGAAATAAATTTTATATATTCATAAAATGATTCATTTATTTCTTTGTTCTTATATTCTTCCTCATATGAATATTTTATTTTTTGAAATTCTTCACCCTCGCCCTTATTTAATTTTGGCAAATACTTTAAAGCCTCTCCTACTGTAACATATGGAAATTTTCTACCATCACCATGTGTTTTCTCAGGATATATAAATTTATTTTCACCATATTTTTCATTTATTGCAACTAAAAAAACTCGCTCTCTATTTTGAGGTACACCATAATCTGCCGCTAAACATTTTATTGTGTTTTTATCTGTACTTGCTAACTTGTAACCGTGGTTATTAAACTCATCTATAATAACATTAAAAATATTAATATCATTACTTTTTTTAGTTAATAGTCCTGGTACATTTTCAAAGAAAACATACTTACTCTCTACAGTATGAGCTATTCTCAACATATTCTCAAATAAGTTATCTCTTTCATCTCCATCTAATCTTTTTCCAGCCAAAGAAAAAGATTCACATGGTGGTCCTCCTGCAACCACATCTACTTTACTTACATTAAATTTCTTATTAAGAACTTCTAATATTATTTCATTATCAACTAATCTAATATCTCCATGTATTAATACTGTTTTTTCATTTTTTAAGTTTAATATTAATTCTAAAGTCCCCTTATTTTCTATTAAATCTTCAAGTTTATATATTTCAGCATCATGATTTCTAGCATATGTTTTTACAGTGTTATCACTCATTTCTACTGCTATTAATGGCTTAAACCCTGCATTTTTAAAACCAGTACATAATCCGCCTGGACCCGCAAATAAATCTATATATGTATACACTAACCTATACCTCTTTTCTAGTTGTTTTTAATTACACTATATAGAACTACCGTTCTTTTGTAAATAAATTTTAATTTATGGAATTCGATAATTTATATTATATCCTAACTAAATAAAGATACCACCTTAATGCTAGTTCCTTTTTATATTTTTTAATAGAAATCACTATTTAATTATATCTTCTTTATCCTTTATTA
The DNA here is from genome assembly GCF_900111985.1 of Clostridium frigidicarnis. Taxonomy (GTDB): domain Bacteria; phylum Bacillota; class Clostridia; order Clostridiales; family Clostridiaceae; genus Clostridium_Z; species Clostridium_Z frigidicarnis. The sequence goes on from NZ_FOKI01000039.1 coordinate 20,571, forward strand.
TAAAACTTTAATTCTTTTCAATTATATTTTTTAATTCTTCAAGTGATAAAACATGATTTTTCTTTCTATGTATCATTCTATGACAATTAGAGCAAACTGCAATTAAATCAGTTTTAGGATTTATTTTTACTTCATCCTCAATACTTGAAAGCGGGCTTACATGATGAACTTCTATATACGCTCTGCCAAGTTCTCCATAAACTTTTTCAAAATCAAAACCACAGGCCATACACTTAGTTCCATGTATTTCAATTGCTCTAGTTCGATTTTTAATATTTCGCTCATATCTTGTAGTATAATAACTAATTTTTTTTCCTTCATTTTGTGATATTATATCAATTACTTGGTGAAATTCTTCACTTTCAAGTTCAATATCCTTAGCTATAATTTCACTACAGATACTTATAAAACATCTCTCTAATGATTCAATTAGTAAATTATAATTAGTATCATTTAGCTTCCTCAATTCTTTTATTACATCTATTATGTCAATCTCTGAAAAAATTCCTTTAAACTCTTTTCTAATACCCATATAATGAAGTACCCCCATAGATTGCCACCCACGACTATAGTCAGAATTAACTTTTATATATTCTTCGTCTAATTTTCTATGAGATTTTCCTTCAAATAAATATCCATAAATAATTTTATCTCTTATCTCTTCATCACAAATATTATATTCTCTTGAACGATTAGAATATTGTAGCTTAGGTATTTGCATAAATTTACCCCCTAGTTAATTTTAGTAAAAACCTCTGTCACTTATGGTTGTATTGTGTTAAACATATTTTTTATAGTATATTATTTACTTTAAAATAAGTTAAACTTTTTATTTCTTTACCATCTAATTGAAATCTATCACATGCCCATGTATCATCTCTATCCATAAATACTTTATACACTATTAATCCAAAGAATAGAGCTGCTCTTACTTGATTTTTATTACATGCTTTAAAAATAGGTTCATAAACTGTTCCTATCCAATTATGTCCTGGTATCCATCCTGCTGTGTGTACTTTACCACTATCAAAAACACTATTAAGCTCATTAACTATTGCAGTATAATCATCATCTAGTAAATTTTTCTTCCACTTAGTAAAATCATCACTATAAGGTAATTTAGTTCTTGGCTTTTTTGTATCAATAGAAATAATCATAAAAATATCCCCTTTCATTATCAAGGAATCTCTATATTAATTAAATTTATTATGTTGTAATAATCCTATAGCAGCTTTAACTCTTATTTCTTCATTATCTGAATCTAAAGCGCTAACTAATATATTTAATGCTTTTTCAACTATATTATAATCTATAGAGTTTCTATTACTAGATATATCACCATTAGTCAATACTTTATCTAATTCCGCTATATCTGTTGGATGTTTAAATTTAGTTAAAATACTTCTATTTCTTAATAATTCTCTTACATACTCATTAAGTTCGTGTTTTGGAGCTTTACCTATCCATTTTACATATCTTCTATGATACATCCCCCATTCATTATTGATACAATCATACTCATATCCCCCTACTCGTCCTATATGAACCCAATCATTCTCAGTTATAAGGACTATGTCTTCCTCTTTCATTGTATTTACAAATGCATTTACATTTCCTAAGTGATTTCCTAATCTACTACCCTCATATTTATATTTTTCTCTTATTTCTTCTCTTATTTCATCTTTATTTTTATTTGTTAAATCATCAAGCTCACTATAACCTATACAAATAAAATTTTCATTTACAAATGAACTTACCCTCTCTATTCCTTCTGGTTGAGTTTTAAGTTGAAATATTTCCATTTTAATTCCTCCCTATACGTCACGATTTCGTTACAACACTTAACGGTTACTTGTTGACATTATTTTATACCATATTTTTCTCATTGTCAATCGTTATCTCCCCTAACACTTCCTTACGGTTTGATATGTGTAGATATACAAAAGAAAAAGAAGTATCTGCTGTAGATACTCCTTTTTTACTTACTTAAATAATCTATCAATATATAATTTATTCTTAATCTATTCCTAACATACACCTCATATCATCAGTTAAATCGTTAAATCATGCCATTTATCCTCATTAAAAGAACCTTCATAATATCGTCTCTCTTCTTCATCTAATATAAAAACATTATCACAGCTATTACAAATATATTAAGTGTTTTTTTTCACCCTATTCATCTTCAATTGTGTTATTCATTTCTATATGCTTATACCCCTTGCAGTATGTGCAACATACCTCTGTATATTTTAATTTTTAAAAATTAATTATTTTTTGTCCCGTAGTGCATCTTCCTTAATTGCCACATTAATCATAAACTACTCTTCAACTAACTATTAAGTATTGTTTTTAAGCAGCCCCTCTTAATTCTTTTTTTAATATCTTTAATTTTTTTTTCTTTATAGATCTATTAGTCATTAAACTTCTTTTACTAGCTTTATGAATATTTCTTAGATATTTTTTTCGTTTATTATTTTTACAAAAATAATAAAATATATTTGAAACAAAAAATAAAACTATTTCTTCTATTTCTTTTAGTGTTACTCCATCAACCCTAGTGTTATAAGTACAATTATCATCATGTATAACCCGACTTGAATCATTGCATAAATAACCAATCTTATATTTAAATTTCTTATATTTATAATTCTCTATGTCATTAATATTTGTTTTCATATTTTTAATCCTAATTTTAAAAAATGTATCCTTATCTTTTAAACTTGTAGAATCAAACTTCTCTCTGGACAAATAAGCTCTTTTCTCTTTAATTTCTTCATATTCTTTTAAATTATTTAGATACTCTAGATATTCATCTCCATAATCTCTCAAATTAACCACGTTTACAATTTTCTCCATTAAAATTCTAAATTGTTGAACTGGTAAATACTCATACCCCTTAGTATATATTACACATGATTTTACTTCTTTTACAATTCTCTTTAATCTTTGTTTAATGGCTGATGTAACTTCATCTTCATCATCTACATTCTCTTCTATTTTCTTCAAAACTTTTTTTAACTTTTTTAAATCCTTTTTCCTCATCTTAAATCCTCCATATGTCTTCTAATAAACGCTCTTCACTTTGTTGTACAAAACTAGGATACTGTGAGAGAATGCACCTAACTAATTCTTTCACATTCATATCCACCTTGTCAGATATTTTCTTTAATTTTTCATAGTGTTTTTCTTTAATTTTAAAACTATAAACTTTTAATTTATCATCCTCTAAAAACAATATCTTATCTGACCTCTTTATACTTTTATTTTCTTTATAATCCTTTAAAGCATATTTAATTGATTTATTTACTAATTTTTTTACTGAAATATCTAATTCATATGCTATATCCTTTAATTCTTGATATTCCCTATAAAAAAGAGATATCTTAACTGACCATTCTTTTTTTTCTTCATTCATTCTATTATTCACCTACTTAATAACTTTCTTACATATAATGTATTATATATGTAAAAACTTTTTTAATCAACTTTTTTATTATAAATAATACTCTTAGATATACTTAATAAACATTTTATTAGGGTTTATAAATCCCTTTTTTATTGATAATAGTTTACTATACCTAATAAATTTGTTTAATTTTTTACTTTAAATATTGTGTTTTTTATACTATATAAAATTATTTCTTAATTATTTTCAATGTAATATATTTACATATAATTGCTATAATATATAGAAAAAGACTATACGACTTATATGTTTTATTTCTTAACTTTATTTTAATAATTGAATGCTATAAGCGCTTCAAAACAAGTTTAAAAAAGTTTTATAATATATTATAGAATTAAACCAATATGATTTTTGATAAAACAAAAAAAGATGCAAAAAAAATTGCACCTTTTTCAACTTATTTTTAAAGAATAAAATATACTCCTAACTATTAAAATCAAACTCACATTCAACATTACTCTTTTTTTCATTGTTATCATCCTTATTAATATTAGATGTATTATCTAAAAATCTATCTATATTACTACCCCTAATTCTCCAAAGCCTGCCAAGCTTACTTGCCTCGAGATTCTTTGCATAAATTAGCTTTAAAAGAGTCTCTCTCCTAATAGACAAAATCTCAGCAGTCTCCTCAACAGTATAGATCCTATTTGCTTGCAGTTCCATAATGTTATCTCCCCCTTATTACTAATTAAAGCTGTTTAAGAATAGTTTACCATATTTTGAGTTATTCTTCATTTTAGTGCAAATCCAATAGCCCTAATTAGGGTAATATACATAGTATATATAATATAAAGACCCTTTTCGTGTCACCTTGTTTTTTTACATAAAAGTAATATATTAGATATCTAAAATATATATATTCTCCATAAACCCTTGATAATTCTTAATTTTCCATAGTTTATATGATTATGCCTTTATGATAATATATTTTTATAACTTCTATTAAAACTACTAAAAAACTGTACAAATGCTATAAAAAATAACTATTACAAGTGAGGTGTAAAGTATGGCCAAGGAACTAGATATATTTGATTTAGCATCACCTGAAGGAGAAAAAATTATAGAAAAAATGGTTAAAGAAGAGTTACCATTAATTTTAGAAAAAAGAGAAAAGTATGGTTTTTATAGTACTGAAGTTATTACTAATAAATCAAAAGATTTATAAAAAGAATAGTGTTACTATCAAATTGTAGTAACATTATTCTTTTTACGTTGTATTACTTAATAATACAATGTAATGTAATGTACTACACTACAATTAATTATATTAACAAAATCTCTATTGAATATACAAAATATTAGTACTATAATACTATTATAAGAATATAAATACACTACATTACAATGTAATTTAATGTATTACATATAGAAAGGGGCTTTAAAATGGCTGATAAAGTAACAAGTATGAGATTAAATGAAGATGATTTGGAACAATTTAAGGAATTTGCTAAAGAGAATGGATTAAATCAACAACAAGCATTTAACAGTCTATTAAATATGGTTAAATTAGAAAATGCTAAAGAAAAACTAGGGGATAGAGCAAAGAGCATTGATACATTTAAAGATACAATCAATAGAGCTATAGGAATGTATGTAAATAGTCTTGAAGAAAATTCAGTTGCTGAAGAGAGAATAAGAGAAGAATTATCAAAGGAATTAAATACTAAGGATAATACTATTAGTAATTTACAAGAGCAACTACAAAAAGTTAAATCTGAAAAGAGTAGTATTGAAGAGAGAGTAGACCATTTAAATACATATAAGGATTTAGCAGAAAATGAAGTTAAAAAATTAGAGAATGCTATATTAGAAAAAACTAATAACCTAGATATAGCAAATAGGAACAATAATAATTTACAAGAGCAGCTTGTAGAGTATAAGAACTATAAAGATGACTATAAAACTCTACAGGACCAACTTGATAAATTAAAGGAAACTAATACAAATTTAATTAATGAGAATAAACAACTTAATGACAAATTAAATAATAACAATGATATGATAGCCTTTTATAAAAACCAAATAGAACAACAACAACAGGATATAAAGTCACTAAATATGTCCATAGAGAATAAAGATGCATCATATAATGCCCATATTAAATCATTAGAGGATAAATACAAGGAAGATCTATTAGATGTTAAAGATCTATATAAAAACACATTAGAGAGCAAAACTAGTGAATACCAGGATTACTTAGCAAAGCTTAACATAGAATTTAAAGATAAATTAGACCTTGAACTTCAAAAGAAGCAACTTGAAATAGATAAGTTAAATACAGAATTAATTCTTGCTAAGCCTCATAAAGCCAAGACAGCATCATCTAAAACTAAATAATTTGTAGCTCTTTAATTCTTAACTTCTTAAGTATTTTAATTCCTAAATTCTTAAGAAGTTAAGAATTAAAATAACTATAGATTAATACTATTAAACTAATTTTATCCCTATTATGTTGTATGTTCTAAACCTCCAATAATACATAAATGTAACCTTTTAACCACAACTCTCCCCTCCACACCATCTCATAAAATCCCACCCCACTTAAAGTCCTATAAACCAAAACACCATTTAAACAGTTATGATAAAAAACTCCATTATCTTAAATGGAGGTCTTCCCTCCAATCCTCCCTTCAAAGTTCATAGACAAGCTCTCATCCATAAAGCTCTTAAAAGACTGCATATCTTTGCATAAAGAATTATAAAACCCATAATTACCTCTTACATATAATTTAATAACCACGTCTTATAATATCTTTATTATGCATGCTCTTAGGTCTTGCTTGTCCATTCAAAGGAAGTTTTCACTCTTAAAATCAAAACATATACTATATTCTTCTATAAATTTTCATATTACATTATCCATAAAAATCATGAAAACATAATTAAAATTAAGTGGGAAACCCCTTAAAAATCCCCCAAATAAGGTCTTGGATAAATCCCAGACCTTATTTCTTTTATATTTTGTATAAAAAAATTTATTTTGTAAATAATTACAAATGAGGTGATTAAATTGATTAGAAAAAATAAAAGCGGTGTTAGAATTGATGTTATATATCATTTATTTATCTTAAGTTTGATTTTATTAATATGTGTTCCAATTGCATATAAGTATTTTATATAATAAAATTTAAAAAATAAAGCCTAGGATTGCTCCCAGGCTTTATTTCGTTTCCTAAAAAACTAAGTTTTCTTGATGCTTCTAATAAATTGGATTATTATTGATTTTTGAGGATAAATTTAATACTTACCCTAGCTTTATTATACTACATATAACTTTCATTTTAAACTATGTATACCTTATATAGTGCTTATATACCTACCCTGTATACTTCATATATAATTAAAAATACTTTTGGCACCACTTCACTATTATAATAAGTTTACCTAAAATAATTTAAATCCATTACATAAGGTATACCAACACCCAATTTTGAACAGGCTATCACCTACATATGTAACCGTAGAAGTGTTTTTCTCTTCTATCAAACCACTTCCACGCTAACATCTGTTACGGATTAAGCTAGTTCAAACATTGGGTACCCGTTGGGGTGCATTATAAATTCATACCATAAAAAATGTCATAAAAAACCGGGTGGGACAAGCAATATTAAAATTATTATTTTTCTATGCACTAGCACCTTCTAAAAAGCATTTTAACAGCATTTAGTGTTAATCTATACGTATTATGTATGCTATATAGAAACTGCTTTAAAATTCACCTCACAAAGTTTTAAAAGCATATTAAGAGTCATATGTATTCATAAATTTAATACAGCTTGTCCCACCCTCTTAATTCATCTATAGAGCTCATTCCGTTTGTTGCCGTATCAGGACAAGCCTTCCTTGGCTGGTCCTGATACTTTCACGCTCTCCCTTCGCACGTAGTGGACAAGCCTTCCATGGCTGTTCCACTAAAGGTAAGTTTTATATTTTATCATATATTAAAGACGATTCATTTAACTTAAATTATTTCTAATAAAGATTTTCTTTTAAATCATAAAACTAATTTTAATTTTATATCGTAGCTATACTGCTATTTTTTAATAACTTCTATCCCATTTAACTTATATTATATTAAATTTAGTGGTGATACCTTCGCAATAAATTAAGGAGCATTCATAAGCTTTGCTCATGCATACTCCTTAATTTATTGCAAAAATAGTTTA
>NZ_FOKI01000042.1 GCF_900111985.1 Clostridium frigidicarnis
TCTCAACCTTCAACTTTATATTTAGGAAGTCCGTGACTTTCAACAATAATCGTCAATCGTCAATTCTCAATTGTCAATTAAAAAAGGGCGCAGCCTTTTGTCCTTATTATAGAATTGAAATTTGCAACTTAAGCAACTTATAAATTAAACAGTATTGAGGATATATCTAAAACTCCATATCCTTGTATATTTTTAGAATCAATTACGTCTTTACAACACAATTGGCATAAATTCAATAGATCTTTAAATTTTAATAATGGCTTTTTTTCAAGGATTAAAGAACAACAAGCACATATATATGCACATGATATAGATGTACTAGTTATGGTAGTATATGGGGTGTCTAAAAGAGGAGGATACAACTTGGTACCATTTCTTTCAGGAATAAAAGATTTTATTGTGCTTAATGAAGAAATATTTTTACATGCTGCTGTTATGGTTGGTTTTTGAGTTTTAGATAAAGTTGGACCATATGAGGATAAGTCACAAGGTTTATATCCACCTTTGGAAGTATCCATACCAGAAACAGTAAGACAGCTATCTAATAAACCTATTCCAATAATACCACCCTTATATGAATTACTTCCACTTGAAACTATAGGAATTAAATTATTTAGTATAGCTTTTTTAAATATTTTATCAAACAAAGAAAGTATAAATGTGTTATGACATAAAAGTTCGCATGGAATACAAAGAATTCTTATGTTGTTAGAAGTGCTTTCTTGTATTAAATAATCTATAGCGTATAGTATATCAGAACAAAATCCACGTCCATTGCTATCAAATGCTTTTACACAACATATATCTGAACCTTTTGCAATTCCATCATATACACCTTTAGAACCTAATCCATTACCACAAATTACTCCAGATAAAAAAGTACCATGGCCGTTATCATCATAGGGGTAAGTGTAATCATTTATAAGATCCTTAAATAATTTAATTTTACTTGGATTGGATAAGTCATTATGGGGGTAGACACCTGTATCAATCAAACCTATAGATATACCTCTCCCTGAAAAATCTAAATTATAATTTGTCTTTAGGTAATTAGCATTTTTAATACTACTACCATGATTACTATTGCTTAAAGAATAAGATATAAAGCAAAGTTCATCTAAGCAAATACAGATTGTTTCAGGATACTCGCAAAGTTTTTCTATATGATTTTTAGTTAATGTACATGAAATAATATTAAGATAGTCATTAACAGAGTGTAATGTAGCATTTTTAAATCCAGAAATTTTGCCTAGTAGAGTCTTGTTAAAATTTTTATAGTTAATTAATACTCTATATTTAATATATAAATTACTATCTAAGCAATCCTTTAGTTGAGAACTAAGTTTCGATTTAAAGGAAAACATAAAATACTCCTTAGAATTGATTACAATATATATTATATGAAATGTTACATAAATGTTGATTTATGTATTTAAGGCATCTAAAAAAATAATATATAAGGATACAAGTCTATTATTTTTCAAGATGCCTAATGTGAAATAAAAAAATATAGCTCAGTTTTCAACTGAGCTATATTTATATTAGGCACATTCAAAAAATAACAAGTCAGTATGCTAGTATATTTGACTTGTTATTTTCTTTCATGTGCCTTATTCTATATTAAATTCATTTTTACACATTTCAAAGAATGCCTTTGCAGTAGGTGTTAAAGTTCTTTTAGAGTTTAACACTAAATAAATATTTCTAGTAAGATGAACATCTTTAATTGTACTTATATTTAACAACCCTAAATCTTCATAATCTTTGCATAAGCATTTTGAAATTATTGATATACCCATTCCTGTTTTAACAAATTGAATTAATGTATCAAGATTATTAACCTCACAGCAAAGATTTATCTTACCAGAATTAAGGCCTTTTTCTTGCATTACATCTTCAAAGGTTTTTCTTGTAGCAGAATTTTTTTCTCTTAATATTATTTTGTATTTTAAAAATTCATCTAGAGTTAACTCTTTAGGTAACTTTAACGCTGGGCTTGAAATTACTAAAAGCTCGTCTTCCATTAAACAGTAGCTCTTAATTTTTTCATTTGAGTTTAAGCTCCCAACTATACCTATTTCACAATTTAGATCAATTATATCTTGTATAATTTCCCCAGAACTTTGCTCAATGATGTTAAATTTTATATGAGGATATTCCGCTGAAAATCTATTAACCAAAGATGGAACTATTGTATTACATGGGGTTGTACTTGCACCCAACACTAATGTTCCAGAAATATTGTTATCAAAATCACATAAACAGTTAATCGCGTTATTCCTTGTATTTATTATATCTACTGCATAGTCTAAAAAACATCTACCAGCAGGCGTTAAATTAACTTCCTTAGAATTTCTATCAAATAATTGAATATTTAATTCTTTTTCTAAACTTGATATATGAGAACTTATTGTAGGTTGAGAAAGATAGATGTTATTTGCTGCTTTAGAAAAACTTTTTAGTCTTGCGACACTTATAAAAGCTTCTATTTGTTTGAAATCCACAGATAATCCCCCCTTATATTAAATGGTTTATATACGTACCGTTTCACCAATATGTATTAACTTAATTCGTTCATCCGATAGTTCCTTTAAAGTATTTATTATTTCTTCAGTGCTTTCTAATGATAAAATAAAAGTATTGTAATGAATAGGAATCATGTATTTACTCTGCATATTAGTAAACATTTGAAAGCTTTGTAAAGGAGTGCAATGCATCTTATCAAAACCTTCAGGTTTGTAACATCCCACAGGCATTAATGATAAATCACATTTTAAGCCATTAAAAGCTTCAGTGTAAGCTGTATCTCCAGCAAAAAACACAGATTTATCTTTTACCTTAATAAGATAAGCATTACTTTCATCATTGCTTCCTAGATAATATCTTCTACCATCGTGATTAGCAGGAAAAACATTGATTGTAACTTCATTATCAATAAATATTTCATTTTTTGATATACAAATTATTTTTTTGAATCCTAATAGGGATATTAAAGTCTTATAGCCTTTTGGAACAAGCACAGTAGCAGATTTATCTAATTTTATCAAAGACAATAGATCAAGATGATCCATATGACCATGAGATAATAAAATATAGTCTATCTTTGTATTAGATAAAATCTTCGATGACTTAGTTACACGTTTAAAATGAGCTAAACCACCTATTACTGGGTCAGTTACTATAACATTATTATATAGATTTATTATAGTAGTAGCATGACCAAACCAATGTACAGAATTCTCTACTATAGGATCTTCAAATGAAATCTTAGATTCTAAAAAATAATTCTTTACGTTTCTTCCAGTAAGTTTTAATAAAAACTTAGAATTAAAACCTACTTTTTTAGCTATGTTAAAAACTTTATTGTCAAAAATTCTCATAACTTACCCATATTTTAACTAACCTTTCCACTTAAATATTACAATACCTAACACCATTATTGCAATACCGATAATCTTGTAAAATCCAAATATTATCTTTTCTGAGTCAAAAAGGGCAAATGCATCTATAAAAGCTGCAGATAAAAGCTGAGAAACTAAAATTATTGAAACTGCATAAGATGGACCTAAAAATTTCATCCCTCCCATTACACAGAATATTATAGCCACCCCTAAAACTCCTCCAAGAAGATATAGCTTATTTACTTCAACTATATTTTTGAAACTTCCTTTGCCAGCTATAAAAAATAAGATTAGTGTTAAAATAAGTCCAGTTCCTTGGACAAATAAGTTTGCCTCTATTGTACCAATTTTTTCTCCAAGCCTTGTGTTAAAAACGCCCTGAAAACTCATGCAAAGCCCTGCTATTATTGAGAAAATTATGCCTATCATAAAAAATCACCTCAAGCATAGCTTTCCCAAAAATAAAAAAAAAACCCTAGTTATACTAGAGTTTAATATCCATTATCTTGGCGTTTATGATTTAAGGTGTTTTTTTTCAAATAGGCCTCTTCTATATCCTTTGAATCAAATCCTAATGAATTTCCTAAACTAATAAAATCTTCAAATAAAGTCACATAATGATCTTTAGATGAGGTTATAACCAAATCATTTATATCAATATATAGGTTTAAAAATTGATCAGTAATACTAGATTCAGACGGAATCAGTTCAACATCAATATCATAAAAGTTTTTATCAATACCTATAGTAAGAATAAAATGAAGGCAATCCACAAATTCTTCGAGTACAGTGTCTTTATCAGAAGGTCCCTTAGTACTCCAATATTTAAAACATCTAGTTTCATTGGCTAATTCACCTAGTTCTACTTGAAGAGCTAAAATTCTCTTAGGTAAAAGTGAATTGTTGTTTAAGTTATGTTCTTCTTCAATTCTGTCATTCAAATTCTTCTGTAATTGAAATAGCTTTGGTAAGTTCATAAATAAGGCCGCCTTTCTAACGTTAATATCCCCTGTTTATAATTCTATCTCATAACAGAAAAATTGAAAAGTTTTGGAAAACGATTACTCAGTAAAAATTTTAAATTTGTAAAAATTTCTAAAAAGTTTTTAAAGGATAACTTAGTATAATATTGTCTTTTCTTCCATTAGTAGATTTCCAAAGTTCTATTCTATCAACCTTAGCTATTTTTAATAAATCCATATTTCTATTTAAGAAAGTTTTAGCATTATAAGATTGATTTGTATCTTTATTAAAATTATTAAAGTTTGTTAAATATATAAACATTTCATTCTCATTAATAGGCATCTTTACATTAAAACCATTAAGTTTAAGAGATGTATAAAAAAGTCTAGATAATCTTTTAATATAACCCTTTGATTCAATTTTTAAATTAAATGTTTTAATAGGATCATAAAAGAATATTTCGTCATTTATTTCAATTTTAAATCTTTTATAAGGTTTAAGTATATCGGATAATATGTTATCTAATTTATCTAAGTTTGGATTATCTATAACCTGTAGAGGTATATGAAGCGTAGGTATATTTCTACTTAGTCTATATTTCCTGCATAAGTTTTTTTGTACAGGCTCTAACATTTTGTAAGAATTATCATCAATTAGTGCTACAAGATAATATTTCATTGTCTCAACACCTCCATATAGTAAATATTTGAAAATTCATATATAGATTATATCATATATTATTAAGAGTTTATATATATGCAAAAATATAAATAATTACTAGAATAAAAGATCTATTTAAGAGCAATAATATATAAGGTAAAGTAAATAAAAATAATGAAAGGGTGATAGTAATGGATCATAATAGTAGTATTGGATGTGTAGTTACAGAATGTAAATATCATTGTAAAGAAGACGATTATTGCACATTAAATAAAATAGAAGTAACTAAACATTCCTCAACAGCAAAATCAGTAGAATGTACAGATTGTGGAAGTTTTGAATCTTCTTCTAAGTAGATTAAATTTTTTTGTAATTAAAATCTAAATTAAGAAAAATAATGTAAATAAACAAAGGAATTCAATTATGATAGTCATAAGCGAGTTCCTTTTTTTGTATTTTTTAATAATTTAAACCAAATTATAATAAATCGCTTTAAAATTTGTACTAATTTACAATTTATATTAAAAAAAACATTGTAAAATTACTATACAGTTGTGCTATAATGAAAGTTATGAAAGAGTAATGATTTTTAAAGATTTTATTTAATAGTTTAATTTGAATTTAAATTTTTTTGATATATATTTTATAGATTTGATAAATAAAAAATAAAAATTAATTAATAAGGGTGAAGTGCATGGAAAAGTTGGTTATAAACGGAGGCAACTCTCTTTTTGGGAGTATAGATATAAGTGGAGCTAAGAACGCAGCTGTAGCTATATTACCAGCAGCAATAATGGCTGGTAGTGGAAAATGCGTTATTGATAATATACCAGATATAGCAGATATAAATTGTCTTGAAAGAATAGTTGAGGGTTTAGGTTGTTTAGTTGAAAGAAATGGAAATTCTATAACAATAGATAGTACTTCTATTAGCAGCTTAAATGCTTGTACAGAAGATGTAAGAAGAATGAGAGCGTCTTATTATTTAATAGGAGCTTTATTAGGAAGATTTAAAGAAGCCAGGGTAGACCTTCCAGGGGGCTGTCCTATAGGTGTTAGACCTATAGATCAACATATTAAAGGTTTTGAGGCTCTAGGAGCAGAAGTTAAGATTGAACATGGAGCGGTACATGTTAAGGCTGAGAAATTAAAAGGTGCTAATATTTTTTTTGATGTAGTTAGTGTTGGAGCAACTATAAACGTAATGCTTGCAGCTGCTTTAGCAGAGGGTGTTACTGTACTTGAAAATCCAGCAAGGGAACCTCATATAGTTGATGTAGCAAACTTTTTAAATTCTATGGGTGCAAATATTAAAGGTGCTGGAACAGACACAATAAGAGTTACTGGTGTTGAAGAATTAACAGGATGTAACTATAGTGTAATCCCAGACCAAATAGAAGCAGGAACTTTTATGATAGCTACCGCTGCTTGTGGTGGAGAAGTAAAAATAAATAACGTAATACCAAAACACTTAGAATCTATAAGTGCAAAGCTTATAGAGATGGGTGTTGATATTGTTGAAGAAGATGACTATGTTTTGGTTAAATCTGAAAAAAATCTAAAAGGTGTTAATATAAAAACTGCACCTTATCCAGGATTTCCAACAGATGTTCAACAGCCAATGAGTGCATTACTTTCAATATCTAAAGGTAGAAGCATAATAAATGAAAGTGTATGGGAAAGTAGATTAAAGCATGTTGATGAATTAAAGAAAATGGGTGCTAATATTAAAGTTGAAGGAAGAACTGCCATAATTGATGGAGTTAATAAACTTACAGGAGCTATAGTTAAAGCTACAGATTTAAGAGCTGGAGCGGCTATGGTAATAGCAGGTCTTATATCAGAAGGAGCAACAGAAATATATAGCATTGAACACATTGACAGAGGGTACCCTCATATAGAAAATAAGTTTAAGGCTCTAGGAGCTGATATACATAGAGAGAATGAATAGCGAGGGAAAAGTATATGATATTTTGTTCTTTATATAGTGGGAGTAGTGGAAATAGTATATTTGTAGGTAATGGAAATACAAATATACTGGTAGATGCTGGAATGGCAGGTAAGCACCTGGATTCTGCTATAAAAGAGATAAATCAAAATCCTGAGGAAGTAGATGCTATATTTATAACTCATGAGCATATAGACCATATAAAGGGTGCTGGGGTTATGTCTAGAAAATATGATATACCTATATATGCAAATGAAAGAACTTGGATAGCAATGGAAAATAAAGTGGGAAAAATAAAGGATCATAATATAAAGATTATTAACGATAAACACATAACAATAAAGGATATGGATATTATAAATTATAACATTCCACATGATGCTGCTTGTCCTGTTGGATATACTATGATTTCAGGAAATAAAAGAGCTAGCATAGCAACAGATTTAGGTTGCTTTACCAGTGAAGTAAAAGAGAATATAAAAGATTCTGAGGTAATTCTCTTAGAAAGCAATCATGATACTGAAATGTTAAAATTTGGACCATATCCTTATGATTTAAAAAAAAGAATTTTAAGTAATGTTGGACATTTGTCAAATGAAGCATGTGGGAATGCTTTGCTTGAGGTTTTAAAAAATGGATGTAAAAAAATAGTTTTGGGGCATTTAAGTGAAACAAATAATCATCCAGATTTAGCTTATGAAACCGTAGCTGGAGTCCTTAGAGAAAATGGAGTCATTTTAGGAAAAGAAGTAGACTTAGCTATGGCACATAGAGGAAAACCAAGTAATTATATTGAATTTTAGGTTAGGAGAGATTTAAATGAAGAAAACTTGTAAATCAGCAGTGTGTATTGCAATTTGCATTATTTCATTAGGTCTTACAGCATGCTCGACAAATAACAATAGTGTTAACGAAAGTAATAAAGAAAAAATAAAAAATATAAAAATGCCATTGGAGGACAAGGATGTATTGCAATTTGATATATACTTTGATGGCTCTAAAGAGGGAAAAACACCAACTATTGAAAAAGAGGAGATAGTATTAGATAAAGAAGAGGTTGTAGGAGAAAAGATGATAAATACCTTAATAAAGGGACCATCTATTCAAAGTGACTTAAGCCCTATAGTACCTCCACAAACCAGACTATTAAGTTTTTCAATAAAGGATCATATAGCAGTTGTTAATTTAAGTAAAGAAGCAGCTGTTAAAATGAGTGCTTCTAAAGAAGAAGTATGTTTAAAATCTATAATAACAACTTTAACCGAATTGCCATCAGTAGAGAAGGTTCAGATGTTGATAGAGAACAATAATGTAGAATCTCTTGGTGGAAATTACAAATTAACTGATCCAATGGGAAAGGATGATGTTCTTGTCAAGCTTGAAGGAAAATAAACTTTGTTGTGAAGATCATGTTGATATGGTAATAGATGATTTTTTGGTAGAAGAAGAGACCTTTCCTGTTATGAATAAAATTGAATCAGGGACGTGTTTTTATTGTGCAAAAAAAGCGAAATATATGATTTCTAGTGTAGAAGGTTAATATAACGTTTAATTGAATATATTGAAATTATTGTAATGGAACAATAGATTTACTATAATAAATCTATTAAGATATTAATTTAAAGAGGAGAGAGTGAATAAAATGAGTTTATATAAGCAATGGACAGATATGGTTGTAGAATACGTGAAAACAAGAGGAGAAGAAGCATTTTGGGCTGAATATAGTAGTATAGAAAGTAAAATATACTCAGAAGTATTATCTAACCACAAAAATGTTACAACTGGAACTGTATCAGAATTAGCAAAGAAATTTGATACAACAGTAGATTTTATAATGGGATTCATGGATGGAATAAATGATAGCTTAGAAACTCCAATGGATTTAGAAGCTATAACAGAAGAAACATCTATAGAATTTAAGATAAATTATGAAACATTATACTTTAATATGTTAGATGCTAAGGCTGATTACTTATATAATTTACCACAATGGGATGGAATATTCTCTGTTGAGAAGAGAAAAGAAATCCAAAAGTCATGGAGAAATTCTAAAATGGCTGTTAACGACAATAAAGTAGGAAGAAATGATCCTTGTACATGTGGTAGTGGTAAAAAATACAAGAAATGCTGTGGAAAATAATAAGGTGTTTTTTTAATAGAGCCTAATTTTAATTAGGCACATGAAAGAAAATAACAAGTCAAAGATGTCATGTATATTTTGTGTCAGACAAGGAAGTAATATTAGTTCATAGCATAGACTATGGGCTAATATCGCTGACGAAGTATGACACAAAATAGACTAGCATACTGACTTGTTATTTTTTTAATTTGCCTTAGGCTCTATTCTTATTTCTCTGATAACAATGGAGTTTTAAATTGAGAATTGAAGATTGACAATCGATAATGAATTATAAAATCTTCCTTAGAAGATTTCTAAAATAGAAAATATTTTCAAGAAAGTCTGTGACTTTCAACCATAATTGTTAATTCTCAATTTTCAATTGTCAATTAGAGCTTGGCATAGCCAATTTTTTATAATAAAAAATCAAGTGCGAGGTAAAAAAATGAATATAACAATAATCTCAGTTGGAAAGTTAAAAGAAAAATACTTAAAATTAGCTATCGATGAGTATAGCAAAAGATTAAGTAGATACTGTAAGTTAAATATAATAGAGCTTAGTGACGAGCAAACTCCAGACAATGCATCTCTAAAGGAAGAACTTATAATAAAAGATAAAGAGGGAGATAAGATTCTATCTCAAATAAAAGATACTATGTTTGTAACAACACTAGATTTAAAAGGTAAAATGTTATCATCAGAAGAATTATCATCATTTATAGATAAATGCGGGATTAGTGGAGATAGCAATTTATGCTTTATAATAGGTGGAAGTCTAGGCTTAGCGGATAAAGTTATAAAAAGATCTAATTATAGTCTATGCTTTAGCAAGATGACTTTTCCACACCAGCTTTTTAGGGTTATGCTTTTGGAACAGATATATAGAGCTTTTAGAATAAGTAATGGAGAGCCGTACCATAAGTAAAATTATATAGTTATTAGATTAAAAGGGTATAATTATTACAAAATAAGGTCAAATTATGGCAAAGTATAAAGATATGTCAATAAGAAAAGGGCGCACTTATGAAGTGCGCTTTTTCTTTGCATTTTTGTGATGAAATCATGATGTTTACAGTATTAATCAATCATTATATAAATGGTGGATTGTAACAAATTATGTGCTTTAATAATATAATGTGACAAGGGGGAGGAAAATAAATATTTAAAGGAGAAAATTATGGGGAATTTAAATAATAAATTAGAGGGTAAATTGGATGAGAAATTAGTTAAATTTATAGAGGAAACCATCAATAAAGGTAAATATATCCATAAAAATATTCAAATTTCAGAAGCAACAGGTAATGATTATTTTTATTTTTACAAAGGAATAATATTTGCTAAACCTAATATAGAATTGCCTAAAAATATAGTAATACCTAGTAACTATGGAAATGAACCGGTAGTTTGCATAGGTAAAAATGCATTTAGTAATAGTGAGAATAGGATAATAAGAAATCAAAATATAGAAACTGTAACTATACCGGAAACTATAATGACAATTTTAGATGAAGCTTTTAAGGATTGTACAAGTCTCAGAAAAGTTACTATTTATGGTGACAGAGTAGCGGTATTGGGTAAGGATGTGTTTCTTAATACGTCTAAAGATTTGGTTATATATGTACCTGTAAAAATGGTTGATGAGTATAAAAAAGATTCAAGCTGGAGTGTGTACAAGGATAAAATTACAGCATCAGATATTCCTTCACCTGAAGAAACACCGAATCAAAATGGTATTGTTAATACTGTAGTTACAGCAATAGTAGATAGTAAAGAAGTTTCTGTATCTTACAATTTTTATTTTTTAAATATTAACAATTCTAGTGTTAACAGTTCTGACGACGTTAATAATTCTGATAATGTTGATGTTTCTGATAATATAGAAGTATAAATTAATAAAATATTTAGAGGAGTAAAGGTTATGATTACGAAAAAAATTGAAACAAATATTGTTATAGCAGAGAAGGAAGATGTTTTTTTTAAAGAAGTAGTATTTGATTTTGATTCTTTACCACCACAACAACAAGGATGGTTTCAACAAGTTCCTAATATAGCCTCAAGATTATTTATGATACAAAATGTAGATGAAAGTATTGAGGTTAAAGCTTATCCTACAAGAGATAGCGCTGTTATGTTTAATGCATGGATAACAAAAAATATATCCTATAAAGTTGCAGCACAAAGTGCTAAAGAGATTGATTGTAACTCGCCATTATCTGATACTGTTGAAACAGTAGGAATCGGAATGAAAGATGCAGCTGGATATCCAACAGTTTATGGACCTTTATATCATATGACAAAAGTAATTGATTTTGGTGGAATTATAAAATTAGATTTACCATCAGGAGAAAAATTAAGAGATACAGATGTTGTTGAGGTGTTAAGTGCTAAAATCATTGGTTCCCATGATGAATTATTAAATCCTGAACCAATATATGATTATGAACCAGGAGAAACAAAGTATATGGAATTAGAATTACCTATAAACGACCCACTTCATCCAGATGGACCTCCTCAATATATTAAAGTTAAAGTACCAATGCCAGTATCAAAAGGCAAATATAAAAAATTTGATCCTGAGCTAACTCAATATACAAGATTAAGAGAAAAGATGTGTATAAAAATTAAGGTTAGAGTCATAAGGAAAGAAAATGTTGATATAGATTTTTAAACATGAGTTAATGAAAA
Source organism: Clostridium frigidicarnis (assembly GCF_900111985.1). Classification (GTDB taxonomy): domain Bacteria; phylum Bacillota; class Clostridia; order Clostridiales; family Clostridiaceae; genus Clostridium_Z; species Clostridium_Z frigidicarnis. The sequence goes on from NZ_FOKI01000042.1 coordinate 11,777, forward strand.
TAATCCACTTAATAAGTTTTCTACAGGTGGATTTCTTAAAATAATGAGTTATACACATTGTTTTGTTCATAGATCATTATTGTTTCAATAACAAAGTAATTATATAAAAGTTGTAATAGTAGATAAGAAGAAGTAACTTTATAATGTATTTCTTCTTATTTTTTTATAAAAGTATATTAAATAATGAACACATAATATAAAAAATATTGTAGAAGAATGATATATAAGTAACTAGATTATATTATTTTTCATAATGTATAGTAGAGATTCGAAAAATTTAGTTTAATTTGGAGGATGATTATGTGTTATGAAGAGATTAAAATAGGTGCATTGTATCCTCTCACAGGAGATTATGCATTTGTGGGAAATAGTATAAAAAAGGCATTAGATTTTTATGTTTATCTTGTAAATAATCAAAATGAAATTTGTATACCTAAAGACTTAAATATACCAAAGTTAGGTCGTAGAAATATAAGGCTTATATGGTCAGACACAAGAGGAGATTCTGAGGTAGCATTAGCAGAAGCTAAAAGGTTGATAGAGCGTGAAGGGGTTACGTCTATAATAGGTTCGTATCAAAGTACTGTGACATCATCAGTTTCTCTTTTAACAGAAGTGCTTAAGGTGCCATATGTTAGTCCTGATGCAGATGCAGGTGTGTTAGCTAGAAGAGGATTAAAATATTTTTTCAAAGTAGGAACAGATGATATAACTTATACTAATGCATTATTTGGAATGATGCAGGCAAATGGAATTTTAAATTATAGTTTAGGTTCTTTAGCTGAGAATTCTGTATTAGGACAAGGAGATGTACAGTCACTTATTAATGTGTCTAACAAATACGGATATGATATAAGTATTTTGGAATTGTATTCCTCAGAAATTAGAGATATAAAAGAAAGACTTATTCAAATGCAATGCTATAATCCAGGTATAATTTTTACAGGACAATTATCTAAAGATGCAATAACAACTATAAAAGCTTTGAAAGAGCTTAATTATTATCCAAAAGCAATGTTTGATCAAACAAGTGATTATGCATCGAATGAAGTATTGGAAGCTACAGGTGCAGATGCAAATTATATAGTAAGTGCAGTTCCATGGGCAGTAGGTGTGACAAAAAAAATACCACTAGCAAAAGTAGTTAATGAAATGTTTAAAGATCTATATAGTGAAAATTTAAATTCTGTAAATTCAGAAAGTTTTACAGGTATTTATGTTTTAATAGATGCAATAACTAGAGCATGCTCTAATACTCCAGAAGCTATAAGAAAAGCACTTGTAACTACTTGTATTCCTAAGGAAAGATTAATTATGCCTTGGAATGGTGTATGCTTTAATGAAAATGGTAAAAATATATTTGCAAGTAGCATCGTGGTGCAAATTTTAAACGAAAGTCTAAAGATTGTATGGCCTGGATATTTTAAAGAAGCAAATCTTGTATTTCCGGCACCTCAATGGAATTCAAGATAGATAAGTTACCTAAGCGTATATGGATATTTGTTGGAGTGTTAAACAACCATGGACCAAGTATCTAGATACTTGGTCCATTATCAATTGTACAAATGATTTATTTATATTGATAAAATAAAAAATGAGTAATATATTGGTGTTTTTAAAACTAGTATGAGTTTTAATTTATATGTAAAACCAATAAATATGATTGAATAATATTTATTGGTTAAGACAGTATAAAATGTTAAATTGAAAATATTTATATAGTTTAAATGTAAAAGCAACACAAACAAAGTATTATTTTCAAAAATTTAAAACATAGTCATAAATAAAGATAAAAAGTTAGATTTTTCCATAAGATTGATGTATAATTAACAAGGGAAGCAAGATTGAAAAAAAATTATATTATAAATGTATAAATTAAGCACAAAAGATTAAATATATAGTTTAAAAACCTAATAATAATGACTAATTAACTTACTAAATATAACAAAATATAAAGTAATAAAAATTTTATTACTAAAATAGGGTTAAATAAGCAAAAACTAAAGAAGATTAATAATGAAAAATTTTTATAAAAAATATTTTTAAATACCTATAAAGTATCAAAAAAATATTCCGATAGTAAATTTAGGGATAAAAAATAAATAAAAACTTAAAGTGAAAAAATTTCTAAAAAAGGTATAAAATATTTTAATAATTAGACGAAATAGTTATTATAGAAATTAATTATTAAATTTAATATAGTTTCAATAATCAGGATGATTAATAAACTTATTTAACCCTGCAAGGATGCGGGAGTGTAGATAGGTATATTAATCATCCTTTTTTATTGAATCAAATTGCATATATGAATTCAAGGAGGAAGAACATATGTTAGTATTAGGCAGGAAGCCAGAGGAATATGTAATGATAGGTGAGGATATAAAGATCAAGATAGTTAAATCTGAAAATGGATCTTTAAGGTTAGCAATAGATGCTCCCAAAGACTTACCCATTACTAGAGGAGAAGTTTGGGAACAACGACTCAAAGAACAATAAAAACTAAATAATAAAAAACTCAGGAGGAGTACTTTTATCTTATAAGTTCGGCAGGATGCTGAAGTTATAAGAGGAGTACTCCTCTTTTTTGTAGCTAAAAGGGTATAACGATTGAGAACTTCTAGTAGTTGAAAGTTGAAAGTTGAAAGTTGAAGGTGGAGAGTTGAGAGTGAAGGATGTTTTTTCTCACTTTGTTCGAAAAAACTAAGAATTAACTTTCCACTTTCAACCCTCAATTCTTAACTTAACTCAAGTTAACTGAATAAATTCAAAGTAGTATGTCTAGGATTTAGATATATCAATGAATTTAGGAGGTTAAAGACTTGACAGAAAGTTTGGTTTACAATAAGGCATTTAAGTTTGCTGTAAAGATAGTTAACTTATACAAGGATTTATGCAAAGAAAAGAATGAATATACTATTTCAAGACAAGTATTAAAATCAGGAACTAGTATAGGTGCAAATATTAAGGAAGCTGTACAAGCATCCAGTAAACGAGATTTTCTAATGAAAATGAACATAGCGTTGAAAGAGGCTTCAGAAACTGACTATTGGCTAGAACTTTTAAAAGCAACTGATTATGTGGATTCTAATACATTGGAATCAATAATGCATGAATGCACTGAATTAAACAACATGCTTTCAGCTATAGTCAAAACAACAAAAAAGAAACTTAATATTACGTAATGATAGTTGAAAATTGAGAGTTGAGAGTGAAGGATGTTTTTCTTAACGTTGTTAAGAAAAACTAAGAATTAAATTAAAGATTTTTCGTAGAAAAATCAACCTTCAACTCTCCACTTTCAATTCTCAACTCACCCAAGGTGTTAGTAAGCTCAACGAGCTTGACTATAAATAAATCAGTGGAAAAGGAAGTCCACTTTAAAAATCAAGGAGGAATTTTTTATGATAATTAATCACAATATGAATGCAATGAATGCTCACAGAAATATGGGTATGAACACTGTTAATAGTGGAAAATCAATGGAGAAATTAAGCTCAGGTTTAAGAATAAATAGAGCTGGAGATGACGCTGCAGGTCTTGCTATATCTGAAAAGATGAGAGGACAAATAAGAGGTCTTGATCAAGCTGCAAGAAACTCTCAAGATGGTATTTCATTAATACAAACAGCTGAAGGTGCTTTAAATGAGACTCATAGCATACTTCAAAGAATGAGAGAACTTGCTAACCAAGCTGCTAATGATACAAATACCAAAACTGATAGATCAGAAGTACAAAAAGAAATAAATCAATTAACTTCTGAAATAAACAGGATTGGTAACACAACTGAATTTAATACTCAAAAATTATTAGATGGAAATAAAACTGGTGATGCTGTTTCAGAGGTTGTAGCTGGAGCAGATGTCGCTGAAAAACTAGGTGAAATGACAACTGCAGTAGATGTTACTGGTAATGTTGTAATTAATGGAACTAAGTTTACATTTAAAACTGGAGCAGATGGAAATAATGGAGCTGAATTTGCTGATATGGCTAGTTTAGCAGTAGCAATAGGTAAGAATGTTGCAACTAAAGATATATACACAGCAACTGATGCTACTGGTGGTAAACTCAAATTAGTACAAAAAGCTACAACTGGTTCAGATGTACTTGCAAAAATTACAGATACAACTGGTGATTTAACAGTTGCATTTGATACAAATAAAGTAGGTGCTAAAGCTATTAAAAAAGGTGATGTTATTACTGAAGGTACTGATGGTAAGGCTACACTTCAAATCGGTGCAAATAAAGACCAAAGCTTTACAGTGGAAATAGCAGATATGAGATCAAAAGCATTAGGTATTTCAGGTAATGCTGTAGGCGATGCAACTAATGGTGCAAAATTTGCAGTCGCTGGAGATACAGATGCATTAACAGACATATCAAAAAAAGGGGTTGTTGAGTATGCTCTTGATGTAACTGATAATACTAAAGCTTCAGCAGCGGTTAAAGTTCTTGATAAAGCTATAGAAAAGGTTTCTTCAGAAAGATCTAAACTTGGTGCTTATCAAAATAGATTAGAGCATACAATTAATAACTTAGGAACTTCAAGTGAAAACTTAAGTGCAGCTGAATCAAGAGTTAGAGACGTTGATATGGCTAAAGAAATGATGAGTTTTGGAAAGAATAATATATTAGCTCAAGCTGCTCAAGCAATGCTTGCTCAAGCTAACCAACAACCACAAGGAGTTCTTCAATTATTAAGATAATTTAAGCAGATAACTAAAATCTTTGATTTTAAGTTAGTCGCTTAGTTAAAAGTGTTAACTTTTAACTTCATTATAATTGCTGAATAAATAATAAGAAGTCAGGGAGCTAATCTCTGGCTTCTTTTTACATAATGGAAATAATCTTTGGGATATAAAAGAGAATTTTATACAGCCAAAATATATGAAAATATTTAAATAAGCATCAACAGCTAAAATAATAGCTATTGGTGCTTTAATTTTTTAAAAATAACTATAATATGATATAATTATTAATAAACCATTTAAAAGGAGTGATGCTATGAAGTTGAATTTTAACAATTTAGGTTTGAAAAATGTACCTGATTTAGAAAACAGTAAAAGAGACATAGTTGAATTAAGCTTATATAAAAATGAAATAAGCGTTATTTCAGAAGAAATCTTTAATCTAGAAAATCTAACAGTTCTTAATGTGTCAGCAAATCAGCTAGAAGAAATTCCGGAAACCATAAAAAAATTAAAAAAACTTAGAAATATTGATTTTGGATATAATAAAATTAAAAATATTTCAAAGGAAATAGGAAGCTTAAAATATCTAGATCAATATCTATATATACATAATAATGAAATTGAAATATTACCAGATGATATATGTAATCTTAATTTATTAAGATATTTGAATATAAGTAGCAATCAGTTGAAGGAGTTACCATTAAATATAGGAAATTTAAATAGTTTAGTGGAACTTAGAGCTATGGATAATGGTATTGAAAAATTACCTGAATCAATTACCAATATAAGAACTTTAAGAGAGCTTCATTTAAAAGAGAACAATTTAGAAGAGGTACCTGAAAATATTGGAGATTTAAGTTTTTTACGAGTACTTGATTTAAGTGATAATAAACTAGAGAAACTTCCAAAATCAATAGGTAATTGTGATAAGTTAAGACGTTTAAATCTTAGAAACAATAATATTGAAGAGATATCTAAGGAAATTGGACAATTGAAGAATTTACTAGAGCTAGACTTAAGAGGAAACAAGCTTAAAGAACTTCCAAAATCAATTTTAGATATAGAACAATTAGAAAGATTAGATTTACGTTGGAATGAAAATTTAAAAGAGTTAGATTGGTTAGATGAATTGGAAGGCAAAGGATGTATTATATATAGATAATTAAAGAAACATAGTAATACATAGATTTTTAACATACATAATTAGAAATTTAGTTGTTATTTTATATTTATTATTAAAAGTTTTATCATCAAGTAATTTTTTTGAAAATTGGTATAACTTAAAATAACTTAAAATTTAAAAAAATTTATCCATGAGGCAACAATGCTTATCTCTAATTTAAGATGAGAAAGTATTGAGATTATAGTCATGGGGTAAAAAGTATGAAGCTGGCAGGTGGAGTATGGATATTTTTACAATTGGACATTCAAATTATACAGTAGAGAGATTGATAGACATGTTACGCTATTATAATATTGACTGCGTTGTAGATATTAGAGGGACGCCTTATTCTAAATATAATATTCAATTTAATAAGGAAACTATAAAAAACACTTTAATGCAAGCAGGTTTTGTATATATTTATATGGCAAAAGAACTAGCGGCTAAAAGAGAGAATAAGAAATCCTACAATGAAAAGGGATATTCAGATTTTGAAAAAGTAATATATGAGAAAGATTTTAAGAATGGTATTGAGAGATTAAGAATAGGATGTAAAAAGGGGTACAACATAGCACTGCTTGGGGCTATGCAAGATCCTATAAGATGCCATCGTAGTATATTAGTTGGAAGAGAATTAAGGAATGTAGGGTTCAATGTTAAACATATATTAGATGATTATTCATTGGCGTCCCAAGAAAAAATAGAAGAAAATCTTTTAGATAAATATTTTAAGGATAGAAATCAAATGACTATAGATGTGTTACTTGGAAATGAATTAACAGATGAAAATATGATTGAAGAAGGATATAGATTAGCAAACAAAGAAATTGGTTATAGAATAGAAAATTTAAAGAATTAGATTGTTATAAAAATATATAGATAAAGACATAATATTTTTTATCAAGTGATTAAGGTTATAAACAGCTTGATATATTAAGATGATAGATAAGCAGTAATTATATGTTTATTGCTATAAAAAATAAGATTTTCAGGGAGGTAATATATGATAGAACTAATGATTATTTGCTCACTAATTTTGTTAGTGTGTATAACGTCCAGTAAAATTTTGTATAAGTTTGGGGTTCCCATTCTTTTAATTTTTATTGTTCTTGGAATGTTGTTTGGGTCAGATGGGATTGTAGGAATTTATTTTGACAATTATGAATTAACCTACAAACTATGCTCATTTGGGTTAGTTTTTATAATGTTTTATGGGGGATTTTGTACAAATTGGAAAATGGCAAAACCGGCTGCAATACCATCAATACTTATGTCAACAGTAGGTGTTGTTATAACAGCTGGACTTACAGGACTGTTTTGTCATCTTGTACTTAAAACTACTGTTTTAGAAGGATTACTTATAGGCGCTGTAGTTGCATCTACAGATGCAGCTTCTGTATTTGCCATTCTACGTTCTCAAAAACTAAATTTAAAAGGACACATTGCTTCAATATTAGAACTTGAAAGTGGAAGTAATGATCCAATAGCATATATGATGACTATAATTATCTTGACGCTAATGTCAAATACAGGATCACAATCAATAATACAGATTTTATTAAGCCAAATTATTTTTGGTATTTTAATAGGAGCTATATTGGCTAAACTTACTGTTTTTGCTTTGAAGCGTGCGAATTTTGAATTAGAAGGATTTTATCCAATTTTTATTACTGCAATTGTTATTTTAGCATATTCTCTTAGTGAATGGACTGGAGGAAATGGATATTTAAGTGTTTATATTGCAGGTATCATAATAGGAAATAGCAAAATTCCACATAAAAAAAGTCTCATACAATTTTTTGATGCAGTATCATGGATAATGCAAATAATGTTATTCTTCACATTAGGTTTATTAGCTTTCCCATCAAGAATACCTTCTGTTATGGGTAAAGGGGTTGCTATATCATTATTTATGATTGTAATTGCAAGACCAATTGCCACATTTGGAATATTAAGTTGGTTTAAAATACCAATAAAACAACAGTTGTTAATAGCATGGGTTGGTTTAAGAGGTGCAGCATCTATAGTTTTTGCTATATATGCAGTAACTTATAATGTTTCAGTAGATCAGGATATTTTTCATATAGTATTCTTTGTTGCATTATTTTCAGTTGGAATTCAAGGAACTCTTATACCAAGAATAGCAAAAAAACTTGATTTAGTAGATAATGAATCACCAGTATTAAAAACATTTAATGACTATAGAGAAGAAAAGAGTACACAATTAATGGAAATTATAATTAGTTCAGATAACAAGTGGGCTAATAAGACCATTATGGATGCAGATATACCAGAAGAACTTCTTATCGTCATGGTAAAAAGGGAAGGGGAAGTTATAATTCCTAATGGATCTACAACTCTTTTACTTGGAGATACTTTAGTTATTGGTGGAAATAATTTAGAACAACTACTGTAATTTAGATACATTCAAAAAAATAACAAGTAAGTATGCTAGTATATTTCACTTTGTATTTTCTTTCATGTGCTTTACAGCAAAATATAAATTAATGTTAAAAGAGATGTTACTGTTAAGGTAGCATCTCTTTTAATTAGTTTATAGATTTTTTTTAATCTCATCTTTATCCCAAATAAATAATTGATCAGAGTTATTTAATGCTCCAAATAAATTTTGCTTAAGATGAGGAAAGTCTTTGTTTAAGGTAGATATAAGTTCTTTCATTTCTTGTCTTTTAGTATGACCATTTGCTATGCAAGGATTTTCTATTATAGGATAGGAATATTCCCTTGAAGCTCTTCTAGTCATATACTCATCTATATAAACCATAGGGCGTATTATTGTTAAGTCATACTTATCCATATATGATTTTGGAGAAAAACAATTTATACGTCCTTCATAGAACATAGTCATTAAAAATGTCTCAACTGCATCATCTTTATGATGACCAAGTGCAACCTTATTACAACCTAACTTTTGAGCATTATCATTTAATGCGCCCCTTCTCAGTTTTGCACATAAAGAACAGGGATTTTTCTCTTTTTTAATATCAAAAACTATTTCTTTTATATTAGTTTGAATTTCATAAAAGGGTACATTTAAGTCTTTACAAAAGGTATGTAATGGTGAATTATCTACCCCACCTGGGTTTAGCGTTATAGCAATTAAATCAAATTTTTCAGGGGAAAATCTCTGATAATTTTTTAATATATGAAGAAGAGTTATGCTATCTTTACCCCCAGAAAGTCCAACGGCAATTTTATCATTTTCTTCTATAAGATTAAAATCGTTTATAGCTTGTCGTGTTTTGCTTAGTAATTTTTGCATTACCATAGTAATATCCTCCAATCAAGTAATTATCCGATTCTAGATTTATTCTAATTTATTATCAAGGATTTTGGATATATCTAAAAGTTTATTATATAAAAAGTCTAAATCAGAATCTTTTTCATCAGCAAATAGAGAATTTGCTAAATTGCTCAGAATAACAAGGGCTTCTTCTGATTTAATTACTCCCTTGTCAGTCAAAAATATATCTAATATTCTCGAATTACTTAGATTAGATTTAGAATATATATAGCCATCTTTAGCTAATTTATGAACATATCTATTTGTATGGGCTCTATCAACACTTAGAAGTTTACTTAATTGATTTTGATTTAAGCCATTTCTATTTTCATATAAACATAGTAAGAATGGATAGTCTCCCCTGGATATATTTATTTTCTTTAATTCAGAATCTATTATGGTTTGATATTTTCTATAGTTTACTGATATCATTTTAAAGATTAATGATTTATGGCTTTTAATCATGAAACTCATCCTTTCGCAAGTTTATTATATGCAATAGTAGAGTCTAATTATTTTGAGATTTAAGAGATTTTACACCGTCTATTAATGAGAATATAAAAGCTATAAGACAAACAATTCCTGCTAAAATATAAACACCTTTCATACCATAAACGAAAATATCATCTCTTCCTGGAATAGTTCCTAAAACCCTGTATCCTGCAACATTACTCATTCTATAATACAGTATAGAAGTTGAAATAGATACACCGAACACTAGACCAAGGTTTCTTACTAATGCATTTGTTCCTCCAGCAATTCCTAACTTATTTTTAGGAGCAGATGACATAATAAGATTTGTATTTGGAGATTGGAACAGACCATTAGATAATCCAAGTAAACACAATACTAAGACAATTGTTAGCTTATTAGAATGTTCATTTAAGGATGATATTAAAAATAATGATATAGAAGTAAATAATAAACCTAATAAAGTTAGTTTTTTACTGCCAATTTTATCAGATAAACTTCCGCTTAATGGAGACGCTATAAATAGTACAGCGGGATAAGAAATCATTATTAAAGATATTTCACTAGGACTAAACTTTAATATATCACTAAGATAAAATGGCTGAATTACATTTACAGTACTAAGGGCTGCAAATGCTATAAAAGCACAAAATAAATTAATTGAAAATGAACGATTTTTAAATAGTAAAAGATCAAGCATAGGATTTTTAATCTTTGACTCAATAAATAGAAAGAGTAAAAATATAATAATTCCAAATATAAGAGCAGATAATATATATATATTACTAAAGCCTAATTGTTGGCTAAGCATTATAGATGAAAAAATGAAAATAGTAGATATTACAAACATAAGTGCACCATACTTATCAAGGGATACATTGTTTGTAGATTTTGATATAGGGAGATGTTTCCTACCAAAGAAATAAGCTACTACCCCTATTGGAATATTAATAAGAAATATATAATTCCAACTTAAATATGTAATTATAAGACCACCTAATGCAGGTCCTAAAATGGAACCTAAGGCAACAAATGAACCGGATATGCCTAAAGCTTTACCACGTTCATTTGGAGGAAAAATATCAGTTATGATTCCTTGATTAGTGGACATTACCATGGCAGCTCCTATTGCTTGGATAATTCTTGATATTACAAGAGTTGTTATAGAATTAGATATTCCACATAGAAGTGATCCTAAAACAAACATTAAAATACCATTTAGGAAAACTTTGCATTTTCCTTTCATGTCGCCTAATCTTCCAAAAATAAGTATGGCAGCTGAAATTATAATTAAGTATGAACTTATAATCCATTCTGCTGAAGACATAGTTATTGAAAGTTTTTGGCCGATAGTAGGGAGTGCAACATTTACAATACTACTATCTAGACATGCCATAAATGGTTGAGTTACTAAGATTGCAAGGATAAGCCATCTACTTTTGCTGTAAACTTTATCCTCAATATTATTTTCTGAGACAATATTGTTATTCATTATTTATATCCTCCTTTGTACGTTAAAAATAAATTATATACCCATGATGTTGATTAGTCAACATAGTAGTTTATAATGCTTTATAAAAATAGAATAAATATATATCCTTATAAAACATTACTATTCATTTAACTTTAAACTGTTGTTTTAGAAATTCATAACAATGCAATTTAGTAAATTATGAATCTTATTAGTTAGAGCTTATACATATGTTGAAATGTAAAATAAAATATGAAATCAGCTAATATATTTAAATATTAATTTTATGAATAAATATCCATTAATGAAAGAATAATTGCAATATATATTTTCTGCTTAATCCATTAAGAATAAAGCTATTGGGGGGGATTGTAGATAAAGTATATGCAGTATAAATTACATTTTTTGATGCAAAAAAAATCACAAAATGGTGGGGATTGTGAAATAGAAATAAATCTTGTTGAATCTTACCTTTATATGGGTATATAATTTTATTATAAGGAATACGATTTCACGAAAAATGAAATTATAAAATTATAGAATGAATCTTCATTTAGATGAGTTAAACTAGAGTATATCAACGCTATCATCCAATTTTTAGGGGGATGGATACGCTATAGGTGGTAGTTATCATATAATTTCTAAAGAGTGTATAAGGGGGAAAAAACAATGAGTAAAAAGAAAATGTCGTTTCCAACAGCATTTACCGTACTTTTTATAGTACTTATTTTTGCTGCAATATTAACTTATGTAGTTCCTGCAGGATCTTATTCAAAATTAAAGTATGAAGCAGATAAAATAAGCTTTTCTGTTACAAAACCAGATGGGTCTGTAGAGAATTTACCAGGAACTCAAGAAACATTAAACAATTTAGGCGTAAAGGTAGGCATAGAAAAATTTAAAGAGGGTAGTATTTCTAAGGCTGTAGCTATCCCAGGAACTTATGAAGAAGTTCCTAAAAATCCGCAAGGATTTATAAACATACTTAAGGCTCCTATTAATGGTATTTATGATACTGTTGATATTATAGTATTCGTACTTATAATTGGTGGAGTAATAGGGGTTTTAAATAGTACAGGAACTTTTGATGCAGGAATAGCAAGTCTTTCCAGAGCAACAAAAGGAAGAGAATTTTTACTTATAGTTGTTGTTACAGTTCTTATATCATTAGGTGGTACAACATTTGGATTGGCAGAAGAAACAATAGCACTGTATCCAGTACTAGTTCCAGTATTTATGGCGGCGGGGTATGACGCAATAGTCTGTATAGCAGCCCTTTATATGGGTTCGTCAATAGGAACTATGTTTGCAACTGTCAGCCCATTTTCATCAGTAATTGCATCTAATGCCGCCGGCATAACTTTTACACAAGGACTTACTATGAGGGCAATAGCATTAGTTATAGGTACTATAATAACAATAGTTTATATAGTTAAATACGGAAAGAAAATTAAAAAAGATCCAACTAAGTCATTAATATATGATCAAAAGGAAGAAATAACAGAAAAGTTTTTAAAGGATTATGATCCAAATAATGTTCCGGAATTTACATTTAGAAGAAAACTAATGTTATCTATATTTGGATTAGCATTTGTTGTATTAGTTTGGGGAGTTTCAAGCCAAGAATGGTGGTTTGGAGAAATGACTGCACTATTTTTATTGGTTGGAATAATTATAGGTGTAATATCTGGTATAGGTGAAAAAGAATTTGTGAATAAATTTGTAGCTGGAGCAGCAGATCTTGTTGGAGTTGCTTTAATTATAGGTATTGCAAGGGCTATAAATTTAATAATGGATAGTGGGCTAATTTCAGATAGTATACTTAATGCATCATCAGGATTAGTCACAGGAATGAATCCAAAAATATTTATAGTTGTTATGCTATTTGTATTTATAGTATTGGGATTCTTTATACCATCATCATCAGGATTAGCTGTTTTAGCAATACCAATTATGGCACCTCTTGCTGATACAGTAGGGTTACCAAGAGATGTTATAGTTAGTGCATATCAATATGGTCAAGGATTAATATCATTTATAACACCAACAGGGCTTATACTTGCTACCTTAGCTATGGTTGATGTAACCTATGATAAGTGGTTAAAATTTATTATGCCACTAATGGGTTATATAGGAATTTTAGCAGTTGTTATGTTATTAATACAATCAATGTTTTAATCTAAGTGACAAGTTGTAAGGAAGTTGAAAATTGAAAATGAAAAGTTGAGAGTTGAGGATGAAATCTTCTTAAAAAGATTTCTAAAATAAGAAAATCTAAAGAAAACCTGTGGTTTTCAATCATGTTAAAAAAGCATTGCTTTCATCAAATAATTTCAATCAATTGAACTATGTTTTGGTTATTGAAATTTAGGAAGGGATGCTTTTTAACTGTCAATTTTCAATTATAACATGACGCAGTAACATTTATTTCTTTATAGGATATTATAAAATTTCAAATCTGTGGATAGCTTTGATAACTATTAAAATACATAGATTTTTTAGTTGAAAACTTTAATGAGTGAAAAATTACAAGTGGCAAGTTGCAAGAGTTTAAGAAATTGACAATTGACGATTGA
>NZ_FOKI01000010.1 GCF_900111985.1 Clostridium frigidicarnis
CTTTTCAATAGCTTTTTTATATTCTTTCTTATAATTAGGTATTATTTCATTATTCTTAGGCTCTTTTGGCTCTAATGTTTGAGAATAACGACGATAATTATTAACCCATCTACTTAATAATTGGGGATTTAAGTCGTACCTTTTAGCAATTAAAATATTGCTTCCTGATTCTAAAACTTCCTTAACAAATGAAACTCTTTGATCTTCTGAAAACTTTCTTGTAAATATTTTTTTCTCCATCCCTTAGACCTCCTAATCATCTTAAAACTATTTTACTTTGTTTGAGTAAACATTGTCCATTCTAATTAGGGGGCCTATAGGACTTCAACTTCCAACTCATAACTTATGACTCTTTATAATTTACAATTAAAGATTACAGCAATCTTTCTATTAAAAATCTAAAATTTAATTATCAGTTTTTTACACAGTAAAAAAACATACTTGATTGTCAATCTTTAATTTTCAATTCTCAATTTTTTAAACTTGTTACTATTTAATTATTTTTTGTATAAAGTCACAGTACTCACATTTATATTCCATATTATCCTTATCAACTAAACGTAATCTTTGCTCCACATAAACTTCTGTCCTTGTTGCACACTTCTTATTTGTGCAACATACTTTCTTATCCATCATTTGTGGTAAAATACCACTTATGTTTTTAACATTATTAATCATAATTACTTCACCCCCACAAGTTTTGCAATTAATGCCATTCTTACATACATTCCAAACTTAGCTTGCTTAAAATAACATGCTCTATTATCCTTATCAACCTCATATGCTATTTCATTTACTCTTGGTAATGGATGCATAACTATCATATCCTTTTTTCCCATATTCATTTTTTCACTATCTAAAATATAGCTATTTTTTAATCTTTCATATTCCTCTTGATTATCAAATCTTTCTCTTTGAATCCTAGTCATATAAAGTATGTCTATTTTATCCATAGCTTCTTCTAATGACTTTACCTCATCATAAGGAATATTATTTTTATCTAATACCTCTTTTTTTATATACTCTGGGATACTTAGTTCTTTTGGCGAAATCAAGATAAATTTTATGTTTTCATATCTTGACATTGCTTTTATAAGGGAATGTACAGTTCTTCCATATTTAAGATCCCCACATAATCCTATGACATGATTATTTAGGTTACCTTTTAAAGTTTTTATTGTTAGAAGATCTGTTAATGTTTGAGTTGGATGTTGGTGACCACCATCACCTGCATTGATTATTGGAATTTCTGAATAAAGAGATGCTATTTTAGCTGACCCTTCTAATGGGTGTCTCATTGCAATTACATCTGCATAACATGAAACTGTTCTTACTGTGTCTGCTATAGACTCTCCTTTTGTAACTGAACTTGAACCTGGTTCTGAAAATCCTATTACATTTCCTCCAAGTCTTATCATTGCAGCTTCAAATGAAAGTCTAGTTCTTGTGCTTGGTTCATAGAAAAGAGTGGCAAGTATTTTGCCATTGCATAAATTTGAAAAGTTTTTTGGATTTAAACTTATTTCCTGTGCTAAATTTAGAATTTCATCTAATTCTTCTTTAGAAAAATCCCTTGGATCAATTAAGTGTTTTCCTTTTAACATAAATTATCACTCCTTCTTAACATCTCTGTGTTAACTTAAAGGTTTTAAAGCATTAAAAAAGCCTTCCCTAAAATTAAGGAAGGCGTGATTACACTTAAAAACTCGTACAACTGTACGAAAAAATTTTATAGTCTTCCTTAATGACCTCTCTGGATCACATTTAAAGGTTATTTATTTAAGACACATTATATTATAGTTAGTTATATTTGTCAACAACTTATTTCCAGCTATTTTCTATTATATCTATAGCTATTTTACCTGATTTAGCTAAAGTTACAGC
Organism: Clostridium frigidicarnis; assembly: GCF_900111985.1. Classification (GTDB taxonomy): domain Bacteria; phylum Bacillota; class Clostridia; order Clostridiales; family Clostridiaceae; genus Clostridium_Z; species Clostridium_Z frigidicarnis. Next base: position 1,885 of record NZ_FOKI01000010.1, read on the forward strand.
ACCGTAAACATCACTTGGTATGTCTTTAGATAGTATTGTAAAAGCGAACTTCCCTTTTGGATGATTTAAATAACAGCTATCATTTTCTCCTTTATTTATACTTCCACCTTTACATGATATATTTTCTCTATCTCCTTTTGAATAATAAAAAGCTATTTTATCTTTAACTGGTTGAGCTTTCAAAGTATTAACAATAAAATCTTTATTGTCTTTACATATATATTCTGTTTTATTTATTATCTTCCAACATTTTGATAAATCATATGCACAGGTTTCTGCTTTTAATTTTCCATCTATAATTTTTGTATTCTTAAGACCTATATCTTTCATATACTTATTAAACTTATCTACACCTAAAAGCCCCACAAGAATTTCATATGCAGTATTATCATTTTGAATAAGCATAAAAATTAACAATTCCTCTATTGTACATTCCTTAGGCTTTAAATAACTTAATATAGTATTTTTCTCTATACATTCTTCTGACATGAAAATTGTGTCCTTAAGTTTTAAATTTCCTTGTTCTACTTCTTTTAACAACGCAAGAGCTAAGGGAATATGTATACACGCTCCAGCATCAGTAACTAAATTTTCATTAAACCCATATACATAACCACAATCTAAATCTTCAAAATAAAATCCATATTCACCTAGCCTAGATTCTAAATACTTCTTTATCTCTTTCATATAAATCCCCCATACCCTAAATTTTTCCCTCATATATACCTTAACTTATATTATATCTATACTAGACAATATTTGAAACACTATTTTAAATTTTCTGTATTTTTTACAAATATGTTTCATTTTTTTCATGTAATTCTCACTTTTACCCTTTAATTACAATTTTATATATGCTAATATGTTCTATTAATATGCATATTATTTTTCACCTTTACTTTCAACTCTCACTTTTCAATTTTAACCTAAAAAAGACTCTACATATTTAATGTCTTTTAAAGTTATCCACCAATTTAAAATCAGTATCTTGATTCCTTTTTTATTAAATAACCTACAATTCAACTTTGATCCTCTCTTTTTAACATTATTTGGTCATTAACTATTTTTCTATATATTAGAATTTTTTCAATACTTTAGGTATAATTAATTTATTTTATATAAAAAAAGAAATCCAGCTTATAAAAACTGAATTTCCTAACCAACTTATTCTTTAAGTGACGAGTTGAGTTTGACTTTTCTAAGAAAAATCTAAAATTAAATTATTAGTTTCTTTGAACTAAGTGGAAAAAACATACTTTCTCTAAGCTCTGCACTTTCCAACTAGCATAAACTTACACATCTTGAAACTTGCCACTTTTCACTTTTTAAAATTTTTAGCTTACAACAGATATTACTCCTACTGCAGCTAAAACTAATAATAATACACCTACTATTATTCTATATACAGCAAATACTCTCATAGGTCTCTTCTTTAAGAATGCTATAAATCTATCTACAACAATTAATGCAACTAAGAACGCAACTAAAAACCCTACTATTAATGCAATAGTTTGATCTCCGGTTAATCCACGTAGATCATATTTAAATAACTTTAATCCTGATGCCCCTACCATTACTGGTAATGCTAAGAAAAATGAAAACTCTGCTGCTATAGTATTGTTTAATCCGGAAATCCATCCTCCCATTATAGTTGAAGATGATCTTGACATTCCTGGCCATAAAGCTAAACACTGAAATATACCTATTTTAAGTGCTTGTCCATATGTAACATCTTCCATTCTAGTAACAGTTGCTTTTTTTCTATATTTGTTCTCTACAAATATAAGAAGTATTGCTCCAACTATTAACCCTGCTGAAACTGTAATAGTGTTAAATAAATTAGCTTCTATCCAATCGTCTAATAAAAGGCCAAAAATAGCTGCTGGTATTGCTCCAACAAGTATTACAGACCAAAATCTTAAACCCTCTTTTTCTAATTTAAAGAAGCTTTTAGTAGCCCCCCATATTTTATCCCAATATAAAACAACTATTGCAAGTATAGCTCCCAGCTGTATTACTACCTCAAACATACTAGCAAATGCTGGTGTAGCTGTAGTTTTAAATCCTATTAAATCATCAATTATTATCATGTGTCCTGTTGACGAAACAGGTATAAATTCCGTAATTCCTTCTACTATGGCAATTATTATAGCCTTAAATATTAGAAGCATAATTCTTCCTCTCTTTCATTAATTAAATTTTGAAATACAGAGTTATTATAAAATTATTTATGTATTTTGTCTACATCTTACATACAATTATAAAATTATATGATACTATATAAATTACTTTTAGTTTAGGCACATTCAAAAAACAATAGACCAGTATGCTTGTCTATTTTGCGTCATACTGCGTCAGTAAACTCAGCTAATAGCCTACTATTAACTGAATTCAATTCCTTGTTTGACACAAAATATACGACGCATCTTTGGTCTATTATTTTCTTTCATGTGCCTTATAAAATTTATACTTTATAAACTTAGTTCACAAAAATTTCTTAGTCAAATTAACTCTTACACGTTATAATTTTTATTATTGAGTATATTGTGTTAACTTTATTAAAATAATAACTTTGTAATTATTTTTTATTTAGAATGATACATTTATAAATGATAAGTTTCATATAATTCAATACATATATATCAATTTAGGAGGTATCATGAAAAATATTTTTTTAAACTTAATAAACCATTTATTTATAGTAAATTTTATTTACTACGGACACATGCTTCTTGTAAGTTTGTTTAACATAAGTAGCAACAATCTTCCAGCTATTGAATTTGTTTTAGCAATAATTTTATATATAACATTAAGCTATCTCTTTTTAAGCTATGATGAAGATCTTATATCTAGAATCTTAACTTTATTAATTGTTCCATTACTTTCTCTAATATTTTTTCTTACTCCACTACTTATATTTAAAGTTGGAATAAACACATTAAACGTAGACCCCATCTGGACTCCTTTTTTAGTTTTTAATGGTTTTGCACTTCCTTTAGTTGAAGTTATGGGAATAACTAACTCTTTTCTTTGCATAGTTTTTCTTATAATTCCTCCAGTTTCTTCTCTAGTAGGACTAGAACTAAAACATTTTAGGAAGAATAACTCTGAAGTTGAAGATGCATAACATATTAGAGGGGTGATTTGTATGCTATTACAAATCACCCCTCTAATTACTCTAAAATTTATTTTTTAAAACAATTTCTTATATATCTCTATCATATCAGCTTCTTTCATTTCAACATAATTATTTCCTAAAAGCCTTTGTTGAGTTTCTAAGACACTTTGAGAAAACGAATATATTTCCTCTTCTTTCATTCCATATTTCCTTAATGATTTTTTCTCTATCATATTACCTAAAAGTTTTTCTAGTTCTTCATATACTTTATCTTTACTAACATCCAATATAATTGATAACAATTGGTTTAACTCATCAATTTTTCCATTAGGATTTTTTTCTTTATAAAATTTAAATACTTCTATAAAAAACTGGTAATTAGCTTCACCATGTGGAACATGATATTTCCCGCCTAAAGGATATGACAATGCATGTACTGCACCAACTCCTGCATTACCAAAAGCTATTCCAGCATAATTACTTGCTATTAAAAAGTCTTCTATTATTTTCTTTCTATAATCTTTTCCATTGTTTTGAACTTCTTTATAGCCATTTATTATCATTTTTATAGCTTCAACACTAAACATTTCTGTATATACATTAGCTTTGGGAGATATAAAAGATTCTATCGCATGTATTAATGCATCTATTGAACTATATACAAAAAATTCATAAGGTAGTCCTTTTACAAGTTCTGGTATCAATACTGCATAATCAGCATAAAGCTCATCTACTGCTAAGCCAAGCTTAGTTCCCTTAGATTTTATTTCTGCAATAGAAATGTTTGTAACTTCACTTCCAGTTCCACAAGTAGTTGGGACTATTATAAGTTCTCTTGCTTTTACTGCCGGAATTGTTTTCTCAAACAACTCTTTTGTACTAGTAACATCTTTAAGAGCTAATACCTTTGAAATATCTATTATAGATCCTCCACCTATTCCAATAATTCTTTTACAATCTTTCTCTTGTACATAACGAATTATTTTATCCATAATATCATCTGAAGGTTCTCTTAAGTTGTAGTCCTCTTGAAAGATATACACGCAATTTATATTTAATTTTTTTAAAAATGTTTCATATAAAAATTTATTTGTAAATATACAATCTTCTTGTCCTACATTAAATGAATCTATAAAATCTTTACAACACTCAAACTTATGAATTTGTTGTTTTAATTCTAGCAACTTCATTTTATTCACCTCCTATATTTTTTATTAATTCCAGATTTCTTCATCACTAGGTGCCTTTACACCTTCATTAAATAGCCCTATTCTTGATACATTTATTAAATGTTTATAATCTAAATTCTCAGAGATACTATTATTTCCCCATGACCCACATCCTAATGTGGTAGTTGGTGCAAACCCGTTATATATTGATCCACCAGCCCCTGTAGAACATGGTTGATTTACAACTAGTCTACTAACTGTTAACATGTCCCCTGCCAATTTTATATTGCCCATATTATTTGAATGTATTGAACATGAATGTCCTTTACCTTCTAAATTCAAGTTGGTTTGTGCTATATCCAATGCTTCCTCAAAATTATCATACTCAAAAGATATCATTACTGGACACATTTTTTCCTTACATAATACATCCTTGTCACCTGCTCCTCTAGCCTTTAATATGATAACTTTTGCATTTTCCGGAACACTTACCCCTACTATTTCACCTATAGTTTTAACACTTTGTCCAACAATTTTTCTATTTATACTGCCATCTTTAAATATTACATTTGCAAACTTTTCAATTGTTTCATTATCTTCAACATAATATGCTCCATTATTTTGAAATTCCTTCATTATTTCATTATAGTTTTCTTTAGGAGCTATTATACTTTGTTCTCCAGAACATATTATTCCATTATCAAAAGTTCTTCCTGTTATTATTTTAGGTACAACTTTCTTTATATCAACATTTTTGTCTATTATACATTGAACATTTCCTGCCCCTACACCATAAGCTGGTTTTCCACTGCTATATGCTGATCTAACCATATCCATTCCACCTGTAGCTACAACTACATCTGCAGATTTCATAAGTTCTGCTGTAAGTTCAATTGAAGGTTCTTCTATTACTTGAATTAAATTTTCTGGTGCATTAAATTTTTTAATTTCTTTATTAAAAAGATCAACAACATATTTAGCACATTTTTTTCCTCTTGGATGTGGAGCTACTATTATTGCATTTCTTCCTTTTAATGCAAACATAGCATTACACATAGGTGTTACTATAGGATTTGTACAAGGTGTAACAGCAGCTATAACTCCTTTAGGTTTTGCAACCATTATAAGTGCCTTTTTTTTATCTTCATCTATTATTCCTACTGACTTTTTATCCTTTAAATTATTCCATATAAGTTTGGATTTACCTCTGTTTTTTGCCACCTTATCCTCATACACACCCATCCCAGTTTCGTCTACTGCCATTTTTGCTAATTCTTCTGCATTGTCATAAATTACTTTACCTATTGCCCTTACTACTTCATCTACTTGCTTTTGTGAAAATCCTTCAAATTCCTTTTGAGCATTTCTTCCTTTAGCCATAAGTTCTTTAATACATATATTAGATTCCATTTTTAAATTCCCCCTATTATTAAAGCTATGCACATACACTAGCCATATTTATTCCAGCCTCAAAAGCTAACAAATTTTTATCTATACTAAATTTAGGAACATTTCTACAAATAGCTTCTTTTAAAGCTTCACAACTTACTATTTTTGTAATCTCTGCAAATATTCCAAGACAAAGCATATTTATAGACTGTGGATTTTTTAATACATCCTCAGTATATTTTGCTATATTAAATCTTCTATAATTTTTTATATTTCTTACATCTATATTTTCATCTACAATAATCATGGCCTCTTTCTTAGAACACTTAATAAATTTATCAAGTCCCTTTTGACTTAATGCAAATATTATATCTGCATTTGTCACTCTTGGATAACATATATCGTTTTCAGATATTATTACATCAGCTCTACAGCATCCACCTCTGGACTCTGGTCCATAATTTTGTGTTTGGATTACATGTTTTCCATCTATTACAGCTGCTTCCGCTAATATTACTCCTGACTTAACTATCCCCTGTCCACCTAATCCAGTAAATATAATCTGCTTTTTATCCATAGAATTTACCTCCTTAAAATTTGTTTAAGTATTCCTGAATGTACTCAGGCTCCCTTGTATTTTTTATAACCCCTATTTCAAAGTTTTTTCCTGCATCATTCTTTAGAAGCTTAATCATATCTGATGGCTTTCCAAGTTTATTTCTTCTACCATATTGCACAGGACATGTAGTTAATGCCTCTACAATGGAAAACCCTTTATTTTCAAAACTTTGTTTTATCATTGAAACTAAATGTTTATAATGTGCAACTGTACTTCTTGCTACATAAGTTGCTCCAGCTGCCTCTGATAGTTTGCATATATCAAAATCTCTTGATATATTTCCTTCTTCAGTTGTTGTAGTTCTAGCATTTAGTGGTGTTGTTGGTGAACACTGACCGCCTGTCATTCCATATATATTATTGTTAAACACTATTATATTAAGATCTATATTTCTCCTACATCCATGTATAAGATGGTTTCCACCTATTGCAGCACAATCTCCATCTCCAGTTATTACAATTACCTTTAACTCTGGATTAGCTAATTTTATACCTGTTGCATAAGGTATTGCTCTTCCATGAAGAGTATGTACAGTATCAAATTTCATATATTGAGCTGCTCTTGATGAACATCCTATTCCTGACACAATACACACTTTATCTTTATCTATATCTAATGAATCTATGGCTTCTACTAAAGCACTTAAAATTATTCCATTACCACATCCAGCACACCATATATGAGGAAGATTTTCTTTTCTTAAATATTGATTTACTAAAGTTTCCTTCATTACACTTCCCCCTCAATCTTTACTTTAATTTCTTGTGGCTCAAATATTTCACCACAATACTTATTTATACCTACTACCTCACACCTAGTTCCAACAATCCTTTGAACCTCATAAATTAATTGTCCTGCATTTAACTCTGGAACAAATATTTTTTCTATATTATTTTTTACTACTATTTCTAGTAATTTTTTTTCTGGAAATGGCCATATAGTATATGGTACAAATAGTCCTGTTTCCTTCAAATCTCCATTTTCAACAAGTTCATTACAAAGTCTAGATACTGATCCAAAGGCCACTATAAGCTTTTTACATTTATCAGTTTCTATTGCATCATACATTACTATTTCATCTCTATTTTTATCTATTTTCCCCATTAATCTTTCTAAAAGATCTTGTGCTACCTCATTTGAATTAGATGGATAACCTAATTCATCATGAACAAGACCAGTGGTATGAAACTTATATCCCTTGCCTATTGGTGCCATTTTGGGCACTAAATCATCTGTAACTTTATATGCCTTAAAATCTTCATTGTTTTCAGGAATTTTTCTACTTATTATCTCTATGTCGTCTTTTATTTCAACACTTTCCCTCATATGAGCTATAACTTCATCCATTAAAAGTATTACTGGAATTCTATATTTTTCAGCATAATTAAATGCCTTTATTGTTAAGTCATATATATTTTTTACACTAGTAGGTGCCAAAGCTATAACAGGATGATCTCCATGAGTTCCCCATTTACTCTGCATAATATCCCCTTGTGATACCGATGTTGGAAGCCCTGTACTTGGCCCGCCCCTCATTACATCTACAATTACACAAGGTATCTCAGCCATTGAAGCATAGCCAATAACTTCTTGTTTTAATGAAAACCCTGGTCCACTGGTTGCAGTCATTGTTTTGAGTCCTGCTAAGGATGCCCCAACTACAGCTGCTGCTCCAGCTATTTCATCCTCCATTTGTATAAACTTACCTCCTGCCTTTGGAAGCATAACCGATGAAATTTCAGCAATTTCACTGGCTGGACTTATAGGATAACCTGCATAAAATTTCATTCCTGCCTTTATAGCCCCTTTAACACAGGCCTCATTTCCTTGCATTAACACTAAATTACTCATCATTATCACCTCTTAGATTAATTGCAAAGTCTGGACATGAATTTTCACAAATCCCACATTTAATGCATTGATTTTCCCTAACTATTATTGCTTTTCCTAAATTTTTTTCCAAAACTTTTTTAGGGCATAGATCTATACAAATTCCGCATCCTTTACAAAATTTTTCATTTATATATAGCATTTTTTATTCCCCCTTAACCCCATTAAATCAATATTATTTATGAATTTTATAATAAATAAAATAATCAAATTTATGTTTAAATCTCTTTTCCCATTCCTCTATTAGCTCTCCTCTAAATTTAGGATGAGCTATATTTATTAAGGCTCTAGCTCTTTCTTTTAAAGTCTTTCCTTTTAACTCAGCTATACCATACTCTGTAACTACATAATGAATTTCATTTCTAAGTGTTGTTACTGTAGTTCCTTGTTTTAGAAATGGTACTATTCTTGATAATTTTCCATTAGAAGCTGTAGATGGAATTGCTATTATTGATTTTCCCTCTTGAGACATATTAGATCCTCTTATAAAATCCACCTGACCACCTGTGCCACTAAATTGTTTTGTTCCTATAGATTCAGCTGCAACTTGTCCCATTAAATCTATCTCAATACATGAATTTATGGATACCATTTTTTTATTTTGACTTATTATATTAGGATCGTTTACATAATCTACTGGATACATTTCTAACATAGGATTATTGTTTGCAAAGTCATATAACTTTCTTGTTCCCATTAAAAATGTAGCTACTATTTTTTTCTTATGAAATGTTTTCTTATTACCTGTTATAACACCAGATTCAACTAACTTTACTACTCCATCTGAAATCATCTCTGAATGTATTGCCAAATCTTTTTTATCTTTTAAATATAAAAGAACTGCATCTGGTATAGCACCAATTCCTAACTGTAATGTAGATTCATCTTCTATTAACTTAGAACAATTTTCTCCAATAGCTTTTTCCACATCTCCAATATTAGCCTCTGGTAATTCGATAACTGGATAATCAACCTCAACAATATAATCAATTTCACTCACATGTATAAAACAATCACCTAAAGTTCTAGGCATGTTTTTATTAACTTCGGCTATAACTATAGTTGCACATTCAGCCGCCGGTTTTGTATAGTCATTGGATACGCCAAAACTGCAATATCCATGCTCATCTGGCTCACTTACTTGTATTATTGCTACATCTACTTTTAAATACTCTTCTCTAAAAAGTTTAGGTATTTCTGAAAAAAAGCAAGGGGTGAAATCAGCTCTACCATTTTCTAATGCTTTTCTTGTTGATGGACCTGCAAACAAGGAATTATGCTTAAAATAATATTCCATACCCTCTTCCGCATATTTCCCTTCCCCCATACCTATCATATGAACTATTTCTATTAAGCTAAATTTTTCTTTTTCTTCTACCATAGCATCAATAACTTTTTTAGGTTCTCCAGCAGCATGTCCAATAACTACTCTAGATTTTGGCTTAATCTTAAATGCAGCTTCTTTTGCAGATACTAATTTTTCTTTATATATTTTTCTCCAATTCATAATTTCACTCCTTACCCTTGTTTTTAAAATTAATCTTTTATTTTAGCAATATTTTTTGCCAATTTTTTCTTACTTTCTAACTTTCCTTGTCTTGATATCATTATTCTTTGTGCCTGTGGTGAACCTGCTCCATGCATAGATTCTGTTCTATATCCTACTGCTGCACTTCCTAATGTCATATTTTCTATAAGTCTTAGGATTCTTATTCTATTTTCAGTAGGTACAGATGCTGCTCCCTTTAAGTATTTTTCTATATATGGTCCAACCTTTGGATCTTTAAAATCTTTTTCGGAAGGCATTGTTACCATTAATCCTCCAGCTATGTCCTCAGCTAATCTTGATATTTCATATGGATATCTAGTTATATTTTGCTTACATACATTTGCAAGTAAAAGATCTATTTGGTAGTTTCCTGATTTAGTGCTACAACCTTCGCATGAACAGGCTATACCACAACTATATAGTGTTTCATTTAAATGAATCATTTCTATAAGCTTATCTTTTATATGTGATGCTTTAGCCACCCCATTGTAATCTGCTGCTAGTGCAGATGCTCCTATTAAAACATCACCAACACCAACCTTACATCCACCATAACTTTGCCTATGATAACCTGCAAATCTCTCTACCAACATTCCTGAAAAATCTGTTTCACCATCTAAGAAAATTCTCTCATTAGGAACAAAAACATCATCAAAGATAGTAAGTGTTTCATGTCCACCAAAATTATGATTTCCTAAATCTATATCTACATCTTTCTCTAGTTTTCTTGTATCACAAGATTGTCTTCCATATATGCTTATTATTCCTTCTGTATCTACTGGAACTGCAAATGATATTGCCCAATCCTTATCATCTGGTCCCATTGTTATTGTAGGCATAACAAGAACTTCATGGGAATTTACCATACCAGTTTGATGTGCCTTTGCTCCTCTTACAACTACCCCGTCTTCTCTTCTTTCTACTACTCTAAGAAACAAATCTTTATCTGCTTGTTTATTTGGAGGTAAACCTCTATCTCCCTTAGGATCAGTCATTGCTCCATCAACTACTAAATCATTTTCTTGGACATATATCATATATTTCTTAAATCTTTCATGATAATCAGTTTTATAAGCTTCATCTACTTCAAAAGTAGTACTATAAACTGCATTAAATGCATCCATTCCAACACATCTTTGAAAACAAGACCCTGTTTTTTGGCCACATAAACGTTGCATTTTAACCTTATTTATTAAATCCTCTTTACTTTGATGAATATTACAGAATCTATTCACTTTCTTTCCTGTTAAATGAGATGTAGTTGTCATTATTCCTTCATACTGTGGATCTTGTGCTAACTCATAAGTCATTGCTACAGAGTTTAAGGATGGTCTTATCATTGGATGTTCTACAGGATTTTCTATTAATTCTCCAAAAAGATATATTTTTTGATTTAAAGCCCTTAAACTCTCTATATATTCTTCCCTAGTCTTTAAAGCCATTTTAAATATCCCCCTTTATTAATTTTCATTTTACTTACTTATAAAGCAACTATCATGCCAAGTCTCCTTTTATTACATCAACTCTTGAAATGCCTTGATTTCCTTGAAATAAAATAGCGATTATTTTATAAGCTAGTCATTGTTAAAATGCCTTTACTTATTAAAATAATCGCTAATTGTCGCTATATGTTGCCTTTGCATACCATATTGCAAAAATGCATACATTGATTTTTTGCAACTTTTAATTTATTCATCATGCCTTTTGATATTTTTATTTCTTTTTCTAATTAATGTAGATGGATCTATTCCTAAAGCTTTTGCAGCCATTCTTATATTTCCGTATCTCTCTACAGCATCCTCTATTATCTCAAATTCTATTTTTTGAGTAAATTCTTTAAGACTACACCCCTTTATTGAAAAATTATTTATTCCAAAAATAAATTCTTGTTCCACTTCAAATCCATTAATACACTCTGGTAAATCTTTTCTTTGGATTATAGTATTACCATTCATAACTATAGATCTTTCTATAATATTTCTTAATTCCCTAACATTCCCTGGCCAACTATATTCACATAAACATTTAATTGCTTCTTCACTAAAAGAAGAAACAAAGCCATATTGATCATTTATGTCTTTTAAAAAATAATTAATTAAAGGGACTATATCATCCTTTCTTTCCCTTAATGGAGGTATTTCTATTGGAAATACACTTAATCTATAGTAAAGATCCTCTCTAAACTTATTTTTTTCAATAAGTTCTATTAGATTTTTATTAGTAGCAGCTACAACCCGTAAGTCTACCTTTATACTATTTATTGATCCAACCCTTTCTATTTGATGTTCTTGTAAGACTCTTAAAAGTTTTACTTGAACCTCTAGTGGTAATTCCCCAACTTCATCTAAAAATATAGTACCTCCATGGGCTAATTGAAATAATCCCATTTTCCCGCCTTTATTAGCTCCCGTAAATGCTCCACTTTCATACCCAAATAGTTCTGATTCTATTAAATTTTCTGGTATAGCACCACAATTTATAGTTATAAAAGGATTATTTTTTCTATTACTATTGCAATGAATATATTTAGCAATTCCTTCTTTTCCAACACCGGTTTCCCCTAATATTAAAACTGTAGTATCAACCTTAGAAACCTTAGTTGCCATTTTTAATATATTAAGCATCTCTCTATCCTCAACAACCATATTACTTATATCATAAAGCTTATCTTTCATAACCTTATTATCTAAAATATTCATTTTTCCAAAATTATTATAATGCTCATTGTAAAGTTCACTCTCATTCATACTTGTTATCCCTCGCATTTTTTTATTATTCTGACTTTTCTTCAGATACTAGCATGAAATTTTTCTGAAACCTTCTCCAAAAATTTCGTGCACATTACTAACAGTTATAAAAGCATCATTATCTATTGAATATACATATTTGTTCAATCTAGGAAAATCTCTCTTCTTGATAACCACTACTATTACATTTTTAGTATTATTAGAAAATCCACCCTTTGCACTATAAATCGTAGACCCTCTCTCTAGTTCAGTTATTATATATTTTCGTATCTTTTCATATTCTTGGCTTATTATTGTAACTTCTTTATACATATTGATTTTTTCAAGAAGTGCATCTATAAGAAATCCATTAATAATAACTCCTAACATAGCATACATAGACAATTTAAGCCCAAAAGCAACTATAGCCATTATTGTAATGCATAAATCACATATCAATACACCTTTACCTAAATCTATATGAAAAAATTTATTTAATATTTTAGCTAATATATCTGTTCCACCCGTAGATGCATTTTGATTAAATACTATTGCCATTCCAACACCTGATATTAAAATTCCAAAAATCAATTCCAAAAAAATTTCCCCAGTAAGAGGTTTAGTTATAGGAATTACTTTTTCAAGAATAAAAATCATAAATGAAACTCCGAGACTTGCATATATTGTTTTTGCTCCAAAAGCCTTGCCTATGGCTAAAAATGCTATTATAAATAAGATTCCATTTATCATCAGCATTATCACGCCTACTGGAAAACTAGGAATAAATCTATTTATCACAATTGCTAGTCCATTAGCACCACCTGTGGCTAAATTATTAGGCATTAAGAAAAAATACATCCCACAGACAACAAGCGCCATTCCCACATTGATAAAAATAATTTCTTTTATACTTTTTTTGAAATTGATATTATCAAATCTTTTAATCATAAAACCCCTCCTTAAAAATAATAAAGCCCCTCTTTAAAATTAAGAGGGGCCAAGTTAACTAAATAAAATATTGTATATGAGCACACAAAAAACATGTAAATACTACTTTACAACATATATTCGTTAACACCCCCTATCACTCGTAGAGTTAATGGTGCATTAATAAAGGCAGGTCTTCTGACTCTGGTTCATCGTTATCTATTTCCTTCCCAGTAATATACCAGTGGATATAAACCTAGATTACTCCCCATTACAGCGGCGGGACCGTTCAAGATTTTAACTTGATTCCCTTTTAAATGAAAGAAACACTTTCATACCTCTATCTTACATTATTAACTTTTATCAGATCGCAATCATTGCTAATACTCTAACTTATTAGGTTAAAGATAATTACTATTTAAGTATATTGTTTTGTTAAAAAATAATCAATATGAAAACTTACAATTTACATATTCTTCTTATATAACAAAAAGCATTTACCATATAAACATATATAGCAAATACTTTTTATATAAATTTCAATATTATGCACATGAAAGAAAGTAATAAGTCAAATATACTAGCACACTGACTTGTTATTTCTTGAATGTGCCTTAAATAAATATAGTACTAAAATTTCGGTGCTGCATTAACTATTTCGCTTGGTACATCTGAAAACTTTTTAAAGTTTTCATTAAACTTCTTAGCAAGTTCTAAAGCACTTTCCTTATATTTATTTTTATCTTCCCATAAATTTTCAGGATTTAATATTTCACTTGGCACTCCACTACATTGTTCTGGCATTAGAACATTAAATATTGGGTGAGTAATCCATTGTGTGTTTTTAAATCTACCTTCTATGGCAGCTGTTACCATAGATCTTGTATACGATAGTTTAATCCTAGATCCAACTCCGTAAGATCCACCTATCCATCCAGTATTAATTAAATATACATCTACATTATTTTTCTCAATTCTTTCTCCTAATAGCTTGGCATACACTGTTGGATTCATAAGCATAAATGGTTCTCCAAAACATGCTGAAAATGTAGCTTGAGGTTCTTTTATTCCTCTTTCTGTTCCTGCAAGCTTACTTGTATACCCTGACATAAAGTGATACATTGCACCTTCCTTAGTTAACTTAGATACTGGTGGTAATACACCGAAAGCATCTGCTGTTAAAAATATTACAGTATCAGGGTTACCTGCCTTTTCATCCTCTTTTATATTATCTATGTGGTATATTGGATATGCAGATCTTGTATTTTCTGTAAGAGAGCCATCATCATAATCTGGATCTCCATTTTCATTTATAATAACATTTTCAAGTAATGATCCAAATTTTATTGCATTATAAATATCTTTTTCCTTGCTTGGATCTAAATTTATAGTCTTTGCATAACAACCTCCTTCAAAATTAAAAACTCCATTGTCATGCCAACCATGTTCATCATCACCTATAAGTCTTCTATTTGGATCTGTTGAAAGAGTTGTTTTTCCTGTTCCAGATAATCCGAAGAATATTGCTACATCATCTTTTTCCCCTACATTAGCAGAACAGTGCATAGGAAATACTCCTTTTATTGGTAGCAAAAAGTTCATAACAGAGAACATTGACTTCTTTATTTCCCCTGAATATTGCGTTCCACCTATTAAAACAATTTTTTTTGTGAAATCAACTAATATAAAAGCCTCTGAATTTATTCCGTCTTCTATACCCTTAGCCTTAAATCCTGGTGCTGAAATAACAGTAAATTCTGGTTGAAATTCTTTTGGTAAATTTTCTGTTCTTATGAACATTCTACTTGAAAATAATGCTTGTGATGCATACTCACACACTACTTTTATTGGTAAAGAATAATTTTCATCAGCACCTACATGTCCATTAAATACATATAATTCCTTATCTCTTAAGTATTCTGTAACTTTATTATATAAAATATCAAATGTTTTATTATCTGTTTTTAAATTTACACTTCCCCAATTAACTTTTTCTCTAGTTATATCATCCTCAACTATAAATCTATCTTTTGGAGATCTGCCTGTATATTTGCCTGTATTAATTACTAACGCTCCATTGTTTGCAAGCATACCTTCTCCATTTTCTAATGCCTTTGTAACCAATTTATTTTCAGATAAATTAGTATGGATACATTTACAATTTATTTTTAAATAACCTAAATCTGAATACATAATTAATCCCCCTAAGAAATATTATCTTCTTTATTATTTTAAAATGTTAGACAATTGAATTTTAAACGTTATTTTTATATAGTATATGTATATTGTTAATTGTTGTCTGTCATTACTTATTATATATTTTTATTTAGCATACTCTATTTACCCTTATAATATATATTATATACTTTTTCTTTTTATTGTAAAGTTTTTAGACTGCATAATATGGCACTAATTAAAATTAAGAGTTTTTTTGTATAAACTTATAAAATCTATACATTATATACTTAATAATTTATATTTTTCTACAAATTTATGAATTAATCCAAAAGTATATTTGCAGAATATAAGTACTTTTTTTGTGTAGAAATTCATCTGAGGTATCTAAAAAATAATAGTCCAAATATACAAGAATGCTGATCTATTCTTTTTTGAAAATGCCTCAATACAAAAAGAGGTCTAATCAACGCAAAATACCCAACAGCACACAGTAGTGTTCGTCAGATATTTTGCTAATGATTAAACCTCACTTTTCCTTATATAATTTGCCACGTTTTAATGAAAGATTAAGAATTGTGGTTAATTTCAAGTTTTTCCTAACAACATTAAGAAAAATATCATTAACTTGCAACTTGTAACTTAAATAAGTTCTCTTTTTATAGTTTACTAATATTTATACATTTCACTTTTATTTTAAAACTTCACTCATAATTGTACTTTGTACTTTTTCTATATTGGGAACATAACTTTTCAATACTTTTAAGTTTCCGCTTATACTATACTTTCCCAGTGTAGCTGGTATTAATATACTATCTCCTTTATTTATGCTTTCTTTTCCATTTTTATAAGTAACTTCTCCACTTCCTTCTACACATGTAAATATATAAAATCTCTCTTCATCGCTTTCTTCATTTAATATTCCATGTATATCATACTCTTCTAATGAAAAATGTTTGCATACTGCATGTATTGTTTTATCATAGTTACTTTTTTCTATTTTAATTCCTGTACTTCTTTCTCCATTTAAAGAAAAATCTATAACATCAAGAGCCTTTTCAACATGTATCTCTCTTCCTCTATTATAATCATATACCCTATATGTTGTATCTGAGTTTTGTTGTATTTCTGCTATAATTACGCCTTCTCCTATAGCATGAACCAGCCCGCTTTTAACAAAATACACTTCTCCTTTTTTTACTGGTATTTTGTTTAAGTAATCATCAAAACTCCCTGTTTCTATTGCTTTTACAAATTGCTCTCTTGTACAATTTTTAGTTCCTACCACTAGGTTTGCTCCTTCAAAAGCTTCAACAACATACCAAGCTTCTGTTTTTCCAAGGTCGTTCTCAACTTTTAATCCATACTCATCATCTGGATGAACTTGTACTGAAAGCTTATCTTGTGCATTTATAAGTTTTAATAATAATGGAAATCTATCTTTTTTTATTTCAGTTCCTAAAAGTTCTTCTCTTTTAACTTCTATTAATTTATCAAAAGACATTCCTTTAAATTCTCCATTACTAACTATGCCAGTTCCATTAGGATGACAAGCTATATCCCAACTTTCACCTATTTTACCTTCTGGAAGGTTATTTCTGAACAATTCAAAGTCTCTTCCACCCCATATTTTATCATAATAAATATTTTCAAATTTAATTGGATACATTGCAATTCCTCCTAGTACATTTTATTTTTGAATAATTATAAATTATTTAACACTAAATGCATTGATTATAAAGATACTATTAATTAAAATATATATTATGTCTTCTACTATTCAAAAATACTAAATAACATTAATTTTAACGTTTCCAAGTATTTTTCTATAATATATTTATCTATTATAAGAATAATTTTATCAAAAACTCCAAATAAACACCATAGTAGTATTGGGATTCTATTGATTATTATTGTTTTTTGTTGTATATAATTTAAGTAGACTAGTTATAAATTAAGGTGGTGTTCAAAATTAATATTAAATCTTTTATAAGTATTATAAGTGCAAAAATTACACTATTTTTAGCTAAACACCTTTTTAAGGGCGGAAGTAATTTCCCTGGAAGAGTTGCTTTAAAAATCGATAAAGATGTACTTAAGCCTTTAAGCAATGGATATAAGGTAGTATTAGTTACTGGAACTAACGGTAAAACTACTACTACTAGCATGATTTATAATATCCTTAAGTCACAAGGCTTAGATGTTATAACAAACAATACTGGTGCAAACATGCTTCCTGGTATAGTTGCCTGTTTTGCTGACAATTATAAATTCTTTTATGAAAAAGAAAGATTTGCTGTAATAGAAGTTGACGAAGCAAATGTTAAATTTATTACAAAGCATATAACTCCAAATATCATAACAATAACTAATTTATTTAGAGATCAGCTAGATAGGTATGGGGAGGTATATACAACTCTTGAAAAAATCATGGAAGGTGTTGTTAATGTACCTGAAAGCAAATTAATTCTTAATGGTGATGAATCCTTACTTGGAAAACTAAACGTTCCAAATGAAATTATATACTATGGATTTAATGAATCACTTAATACATCAAAAACTGCTGACTTAAATGCAGATGCAAAGTTCTGTAAAGTCTGTAAAGCTCCATATAAATATAACTTTATTACATATAACCATTTAGGTGATTTCTATTGCGATAATTGTGGATACCGTAGAGAAACTTTAAAGTATATGGTTAATTCAATTTTAGAAGTCACTCCGGATAGCTCTAAAGTTCTTATAAACAACTCTGAAATTAATTTAAGCCAATCTGGTATATATAATGTTTATAATGCTCTTTGTGCTTATTCCATAACCCATGAACTTGGAGTTGGAACAAAATCTATTGTTAGCTCTCTTGAAAATCAAAGTGCTAGTTTTGGAAGACAAGAAGTTATAAATATTGATGATAAAGAAATTAAAATATTCTTAGTTAAAAACCCTGCTGGATATAATCAAGCTTTAGATACTATATGTTTTTCTAAAGAAAATCTTTCTCTTGCATTCTTCTTAAATGATAATTATGCCGATGGAAGAGATATCTCATGGCTTTGGGATGTTAACTTTGAACATTTAAATAATTTAAATGTCGATGATATTTCAATAGGTGGTATAAGACTTTATGATATGGCTATTAGATTAAAGATTTCTGGTTTAAATTATGATGAATTTAAACTATGTGATAATTATGATAAGATGACAGATGCTATCAAGTCAAGTAAGAATAAAAAAGTATATGTTCTTGCAACTTATACTGCTATGATCAATTATAGAAAATATCTTCATACTAAAGGATATATTAAAAACCTTTGGTAATAAAAAGGAGTGTATGTAATGGAATTAAATATATGCCATTTATATCCTGACTTACTTAATGTTTATGGTGATTTAGGAAATATATTAATATTAAAATATAGAGCTGAAAAAAGAGGAATTACTGTAAATATTCACAATATATCTATGGGTGATGAATTTGATGGCAGTAAATATGACATAGTCTTCTTTGGTGGTGGTCAAGACTATGAGCAATCTATTGTTTCTAAAGATTTAATAGATACTAAAAGGGATTCTATTAAAGATTACATAGAGAATTCTGGTGTGTTCTTAGCTATATGTGGAGGATACCAACTTTTAGGCAAACATTATTCAACACCAGCTGGTGAAAAACTTGATGGACTAAATATACTTGATTTATATTCAGAAGCTGGTGATAAAAGATTTATAGGAAATACAATTATATTTAATGAAGAGTTTAATGAAACTTATGTAGGATTTGAAAATCATTCCGGTAGAACTTATCTAGGTGATTCTCTAAAACCATTAGGAAATTGTATCTTAGGCTATGGTAATAATGGTGAAGATAAAAAAGAGGGTTGTATATACAAAAATACTTTTTGTACATACTTCCACGGATCTTTACTATCTAAAAATCCTGAATTAGCAGATAGATTATTAAATTTATCTTTAAACAAAAGATACAATGATGTTGTTCTAGAACCCTTAGATGACTCTATTGAATCAAATGCAAAACAACACATAATTAATTCAAATAAAAACAATGAAAAATAAATAACAAGTCAAAGATGCGACGGATATTTTGTAAACTAGCATACTGACAGTTATTTATTTGAATGTGACTTAATAAAAGCTATAAATGTATTTTTTTAATACATTTATAGCTTTTATATTGTTGCACCTTCAGTATTTACCTTATTCTTAGTACTAACTTATATAATTCTTATTATAATTCCACTTTCAATTTTATATACTTTTCACTTATTCTGTAATCTTCAATTATTTATTCTTAACTTGTCGCTTTATAAACTTGTAATCATTAGATTTCATAAGTTAAAGTCATTTCATATAATCTTGCGACTTAACCCATTCACTCCAACCTGTCACTTATAACTTACCAAGTCTATCTATTTATAACTCCATTCATTTTTAATTTTTCCATATCATATTCAGTAATCTCATCAAATGTTTTAAATATATATCCTCTACTCTTGAATTCATCAATTATTTCTGGAAGTGCTTCAACTGTTGTAACTTTTGCTTCTGCATCATGCATGAGTAAAACTCCGTATTTTATTCCCTTAGCTTCATTCCTTACACTGTCTAATATTTTTGATTTTGAAACTATATTTGCCGTTGCATCTTCAGAACAAATATTCCAATCAATATATGAAACACCTTGATTTTTAACTTTTTCTTTTATTTCGTTTAATGTATTAGCATTACACACTAAATTATCTGAACCTCCTGGAAACCTTAAAAAAGATATGAGTTCATCTCCCGTTGCATCTTCTATTGCTTTTGTACACTTATTTAAATCATTTAAAAAATTATCTGGACTTGCATATATACTTTTATAATCATGAGTATAGGAATGCGGTAATATGCTCATTCCACTTTCTTTTAGGCTTCTAACTATGTCTTTATTTACTTCAGCTTTATAACCTATAACAAAGAATGTAGCTCTAACATTTTTTTCATTAAGTATATCTAGTATTTTAGGTGTATTGTTTTTTGAAGGACCATCATCAAATGTCAAAAAAATCACCTTTTGATTTTCATCATTTTTTACGATTTCTTCTTTATATCCTTCTGTCCATAATGCCATGGGATACTGGCCAGGATATTCTAAAGCATTTACCGAAAATTTCCTAAATACAATTAAAAACAAAAATACAATTACAATTGGAATTATTTTACTTTTAATACTCCTTTTCATGGCAATTCCTCCTTAGTTATTATTACTTTATTTTGTGCAGAAAAACTGATTTTAACTGTGGTAATTACTAGCATATAGTATGTTAAAATTAAAATCATTTGAATATTATTAAAAAAGCTTTTACAATGTTATTATATTTGAATTTTTTTTAAAAAGGGGGATATTTTTTGAAACACAAAAGTTTATATGCAGACCTTTCATTAATATTAGTTGCACTAGTTTGGGGTGCTGGTTTTGTAGCATCAAAAGAGTCTTTAAATGTAGCAAAACCTTTCTATATCATGACAATAAGATTTTCTTTAGCGTTTATTCTTATGTCTATAGTTTTTTATAAAAAGTTAAAAGAATTTTCAAAAATGGATTTTAAAAATGGATTTGTTGTTGGTTTATTTTTATTCCTTGCTTTTGGTTCTCAAACTGTAGGACTTCAATATACAGAGGCTTCTAAACAAGGTTTTCTAACAGCTACAAATGTGGTTATAGTTCCATTTTTATATTGGGGTATTTCTAAGAAAAAGCCTGATATTTATTCTATTGGTTCTGCTATATTATGCCTATTTGGGATTTCCTTACTTACCCTTGAAAATGGCTTAAGCGGAATAAATACTGGTGATTTATTAACCCTTATATGTGCCGTATTTTTTGCTGCTCATATTGTTAGTGTTGGATACTATACAGAAAAAACTGATCCTATTATATTAACAATCTTTCAGCTAGGATTTGCAGCCTTATTATCATCTATAACTGCAATATTTTTTGAACCTATTCCAACTGATTTTACAACAAGAGGTGTTTTTGCTTTGTTGTATTTAGGTTTATTTAGTACGTTCATTGCCTTTTTACTTCAAAACATAGCTCAAAAATATACTTCTTCAACACATGCTGCAATAATATTATCCACAGAATGTGTTTTTGGAAGCATACTATCCTTTATCTTTCTTAAAGAAAATTTTACACTTTTAATGGGTATAGGATCAATAACTATATTTTGTTCTGTTATAATAAGTGAAACTAAACTTAATTTTCTAAAAAAGAATAAAAATTCCTTAAGTGAAGAATCTAACTCTAACTAAAAATTAAAGCTATGAAAATATTTATTTTCATAGCTTTACATTTTAGACTTTTAATAAAACTCACTACTATAATTTTTTATCATCTACATTAGACAAATAATTTTTAACACAATCCATTACAGGTTTTAACGTACCTTTTTCAAATGGAGATTTTAAATTTGCATCTTTTAGTAAACTTAAAAAGCTTTTAGATCCACCTAAAGAACACAATTTCAAATAGTCATTCCATGCACATTCTCTGTTCTTAGTCATCTTTTCAAAGAATTGAAGGGCACAAATTTGTGCTAATGTATAATCTATATAATAAAATGGTGATTCAAAAATATGCCCTTGTTGATACCAGTATGTTCCCTTATTTAAGAACTCATTATCTTCGTAATCTCTATGTGGAAGATATTTTTTTTCTATATCTCTCCATGCTTTTTTTCTTTCGTCTGGTGTTATTTCTGGATTTTCATAAACAAAATGCTGGAATTCATCTACACTAACTCCATAAGGTATAAATGTTAATGCTGATGAGATATGTCCAAATTTGTACTTTTCTTCGTCTTCCTCAAAGAAAAGTTTCATCCATGGCCAAGTGAAAAATTCCATACTCATAGAATGTATTTCACATGCCTCTAAAGTTGGAAATAAATATTCTGGTATATCAAAATTCCTACTACAATATCCTTGGAAGGCATGTCCAGCTTCATGAGTTAACACATCTACATCTCCAGATGTTCCATTAAAATTTGCAAAGATAAATGGTGCTTTAAGATTAGGTATATCTGTGCAATATCCCCCACTAGCTTTTCCCTTTTTATTTAATACGTCTAATAATTCATTTTCTAGCATAAAATCAAAAAATTCTTCTGTTTCTTTAGAAAGCTGTGAATACATCTTTTTGCCATTATTTAATATCCAATTGGCATCTCCTTTTGGTAGTGCATTGCCACTTAAAAATTTAAAATTTTCATCATAATATTTTAAACTATTTAAGTTCAGTCTTTCTTTTTGACGCTTATATAGCTCTGTACTCACTGGAACTATGTTTTCTAAAACTTGATTTCTAAAAACTTTAACCATATCTTTATTGTAATCACTTCTGCACAATCTGTCATATGCAAGGTCAACAAAGTTTTTGTATCCTAATTTTTTAGCTATTTTAGTTCTTACTTTTACTAAATCACCATATATTTGGTCTAGCTTTTCTTCATTATCACTAAAAAATTTATATCTAGCTTCGTTAGCAGACTTTCTTGTTTCTCTATTTTTATCTGTTTGAAAGGGAACCATTCCAGCTAAATTTCTTTCCTCTCCCATAAAAGGTATATTAGCACTAGCAAGTAGCTTAGTATATTCTGATGATATTTTATTTTCTAATTGTAAATCTTCTATAACTTCTTCTGAAAAAACCTTTACTGATGCATTAGCTATATTAAAAAGTTGACTTCCAAATTCATCTTCTAGTTCTTTTTTAAACTTTGAATTAATTAAAGTTTTATAAAATTCTGAAATTACCCCTTGATAAATTGGTAGAACTTTATCAAAATGTTCTTTTTCCTCTTCATAAAACTTGTCTTGAGTATTTATTGTATGCCTTATATCACATACATTCATCATTGTATCAATATCATTCCTAATTGAATTTATATGCTTTATTAAAGATATTTGTTCTTCCTTAGAATTGCTTTCCTTAATCCCTTGTATAAGTTTTTTAAGATCCCCCTTTAAGATGTAAATATCTGGTCTTTCATATTTAAATTGGCTAAACTTCATAAAGGCCTCCTAAATAATTAGTATTTAGGCACATGAAAGAAAATACCAATTCAAAGATGCCATGTATATTTTGTGTCAGACAAGGAAGTGATATTAGTTCATAGCATAACTATGGGCTAATATCTCTGACGAAGTATGACACAAAATAGACTAGCATACTGACTTGTTATTTTTTTGAATGTGCCTTACTATAAGTATATAATTTTCAGAATTTTTATTCAATATCATTTTCTTTAATATAATCAATAAAACTTTTTATTATTCTTGCTGTAAATCCCCAAATATTACTTTCTTTATAACTATAAAAATATTGATTTAATGTTCCAGCTGAGAATTTATAATCCTTTCCACCCTCTATGAGATGAAATGGAAACTCATCATAATTTAGAGGTCCTATATTCATGGTATAAACTTGTGGTTCATTATTAAGAAAATATTTTAAAGGTATTTTCATTAATGAATGTACTTCATCTTTATTAAAATTATTTGGATAGGAATTCACATATGAAACAAATACATGCATTATGCTTCCATATGGCGTTACTAAATAATCCATTTCTCCAACATATTCAATATCTTTTCTCTCTATATTTAGTTCTTCACAACTTTCTCTAATGGCCCCCTCTAGGGGTGTCTCGTTATTTTCTATCTTACCACCTGGTAAACATATGTCTCCTGGTTGCTTTCTAAGCGTCAATGCTCTCTTTTCAAGTATTATATATTCTTCTTTATTTTCTCTACAAATTAAAATCATAACTGCAAATTCTTTATAATCACCCAAAATTTTTCCTTTTCTTTTTTTGAAAACTTCATTTATACTTTTAACTTTCATTTTTATCACCTCTACTCTTAAGATTATACATTTAGTTGCTTTAACTTCTTGTTATAATAATATAATAATGGTATATTTATTATATTATATACTTTATTGTAATTTAAAATGAACGGAGAGAAGAATCTTGAGTATGAAGAAAATTTTATCAGCAATCGCACTATCTTTATCTATTACTATAGCATCGCCTTTTATCCAACCTGTTAAGGCTGAGACTAAGGCGCCAAATATAGTTGGAAAATCTGCCCTTGTAATGGATATTGACACAGGAGAAATTATTTATTCTAAAAATGCAGACGACAAGATGTATCCAGCAAGTATTACAAAACTTTTAACAGGTGTTGTCCTTGCTGACAATGCACAAAAATCAGATGAAATAAAGTTTACATCTGATGCTAAAAAGCAACCTGAATATTCTTTAGATATAAACATAGCTAAAGGAAAGATTCAAGTTGGAGATTCTATGACCGCATCTGATGCTATGAAAACACTTCTATTATATTCTGCTAATGATTGGGCTTATGCTATAGCAGATACAATAGGTGGTAATTCTCAAAACTTTGCTAAAATGATGAATGATGAAGCAAAAAAAATAGGAATGACTAATTCTAATTTTGTAACTCCTAATGGATTACATGACGACAATCATTATACAACAGCTTATGACCTATCCCTTCTTAGTAAAGCTGCTTATGATAATCCATGGGTTAGAGAAACTATGTCTCTAGCAAAGGATAGAGTTCAAACTAAGAACAATATAATAGCTTTAATTGATAATAGAAATAAAAATTTAGGCATTGATGGTTGTATTGGTGGAAAAACAGGATACACTGAAAAAGCCGGAAGATCTCTCGTTGGTATTTATGAAAGAAATGGAAGGCATTTGGCTGGTGTTGTTTTAAAGTCTGAATATGATCAACAAGATACCCAAGTATTTAAAGATATGAAAGCTATAATAGATTATGCTTACTCTGCTGACAAGGTAGTAACTTACTCAAAAGACACTGTAGTTGCTAAAATACCTGTTAAGTATAAATCTTTTAGATTTTTTGGAGAAGAAAAGACTTTAGAGGTTCCTGTATTAGTTAAGGAAGACATAACTCAATATGAAAATGATATAAATAAAAATGATACTAAAATAGATGTTAAAGAGGGAACATTAAACCCTTGGAAACTTAAATTTGGCTCTAATATAGCTACTTTAACTGTAAAAGAAAGAAATTCTGAAAAGACTTATGATGCTTATTGCAATCAATCTTTCTCAGAATTAACAAAAGCAAATATAATAGGATATATTTCCATTATATTAGGTGCTGTTGTTGCTATATTAATAGTAGCTACTATTGTATTGCTTATTAAAAAGAATCTAAGAAGAAGAAAAAGATATTATTAAAATAATAAGTCTGTGTTAATGTTACACAGACTTATTTGCTTTTTTATTTTTATATTTTACTTTAGTCTTTTTATTCTTTTTGTTAATTTTATTTTTTTCATCCTCTTTGGTGCTAGTTTTTTTTCTAACAGAATATCCAAAAGACCCTATAGCCTTCTTTACTAATGGATAATATTCTCCATGAGAATATGATATTAAATTTCCTTTTTCAAAGTGTATTTTACCTTTTTCATCTATTATAGCCTCATCTATTGTTGATCCTACCACATCTGCCAATATTAAATCATGAGTTCCTAATGGAATAATATCTCTAACCTTACATTGTATATTTACAGGACACTCCTTTATAGAGGGAACCCCTATAATATCATTATACTCTAAATTAAAATTCATCTCTGATATCTTATCAACAGTTCTACCACTTCTAACTCCACAATAATCTACGGCCTTTGTCATAGATGCTGTAGGAAGATTTACAACAAACTCTCCACTTTCTTTTATGTATTCATATGATAATCTTTCTGGTCTTACAGATATACTCAACATAGGCGGCTTAGTACAAATTGTCCCTGCCCAAGCAACTGTAAATACATTTACTTTCTCATCTTTATTTTTGCTTGTTATAAGCACTACTGGAACTGGATTCAAAACAACGCTACCTTTAAAATTTCTTTTACTCATCCTTATACTCCTCTCATGTTTTAATTGACAATTGAAGATTGACGATTGACAATTATGGTTGAAAATTGAGAGTGTAAAGTTGAAAGTTATTGCTAAAAACCACAGGTTTTCAAAAAATTTCATCCTTAACTTGTCACTTGTCACTTGTCTCTTGTCACTCAATCAAGCTCTCACTTTCAACCTTCAATTGAAAACACAATTCTCACTAAAAACTTATTTCTTAAACTATATGTAATAAATCCTCTATATTATCTATATAATAATCTGCCTTACACTCTTTTAAGAGTTCAATTGGAATAGCTGTGTAATTTACCCCACAAGTTTTTGCACCTGCACTTTTTCCAGACATTAAATCAAAATTACTATCTCCAACCATTAAAGCTTCTTTAGGTTCAACTTCAAGGACTTCACATGCCTTTAATACTGGACCAGGCTTAGGCTTATGATCACTTGTATCCTCTGGTGTTATTATTGCATCAAAATATTCTAAGATATTATTTATCTTCATTCCTCTTTCCGCTAGAGCTCTTCTTTTTGATGTAACAATAGCTAATTTGAATCCATTGCTTTTTAATTTTTCTAAAGTTTCTGTAACTCCATTAAACTCATTACACATGGTATCATGTATTTCTTCATTATAATCTCTATAAGTTACTATCATTTTTTCACATAACTCTTCGCCTAAATTTATAAATGAATCTCTTAATGGTTGTCCAAAAAACTTACTAACTTCTTCATCTGTTTTGTCTTCATTTAGCTCTTTTTTAAATGCATATTTAAAACTTTCTGCTATTAACCTATTTGTATCTATTAGTGTCCCATCCAAATCAAATAAAACTGCCTTTATCATGAGTGTTCCCCTTCCCTATATAAACAAATTAATCTTTTTATATTTTATCTATATTATATCATAATATCCTTAATTCCTAAGCACACTTATTTTTATCCTTAGTTGTTTAACTAAGATTTTCTGTCTAAACTATAATTTAAAATTCCATTTTAAAGCTTAAAATACATGAAATTGAGTTAAAAACACCTTAAGGCATCTTCAAAAAATAATGGACCAACATTCTTTGAATCTATGGCCTATTATTTTTTTAGATGCCTAATTTAATGTCTTTTAATTGTTCTCATTATATTTTTTAATAAGATAATAATTTACTTTATTTAGAATTTATTTTAGACCTCTATATTATTCTGATTTTAATTGTGATAAAAATACGAACTCTATTCCTTTATTTTCCAATTTATGCATTTTGTTTTTTATTCCATTTACTGTTATTTTACCCCCTTGACCACCCACATGTCCTATAACAATAGCATATCCTTTTTCTTTTGCTATATCAGCTGCTTTTTCTAGCTCATTTTCAACATTTTGTTGACTGTGAACGTGATCTAAAAATACATCTCTTCCATAGTACGGAACTCCTAACTCTTTACACAGCGCTTCTCCCTTTGAATTCATAGTAGTCTTAGAATCTAAGAAAAACATTTCTTTTTCTTTTAATACTTTAAAAACTGGCATTAGTATTTTATCATCTCTCATTACTTTAGACCCCATATGATTATTCATTCCTTTAGCCTCTGGTATTTCTTCTATAGCCTCTCTTACTCTTTTATCCACTTCTTCATTGCTTAATCCCGTCATTAGTGGCTTTTTACCTAACCAACTAGCTTTTCCTTTGTCTGGCTCCATAGGCATATGAATTATCACTTCCTTACCTTTAGCTGCAGCTAATTTCGCCTCATACGATGAATGTTCTGTAAATGGAATAATAGCTGCTGTAATAGGTATTTTAAGATCTAGCATATCATTTGTTCCTTCACCTTCATATCCAAAATCATCTATAACTATAGCAATCTTTCCACTTTCTTTATTCCCCTCTTCTCCATATGCATATTGCTCATAAAAACAACTTATTGTAAAAAAGCTTATACATATACAAACTAAAATTTTTGTTACTATATTTAATGTTTTATTTTCCATTTAAATTACTCCCTTCTTTATATACCATTTTTATTATCTCCTAATATTACTTCATTATGTATTCATGTAAAAAAAGTGGCTACGTCATTTTCAAGTGACAAGTTTACAAGGATAAGTTCAGGTTGAAAACCACAGATTTTAAATTTTATAATTTCCTGGTAAAATAATAAAAGAGATATTTTTATACCTTTAATCTTTAGGTAAAAAAATATCTCTTTTATAACTTAAGGCACATTCACAAAATATACATGGCATCTTGGACTTGTTATTTTCTTTAATGTGCCTAATATATATTTATTAATTCTTTAAGTTCCCTCTTATTTTTGTTCCATGTACTTCAACAGCGCCTGTAAATAAAGAAAATTCTTTATAATTATCTTTATTTAATCCGCCCCCTGGAAGTATTAGTATCCTATTATTAGCTTTTGCAATAAGCTCTTTGATTTTTTCTTTTCCATCTAAAGCATTAGTACTACAACCTTTGGTTAATATTCTATTAAACCCTAAATCTATAATGTCCTCTAATGCGGTAAATTTATCTTCTATTTCATCAAATGCCATATGAAAAGTAAGCTTTAATGGTTTAGATTCCTCAACAAGTTCTTTTAGTATTTCTTTATTTAATGTGTTATCTTCATTTAAAACTCCTAATACAACTCCATAAACGCCTAAATCTTTGCATATTTTTATATCTTTTTTCATTATTTCTATTTCATCTTTGCTATAAATAAAATTTCCACCTCTAGGTCTAATTATAACCATTATAGGGATATTAATTTTTTGCTTAGACATAAATATTGTTCCATATCCAGGTGTTGTTCCACCTTGGTCTAAATTATCGCATAATTCTATCCTATTAGCCCCTAATTCTTCAGCCTTTTTCCCCTCTTTATAATTTCCAACACATGCTTCAAAAATCATAATTTCTCCTCCTATAATAAAGTGGCTATGCCATTCTTTAAGTCACAAGTTGAGGTTGTTTTTTTAATACATTCTATTAGTCTAGCTCTTATAAATCTATGTTTTTTTCTATTACCTTACTTAACCCTGACCATGTTAGTTCCTGTGTATCAATTTCATTATAATCCTTACTATTTTTCACCTTACTAATTGTTTTTATTATACTCTTCTTTAGCCTATCTTCATATTCCTCAATACCACTCTCACATGGTTCATCTAAACTTTTCATTTTAGGAAGCTCTACATACTCTATCCTTCCTGAGTTATTTATATTATCTCCAAACCAATTTTTAACTCCATTAAGTTCAGATGATATTACGTACATTCCAGATGATAACGCTTCAACTAAAACTAGTGGCAACCCTTCATAAAATGATGGTAAAACAAAGATATGACTTTTATTATATACATGACTTAATTGATGTTGTGTTAATCTACCTAAAAAATTAATAGTTAACTGACTCTTTTCTGCTAATTTAATAATATGCTTTTTCTCCTCATTACATCCATCGCCAATTATATTAAGACAGACTTCATTTTTATTAAGTTCTAATGAACTATAAGCATTAATTAAACATCTAACACCTTTTGAGTAACATAACTTTCCTGTATAAACTATATTTATTTTTTTACTCTTTTTTAAGTTTTTATTGTAAAATATACTATCATCATATCCAATGCCTGAAACTATTATCTTTTCCTTATCAATATTAAAGTTTTTAATTAAATCCTCTTTTTGATCATTATGTAATACGAATACTCCGCTTAATTTTTTTAGATTATTCATTATAAATTTCTTCTCTAAATTATGACTTTTTAATTGCCTTAAATCAGTGCCATGACATATACCGTATACTTTAATTTTTTTAGCAATATCCACTGTCAATGCAGTAACTAAGTATAAATGATTACACAATATTACATCTGGTTTGAATTCATTTATAGCCTGTACTATAGTATTTTCAAATTCGCATTTAAACTTATACAGCATATCCTTATCTAAATCTCTATATCTAGTGCTATTGTATGGCATAACATCACTCATACCAACAATATTAAATGGCAATTTTTTTGTATTAAATATAACAGGATATGATTTTACTTCATCAATTCCTAGTTCTGATTCATTTAAATTTTCTACACCACATAAAATACTTTGTTTATGTCCTCTTTTTTTAAATTCCTTAATCAAATTTCTTATGTAAAGCCCACTTCCTGTATCACTAGGTTTTTGTGATATAATATGTAATATTTTCATTAACATCCTCCCAATAATTATCTATATAACCTATTACCTCATTAAAACTTCTCTAAAAGCTAATAAACCCCTATAAAGCTTATAAAAAATTACTATAATCCTGAGAATCACATATCTATTATTATAGTCTATAAACAATTCATTTTCTATAGATTATATCAATAGTTAAATTATTGCTTAATTTTCTAAATATTTCAACTTTTCACTTTAACAAAAGTGAACTTCATTGTATAATGTATTATAAATTAGTAAAATGTCATTTGTATTTTCAACTTAAATTATTGGGGGTATATTGTTATGAAATCTATAGTGATAGAAATTTTAGCTATCTTAATAGGATTTGTGGGTTTATCAATTATAAATCCTTTTTTAGCTAAATTTGCTTTATTGGGATATTTTCTTTATAAATTAATAACTAGACGATATCTTTTTTACACTTTAAAAGGAAGAAAGCTTTATGATAATGGAAATAAAGAAGATGCATTACAATATTTTGAAAAAGCATCAAACTCAAAATTCTGTAAGCCTAGAGTTTATGTAAGTTATGCCTATCTTTTACTTATTGAAGGTAAGCTAGATGATTGCGAGAAAATGTTAAATATGGCTTCAAAATTCACATTAGCTTCTAAAGATAATCTAAATGCTAGAATAACTCTAGCTTTACTTAATTGGAAAAAAAATAATTTAGATGAATCTATAAATATATTAGAAGAACTTTATAAAGAGAATAAAAGTATTACTTTATATGAAGGCCTTGGTTACTTGTTAATTCTTTCTGGCGATTATGAAAAAGCTCTTAAATTTAACCTTGAAGCACTAGAGTATGATTCATCTAGTTCAATAATTAATGATAATGTTGCTGAAAGTTATTACTTCTTAGGAGATCTTGAAAAAGCTAAAAAAATTTATTATGAGCTAACTCAAAGTCCTTTATCTTTTAGTGAACCTTATTATTATTATGGTTTAATTCATAAAGAAGAAGGTGACTTGGAAAGTGCTGAAAGATTGTTTAAAAGAGCATTAAAATGCCCTGATTCACTTTTAACTGGATTGTCTAAAGAAACAATCAAAGATGAGCTAACAAATCTTCAATTAGAAAAAAATGAGTTAAATTGTGATGATCAATTAACTGTGCCTTAGTTTTAAATTTATTCACAAAAATATCCTCTTGAATATAAATTCAAGAGGATATTTTTTATCTAGCTTCTAGGATTGCTATATTACAAATTTCATTTAAGTCCTCATCATCTAATGATTTTTCTATTTCTTCAATAGCCTTAGATTGATAATCATGAAGCGCTAACATAAAACTAATAGATTTCTTTATATCGCTTAAATCTTGTTCTTCATGCAAATATGCATTAGATATATATTCATTATTCTCTATGATATCCTTTATATAATCTAAAGACTTTTCTAAATATATTTCATTTTCATCATTTGCAACATCTTTAATATCAATAAGTTGAAGACACAATAAATATAATAAAGTTTCTTTTTCATTTAAATTTTTTTCAACATTTATATAATTAACCATGTAATCTATAGCTTTATTTATTTGATTAATATATAAAGTTGCATCTTCTCTTCCTATCAGTAATGCAATTGTACTTTTCAATGTAATTTCCATGGAATCTCCAAATGCTCCATCGGCTCCTTGATGCTTTGCTATAAGCCTCATTAACTGTTCTCTGCTGTATTTGTATAAATTATTTATTTTATTTTTATTCTTTATATGTTTATTGTTTTTAACCTTATAAAGGAATGATGGTGAATCTAAGAAATATGCATAACTTAAATTAAACATTATTTCATCAGTAATTTCTATAGGTATTAGTCTTCTCATAGCTATACCAAGTATAGGATCCTCTATTTGTTCTAGCATTACAAAAGTTGTTTCATTGCTTAATATTTCAAACTCTTTAGAAAGCTCTATAACCTTATTTCTCATAGCTTCCTTAATGTTTCCTCTTTCTCCAAGCATTCTTTCTTGGATTGATTCGATTCTTTTTCTGCTCCATATCTTTTCTATAAGATATGCATTATCATTAAGCTCAAAGTTTTCTAAAAATATTGATTGCTCAAAACTTTCCTCTCCAACATATCCTTTTATGGTTACTGGCCCATTTATGTCTCCTTTTACCCTACAGAATACACTAAATAATTCCCTATCGTAAATATACTCTATGGTTCTCGGATACGTTCTTATAACCTCCATATCACTTCCCCACTTAATTTCCCTCACATCTACCTGTGGCCTATTTATTCTATTGAATTGCCTCAATACCATATCTTCAAATACTTCCCCTGGATATATAAAATCAGCTTTTCCATACCCAACAGTTGCTAATTTGTTTATAAAATAGCTATTTACTGAAGTATCTATTCCAAATGGGAAAATTCTATTTTCTCCTATATTTTCCTTAACATAATCTATTATTTCATTTTCCTCTTCAACTAAATCATCCGTAAATAATAATATTGTGTAAGGTGCTTCCTTGCTACTTTTTTCTATAGTCCATCTTAGAGCTTCATATATGTCTGATCCTCTACCAAATGTAAGTGACTTTATCCATTGAGAAGCTTCTTTTAAATTATCATTATTAAAATCTACATTACCATCCCTAGAAAACATTTTGAGTTTATTATTGAATGCCACTATATTAAATGTATCTCCTTGCCTTAAGTTTCTAAGACAAAGTTCCAATGAACTCTTAGCCTCTTCTAGTTTTTCTCCTCTCATTGATTTTGATGTATCTAATAAAAATACATAGTTTTTGTTTTCCGCCTTAAAATTTTTATCTAACTTAGGATATAATTTTAAATAAATAATGGTCTCATCACATTCGTGTTTAGGGAATGAATAATACATTCCGTAAAACCCTTTATTTTTATCTTCTTTTATACATATCTCTAAATCCCTATCCAACGTTTCATTTTTAACTAAGGACACCTTACATAATGTAGGCGTATCATAATCAACCTGTATATTATGACTTGGAGAATATATATTTACAGCATTAAATGTTTCTATTAACAAGTTTAAAGTTGTCTCACAATTTATTAGATCTACTTCTTCATTTATATCGTCAAAATTCATTGCCCTAGGACTTTCTATAAATGGTATTGTAAGATTATATTCATTGTCTTCAAATAGAAGTTGATCCATATATGATATATCTATTTGTATTTTTTCATTTGTAAGTATATTTCCTATTGTAATCTTATATATATTATCTTCTTCCTCTATACTTAATTTATTTAATTCTCTTTCATTAAAGTTCTTTAATATTTTACTTGCCTCATGCTTTTCCTCAATTATTGCACTTAAAGTTCTACCTCCTAAATTAGCCTTAAATCCTGTTATAACTCCTGTATCTGGTATTGGGAATGTATAAACACCTTCTATAGAGTTTTCTCCTATATTTTCATAAACTTGATGTATAGTAAACTCAACAAATTCTCCACAAATATTACCACTTACGTCAGTACTTAATAAATTCATTGGGCTTTCATTTAAATTTTTGTCAACAAAGCCATAGTTCTTCATGATGAAACCCTCTCCTTTTTTCTCAAAACTTTTTGAATCTTTTTAATATTATACCATTGCTTAAAATTAGTGTCTAACGAATATTGTTTAAATAATTCATAGTTATTTTTAGAATTTTCTTAAAAGGGTCCTTTTCTATAAAATTCGTGATAAAGTTATTATAGAGGTGAGTTCTAATGAAACTTTTAAGAGAATCATTAATTATTTTATCAATTTTTTTTGTAGGAGAGTTATTGTCAAAAGGCTTTCATCTCCCAGTTCCAGGTAACATAATTGGAATGTTACTATTATTACTATTATTATGCTTTGAATTTGTAAAACTTGAACATATTGAAAGTATAAGTACATTTTTATTAGATCATTTAGCATTCTTTTTTATACCAGCAGGAGTAGGACTTATTACTTCTCTAGATGTTCTTAGATATACATGGTATAAAATTTTAATAGTTTGCTTCTTAAGTACAATAATAGTAATGGTATGTACCGGAAAAACTATTGATTTACTAAAAAAAATTCAAAATAGAAAGGAGATAAAATAATGAATGAAGTAATTTCTTCCCCTTTGTTTGGTATCTTAATATCCTTACTAGCTTTTGAATTAGGTATGTTTTTATACAAAAAGTTTAAAAACCCCATATTTAATCCTTTATTGATTAGCATAACTTTTATAGTAGGTCTATTATTAATATTTCATATAGACTTTCAAAGTTATGACCAAGGTGGTCAACTTATTGCATTTTTTCTCGGACCTGCTACAGTTATATTAGCTGTTCCTCTTTATAAGCAATTAGATTTATTAAAAGCTAATGCTTTGCCTATAATTGTTGGAATATTAGTTGGTTCAATTGTTGGTATCATAAGCATAGTATTAATTTCTTACTTTATAGGACTTGATGCTAATATTATAAAATCTTTATCACCTAAATCAGTTACAGTACCTATAGGTGTAGAAGTAAGTAAACAATTAGGCGGTATTTCACCTATAACAGTTGTATCTATAATTATTACTGGAATACTTGGTGCTATAATGGGTCCAACTATTTGTAAAACAGTTAAAATTAAAGACAAGTTATCTATTGGAGTTTCTCTTGGAACAGCATCTCATGCTGTTGGTACAACTAAAGCTCTAGAACTTGGTGAAGTAGAGGGTGCTATGAGTAGCTTATCTATTGGTATAGCTGGTTTATTCACTGTATTCTTAGCCCCTCTAATTGTAAAGATTTTAAACAGTATACTACACTTTTATTAAAGAGTGGCTAAACCACTCTTAGTGACAAGTTACAAAGTGTTGTTGAAAATCACAGATTTTCTTTAATAAGATTTTTTTATTTTAGAAATCTTATTAAGAAGATTTCATCCAACATTGTCAATTGTAAATTCTCAATTTTCAATTCAAAAGCCCTTTAACTTTAGGTTTAATCAGCATTTTAGGATTAAAAATTTGTATAACTTTCTATACAATAAAAAAAGAGACAAAGCACGTTAACTCTGCTTTGTCTCATTTTTTATATTTTCAGAAACTCCAATAGTTATAAATCTATCTCTTTTTATTTTTTGCACCCCATTGAATGTGAATTTAAATATATAATCTAAAAAAGTTTTCTGATCTAATTTTCCCTTTTCTATGTCATATAAAGCCTTTTCCATCCTACCTGTGTAGTCTGTATCTAATAACTCTTTTATAGGGAATATTTCAACTAATTTTTTACCCTTTTCTGTTATCAAAAGTGATTTACCTTGTGTTTTTATATATTTTGTATCCTTTAATTTTTTTATTATCTCAGCCCTTGTTGCTGCCGTCCCTATGGAATATCCTTTAAGAACCTCCATTGATGCTTCTTCCTCTTTATCATCCTCATCTCTAGAGCTCCTGTTTTTACCACATGTCTCCATAGCCTTTAGCAAAGTTTTTTCCGTGTGGTGTGCTGGAGGTTTAGTAGATTTTTCTTCTATCTTTGAAGATATATTCTTAACAGTTTCATCCTTATCTAATGAAATTAGTATTTCATCCTTTTTTTTCTTATCTGAAGAAAGCTTTAAATATCCCTCTTTGACCATAACTTTTCCTTTTGTCTTAAAAAGTCTATCAAATTTTTCGCCTTTAATCATAGTTATAACCTCAGTTACCTTAAATTCCGCAGCCTCCATAAATTGCACTAGGAATCTTTCCTTTATTGCATCATATAATTTTTGCTCGTCAGGAGTTAAAACCCTTGGAATTATATAAGTTGGAATTATTGCACTATGGCTCTCTACTTTGTCATTATTAAATATTCTTTTGCTTTCTGAAAAAATAATTTCTTTTTCACAACTTAGCCCCTTTTTATGGACATCTAAAACTTTCTTTGCTTTATCCTTTAAGCTTTCTTCTAATGCCGTACTTGAAGTTCTAGGATATGTTATAAGCTTTTTTTCATAAAGGCTTTGTGCTACCTTTAAAGCCTTGTCTGCTGTCCATCCTTTATGCTTTGATGTCATATAGCCTTGAAGATTAGTCATATTAAATAATACTGGTGGAATTTCCTTCTTATTTTCTTCATCTATAGAAATAACAGTTCCATCTTTCCCATCAATCTCATTTTTCAACTTTTCTACACTTTCTCTTTTAGGGAATTTTTCTAATTTATCATGAAAAAACTTTCCTTTATACTTTCCATTTTTAGCTTTGAAATTTACATAAAGCTCATAATATTTTTGAGAATTAAATTTTTCTATTTCCATTTCTCTATCATAAACCATCTTTAAAGTAGGCATTAAGACTCTACCTACGTTAAGCACATTTCCTTTTCCTCTAGCATATTTCAGTGTTGAAACAGTTGTAAAATTTATTCCTATAACCCAATCTAGCCATTGTCTAGAAATACCAGCAGATTGTAAATTAAGCATTTCATCATTTGTTTTGAGTTTATTAAGTCCTCTTCTTATTTCGTCTTCAGTCCACTCATTTATAAGTATTCTATAAACTGGTTTTTCAACATTTATGTACTGATATATCAGCGTTGAAATAAGTTCTCCTTCTCTATCAAAGTCTGTAGCTGTTATTATTCTATCAACATCATTTCTATCAATTAACGATTTTATAATGTTTAACTGTTTTTTAGCTCCAGTATCTATTTTTGAATTATATCCTCCCTGAGTTTTTACCTTGTATTTAAAATGTTGTGGTATGTATGGAAATTTATTAATATCCCATTTTTCCATAGACTTATCATAATCTTTACAATCATATAAAGTTAGTAAATGTCCAAATGCCCAAGTTATAATATGATTTTCTCCTTCTAAATATCCATCATGTCTTGTCTTACATTTTAAAGCATCTGCTATATTTCTACCAACAGATGGCTTTTCAGCTAAAATTAATGTCTTCATATTTTCTTCACCTATTTCTAAATAGTCTCAAAGATAATTATATCCATGGTTAGTGTATTAATTCAAGTAATGTATTTAAAAAATACAGCTTAGTTCTTTTATTTTATGAACTAAGCCGCTATAAAATATTTTATTTAGTTTGTCTATATACTATTTCTCCATTTATTATTGTATAAAGCGTATTGGAAGTTAAGTCAAATGGACTTCCATCTAATATAACAATATCAGCATCTTTTCCTATTTCTATGGATCCTATTCTATCATCAACCCCTAATATCTCTGCTGCATTAATAGTTATTGTTGATAGTGCTTCCTCAAATGTAATATCCCCTTCCTTAGCTGCAAGTCCAGCACATATAGGAAGATATTGAATTTCTATAACTGGATGATCTGTCATTATTGCAACTTTAATTCCAGCTTTAATCAAAGTTGATGGTGTAGTAAAAGATTTATTAATAAGCTCTATCTTAGAATTAAAACTCATAGTTGGACCAACTATCGCTGGTACTTTAGCCTCTTTTATATATTCAGTGATTAAATGCCCTTCTGTACAATGATCAAGGGTTAAATTCACATCAAATTCTTTAGCGACTCTTATTGCTGTTAATATATCATCAGCTCTATGACAATGAGCCTTTAATACCATTTTTTTATCTATTACAGGAATCAAAGATTCCATTTTTATATTGATATCAAAATGTTCTCCCTTTTCCAAAGCCTTTTCCTTTTTTAACTTATAATTTTTAGCTTCAATTAAAGTTTGCCTTAACAAAGCAGCTGTTGCCATTCTTGTCATAGGCATTTTATTTTTACCATTATAAACTCTTTTAGGATTTTCTCCAAAAGCAATTTTCATAGCAGCTGGTTCTAACACCACCATTCTATCCACGTTTGTTCCATATGTCTTCATTGCTATAAATTGACCACCTATAACATTTGCACTTCCTGGCCCAGTCATGACTGTTGTAACACCTGCCTTAACAGCCTTAGGAAAATACTCATCAAATGGATATACCCCATCTATAGCTCTTAAATGTGGTGTTATTGGATCAGTCATCTCATTTACATCACTACCCTCAAATCCTTTACTTCCCTCAATTATACCTATGTGACAGTGTGCATCTATCATACCTGGTATAACAGTACCTCCATTGGCATCTATTACATTGCTATCATTACACTCTATGTTTTCACCTACATTTTTTATTTTCCCATTTTCAATTAATATACATCCATTTTCCAAAACTTTTCCAGCCATGGTATATATCTTTGCATTTTTTATAAACATAATTAAAATCCCCCCATTGATTCACTCTATATCTTTAGTTAAATTATTCTACTAACAGTGAAAAAATCCTTGATTTTATATTTTTTTCTGTATCGTAACAATGCTACATTTCATTAAGCATCCATATAAAAAAATTTAGGATTCCAGCAAAAGCAACCCATAATACATAAGGAACCATAAGAATTCCAGCAATTTTATCTTTCTTAAAAAATGATATTGTCGTTAATACTATAAATATAAATAAAATTACCAGTTCAACAAATGCTAATCCATATAGTCTAAACTTAAAAAATATAAAACTCCAAAGAACATTTAAAATTAATTGAATACCATAAAGTGTTAATGCACCTTTTACATTTGTTCCTTCTTTCCCAATCATATATATTCTATATGCTGCTATTGCCATAAGAAGATATAATATAGGCCATACTATGCTAAAAACTATTGGTGGAGGTGCAAACCAAGGTCTTTCTAATTGAATATATTGATTAGAACTTCCTACAGTAAAAATTGCTGATATAAATCCTAACCCTCCTGATATAAGAATGCTGATTATTAATGAACCAATATCTATTTTTCCATTTACTTTAAATATATTTTTCATATTATCTCTCCTAAACATAATTTATATATACTTATTATGTCCATGACACTTATATTCTTATTAAATAATAGAATTAATCCATTTAATGGTATCTTCCATTACTTCTTTTTTATTTATTTCATTTAACATTTCATGTCTTCCATCCTTATAAAGTTTATAACTTACATTTTTAATTCCTAATTTTTTATAAGTATTATATAAATTTATTATTCCCTTACCTTTATATCCAACCGGGTCATTATCACCAGCAAAAATATATATCGGTAGATTTTTAGGTATCTTATTTAAGTTACCTTTGTTTTGAATATACTTTAATGCCTTAGTAAAATCATGAAAATATGATGTTGAAAAAACTATCCCACAATATTGATTTTCTATATATTTATCTACTTCTTTTTCATCTCTAGATAACCAATCAAAATTAGTCCTAGGCTTATCTATATTTCTATTGAATCCTCCAAAAGATAGTTTATCCATCATTTTACTTTTATGTTTTCTTCCCTTTAATTTGGTTTCAATAGCAGAAAGAATGATTCCTAAAT
This sequence comes from Clostridium frigidicarnis, assembly GCF_900111985.1. Taxonomy (GTDB): domain Bacteria; phylum Bacillota; class Clostridia; order Clostridiales; family Clostridiaceae; genus Clostridium_Z; species Clostridium_Z frigidicarnis. The sequence goes on from NZ_FOKI01000010.1 coordinate 41,981, forward strand.
TTACTGTAAAGTTATGCTTTCCATTAGTTCCAGAAAGTATAACTCCAGATAATTCATTTCCATACATTTGTATGTATCTTTGAGATATGAATGATCCCATACTATGACCAAATAATATTATTGGCAAACTCTTATTTTCTTTTAATATATTCTGATTTAAATCCCTTAAATTATCTACCATTGCTGTAAAATTATTATCATCACTCATATATCCTATATCTTCTAATGTATTTGCTGTTTCTCCATGACCTCTATGATCATGTCCATAAACAATATACCCATTGCCTGCAAGAAATCTAGCAAATTCATCATATCTAAATATATTTTCTGACATCCCATGTGATATTTGTATTATTGCCTTATGCTCACCCTGATCTCTATACCATTTATAACAATTTATTTTAGTTCCATCTCTATCTATAAATTTAAAATTCTCTGTTTTAATCATTTTATCACTCCTCTAAATATACCTTGTTTATATACTATGATATAGTATTACCCATTCATTAACCATAGGCTATTATATTACATAATCTAAGATTTTAGTCATTCTAATTTTAGCAATTTAATTAATTTATTTCTAATAATTAAAAGTATTACTTAAAATAAGAATGTCTAAGCATATTAATGCTTTTATAAGCTATTCCTTAGAATTATTATTATAGTTTGATATTATTGTACATCTATTCCTTCATTTAAATGTTTTTTTAGATTATAATATTATTAATAATTTATGACTTACTTATAAAGAATATATATTATAATATTTTAAGGTTGGTGATGTTTCAATGAATATTTTAATAGCAGAAGATGAACAGGATTTGAGAGAACTTGTAAAACTTCATTTATTAAAAGAAGGTTTTAAGGTATATGAAGCTGAAAATGGTTTGGATGCTCTTAACATTTTAAATAAAACAGAAATAAATCTAGCTATATTAGACGTCATGATGCCTGTTATGGATGGATTTTCTCTTATAAAATCAATACGAGAAACATCTGAAATACCAGTTATCTTTTTAACTGCTCGTGGAGAAGATACTGATAAGATACTAGGACTCGGATTAGGTGCAGATGATTATGTTGTAAAACCATTTTCTCCAGTTGAACTTATAGCTAGAGTAAATGCACAATTAAGACGATATTTAAAATACAGTAATAACGAAAAAAGGCAAGATAATATAATAGTTGGTAATTTAGTCTTAGATAAAGATAGTTGTACAGTATGTAAGAACAATATTAATTTAGAGTTAAATGCAAAGGAATATAAAATTTTAGAACTACTAATGTCTTCTCCTGGTAAAGTTTATACTAAAAAACAGCTATACGAAACTGTTTGGCAAGACACCTATTATGGGGATGATAATACAATAATGGTTCATATAAGCCACTTAAGGGATAAGATAGAGGATGATCAAAAAAATCCAAAATATCTAAAGACTATACGTGGAATAGGATATAAACTAGAGAGGGTTTAAATATGAAATTTTTTAAATTTAGACTTCCAAAGAAAAAAAGCAAGGTATCTAATCTACTTTTTCGAAATTATATATTGTCATATCTTTTAACTACATTTATATTGACAATTACTTTGATTGTATTGGTAATTTTCGGTGCATCAATGTATCTTGATGATTATTATATAATTGATAACTATCTGTCTGAGAATATTCCTGCTTTTCTTAAAAACGATTATTCTAATCTACATACAATACCAATAGAAGAGGCTGGTGGGTATGTAGAAATAGTAAATAATTCTGGGGATGTTGTATATTCTAAAGGAAAAACACCTAATAACAGAACTTCTTATTCTCTAGTAGACTTTAATGATGTATTAAGTGGAAATTATTATGATGACCCAAATTCACAATTTAGCTATAAAACTTTTTATAATGAAACTGATAATCTATTATTGGTTATAGCAATACCTAAAAGTCATTATACTGGTTTAATGAATTCTTATAAATTGAAACCAAGTTATTTCATAATTCTATCTACAATACTTTCATTCTTTATATTTTTAATATCATTTATAATATATTCTAAGAGTTCTTCAAAAGCATTTATAAAGCCACTACGTGCTCTAATGGAAGGTGTTAAAAAAATTTCAGCCGGGGATTATTCTACGAGGATTTATTTAAAATCTAATAATGAATTTGGTCAATTAAGTGATTCATTTAACAATATGGCAAAAAAAATACAGGAAGAACAAAAACTCAAAGAAAACTCTGAAAATATAAGAAAAAAACTTATATTAGATATATCTCACGACTTAAAGAATCCACTTGCTAATATATTAGGATATTCTGATTACATCCTAAATAATCCTAATATTTCTCAAGAAGAGAAAGATAAATATTTAGTTATAATAAATAATAACACTGTACGGGCAAATTCTCTTATTCAAGATTTATTTAATTTTTCTAAACTTCAAAGTGAGGGATTTAAATTAAATTTTAAAGAAACTGATATATGTGAATTTTTAAGAGAGGTTATTGCATCTTACGTATCAGAAATTGAAGAAAAAAACTTTAATTATATTTTCGATATCCCAGATGATCCATTTTATGTTAATATAGATGAAAATCATTTAATGCGAGCAATTGGAAATTTAATAAGTAATTGCCTCAGGTACAACCATGAAGGAACGGTATTAATAATTAAGGGATTTTCATTAGATAAAAAATTTATAATAAAAATACAGGATAATGGTATCGGAATTCCAAAAGAATTAAAAGAAAATATATTTAATCCTTTTGTAAAAGTTGATGTTTCTAGAAATTCTAAAAACAGTGGAAGTGGTATTGGTCTTAGTATAACAAAAGATATTATTGAGAAACATAATGGATCTGTTTCTCTTGAATGTGAATTAAATGAAGGAACTGAATTTTCAATTTTTTTACCATTAATTTAGACTAAAAATGGCTATGCACTTTTTTAGTGACAAGTTAAAAGTGACAAATTGATGTTGAAATCTTCCTGTGAAGATTTATCCTCAACTCTTGTCACTTGTAACTCATAACTTGTCACTCATTAAAGTTTTCAACTTAAAATTCCATATGTTTCATCACTCAATAAAGTTATCTACAGATTTTAAAATGGATAAGCTACTTTTTAATTAAAAATTTTAAATTAACCTCAACTCTTATTACTTGCAACTAAATAAAGTTTTCAATTTTTATTTCTTATGTTCATGATTTTTCAAGTGATCAATACAATATTCATAGTGTCCATTACATTTTGAACAATATCTAAATTCCATGTTTGGATTATCTACATCTGTTATTCCACAAACCTCACATTTATGAATGTAATTTTTGCTATTAACATAAGTTTCTGTGGCTGCTTTATATCTATGTGACCTTTTTTTATTCTTTGTACTTACTACTATTTCCTTACCAAAGAACACAAAATAGTTTAATAAACAAAATACTATTAAAATTCTATATTGGTTATCTGAGAATATGAAGTTATATCCCATATATAACCAATTAAATATAGCCATATATCTAACTGGTATCGGTAATATGAAAAATAATAATATTTCATAATCTGGATATAATCTAGCAAATGCTAAAAACAATGATAAATTAAGAAATGTAGCATTACTTATCCCGCCTGTTATAAATGATGCAATGATTATTCCTATCATTCCTGAAAAATAATAGAAATTAAATTTAAATGATCCCCATTGATGTTCTAGACCATTTCCTGCTAAATAATAAAAGTATAATGCAAACACTAAAAAGAACGGACTTGTCATAGGTGGCAATAATACAAATGTAAATAACCTCCATATTTCTCCACTCATAACCTTTCCAGTATCTAAGTAAAGAAATTGTACTATATCTGTTCTTCCCATGAAAAATATTACAAAATATATAATAGCATTAGCAATTATTATATAAAGCATTAAATTCTTAATAGCAAACTTTCCAAACTTACTATCTAACTTATCTAACCATTTCATAATTACATGCTCCTTTCTAAAGCATTTAGCTTATAAAATTATTATAATGAATACACTTTCAATTGTAAAACAAAATTAAGCTGAATTAAAAGCAACACTTTCAATTCAGCTTACTAAAATAATTATTTTAATTCTTTTAACACTTCAACCAAGTAATCCCAACATCTCTCTACCGATTTTATATTCATATGTTCATTTGGAGTATGAACATCATGTAAATCTGGTCCAAAAGATATCATGTCCACATTTTCAAATTTCTTTTTAAATAATCCACATTCAAGTCCTGCGTGAATAGCTGTAACCTCTGGTTTCTTTCCATACATTTTTTCATATACATTTGAAAAAACATCTCTTGCTCTAGATTCTTTTTCATACTGCCATGCTGGATAATCAGACTCAACAGAAATATTTGCCCCAACAAGAATTGCTAAAGCCTTAGTCATGTCTACAATGTCTGACTTTAATGATTCTACAGAACTTCTTACTGCACTTCTTATAACAATGTGATCTTCTTTTGTTGATATTGTTCCAATGTTACTTGAACTTTGAACTAACCCTTCTATATTTTTACTCATAGAATATATACCATTGGGCATTAAATAAAGAAATTTTATAACTTTTTCTGTACAAGACTTAGATAAACACTTGCTCTTTTTCTTGTCCAACATTTCAAGATCAATATTTATATCCTTATCAGATGAAGCTAGCTCGTTCTTTACTATATCATTAAACATATTAACTCTATCTTTTAACAGTTCTAAAGAACTACTATATATTTTTATAGTTGCATCACATTCTCTTGGAATTGCATTGTCCTTAGCTCCCCCATTTATATCTATAAGATAAATATCTAATCTCCTGCTCAGTTTATTTAAAAACCTTCCCATAATTTTATTAGCATTTCCTCTTTCCTTATCTATATCCATTCCAGAGTGTCCACCCTGTAATCCTCTTATTTTAATTACACAATCTGCTGCTTCACTTATTGGCGAATCTATACGCTCTATTGGTATACTTACCTCTGTCCTAACTCCTCCAGCACAGCTAACTAAAAGTTTTCCTTCCTCTTCTGAATCTATGTTTATTAAAGTTTTACCTTTAATATTTTTAGGATCTATTCCTAACGCCCCACCCATTCCTGTTTCTTCCTCTGCAGTTAAAAATACTTCTAAAGGCGCATGACTTAAATCCTTAGATGCAAGTAATGCCATAGCATATGCAACGGCTATACCATTATCAGCTCCTAACGTTGTGTTAGTTGCATATATATAATCTCCATCAACCCTTAATTTTATAGGGTCTTTCTCAAAATCATGCTCTATTTCCCCGTTCTTTTCACAAACCATATCTATATGACCTTGTATCGTAATCATTGGAGAATTCTCATAACCTACTGTTCCATTCTTCCTTATGATAACGTTTAGAAATTCATCCTGAATAACTTCTAACCCAAGAGACTTAGAAAATGACACTAAATAATCACTTATAGCTTTTTCATTACCAGATCCCCTTGGAATCTTTGATATATCTTCAAAATACTTAAAAACTTCATACTTGCTTACTTTTCCCAATATTCTATTATTCATGTCTACTCACTCCTCATAAATCCCTATATTTGCTTAGTATTTATTATTTATTCTTTACTATTATAACAAAAACGCCCCTATTAGTATATAGTATTACATAAATAACATACTCTATTTCTTTAGGATTGTTTTTATATAATTTCAAATACAATACTTTTACATAATTATAGCATTATTTTCAAGTATATGTAATAAAATTCAATTAAGTTATTCAAATATTTTGATATTTATTCTATCGATATAACGTATAATGCTTTGTAATACTTTTATTAATTGATATAAACTTAATTTAAACCTTTCTTGGAATTAGTAATACGGTCAATCGATTCTTACTAAATAACAAAGTAGCAAGTTTAAGATTAAAAAAATCTATAACTTCATCGTATACAATAAAAAATATGCCATGGATCGTAAAAACATATATCCATGACATATTTTTTCTTTATTTAAATAAACCTTTCAATTTATCGCCTAAAACATCTCCAAGTGTTGATTCTTCATCATCCATATACTTTGAAAAATCTTCCTGTGGTCTTTCTATAGCATCTTTTATACTTAGAGAAATTCTCTTGTTTTTTTCGCTTATATCCAGAATTTTAACTCTAACATCTTGGCCTACAGTCAATATATCTGATGGTTTTGCTATTCTTTCTTCTGAAATTTCAGATATGTGAACTAATCCCTCTATTCCATCCTTTAATTCAATTATAGCTCCTACCTGTATAATTTTTATAACTTTTCCATTGACTATGCTATTAACTTTTATATCATTAGAAACTGTATTCCAAGGATTTTTATCTACATCTTTTATAGCTAAAGATAGCCTGTTTTTTTCTTTATCTAATCCAATTATATATACCATGACTTCATCATCTATATTAACAACTTCTTCTGGTTTAATTACTCTTTTCCAGCTTAAATCATTTAAGTGAACTAACCCTTGTATCCCTCCAATATCTACAAAAGCTCCAAAATTAGTTAATTTTACAACCTTGCCTTTTCTTTTTTCTCCAACAGTAAGCTCATTCCAAAGTTTCTCTTTTTTGTTTTTTAAAATTTCTTCTTCTAATACTCTTTTTGATACAACAACTTTATTTTTTTCTTTATCAAGCTCTATAATTTTCACTCCAAAAGTTTTTCCAATTAAACTTTGCAAACTTTTTTCTCTATTAAGTGAGCTTTGAGATGCTGGCATAAAAACTCTTATTTCATTTTCATCCACACCAATAACTCCACCTTTTACCTCTTCTTTTATCGTAATATTTATATTATTATTGTTTTTATAGTCAGTTTTTAAATTATTCCATGCTTCTTTTATATCAACTCTTTTTTTAGAAAGAATTAAATTACCCTCCCCATCATTTAGAGTTACAATCATAACCTTAACTTCATCTCCAACTTTTGCAACATCATTTAAGTCATCTTCCATATTGTTAACAAATTCATTTTTAGGAAGAAGCCCATCCTTCATATAATTTATATTAACTATTACCTCATTAGAACTAACACTTAATATGATTCCCTTAATTATATCTCCAGTTGAAAGCTTTTTAAGATCATAGTCTTTTAAAAATTCATCCATTGTAACTTCATTATTCATGTTAATACCTCCTTAGGTTCTTATGTTCTAATATTCTTATTTTACAAAAAAATCTATGCTTATTTCAACTTAATAATTTAATCATGTAAAAAAATAAATAATTTAAGCTTATTTATATTCATTTATTCCATATATTAATATAAACTATAATGAGGACTATATAATTATATTATCTTCTAATTTAATTACATAGTATCTATTACTATATAAAACGATAGATAAAACGAGAAAACTTAAGATTTAAAAACCTTTTACAATCCCACTTCTACTCATAGTTTATTTTAACCCAAAAAGCGTTAAAATAGGCATTGTTATAAGTTATGTTTTACCATATAATAATTTCATACTATTTAAATCATCAGGAGGTGAGAAAAATTAAAAATAAAAAGCGCTTTTTTATTTCATTGTTTTTAATAGTAATTTTTACTTTTACTAGTTATTTAGATTTTGATTTTTTTTCATTAAAAACTAATAATAGCACTCAAATAGCTATGGCAAAATCTAGTTCTAGTAGTAAATCCTCTAGTTCTAGCAGTAAAGCTTCAACTTCTAGTAAATCATCATCTGGAAGCTTTAAGTCTGGATCTTTTAAGTCATCAAATGGTAGTAATTCAAAAAGCAGTACAAAATCTAGTTCTAGTAAATCATCTTCAGGTGACTTTAAATCAGGATCATTCAGTAATTCATCAGATAAAAATGGATCAACATCCAGTGGAGGTAAATCGTCTTCAGGTGATTTTAAATCAGGAGATTTTTCTTCTCCAAGTACTGGACAAAGCAACAATGGATCCCAAAACTCTCAATCATCTTCTAATGATGGGAGTAAAACAAAAAGAAGCTTTATTCCAATACCATTTTTCGGAGGTAATCCATTTAGTAGAAGCTATTATGGAACTTCAAATGGTGGTAGTATGTTTGGAAGCATGTTAAGTTTAATAATACTAATTTTGGTTATATTTATAGTAATTAAGATAATAAAAAAAATAATTGATAGAAAATATAAATAATTGTCACAAAACTTACACTTAAATAAGGTACAATATACAATACAATATAAAATATATTTAATTTTTAGGAGGATATATCATGGGAGTATTTAATAGAATGTCAAATATGTTTAGAGCAAAGGTTAATAACCAATTAGATAATATGGAAAATCCAGTAGAACTTTTGGATCAAAAAATTAGAGATATGGAGGATAGCTTAAGTAAAGCTAAACTATCTTCTGCTCAAATTCTAGGAAATGTTCATGAAATAGAGAAAAAAATAGACTCTGCAAAAAAAGAATCATCCGATTTTGATTCTAAAGTTAAATTTGCCTTGTCTAAAGGAAATGAAGAATTAGCTAAAAAAGCTTTAGCTAAAAAATTAGATGCTGATAAAAATTATTCTAATTTAGAGAAAAGCTATGTTGATGCTAAACAAAAAGCTGAAGTAATAAAAAATAATTTAAGATCTTTAGAAGAAGAAATTGAAAAAACTAGAACTTATAGAGATGAAGCTGCTGCTAGATATAACAATGCCGAAGCATCTAAACAAGTTAATGAGATACTTGCAAATGTTCAAACTTCATCTAATAAAATTAATATAGATGATATAGAAAGAAAAATTCAAAGAAAAGAATCTATGGCTGAAGGTTTAGCTGATCTTAAATCAGATAATTCTTTAGAAAAGGAATTTGAAGCCTTAAATGACCTTGATTTAGAATCTGAACTTGAAAAATATAAAAACCCTAATTCAGTATCTTCACCATCAGCACTAGATAATGAACTTGAAAAGTATAAATAAAATAAATAATAGTTAATAGGTGATTATATGTCAAAATCTCAAGATTATATAAAGACTGATAAGGATCATTATGGAAAAATATTTGTAGATATAAGTTATGCTATAGACAATATATATCCATTTTTAGATTCATCTATATTAAATAAGAGAAAATATGCAGTTAAATTTCCAGTAATAAAAAAGTATCTCTCTCTACTTGATTCTGCAGAATTAGAAGCAAAAAAAAATACTGGATTTAAATCTTTATTTAAAACTGATAACTCAACTTCTCTTTTAGATTCATATAAGAGAGATAATAATGAATCTTTAGTTCAGCTAGAAAATTGTTCAAAATGTGCCTGTTTAAATTGCACTGCACAATGCAACTTTGCATCATGTGCTGGTTGCAAGTCTAAATCATATATAAAAAAATGTGATCATGAACAGTATAATATAACATTTCATGAAAACTTTACTTTAGAATTAACTAATAATAATAGTGGCAATACTAATAGATATAAAGTTCTTGCAACTATGGAAGATTGCGTGAATGATAAAAAATATATTGCCATAGAAAATATAATGAATTCTCAGGATAAATTTATACTCCATTACTATTCCAATATCTCTGGAGATGATTTTGGTGAAATAACAGATGGAGAAGAATTTGACGCTATAGCATCATTATACGAAAGTTCAAATTACTAATAAAAAACAAGGATCATGACTCAATATCACGATCCTTGTTTTTTATATTTCTTCTATTGAAACAACTTCAAATTCTAAATCATCAACAATTACTTCTTTTATTTGTTCTTCTGAAATAACACCTTCTATTTTAGCTGTCTTTGATGCTAAATCCACATTTACACTTGTTACTCCATCTACTTCCATTAACCCATCTGTAACATGCTTAACACAGTGCATACAACTCATACCATTAATAATTACCTTTTTCATAATATTCTCTCCTCTTTATATGTGATGTACAAGGTACAACTCCCCTTGTCATGGCTATTTTTATACTGACTTGTTATTTTTTGAATGTGCCTAAGTTAGATACTTGTGTCATTTAACATATGAAGCTAAGAATCGCTTGATAATATATCTTAATACTTAAAAGCCTTAAATCCTTTAAGTCTTAAAGCATTTAATAAAACTGAAACTGAACTAAAACTCATTGCTAATGCCGCTATCATGGGATTAAGTAGTTTTCCTCCAAAAGCGTACCATATTCCCATAGCTACTGGTATTCCTAAGCTATTATAACCAAATGCCCAAAATAAATTTTCTTTTATGTTTAATATTGTTTTCTTACTTAAATTTATAGCTGTTGGTACATCCATTAAATCACTTCTCATAAGAACTATATCTGCTGATTCAATAGCTATATCTGTTCCAGATCCAATTGCTATACCTATATCTGATGCTGCTAATGCTGGTGCATCATTTATTCCGTCTCCAACCATTGCAACGACTTTTCCTTTTTGTTGAAGTTTTTTTACCTCTTCAGCCTTATTTTCTGGAAGAACCTCTGCTATTACATTGTCAATGTTAACTTGATTTGCTATAGCCTTAGCTGTATTATAATTATCACCTGTAATCATGATAACACTTATACCCATTGAATGAAGCACATCTATAGCTTTACTACTACTTAATTTAACTGTATCTGCAACTGCAATTATGCAACTAAGTTGCCCATCTACTGACATAAACATTGGAGTTTTACCCTCTTTAGATAAATTTTCTCCAATAACATCCCCATCCTTCATATGAATATTATTTTCTATCATAAGCCTAGAATTACCTATAAATATTTTTTTATTTTCTATGAAAGCTTCTATTCCTTTACCTGAAATAGATTTAAAGTATTCTACAGGTTTAAAATCTATATTATTATCTTTTGCATAATTAACTATGGCCTCCCCTAAAGGGTGTTCTGATGCCTTTTCACAACTAGCAGCCATAGATAAAATTGTTTCCTTGTCACCACTTATAGTTATAATATCTGTAACCTTTGGCTTACCTTCAGTTATAGTACCTGTTTTATCAAAAATAATTGTATTTATCTTATGTGTAGTTTCAAGAGCTTCTCCACTTTTAATTAAAACTCCATTTTCAGCACCCTTTCCTGTACCAACCATTATAGCTGTTGGTGTAGCTAATCCTAATGCACAGGGACAAGCTATTACCAACACAGATATAAATATTGTTAAACTAAATACAACATCCTTACCGCTTATATACCATGCTAAAGATGATATTATAGCTAAAGAAATTACTATTGGTACAAAATAACCTGATATAATATCTGCAAGTTTTGCAATTGGAGCTTTAGAGCCCTGAGCATCCTCTACTAATTTTATGATTTGCGCTAATGCTGTATCATTACCGACCTTTGTAGCTTTATATTTTATATATCCATTTTTATTTATTGATGCTCCGATAACATTACTCCCAATACTTTTATCTACTGGCATACTCTCCCCTGTAAGCATTGATTCATCGATAGAAGTTTCTCCTTCTATAATTACACCATCTACTGGAAGCTTTTCTCCTGGCTTAACTACTAAAATATCATTTGTCATTACCTCATCCAGTTGTATAAGTATTTCTTTATCATCCTTAATAACTGTAGCCATTTTCGGTGCAAGATTCATAAGTTTTTTTATTGCTTCTGATGTTTTGCCTTTTGTTATACTTTCTAAATATTTTCCTAATGTTATTAATGTAAGAATAGTTGCTGCTGACTCAAAATATAGTTCATGTGTATAATGATTGTTTCCTTTTGAAATTTGTATTAATGCGAATATACCATAAAATACAGCTGCCAATGCTCCTATTGAAATTAAGGAATCCATATTAGGATTCTTAGTAATTAATGCCTTAAATCCGATTTTAAAGAAATTCCTACCTTCATATACTACTGGAATTGTTAATATTAACTGAGCTAATGCAAAATTTAAAGCATTGTAAGATGGATTTAAAAAAGTTGGTATTGGTAATCCAATCATATGCCCCATAGACACATACAATAAAGGTATTGTAAATATAAGAGATATTATAAATCTTCTCCAAAGCCCTTTCATTTCATCAAACTTTTTGTCACTATTATTCGAACTATTAGCATCATCAATATTTAGTGCTTTGTACCCACCTTTATTTATAGCATTTTTTATATCCGATACTCTTGTGACACTTGGATTAAATGTTATTGTAAGCTTCTCTGTTGCTATATTTACACTTGCCTCTTCAACACCATCTAGTTTTCTACAAATACGTTCTACAGCTTTAGCACAAGCTGCACATGTCATTCCCTCTATCTTAAATTCTTTCTTTATATTTTCATCATTAGCTTTATATCCGCCTTTATCTATTGCACTTTTTATTACTTCTAAAGATATGTTACTTTCATCAAATGTTATTGTAAGTTTTTCTGTTGCTATGTTTACACTTGCTTTTTCAACACCATTCAATTTTTTACAAATTCTTTCTACAGCTTTAACACAAGCCGCGCATGTCATTCCTTCTATTTTTAAAGTTTTAGTAACCACTTTCTCACCACCTATTTCTATTAATGCATAAATTATTTACTTATTAGTTTATTTAAAACACTCATAACCTCTTTTATTTTTTCTTCTCCTCCATCATGCAAAAATGCTTCTTTTACACAATGATTCATGTGATTTTCTAATATTATCATATTTGCTCTTTTTAATTGAGCTGATGCCGCTATAATCTGATTTGATATATCAATACAATATCTTTCTTCATCAATCATATTTATAATTCCATCTATTTGTCCCCTTGCTGTCTTAAGAGCTTGTAAAGCCTTTTTTCTTTCATCATTCACAAAATTACCTCCCCACCCCCCAGGGGTGCTATTTGATTTAATTATAGTTCTCTTAATTTAAAATTACAATACTTTTTTAAAATTTTTTAAACATTTATATACTTTATCCTATATCTTCCTCTATAAGCCCGTCTAAATTTATGTTAAATTTATTATTGTAATCTAAGTTATTAGCTTGCGAATTCGCTATAATCATTTTTTAAAATCCCTCAAACAAATAATAACTATTATTATTTATAATAATAGCATATTCTATTCTTTATTTGTACATAATGTTATTTGTACTTTATGTTGAAAATATGTGTATTTTGTAATATCATTTCTATATAGGCAAGGAGGTTTACGCAATGAAAAAAGCTTTTAAATTAATATTACCAATAATAGCTACTAGTATGTTGTTTTCTGGTTGTTCTAATATAACTTTCAGCGATTTAAAAACAACTACTGTTGAAGATAAAAAACTTGATCCTCAACTTTCAAAGGCTATTGAAACAACTAAGTTACTTGATAATTTTACTCAAAGTGGAGTAATTAATATGGAATTCTCAGGATTAACTCAAGGCTCATCTACTGATAAAAATATAAGACTTGAATTTGATATTGTATCAAAAGATAATGGAAGCAATTTTTATAAAAAAACTGTTGAAAATAAATCATTAACATCTGAATTATATGTGAATGATAACTCATTATTACTAAAACCAATAAAAAACGATAAATTTGTAGATATGAGCACTACTCCAAAATTTACCGAAATGATTGGTGACATATATACCCTTAGTGATCAGCCTTACAACTTATTAGCTGACAAATTGTTATCTAAATTAAGCGAAAGATCATTGGACTTTAAGGATTCCACCATAAATGCAGATGGAAGGGATATAAATGTTAAAACTTTAGAAGAAACTATACCTAGCAAAGATGTCCATGATAATTTAATTAATGTTGCTAAATCCTTTTTAGGTTATCAGTACAAAACTGAAAAAGATTTACAATCTGCCATAAAGGGAATTAAATTATCTGACGTAAAAACAAACGTATATATTAACAAAGAAGATGTAATTCATGCTATGGACATATCTTTTGACATGACTATAGATAATAAAACTACTGTGAAATTTAGAAGTTCAACTCATTTAACAGGATATAATAATTCCAAAATCAAGTTACCTTCTATTGATAAGCAGGATATAATATCTTTTGAACAATATACTAAAAAGAAATAGCTAACTAAAAAATTCATAAAAATGAGTGGGTATAAGCATTAGCAAACTATCTGGCGAACATCAATCATTCTTGTTATAAAAAACATTGATGGCGTTAATAATTCCAATCTGTTCGAAGCGAAGCAAGTTGTCGGAATTTAGCCATTAATGCTTTTTATTACTTAGAATGATATGTGTATCCAGCTAGTTCGTGTTGCTTATACCCACTCACTTTTTATATATATTTTTATTTGAATTGCAAGTTTTTCTTAACTTACAACTCAAATAAAATCTATTTTAAAATAGATTTTAAGTATTCTTCAAATTCCTCTTTAAGTTCTGGTCTTCTAAGTGCATACTCTACAGTTGCCTCTAAAAATCCTAACTTATCTCCAACATCATATCTTCTTCCTTCAAAATCATACGCATACATAGCCTCATGTTGTATTAATGTTAACAAAGCATCTGTAAGTTGAATTTCACCATTTTTACCTGGTCTTGTGTTTCCTAATATTTCGAATATCTTAGGAGTTATTATATATCTTCCTAATATTGCAACATTAGTTGGTGCTTCTTCCACAGATGGTTTCTCTACAAGTCCCTTTACTTTATACACTCTATCTTCTATATGTAGACCATTAACAATGCCATACTTTGAAACATCTTTTTCTGGAACTGTTTGAACTCCTAGTATAGATGTTTGATATTCTTCATAACAATCCATAAGTTGTTTTAAGCATGGTTTATTTTCGTTATAAACTATATCATCACCTAAAAGCACTGCAAATGGTTCATCTCCTACAAAAGTTTTTGCACAATTTATAGCATGACCTAGTCCTTTAGGTTCCTTTTGTCTTATATAGTGTATATCTACCATATCTGATATATCTCTCACAAGTTCTAAAAGTTCATCTTTACCGCTTTTTTCTAATTGCATTTCAAGCTCTATTGATCTATCAAAGTGATCCTCTATACATTTTTTATTTCTTCCCGTAATTATTAATATTTCCTCTATTCCTGATTGTATAGCTTCCTCTATTATATATTGTATCGTTGGCTTATCTACTATTGGTAGCATTTCCTTTGGTTGAGCTTTTGTTGCTGGAAGAAATCTAGTACCAAGTCCAGCTGCTGGTATTATAGCTTTTCTTATTTTCATTTTTACACCTCTATTTGACATTTGAAAATTTATAATTCTATGTCTTAATATTCTCTTTATATATTATTATAATACTACAATTATTCTTTTAATCCTTCTTTAGTTATACATTTGAATTAGTTTAAAAGTCAATCTTTTACTTACATTTAAATATAATTAAATTCACTAGAAAAGCATTGATATAGTCATAAGTTTTAATATTTTATTAAAACTATCTAACTTCAATGCTTTTCTATTTAAAGATTTCTACTACTCAAATTTTATATTATCTTTCTTTTTTCTTCTTTAGGTATGGCATTATAACAATAATTTATAATGTCACTTCTTTTTATTATTCCTATAAATATCCCATTATCATCTACAACTGGCACAAAATTTTGACTTACAGCTAAAGATATTAAGTTTTCTATGTCGGAATTTATGGTTACTGGTTTATGCTTTCTTTTTCTTGGAATATCCTCTACCTTTACCTTATTGGTATTTTTAAAGTTAAGATCTGGAGTAGATTTAAGTTTCCATAGCAAGTCGCCCTCAGTTAAAGTACCAACATACTTTCCTGCATTATTTATTAATGGTATAGCCGTATAACCGTGATACTCCATTCTCTCCATAACTTGTCTCATGGTAGATTCTATATCCTCATAAATAACCTCACTTTTTGGTGTTAAAAAAAATGCTATATTCATGGCCCATCCTTTCCAAAAAATATAGAATTTTATTAGAGTAATACTACTATAAATATATAGTATATCTTAATTTTTAAATAACATTATTTTACTCTAATATTAAGTTCAATATTTACTCTTTACTTATATTATTGAAATATTAGTATATTTCAATCACCTACATTTTATCATATATACACACTACTTTTCCATATCAAAACACTAAACAAACTTTTAATTTTTATGTAGTTTTTGTTAACTTATTAAAAAGTTTAATTTACTGTTAATTTAAAAATAAATCACCAGATATTTATAGCAAAATTCCCCATATTCTGATATACTCATTAGTATAAATTCATTTAAAATTCTTAATTTAATATTTTATACTATATAATGGAAGGAATGATTTACATGTTAAAAAATATTATCGCTCAAAAAAGAAAAGAAGCAGAACTAAAAAACAAAAAATTAGCAACTAAAAAATTGGCAACTGGAGCTGGTATAGGTATTTTAGCTGGAGCTGTTGCTGGAATACTAATGGCTCCAAAATCCGGTAAAGACACTAGAGAAACTATTGTTAACTCTGCTAAAGATTTAAATGGAAATGTGAAAGCTAAAGCTGTTGAAACAAAAGAAACTTTAGCTACAAAATCTAAAGAAGCAAAATTCAAAATCTCTGAATACCTAAATGAAAAGAGAAAGTGTTCAGAAGAAACTACTAATAAAATTGTTTCTGACACTAACAGTTGTCCAGAGTGTGAAGAATGTACTGAAGAAAATGAGTGCAAAGAAAACCAATAATTTTAAGGTGTGATTAAATGATAGCTATATCTACATTAGGATATTTGTTTTTAGGTTTACTAGCTTCTATAGCTTTAGTTTTCATATCTATAGTATCATACAAGCTAATACGCCTTATTTCTAATATAAATAAACTAATTGAAAAAAATGAATCTAATATAAATTCTACATTAAATAATTTGCCTCAAACTAGTGAAAATATAAAAGATATTTCTGATAATGTAAAAGATATTTCTGATGTTGCAGTTGAAACTACTGCTTCTGCTATAGTGGCAAAGGAAAATATAGATACCTATCTTTCTACTTTTAAAGATATTGTATCAATAATATCAAATATATTCTTAAAAAATAAGTAAATTTATCTAAACCTAAAAGTGAGATCTAAGCAACACAAACTACCTAAATACACAAAGTATTTTAAGACATAAAAAAACTTCATATGGCTAAATTCCAAAAGCTTACTAGGTTCAAACAATTGGAATTCTTAAAGCCCTATAAAGTTTTTTTATACCAATAATACTAGTTGTCATCAGATAGTTTACTAATGCTTATACCTCACTTTTTTTAGATAATTTTTTATTATGATATATTGAATTTTAAGTTTTTTTAATGAGCATGAAGAAAAACATCACTAACTTGTAACTAATTAAATTAGTTTACTAATGCTTATCATTCTATCTTCATTAGAATTACTTTAGGCACATTCAAAAAAATAACAAGTCGTATGTTAGTATATTTTGTGCAATACTTCGTCAGCAATATTAGCTCATAGTCTATGCTATGAACTAATATCACTTCCTTGTCTGACACAAAATATACATGGCATCTTGGACTTGTTATTTTCTTTCATGTGCCTTATTCATTGATAGTATTCTTCTTATCTTTACTATCATTTACAAGAACAGATACTAAAGCCGCTACTGCAGCTATTGTTAAAGCAATTTTTGATTTCTTTTTCATATCTTTCACCTCTTTAACTTATTTTCTCTAATTTATAAGAATAGTTCATATACTCTTCTTCAGTTATAACCATTCCGTTGTTTTTATAAACTTTATCTCCACCTAATGTTTGTTTTATTACAACCTCATGTAATACCTTACAATTACATTTTGTGCAATTAGAAAGGGCTACAAATCTCCAATTAAAGAATTTAGGTGGGCATTGAATTTCTAATACACTACTACATTTAGGACATTTTAATTCTATATTATTTTCATCTATACATACATCATCAAAACTATTTAATGTTAAAGCTGGCATATTTAATATATCTTCTACTATATAATTTTTAACTATTCTATAGTTATATATTCGTCTAAACACATCTGCAGTGTACATAGCATCATTTAATGCATCATGAAGTCTTCCTTCATCTTTTCTTATAGATAGTTTTTGTAATGCTCTTTTTAAACTTAGGGATTTCTTTTCCCCCATTACATTAGTGCAATATTCTTGTATATCTATGTACTTTTTGATCCAAGATACATGATTTATATTGTAATAATGGGAATTTCTTATTATTTCAGCTATATCATCCTTTGCCCATGAGCATATTATGTCATCATCTTTAACGAAACCTCCAAGGTTTTCTAAGGCCTCTATAAATGGAACTCCCCTATTTAAATCTTCCTCTTTTATTCCTGTTATTTCTATTATTTTAGGATTGAGAATAGGAAAAATTTCAGGCTTAACATATATCTTAAAGCTATCTAACTCTCTTAAATATTTATCCAGTCTAACTGCTCCTATTTCTATTATCTCATTAGGACATTCCATATTAACAAATTGAGGATATTTACAATAAAATTCTTCATCATATTTTGTTATTTCTGATAGATTATTAAATTCTAAATCTAAAATAATGTATCCCATCTATTTCCTCCTAACTAGTCACCTTACAACTTTAATGTTAAAATATATACTTGAAACGGAATTTATCCGAATATTTTCTTATTGTTTAAAAATTGAAACTATATACTAATTATACCTTATAATTTTAATAATTAATAGAAATTACTATAACTTTATTTTGAACATTACACTTGATTTTTTATCTTATAACTACCCATGTGTAACCCCTGAATCCTCTTACAATGTGTGTTATACTATATGCTAAACCCTTAGACATTTGGATGATGGAAAGAACATACCCTGAAGAAAATTCATTCTATTATTTAATTATAATGTTTCTATCTTTATTAACTAGGAGGCTTGTATGAAGAATAAAAAAAAGTCATTATTTTATAAACTAATAATATTATTTTTAATTTTATTATTAGTTATAGTAGCATTTATATTTTATCCTTATATTAAACCTGTATCATTTGAAAATATGGTAACAAATTCAACACTGCTATCTGAAGGTTTTAAAACTGAAAATTTTATATATAATAACTTATCTAATGATGAAAGTGGAATTTTTACAAATTATGAAGATTCATCTTCTCAGGATGTTGATACTAAAGGTCATTCTGTATTATCAGAATCTCAGGGTCTTATGATGATTCATGGTGTAAATATTA
This sequence comes from Clostridium frigidicarnis, assembly GCF_900111985.1. Classification (GTDB taxonomy): domain Bacteria; phylum Bacillota; class Clostridia; order Clostridiales; family Clostridiaceae; genus Clostridium_Z; species Clostridium_Z frigidicarnis. The sequence continues at coordinate 61,110 of NZ_FOKI01000010.1, forward strand.
ATAATCAAGATATTTTTGATAGATCTTTTAATTATGTTAAGAAAAATATGATCTTAAATAATAATCTTATTAGTTGGCGAACTGAAAACAATGATAAAAATCCATCATCTGCATTTATTGATGATATAAGAATAGCTAAAGCTTTGTGTTTAGGATATGAAAAATTCAACAAGTTTTCGTATAGATATGAAAGTCAAAAATTATCAAAGTCTCTATTAGAAAATAGCTTAATTGATTATGTTCCTAGTGATTTTAGAGATAATTTTGGAACTTCTAAAACCTTCACTCTTTGTTACGGAGATTTACAAGGGATGAACATGTTATCATACTATGATAAAGATTGGATGAAAGTAAAGGAAAATACAAAATCTATTTTAGAAAATGGTAAAATTCCAAATTCTATTTTTTTCAAAAAATCTTATGATATATCTACCAAGACTTATTCAACTGAAAATGAGGTTGAACTCTTATATTCTTTAATGGTTTGGGAAAGTTTAAGTGATGATGGGGAAGATATTTCTCCTATTATAGAATTCATAAAAAATGAAATATCCTCTAATGGATATCTTTGTACTAAATATTCCTTTAATGGTATAGTTACTGAAAAGGTTGAATCTACATCTATATATGCTATAGCTTTAAGGCTATCTGATAAATATGGTGATGGGGAATTATCAACTAAGTTAAGAACTAAACTTCTTAATTACCAAATAAAGAATGGAGAGTTAGAAGGTGGTTTTGGAATGGAACCTACAGAACAATTTTATTCCTTTGATAATCTTCAGGCTCTTTTATCTTTAGTTGAATCTAAATAAGGTAAAGTCATCTAGACATGAAAATAGAATGATAAACATCATTCTATTTTCATTCAGATAATTTTTTATTACAAATAATGCACAATTTAAAAGAAAACATCCTTCATTCTCAATTTTCAATTAATCTAAGTCTTCATTAGATAATTTATATATTTTTTACAACTCCAATAGCAATTCCAATAATAGCACCTTGTTTTTCTATAAGATTTATTGGTTCATATTTTGGATTCTCGGCCATTAAAAATGGTCTTTTTTTATTTATAACAAATCTTTTTAATGTAGCACTCCCATCTAATTCTGCTGCAACAATTTCACCAGAATTGGCTGAAAACTGTTGTCTTATAATTACATAGTCACCATCATTAATATTAGCACCAATCATACTATCGCCCTTTACCCTTAGCATAAAACAATTTTTAATACCCTTAAGTAAATAATTCGGCAAGTTAAATACCCCTTCATTTTCATCAACCATGAGAATAGGCTCACCTGCAGCTATATCATTATATATAATAATTTCTTTTAATTCGCTATTATTTATTACTTCAATTTTTCCATTAGTATTTAAAAATAATTCTTTACTATTTAGATAGTCTCTTTCAAAATCATATTCTCTTTTATGCCTGAAATCTATATATTTGAACTTTTCCATAGTCCTCACCTTATTATTTTTTATTTCTATAGAATTCACTTTTATCTTTTTTTTATCTTTTTTAAAATTAATCGTCTTATATCTATTTTTGAATACACTCTTTAATTTTAAATTAACATCTTCAGCTACAGATATTATACAAGAACAATAGGGTATGTTAATATTAACCATATTGTTTATTGTTCTAATTTCTTGTAAACTAAAATCTTCTCCATGATTTATAATTACATGACTATATGTATTGCTAAATTTTTCTTTTAAATTGTTTAAATAATCCTCGTAATCATAATAATTTTTTTCTTTTAAAATTTTGTTATATTCTTCAAATAATAAATACACAGAGTCTCTTCCTGATGAATTTTTCCTAAGATTTCTTCCTAGTCTAGGTATTGCTATATAGTTTTTTAGATTCATATCCGTGGATTTTATGAATCTTATTTCTTCTATAAAAAACTCTATATTTCTATCCAATATTTTTACTCTTTTAAATTTACTTTTCACATATGGTAGAATTTCTTCTATTATTTTTTGCTGAATGTGACTTTTAATTAATTGCTTATCTTTAATATAACTATTTTTAGTTATATCTAGGAGGGTTTTTATTTCAACACAATTGTTATTTAACATTAGTAAACTCTCATAGAAATTAATCTTGTTTATATTATTATACTTAAGTTTAAGATCTTCTATCTCGCTTTCTCTAACTATAAACAGTATTTTATCATTTTTATACAGACAGTAATTATTCTCCAAAAAACTGATTCTATTTAATATAACATCCTCTTTTTCTTGTATATTATTGCCTTTTACAAATGTTATTAACTTCTTTGGTTTGCTCTCTATAAATTTACTTTCCATTTGTGTAATTTCACTCATTTTCTCCACCTCCATCCCTTATTTTTGTCTCATTCCTCTCTCTAATAGTATAAACTAAGAATGAAAAATTGAAAATTATGGTTGGTTTTTAAACACCATAAAAAACATGCTTTATTTCCAATCCTCCACTTCCAAAACTTGTTACTTCTCACTTAAATCTTGTAACTTATTAAGCTTGTCACTTGCAAAATATATTTTTTGCTCTCTTTTCATCATTAAAACACTAATGATTTACGTATATTTATATTATATATTATGACAAATACCCTGTATATATCTTTGCAGTTTATGACACCTTTAGTATTTTGTGATTTTTTTCCATTTAACTTCTTAAAAAATATAAAAGTTCATCAAATTGCACATGTAATATGTTGATATATAGCTATTGGTTTTTCTTTTCCAAATTTATCCATAATGTTATAATAATGCTTATTATTAGTGCATGAGGTGATGATTTTGTATTACAATATTTCAAATTTGGTTTTAACAATAAACAACGAAACTTTCGAGTTACCTATTCCTTCTCATGTAAACAGCGTAAATATATATGAAGGACTTTACTTAAAGATAACTCCTGAAAATAACATTATAAATTTATCTATTATAAATACTAGTAATAATCCTGTTATTTTAAATAACCTTTATCTTAATACATTTACAGTAGACAAAAATGATTTTGATTGGCATCTTATTTTTGATGAAAATTTATCTAATAATATATCTATTTTGCCTATATCAAACAAAAGTTCATCATATATGTTTTCTATGTTTTTTAGTGAGGATTATCTTAATTTATTAGTAGGCTTTTTAAGCACAAAAAAAAGTTATAATTATATAGATATTGCCTCGAATAAAGAAACTCTTTCTGTAATAGCTTGTTATAATTTCATTGAGGAAATTATAAATCCTAATGAAGAATTTGTTCTAGATAGTATATATTTTTCTAGCGATGTAAATTATATAAATTTAATTACTTCTTATTGTGATACTTTGAAAAAAAATAATAATTTAATTGAGAATTATGATGATAAAATCTATCAAATTTCTAAGCGTAAAATGCCTCAATTTCTTTTTACCTCTACTTTAAATACCTATACTTTAAAAAAGGATTATAATCCTTTAAGTATAAAAATAAACGGCGTCACTATGTATCCTATAGATTTAAACTCTTCTGTTGGAAAAGGACATATACTTATATATATAAATAAGCAATTAGAGAATAAAAACTATATAGAGATTAATAATATTGTTGATTATATACATTTATGTAGAAAATCTAAATCTTTCAATGTTTATAAAGCTTTAAATTTATTATTTGAAGAAATTAAGTATAAACATCCTAATACATTACTTATTATTAATGATTGTCCACTTGGATTAACCTTTGGAAATAAAATTGTTTATATCAATACAGTAAAACCCCAAACCTCTAAAATATTTAATAAATTAATTTATAGATTTGATATGAATTTTCTAATAAAATCTCTATTATTTAACTTAATATATATATATGAAAATAAGTATTCTATAAAGAACACAAAGGTTAAGGAACTTTTAGAAATACTTACAAATTCTCTAAAGCCAGAATACATTTTTGAAAACCCTTGTAAAGAACTTGCTTCTAGCTTAGATAAATCCGATAAAATAATTCCATATATATACAAAGAAAATATTTTCTCTTTTTTAGTAAAAGAGGAAACCCACTATTATATAGCTATATTTAATTTTTCAAAGAAAAAAGCCTCATTTTATTGGGATTTATCTCAAAATATTAAAGAATATTTAACTGGATCAATTATGAAAGATTTATTCACAGGCAATACATTCCAAATATCTAATAATACAATAAATTTAAAATCTATTAACTCTATGGATTGTTGCCTCCTTAAATTAATTGATATCTAAATTAGAACAAAAGGCTACGCCCTTTTTTAGTGACAAGTTACAAATTTATGTTGAAAACTCTTCCTAGGAAGATTTATCCGCAACTTGTAACTTGTCACTTGTCAATTGCCACTCATTAAAGTTCTCAATTTAAAATCAAAAAAGAAAGCCATAAATTAATAGTGGCTTTCTTTTGTCATTAATATTATTTCATCCAAATCTTTAGAGCTTCATCTATAAGATTTTCTTGTCTCTTTCTAACATTTTCTACATTCCAATGTTGTTGTTTAAATATATCTTTATTAATTTGAAATTCACCTTTTTTAAGTACATATATTTTTAACTTCTCATCAAATGCCTTTCCTGAATGTAGAGGATTTTTTGCACCATTTATAAATATAAGGTTTCCTATTCTATCCGCCCATACTTTTCTCTCATTGGTTGTAAATGCATCTTTCCAATAAGCATTAGATGGCCTTCTTGGTAGTATATGCTCTAGACTTGTTTTTGATAAATTAAACTCTAATTTTTTCTTACATGGAGATGTCTTTTCCATTTCCATCCTCATTAGCACATACTTAGGTATCATCATTCTTCCTTTAGTGTAGAAATCTGAATCATTTAAGCTGTTATAGAATAATGCTCTACTATGATTTAATTCTTTAGTAAATATATCACTATTTAATACTTCTTCTAAAGAATTGCTTTCCTCTATTATACTTATTATTCTGTGCAATCTTGAAGTTCTCTCGCTAAAGTTTAGTCCATTTACCCAATCCACAGTTATTTTTCTTTCTAATGTAATTATAAACTCATACAAAGCATTATCATCTCTAAATTTCTGAACAAATTTTACTACAGTACACATCCATTCATTAAATGAGATCCCATCTCTCATTAAATTCATTAGATTATTATAGTAATTTGTTTTAGCTTCATTATTTACATCTATGGTAGCATCTACTATGTATTTTTGATATATATTTTTTATATCTTCTATAGTATCTATAAAATTTTCCCCTCTAAAATTAGGTTCATCTACAAAAACTTTCTTAACATACTCCTCAAATATAGTAGAAGTTGCTTTTTTTCTAAGTTTCAATGTTCTCATGAAGCCTATAAGCATCTCTAAAGTTTCTCTTCCTATTTCGTCTTCCATATCTTCCCATGTTTTTGTATATTCATCTTGTTTTTCTTCGCCTATTGCTCTTAAATTTTCACTTTTTAATAAATCTGAATTCGTAAGAGGTAATCCCCTTGCATTTATAACATTAAATAATCTAAATGCTGATGCAAAGGAATCCGTAGTTATAGCAATTAATACAACTCTCTGAAGCAAGTACATTATAAATGTGTTTAAAAGCTCTTTATCTAAGATACCATCCTCATCATGAAACTTATCTTTAAATATACTTATAGCTTTTATCATACTTTCTTTTGCTTCATTTAAAGTCTCTTCATCTACCTCATTTATTAAACTTGTTCCACCATTTTCTAATATGTATTTTTTAAAGAATTCCTGTTCTTTATCTCTAACTGAAAGTCTTATACTTTCCTTTATTCCCATTAATGCATTTGATTTTTGATATATTAAAGATGATAGTACGTTCTTATACTCCTCATTCTCTATTAAATCTCTTATAACTGCTACTAACATAGTTATTGATGTTAATCTCTGTTGTCCATCTATAACATCGTACAACCCTGATCCATCATCTCTGCTATTCTTTGTACAAAGTATTATACTTCCTATAAAATATGGCTCATAAAGATCAAAGTTGTCCCCATAATCATCTCTATTATTCTCTATTGCATCTATAATATCATCTATAAGCTGATTTATATTTTCTTTATTCCAACAATATTGTCTTTGATAATTAGGTATTTCAAATAAAAATTTATTGCTTAAAAAATCTTTTATGTAATATTCTTTTGCTTTTACTTTTTCACTTCCCATGAAATTCTTCCTTTCGTTTACGCATTACGCTACAATGTTATCTATTTTATCATATTTACTGCATTTTTAAAAATTATTTAGTCCTATATATTTTTATATAGTTTTGTATAAAAATATATTAGGCACATGAAAGGAAATAACAAGTCAAAGATGCAATGTATATTTTGTGTCAGACAAGGAAGTGATATTAGTTCATAGCATAGACTATGTGCTAATATCTATGACGAAGTATGACACAAAATAGACTAGCACACTAATTTGTTATTTTTTTGAATGTGCCTTAGGCATTGAAAGTTATTTCAAATTGGTTTATAATTATTGTAAACTTTAAATAAATTATAGTTTACAATAATAAAGAGGTGACTTTATGAAAGTTAAACATATGATAATTGTCCCACTGTTTTCTGCTTTAGTAATAATAGGCTCTTATATACAAATACCTATTGGACCTGTTCCATTTACCTTACAAACACTTATGGTGGTTCTTAGTGGTATTATACTTGGAAGTAAACTTGGAATGTTGAGTCAACTAATATATATGTTAATTGGTCTTATTGGATTACCTGTTTTTTCTGGAGGTAAAGGTGGTTTTTCGGCAGTAGTATCCCCTACCTTTGGATTTGTAATAAGTTTTATTTTAATTGCATATATAAGTGGTAAAATTATAGAAAGTTCTATTAAAAACTTGAAATTAAAAATTTTTTTAGCTTCCTTTATAGGATGTTTCTCATCATATATAATAGGAATTCCTTACTTCTTTATAATATTTAAATATATTTTATCAAATTCTATACCATTTTATAAAGTTCTTAATCTAACCTTTATACCTTTCATAATAGGTGATTTAATAAAGGTATTAGTTGCAACACTAATTTCAATTTCCTTAATGTCTATACCATATATAAGGAATTTCACAAAGTCATAGAAAATGGCTACACCATTTTTTAAGTGACAAGTTTGTAGTGACAAGTTAATGTTGAAAATTGAGAATGGAAAGTTGAAAGTTATTGTTGAAAACCACTGGTTTTCTTAAAAATATATTTTTTCATTTCAGAAATCTTCCTAAGAAGATTTCATCCTTCATTCTCAATTTAAAATCTGTTTATCCGTAGATTTTATCAGTATATATGTTTCATTAATAAAACTACATTTATATTGTCGTAATATATTAGCAGCACTTGTTCTAAATAAATAAACTTTATTGAATCATATATATCTTAAATTTAAATATTAAATTATTAATTTCTTTATGAATAACGCGAATAAAAACCTCCTTAACTTGTCACTTATAACTTATATTTCTATTCCAGCTAATTTCATTAAATACAGAGCATTTTGAGTTTCTGATACTCCTTTTCTAAGCTTGTAATCAAAATTTATTTCATTATTTTCAAAGTACTCTCTGAAGTTATAATTTCTAATAAAAGAATTCTCATTTTCCATATCACCAAGCTCTAAATCATGAGTTGATACAAGTCCTAATGTATCTTTATTTATTAATTGGTTAATTAAAATTTCTGCTCCTTTATGTCTATCCTTTGAATTTGTACCTTTGAATATTTCATCTAAAAGAAAGAACACTCTTTCTTTGTTGTTTGTTGCAGAAACTATTCTTTTTACCTTTAATATTTCTGCGTAAAAAGATGATATACTCTTTTCTAAGTCATCTCCAGTTCTCATACAAGTATATATGTTCATTTTATTACATATAAATTTGCTACTTCTAACTGGTGCTCCAGCATAAGCTAAAACAAGATTTATTCCTATGGTTCTTAAATAAGTACTTTTCCCTGACATATTTGACCCTGTTATCATCCACATTCTCTCATTATTATTTAGTGTAATATAATTACTTATTCCTTTATTGACCAATAAAGGATGGGCTATATTTTGTGCATCTATTTCTCTATTATTACTGAATTGAGGTATTGTGTATCCTTTCATATCTTTTAATAACATGCTATAGCAACTTAATTCTTCAAATAATGCTATAGATTCTATAATCACTTCTATATTTTCACTATAAGATTTTTTCCAATCATTTAACTTTATATAATAATGATAGTCTAATAAAAAAATCATATTAAGTATTATATAAAATCCATTTTGTCTATTTTTTAATTTTTCCGCAATATTATACAGTTCATTCATTGATTTATAGGAAGATTTATTGTTTTTTGTTAAAGACTCTTTTGTTTCTTTTAAGAGTTCACTACTATAATTTCTTCTTTCTATTAATCTTAATATCTCTTTATATGCATACAAGCTCTTATTTTGTTCTCCAACTAAGTGAAACGCCTCTAATCTCTCTTTTTTATTTAACTGTAGAATTATTACGTTTAGTATAATTAGAATTTCTGGTATAAAGTATGGTATTACCTTAAATGCTGCTAATATAATACTTACTACCGTTGCACCACTTATAACTGATATTAATACTTTTCCAAAGGAAACCAGATTTTCGCATGGACTAGTTATTATATCAATAAGCTTTTTATAACCTATTAATTTATCATTATAGACTAAGGATTTACCGTGTAGTCTTTCCCTAAATACTGTTGTTTTCGATAATTCTTTTACTGCCTCTTGTTTTTTTAGAATGTACTTAACATCGAATTCTTCTTCATCCTTTAATGCTCTAGAAAGTCTTTCTCTTCCCTTAGGGGTCATTGGCATAACTAAAAATTGATATAAAGATCCCTTTCCAAATATGTCAAGATCACTTTCATATGGATGACCTTCTTTCATAAATTCCGTTCCTAAATCCTTAAATTCTTTAAAATCACCTTGAATTCTTTTTTTATTAATTTCATTTATTTCTTTAAGAGCTAAAACCTCTTGTCTCTTATTTAAATATTTGTTGTGAAAGTATACGGCTACACAAAATAAAACAGTAAATATAAGTAAATTTATAACAAACAAAGTAGGTTGCTTCTTTATAAAACAAAGTATCCCTCCAAGTATTAACATTAGAAATATTATTAGCCTTATTCTACTAAAAATACTTACTGTTTTATCTAGCTTTCCTATTAACTTTTCATAAGCATTTATTCTCTTATCATATTTTTGATATTCCATATTTACCTCCTATTATTTATCTGATAACTAGCACCTGTAACCCCATCTGAATGAATATTCGTTCTATAAATATACTATATTTACATCATTGAATTTATTCATAATCTTAATTTCTCTATTTTGACAAGTACATAGTATTACTTGTTTATGCTTAGAATATTCATATAAAAAATCCAAGGTATTTTTAAGTCTATTATCATCATACTGTACAAAACTCTCATCTAATATAATTGGAACAGTCTCTTCTTTTGCAAAAAGCATATCTAAGAGGGCAATTCTTAGAGAAAAATATAATTGATCCTCACACCCGTTACTTAGACTTTGAATATCCACCAATTCACTAGATAAATTATCTCTTACTAGCATACCATAGTCTTCACCAACTTTTACTTCATCATATGCATTATCTGTCACTTCTCTAAATATCTCTTTAACTCGTTTATTTAATTTCGGTCCAAAACTTTTCTGAACCTCTTTAAACGATAATCTTAAATTTTCAAGTGCTAAATCAAGGATTTCCACCTCTTCTTCTCCATTTAAGATTTCTTCTTTTACACTAACTATTTGTTGCATTATCTGCCATGCATCTCTTTTTCCTGAAAATCTATTATTTATTGAGTTATCTACATCCCTTAATTTTTTTTCAATTTGTACGAGTTCATTATTTTTTTTCTTGTAGCTCTCTTCTATTTCTTCCTCATTATTAAAATCTTCTTTAAAGGATCCCTCTGCAATTTCTCCAATTTCATTTTTTATATCCTCTAAATCTCTATCCTTTAAAAGTAATTTATAGCTATTCTCAACTTGATATAGCTCTTTTTCTATTGAGTTCTTAATTTTTAATTTTTCCCATAAATCTTTTATCTCATCTTCTATTCTATCAAAAGTTATATGGTTTTTATTTAAACTTTCTAATTTAGTTTTTATTGACTTAAACTTTTCATTAACTAACTTATCTTGAGAATCTATTAATTCTTTTTTTTCAATCAATTCTCTTTTAATAAGACTGTAATCATGTAATACATTTTTATAGTCATTATACTTTTCAAAAAATTCATTTTCATCTCTACATTTAGTATGTGATAATATGAAATCAATAAATTTCTCATTTTTTATTAAATTACTTTTCAAATCTTCATTATTGATAGATAGCATCTTACTCTCTAGTTTTATTTTTAAATATTCCTCATTATTTTCAATATCCTCATATTCTTTAATTTTCAAAAATAATGTTTTAAAATCTTTAGTCTCTGCTCTATATGCCAAATCTTTTAATTCTTCTTCGATACTTTCGAGTTCCATGTTTATTTTATCCAGTTTTTCTTTTTTATTTTTCTCTATATTGATAATGTTTTTACTTACAGATAGCTTATTACCATTTGTGGTTGAATATAAGGAAATTATAATGCCTATTGCTCCTAATATAAGAGGTTTTACACTTGATATTATAATCATAATTATAATAGCTATTGTAAGCAATCCAAACCCTATAATTGTCACTCCTCTATATACATTTATGTTTTTATTTATTGATTTTTCTTTACTTAAAGTATCATAGTCAATATCATTGCTGTTTAAAAAATATTTTAATTCTTTTAATTTTTCCTCATATACAGAGAACTTTTCTTTAGACTTTTCCTTTATCTCACTTATTATATTAAGTTTTTCTTTATTTACTTCTATACTCTTTAATTTTTTTTCTATATTAGTTATTTCATTTTCTATTTCTTCATATTGTTTAAGATTATTTTTTAATAAATCTCTTTCCTCTATTAAAGCTCTAACTTTTGAATTAACATCATCCTCTAGTGTTAAAAACCCTTCATATTTTTCTAACTTAATTTGAAAGTCTTCTTCTTCTATTTTTAATTTACTATATTTGCCCTTTAATTTTTCATATAATGATCTCAATTCATTGTATGAATAATAATCATTCCAAAGCTTTTGTAAAAACTCTTCATTTAAATTATCTTGTTTTTCTCCTAATCCTTCTTGAACTTTCCCTTTCATGGACTTTAGTTCTTTTGTCTTTCTTAAATATTGTAATATGTCATTATATTCTTTATTAAGTTTTATCTTTTTTATGTGCTTTTTATATAATTCTAAAGCTTTTATATCCTTTACAACTAATTCTCTTTGATCTTTTAATTTGTTTAATGTTATATTATCTTCTATATTGCCTTCATTTAAGCTTAGTGCTTCTCTATACTCACTATTCAATAACTCTAATTGCTCTCTTAAATCATTTAATTTTCCACCTTTTCTTTGAGATGTCCATATCTTTTTATAATCCTCTAATATTTTTAATGCACTTTGATAAGATACATCATCATGATTTAAATTTTCTAGGTTTGAAAGTTTGTGTAGTATTTCATCATCCTTATCACCAGCAATACCTAATGATAATTGACCAATGAAAAGTGTTTTTAAAAATCCATTTATTGATAACCCTAGTAAATCTCGTCCTGGACTTATTTTATCTACCTTTATCTCTTCACCTGTTATATTATTTATAACTAGAGCTTCATCGTCTCTCTTTGTTCCTCCAAAATCTCTTTTTATTAAAATATCTTCATTCTTATTTTTTATAATCATTTCTCCACATGGTTTTTCTCCACTCCATGGTGTAAATCTTTTTCTATCATTTTCTCTTAAACTTTTTTTGTTTAAACTCATGCCATAAAGCATTACTCTCATAAATCCTTGTATTGTGCTTTTTCCTTTTTCATTTTCTCCATAAATTATATTAAATCCTTTTTTAAGTTCAATTTCTTTATCCTTAATTTTTCCAAATGCTTTTATATTAAGCTTTTTAATTATCACTCAACTTTAACCTCTCTTTCAGTCAAACTCTGTATGCCAACCTTCAAAGCTTTATAAAGCTTCTCCTTTTTTAATTTATCCTTCTCATTTTCTATGGCGTTAAGCATATTTTTTGTATATATTCCTTTTATTGATACTTCTTTTGATAAATTCTCATAGTTTATACGTATTTCTGTATTATCCTCTATTTTTACATAGTAAAAACTACCTATAATTTTTTGTTTTAACACTTCTATATTTATTATGAAGTGATCGCTTATCTCTCCAATTAATATAATTTTATAAAGGTTATTTTTTTTATCCTCAAAATTTATTCTAGTATTAATTTTATTACATATATCTTCATAATCTTTAGCATCAGTTATATCTAAATTAATAGTATAGTATCTTCTTTTACAAATAGGATTAAACTTTAAATCAACATACCCTTTAAATACTTCTCCTATAATTACACCCTTTTCTCCAGTTTCATCAAATCCTCTTCCTTCTGGATTACCACTATAGGCAAAATAAGTGTCTCTTTCTCTTCTTATTCCTGAAAAACTATGTCTATGTCCAAGGGCCAAATAATCTATATAGCTATTTCCTATTTCCTCTAAGCTTATTGGATTATAGTCATTTTCTGCTGCTTTATCATTTATATCTCCATGTAAAACCATAATATTAATTTCACTATATTCCTTTAAATTATATTTATTAAGAAACTCTTTTAGCATAGACTGTTTTATATGATTTTGAGTAAATGCTTTTCCAAATACATTACAATTTAACTCTTCAATATGTATTTTTTCAAATTCTTCTTTAAATATATGTACATTGCTTGGCCATTCAATAATAGAATAAAAGGATTTCTCATTAAATGGATCATGATTTCCTGGACTTATGAATACTCTTACAGGTTTTACCTCTTCTAATTTTCTTTTTATAAATTCTAATGTAGTTTTTGTCAAAGTTGTATTATCAAAAAAATCTCCAGGTATAAGTATTATTTTCACATTTTCATTTTTTGCTTTTTCTAATATATTGCTAAAGGTTTCCCTTATATCTTCTTTTCTTTTTTGACTAAACTCATTTCCCCCCTCACTAAAAGGTGTATCAAAATGTACATCTGCAAAGTGAAGTATTTTTATACCTTTCATATTGTCACCACCAAACTTAAGTTCTATTTTAATTAATATTATACTACATATACTTAAAACTTAAGAGTTATATTATTTTTTTATTAGGTACATAAAAAAATAACAAGTCAAATATACTAGCATACTGACTTGTTATTTTTTGAATGTGCCTTAAATTTAATTATAATCATAAGAAAAGCACCACTTAAGTGGCGCTTTCCTTAGTATAAATTATTAACTTCTCTTACCTTTTATTTAAGGTTTTGTTCATATGCCTCTACCATTCTTTTAACCATTTCTCCACCAACGGAACCACATTGTTTAGATGTTAAATCTCCGTTGTATTCCTTGAATGGTACTCCCATTTCTTGGGCTACTTCGTTTTTGAAAGTCATTAAACCTTGTTTTGATTCTGGAACTAATGTTTTTGCCATGATTAATTCCTCCTTATAAGTAGAAGTTTTTTATTTTACAGGTTGGTTTCTGTTTATCTTACTTCCTTCCTGTAATATTATTATGTCCGGCATAATCCCAAATACTCTATGTAAGTTAATGAAATATGGCCAACACTTTCCAATGATTATATTTTCTTTTTAGGCACATGAAAGAAAATAATAAGTCAAAAATATACTAGCATACTGACTTGTTATTTTTTTGAATGTGCCTTATACTTCTTTATCATTAAAATAGTACCAGTTATTATTAAGATAATCATAAAAGAAGTAATAACTATAAAGAATATAGTTTTCTCGTTAAATACATCTTTTTTACTCTTATTCTCTGAAGCATTTGCTAACTCACTAGAAGTATTTATATTTTTAATTTCTCCACTAGCATCAATTATAGCTACGTCACCATTGATTTTTTCCATGAAACTATTATCATTCATATACTTTTGTATATTTTCTAGTCCATCTTCTTTTGCAGAAGATATTTCTAATATTTGTTTGTTATTGTTATATGGTGATTTTATGAATTGTAATACAGATATATTTTCACCGTAACTATCTGTTAATTTTATTTTATCATTTGAGACAAATCTATTGAAACTCTCATCAAATTTTATTTTAGAACTATTATTTAGCTCCTTTATTAATGAATTATTCTGAGGCGTACCAATAACTATTAAGTTTAAATTTTTAAGTTCATTATCAATCTGTGATGATTTTACAACTTTAATATCTACATTATTGTTTTTTACATCATTTCCCATAAACTCCATTATACTTGCCGCCCTACTTAAATCCTTATTTGTTGGGTTATCAGGTACAACTATTGCACTATCCTTAAGTTCTCCATCTTGTACAAAAGGAAATGGATATGTATTAAAAGCAGCTTCTTGTCTTTTTTTATACTTGGTATATATATATGAATCTCTTGATATAAATGCCCATGGAGTGTCTGCCCCTCTAGCATCACAAAAGCTATCCTTTAATTCTAAGTCAAATCTTATTTTCAAATCATAATAGTTTTTTTCTGAGATACCTTCAGGAATAGAAAACTCCATAATATCTTCATCTGAGTTTTCTTCACTAAGTTTTTTGCTTCCTATAGGAATAGAATTTATATATAATGTTGCTACTGAATTATCAAAATCTATATTCTTAGAATAACGTGTGTTTAACACTATTTTTGATCCACCCTGCACTATTCTATCCTTAGGTATATTACAATTCAAGTCATACTCTTGACTAAATGGACCCTTTAAATTAATGTCTCCATAATTTAAATCCTTAAAATACAACTTGTCTTTTTCTTCTTTTTCTATATCATCCACATCTAGTTCATCGTCTATATATATACTATTTTTTGAAACTTGTGATATTAAATCTTTATTTGCTAAAAATTTAATATTTTTTAATAAAGTATCATCATTACTACCTAAAATTAATAACATTTTCTTTGAATTATTAAATGGAGATATGACTTCTTTAACTATCCCCCCATTTATTATTGAGTTCTTTTCTTCATCTGTAATAAGATTTGTTATATCCTCTGTAATATTATCTTTTTTACCTATATATATTAAATTCTCATCTTCTATATCATTTATAGTTGATACGGTTCTAATATCTATGCCTATTTTTTTATTTTTATATCTACTTCCAAAATTTGAGGATAACACCATTGCTGAACTTAATTCGCCTTCTGTATAATTATCTGGAATTATTATATTTACTTTACCTTCTGCATCACTTGATTTCACATATGGATATGGATATTCTTCTAATGCGTCTGTATCCTTAATGTTCTTAAAATCTAAATGTACATATGATTCTTTATGTAATACAATCCAGTTTCCTGTATTAACATCATCTGTACATATTTTATCTGTTATCCTTCTGTAAGTTTTTATTTTTATTTCATTACTGCCATCACGTAAATATTCTTTTTTTATAGGTATTTTCACTTCTTCCTTATAGTTCTTTCTTCCCGCTAGCTTTACAGAAGATATGGAGAGCCCGTTTACATCTATAGTTAAAGTAGACTCTTTTTCATCTAACAATTCACTCTGAGTAAATACTAAATTTAAAAAACAATTAGTAGCATCCCACTCTTTATCTATATCAACATAAAATGTTTTTGATGAATTTACCCCTATAGATTCCATATCACCAACGAAATTAAACTCTTTAGTATTTATAGACTCCTCATAGTCTACAGCACCATAAACATTTGTAGAAAATAATATAACTATGCCTAATAAAACTGATATAAATTTTTTCATACATTACACCCCATTACATATTTAATTAATTAAAATCTTTCAGTTTTATACCACTTTATTTCTCTTTTCAAAATTTTATCTTTAAAATACTGAATAATACTATTTACAGCAACTATTAACCACATTTGGCAATATGTAAAATACATAAGAGGAATTAAAATCAAATTATTAAATCCACTTTCTCCTCTTTCCATTGTGAGAGTTACTGCTACTTCCAATATGAATAATATATAAGCTAGTATCCACAACAAATTAAAATTTCCCATTACATGTAATGGAATATCAACAAATAGGCTTATAAGAAATAATGAATCTGAAATTAAAACAGATGATAAAAACAAAAAATATACTCCAAAAAAATATATAATATCAAAATTTATTCTTGAGGGCTTTTCTGTAAATATAGTTTTTATATATTTTAACAATACATAAATATTTCCCTTTGCCCACCTAGTTCTCTGTTTGAACCATACTTTTAGAGTTTCGGGTTCCTGTTCCCAAGTAACAGCTTTAGGCATAAATTTTATTTTATATCCTAGTCTATAAATCCTAAAACTTATTTCTGTATCCTCTGATATAGCCTTTGTATCCCATCCACCCATGGTATCTATTATACTTTTTCTTATTATAAAATTTGTTCCTGGTATAGTACAAAGCTTTAAAAGTTGCCATCTTCCAGCCTGCGCCATCCATTGGAAGCTTAAAGTTTCAATATTTATAAACCTTGTTAGCAAATTTTTTTCTTTATTTCTTGTTCTAAATTTTCCTATTACCGCCGCTAATGATTCATCCTTAACTATTGTTGTAATTAAATATTTTAATGCATTTTTCTCTGTTGTATTATCTGCATCATAAACTGCTATATATTCTCCCTTTGATGCTTTATATCCAAGATTTAAAGCATTTGATTTTCCTTTTCCACCAGTTATTTTGTTTGTAATAATAACTTTTAGATTACCACAATTAAATTCCTTTTTTACCCTATGTAATTCTTCTCCTGTATTATCACTTGAATTATCGTTTATAACTATAATTTCATACCTATCCTTAGGATAATTTAATAATATTAAGGATTTTACAGTTCTATATATTACCTTGCCTTCATTATGAGCTGGAACTAGTATAGATACGTAAGGACACTTTCCATCTTCTATCAATTTGATATGAGTATTCTCCATGTTTAAATAATATTTATATCCATTTAATGCTAAAACAATATTTATTAATAACAAAATCCATATGGATATTAAAGAAAATAAAAATAAATAATCAAACGTGCTTAATTTCATACTATCTCCTAAAAAGTTTATTTTTGTTTATTTTTTTATAATAAATAAAAATGCTTATAAATATTAAACAAAATATAATTAATATAACTATTAAAAATCTGTTTATTTGCGAAATATATGAATCATTGCTCTTAGAAGAATTGTTTTTATCTAATTTGCAATCTATTGATATCTCTCCTTTATCGGAATCAATATTGATTCCCTCATATTTTACCCAGTTATCATACTCTTTTAAGTTTAAAAAATTAATGTCCTTTGTTTCCAAAAATTCTATAGTTTCCTTTAAACTATCTATATCTTCTGAGCTGTTAAATGCTACTCCTACTACAAACTGCCTATTAATACTAACTAATCTATAATTATCTTTTAATTTTTGAAACCACATTTTATCTTCCAATGTTATATTTCCTAAGTTTTCCCACAAGTTAATATTAAGGTTTTTATCTTCTCTTGTCATATATGGATATGTAATTTTATTATTATGACTAATTTCATCTTTAGTCCCATATATAAAAGTTGAAAAATATTCATCTAATTTTTCATCTTCTTTAAAATTTAGATTATTATCATATAATTTAATAGCTATTGGGTAAATATTATTTTCTACGCATTCTCTAAGTTCACTTCCTATAAATTCATCAATATATAAATTAGAATCCTCCTTTTTCTCATATCCACTAATATTGAGTCCATCCAATGCTATAGTTGCGCCTTTTTCTTCCATATAGTTTATTGTTTCAACAAACCCCTCAGTTTGAGAAATTGTAGCCTCTACTTTATTTCTATCGTTAAAATGTATAGGTGAAATACTTGCAACAAATGGTATATTTTCACTATATAGATAATCTGCTATTTCTCTAAGTTTTTTTTGATCTATATATGGATTTATTTCCCCAATATCTATAAATCCATTTGATTTTTCTACTTCATCAACTCCTAAAAAATCATTTATAACATCACATAATATGAAAATCAAAGATCTTTCATTTGGAATTAAAGATGCATACCATAAATTTTTTTCATTCATTATATATATTTTTTCCTTTTCTCCAGATTTTATTGTTGAATAAACTTTTATTTTTTCTCTGTTAAAATCACAAACATTAAATTTTCCAGATTTATTTATTATAAACTTTTCACTTTGTTTATAATCTACTTCTCTTATAGACGATAATATATTTGTCTCTGTATAAGAATACTTTAAATTTTTCTCTACATACTTATTCAAATCATTTCCTATCCAAAATATAGGATGTTTATATTCATCTAAATCATCAAATAAATCTTTACTATACTCGATTTTTTCTAACACAATTGGAATAACAAAATCATATTTATCTATTGTGTCCTTTGTATAATCTTTAAAATTCAAAACTTCTATTGATAAATTATGCCTTGATAAAGAATCTCTAATAATATTAATAGGATTTATCTCTAACTCACTTAACTTCTTATCTTCATCAACTAATATAAGTACATCTTGTTTTTTAGTTTTACTAATAGCTTCAGTTGAGTTTAAAAATATAGAGCAAATCAAAGTAAACATGATTAAATATATAATTTTTTTTCTAAACATCATATTCTAATTCCTTTTCAACTAATTCTCTAAACTCCAATGCACCACTAATTTTTTCTGAATACTGAACTGCTCCTATCTTAACCTCTAAATCAATATTTTTTTTATTTTCTTTTATATATAGATTTAGGTTTTTTATTTTTTCTCTTATTCTATCCTCTACAATTTCTGCTCCCTTAACATCTGTTTCTGCCATAAGTATTGCAAATGTACTTTCCTTTAAGTTATATCGTATATCCTCATTTCTTGTGGATTCCTTTATGCCCGCTACAACTTTTTCAACCACTATTCTTAAACTTTCTTCCCCAAGAACCGATTTCAACTCATCATAATAAGATATTTTTATTATCATCAAAGTTAAAGAAATTTTATGTCTTTTAACTCTACTTATTTCTCTATCTAAATCATAATAAAAACCTCTTAAATTGCTTAAGCCTGTATTTTTATCTATGGTTACCAATTCTTTATACTCAGATTCTAACTTTAAACTTTTATTTTGGATAATATTAATATTTTCAACTAGTTTTCCTACAATAAAAACTGATAATGGTATAAAAACAACCCAGATGTAATCATAATTTTCTGTGTATTTTAGATTTAAAAAGTTCTCATATAATTTATAGGTTGCATAAATAAAAACTATAATCCCGCTTGCTAAAAGTCCTTTAATAATACCCGAAAAATAAGTATATATAATACTTATAAATAAAATTCCTAACATAATAAAATTAGTTATATTTTTTTCATTTAAGAAAAAAAATGAATAACTAACTATTATAAAAACATCTACAAATAAAGCTATAAAATACAAATCTATCTTTTTAAATATATGTTCCATTTTTTCCCTCCACTTTCAATCTTCTTCAGACTTTTATGGTTTATTTTTACATTATTATTGTTTATTTCATTAAACATTATATATTATATTCTAATTGCATATATTTATTTTTGTAAAATTAATTAAAAAAACTATTTTTCCCATAATGAATTAAAATTAATAAATGACAAAAACAAGAATGATTTTATTTTAGGATTTTAAAAATATACCCATTATTTTTCAAATAATCTAAAACACTTGGTAGAGCTTCTAATGTTGTTTCTTTTGTGGCTGCATCATGCATTAATATAACGATTTTTTCTTTACCCTCAACATCCTTTACTAGATGATCTAAAAGTTTTTCCTTAGATACATTTTGTCCTTCTGCATCACCTGTTAATGCATTCCAATCAATATAGATCATATTATTTTCTTTTATATAATCCTTAAATTTATTTTTATAATTTTCAAATGAACCACCTGGAAACCTAAAAAGTCTAGTTTTAAAGTCATCTCCTAATGTTTTTTCTAGTATCATATTAGTCTTCTCAACTTCTTTCTTAAATGCATCTAAATTATTATAGATGGTACCAAATTCGTGACTATACGAATGATTTCCTATTGAATGCCCCTCATCATATTCTCTTTTTAATATCTCTTTGTTTTCTTCAATGTTTTGTCCTAAAACAAAAAATGTTGCTTTTATTTTTCTTTCTTTTAAGATATCTAAAATCTTAGGTGTAATTTTTTTACTTGGACCATCATCAAAAGTTATGTATGCAACCTTTTCTCCATCTTTCTTGTATGCATCTTCACACAAAACTTTATTGTTATCCTTATTTGTATTTTCTTTTAAATCAAGTACACTATCATCACTTAATTGTTCATTTTTACTTGAAGTTATATTTTGTGAATTTTTATCAATAAATTTATATTCAATATATAAATAGCCTAATAAAAATCCAAAGCTATATAGCACCAAAATGCATATAATTATAAATATAATATTTTTATTTAATTTTATAGTTTTACAATTATAATTCATATCCATCAACCCCTTATAATTATAATACCATATTTTGTAAAATCAGTATATTTTATTATAAAAGATAAAAGCTATGAAATTCAAAGTAAATTTCATAGCTTTCTTTCTAACTATATTTATATATTTTAATATTATTTTAAAAAACTAAATTAAATAAAATAGCTCCAACTACTCCTCCTAATAATGGTCCTACAACTGGTATCCATGCATATCCCCAATCTGAATCACCTTTTCCTGGTATAGGTAATATTGCATGAGCTATTCTTGGTGCCAAATCTCTAAATGGGTTTATGGCATATCCTGTAGTTCCTCCTAAACATACTCCCATAGCAAGTATTATTCCTCCAACTATTATTGGTCCTACTCCTTCAGCTACATTTGCTGTTCCAACTCCTAATATTGTAAAAATTAATATTGCTGTTCCTATAAATTCACTTATAAAATTGAAAACTGTATTTTTTATAGCTGGTCCAGTAGCAAAAGTAGCAAGCTTAGCTCCTTTGTCTTCCGTTTCTTTATAATGAGGATAAAAATAAGTAAATACTAATACCGCTCCTATAAATGCTCCTATAAATTGTGCAGCCAAATAAGTTGGTACACTACTCCATGCAAATTTTCCTATAACAGCTAGTCCAATTGTTAATGCTGGATTAAAATGTGCTCCACTAACTGATCCAAACATTACAGCCGGTATCGCTACACCTAATGCCCATCCAAAACATATTGTTAACCATCCTGAATTTTCTCCTTTACTTTTTTTAAGAACCGTATTGGCTACAACACCATTTCCTAATAAAATCAATATCATCGTACCTAAAAGTTCTGCTAAAAATATTTTCATTTGTTCATCTCCTCATTTTCTTATGTTATTTTATATGAATTTTAATAATTCAACACTTTTGTAAACATTTACTTGCAATCAAATTGCATTTACAATATATATAATTTTACAAATTACTATACAAACATACTTATTTATTTATTTTTTAACAATACAACTTATTGTATTATATTATTTAATTAATTTCAATATTTTTAGAAAAAGTTTTCACTATTATATTCCAGAATAAAGCATCTACGTCACGCTATAATAAGAATTGACAGTTGTTATTGAAAATCACAGATTTTTTTAATAAGATTTCATTCAATATTGTCAATTGCAAATTCTTAATTCAAAAGCCCTTTAACCATAGGTTTTATCAAAATTTTTATACTTTCTTGTAAATAAAAAAAGACAACGAATTAAATTCGTTGTCTTTGTGGCAGGGGTACAGCGACTCGAACGCTGAACCAACGGTTTTGGAGACCGCTACTCTACCAATTGAGCTATACCCCTAAGTACATTTGTTATTATACAATATATTGTCCATCATTGTCAATAGTTTTTAATAATGATTCCATATTATATAGAGATAACAATAATACTTAAAATAAAATATATAGCTATTAATCCAATCCTAATTTTTGATAAATTAAAATCAATCCCTATATAACTTATATTACCAGTATAGCATCTATTATTTAGTCCTAGATCTATATCTCGCCATTTGTGAAATAAATTTTTCAATACAACTCCACACATTGTTCCAAAGTCACTTATTCCTCTTTTAAAACCATTGAAACCACCTCTTGATTTTATAGCTTTATATGTTATTTGAAAATCATCTTCTATCAATATTAAAAATCTTTCCATAGATTTTGCTATATCACTTAAATCTTTAAATATTGGTATTTTATAAAAGACATATATTATATCATCTAGTGGTGTTGTCAGTGATAAATAGCTTATTATTATAGATCCACTTAGTACTCTTAAAAAGATGATACTAATTTCATGTATACTGTAAGTAAATATAAGTGTTATTGATGACATTACAAAAAATAATATTGCTATACACATAAATTTAAATACAATTTTAATTGGATTTCTTAATCTATAACTTAAAAAACTAAATAATATTATATTTAATATTAGAAAATTTATATTCTTTGTATATCCATTAAATACAAGAGCTATAGCAATTAATATAAGTTTTTCTAATGGATGTATTATTTTCCCTTTACTATTTTTGGCATACAGGTTTATTTCCCTTATCATACTTCTTCTTCCCTACGTAATATCCTATGAATCCAGCGCCTGCAGCAGCTTGAAATGCAAATAAAAAGCTTTCAACTTCTCCTGATGGTGGCACCCATAAGCTTTCTGCCCAAGGTTCATAGTCTGAATTTATTTCTGTTATTAAGTCTTCTGCCATGGAATCAGCACCATTGAATTCCCCATTTTTTGCCACAATAAATGGTGCTATTATAAGTAATACACAAACAAGTATTAAAATTAAGTTTTTCCTCTTCATTTCTATACCTCCCCCAAAGCTACAAGTTCATCTGAACAATGTTTAGTTATGAATTCATAAACCATTACTGATACAAGTCCTTCAACTATAGCTAACGGTATTTGAGTTATGGCAAATATTGTTCCAAATTTTACGAATGATGCCATGATACCTCCCGTAGCACTTGGATACGCTAAAGCTAGTTGGAGAGATGTTACAATATATGTAGCTAAATCTCCTAATGCTGCTCCTAGAAATACAGCTACCTTTTTGTTTTTATTTCTAAATATCATATATATTCCATATGCTATAAATGGTCCTACTATTCCCATAGAAATAACATTTGCACCTAAGGTAGTTAAACCGCCATGAGCAAGTAATACTGCTTGAAATAATAAAACAACTAAAGACACTGATCCCATTACTACAGGTCCAAATATTATAGCTCCAAGACCTGTACCTGTTGGATGTGATGAACTTCCTGTAACAGATGGTATTTTCATAGCAGATAGCATAAATACATATGCTGCAACTAAAGCCAATAACATTTTAAGCTCTTTATTTTTACTAGTCTTCTTATTTATATCCCTTAAACTAAAGAATATAAATGGTGCTGCTAATACAAAGTAAAATAGGCACCAATTTACGGATAAGAACCCTTCTGCTATATGCATGGCATATGCATTAGTTGGTATTGATAAGGCTAATGCCATAACAAATAGTGGATAAAAAATTTTTTTCATTGATCTTCCCCCTGAAAATTATTTTATTATAAAGAACTTCGTTCTTCATTTACTCTTTAAAACTTCATTTTATTTAACCCATTAGCATTTATTGTATATTATTCAACTCTTTACATAATATAACATTTTATTTACTAATTCAACATTTTTTACCTTAAATTCACCTTAATATATGGTTTATTCTTTATAAAAATATGTTTTATTTAGTTAAATTAATGTTTTTGTAGAATTCAATATATACTCTACAACCTTTTCTTCAGTATTAAATACATTCTGATAATGCACTTTTTCTCTTTCAATTAGTATAAATTTTATATTCTTATCATTAGCTGCTTTAAACTTTTCATAGGTCCCACCTTGACTACCACTGTCCTTTGATATTAAAGCTTTTGCATTATATTCATCTATAAACCCCTTATTTAGTTCATATCCTACTGGTCCCTTTATAGCAATTAAATCTTCAACTTTAACACCTAATTTAAAGCACTCTTCCATTACCTTTACTGATGGAAGTACTCTGTGTATTATTCTATTTTTAATATTTAATTTCATTATTTTTTCTATATTTCTACTTCCTGTGGTGTTTAATATATTCCCATTTATCTTGCTAAGTATTTTTCCCAAATCACTATATTCAGTAATTCTAATTAAATTTTCACTTATAATCCCATCCAATATGCTTGGACGTTCGTATCTTATATACTCTATATTTAAAGCATTACACACCTTATTACATATCTTGCTTACTTCTTTTGCATATGGATGTGATGCATCCACTAAAACTTTCACATCGAACTTCTTAAACAATGTCATCATTTCTTCTTCATTTAAAGGTTTTGTGTTTAAGTGTTTAAATTTATAATCCTTTAAAAGCTCACCACCATAAGAAGTTGCAGTAGAAATTATAATATTACTAGTGTACTTATTTATTAAAGATAATAATTTTTTTCCTTCGGAAGTACCTAGGATAAATCCTATCATTACTCCTCGCCTCTTATGTTATATCCTCTAGGTGTTATAAAACGCCCATCTTTTATATAACTTTTTGAGTTTCCAACTATAACAATAGAGAACATATCTACAATTTCATCATTAAAATCTTTTAGTGTTACTATTGTAGCTTCTTCCCCTTCTCTTAATGCATTTTTAACCACTGCAACTGGTATGTCTTCTTTTCTATATTCTTTTATAATTTCTATACATTCTTTTAAGTAATGAGGTCTTCCCTTACTTTTGGGATTATACAAAGATATTACAAAATCACCTTCTGCAGCTAATTTAACTCTTTTCTTTATGTCCTCGTAAGGAGTCATTAAATCACTTAAGCTTATGTTACAATTATCATGCATTAATGGAGCCCCTACAACTGACCCAGCTGCACTAGAAGCTGTAATTCCTGGTATAACATGTACCTCTTCATCTTTTCTCATTTCTAAAATAAGTCCTGCCATACCATATATTCCACTGTCTCCTGTGCTTATAAGAGAAACTACATTGTCCTTAGATAAGTCTAAAGCTTCCTTACATCTATTTTCTTCGCCCCTCATTCCTGTAGAAAAAATTTCCTTATTTTGAAGAAGAGGTTTAACCATTTCTATATATTTTGTATATCCTACGATTATATTACTTTCCTCTATTGCCTTCTGTGCTTTTAATGACATATGGTCAATTCCACCTGGTCCAATCCCTATAACATAAAGTTTTCCCATATTTTAAACTTCCTCCTTAAATTTGTCCTATAGCTAAAGTTATTCCTTCATACTTTATTTTGGAAACTATTATTTTGCCTCCCATAAGTTCAACTGAAGGTTCACATACCGATTTAATTCCTAATGTTTTTAAAACAAATTCGCTACCTTCATATTTATCTTCTATTTTCTTTATATCCTCTATAGCAAATGTTTGAAAAGGGCACTTTAAAATGCAGCTAAGATCATTTATTGCTCTCTCGTCTTTCTTTATTTCAACAGATCCAATTTTTAAAATAGCTCTTTTATCAATATTATTTTCTTCTAAAGCTTTGTATACAAAAGCTATGAGTTTTTCTGATTCAATGTTTTTTCTACAACCTATTCCTATAACTATATCTTTTCTTATGAGTCTTAAAACAGTTTCATCATTTATAAAACCCTTAGTCCTAGCTTTATTAGTTATCCAAACAGCATTGTTTTTTATAATATCAGTACTTTCATACCCACTAGGAATTTGGATTTTATTCATGTCATCTTTGAAAAAAATCTTATTGTTATCCACAAGTCTTGCTGCTATATACTTTGCCTTTTTCAAATCTTCTATTACTAAGTTATTCTTTGTTGCTATAACATCTGGCGCTATAACATTTAATCCATCTGTAGCTGTTGTTATTATTGGTTTTATATTTAGTATTTTTGCAGTTTCTATTGCAAGCTCATTTGCACCACCTATGTGACCACTCACTAAGCTTATTGCATAATTACAATTACAATCCACAACCACAATACCTGGGTCTTTTTCTTTTCCTTTTAGGTATGGAGCTATGGCTCTTACTGCAATACCTGTTGAGCTTATAAATATAATTCCACTGCAAGTCTTCATTAGATTTTCTGTTATGTTCATTAAGTTAAAATCTGTAATTTGTTTTTTTGAAAATAACATGATATTCATATGACTCTTTAAATCTTCCGCTATTTTATCTCCCTTAGATGTTACACTTATAACGCCTATCATTTTTGAAACACTTCCTATTCAACACCTTGTCTAAACATATGAGTAAACTTTTTATCATATAAAAGACTTTTTTCATAATCACAATTTATAAAATCTCCAACTAAAATCTGAGCACACTTTGTAATTCCCGCTTCCTTAACCTTTTCAGCTATATCATCTAATGTTCCAATGATGACTCTTTCATCTTCCCATGTTGCTCTTTCTATTACTGCTATATTTACATTCCTTTTATATCCTCTTCTTAACTTTTCAACAACCTTATCTATCATTGATATTGAAAGGAATATAGCCATAGATGCTTCTATAGATGCTAGTCTTTCTAAATCTTCCGTTTCTGGTACTGGAGTTCTTCCCTCAACCCTTGTTAATATAACAGTTTGTGTAACTGAAGGAAGTGTAAATTCCTTTTTTATACTAGAAGCTGCTGCTGAAAATGAACTAACCCCTGGTATAACTTTATAATCTATATTTAACTTATCAAGCTCATCCATTTGTTCTTTTATTGCTCCATATATAGCAGGATCTCCTGTATGTAATCTAACTATATCTTTACCTTCATTACTTGAATTTTTCATAACTTCTATAACATCTTCTAATGTCATTTCAGCTGAATTATATATTTTTGAATTCCCTTTGCAAAACGACATATGCTCCTTGCTAACTAAGGACCCTGCATATATTACTATATCTGCCTTTGATAAAATATCTCTTCCCTTTACTGTTATTAAATCTACATCCCCTGGACCTGCACCTATAAAATAAACCATATTTTTTGTCCTCCTATCTACTTGCTATTATTAATGACATATAATCTCTTAATTTTAATATTTCATCTTTATTCTTAAGTACCCTTTGTCCTTCTCTACCTGCTCTACTCACATAAACATAATCAAAACCTTTTTCTTCTAAAAAGCTTATTACATTTTCTTCTTCCTTATAAAGTTTCATTATTACAACATATTTTTCATCTCTTATGTCTTTAACCCTATTTGCCGGTATTATTAACAACGGCTCATTTCCTATAACCAAAGGTCTATCTATTATACTAGCTGCTGCACAGAATGAAGTTATTCCTGGTATTGTTTCAACATCAAATCCTTTCTTTTCCATATGAGTTAACATATGAATATATGTGCTATAAACATATGGATCTCCTATAGTTAAGAACACAACTGTCTTTTTAGTTTCAACTAATTCCTCTACAGTTTTATAAGCTTCATATGCTTTTTCTTCTCTATCATCTTTTCCCATAGGAAAATGCTTAATCATTACTTCTGTATTAGGCTTTATATATTCTTTAACTGTTTCCAATGCAATACTAACACCATTTTCCATAGCAGTTGGTGCTATTATTACATCTGCATTTTCTATAGCTTTCAATGCTTTTAATGTTATAAGTTCTTTATCCCCTGGTCCTACACCTATTCCTATTAATTTCCCCATATTAATGCTCCTCCTCTTTTATCCCTTGTAATATAAATATTGGATTGTTTGAAATCATCATATATGTATGCTCTCTATTTTTACTTATATTAGCCAAAGTTATATCAACCTTATAGTTTAGTCCATTTAATACTTCAATAGCTTTATATGCATTATCTAATGTGATAAAATTTAAAACTATTGTACCTTTGTCCTTTAAAAGTCTATGACAACAGTGAATTATTTCATCTAAATCTCCACCACTTCCGCCTATAAATATACTATCAAACCACTCTAAGAACTTTTCACTTTTTATAAAACCATTAAGAAAACCTATGGCATCACCTTGCAAAAATTCAACATTATTACATTTGAATTTATCTAAATTCCTTAATGTAGTATCTATAGCATCTTCATCTCTTTCTATTGAATAAACAATTCCTTCATTGCAAAATTTAGAACTTTGTACTGTCATACTTCCTGTTCCAGATCCTATATCTAGAACTTTAGAATCCCTTTGCAAATTAAGTTTTGCAATAGAAAGAATTCTTATATCTTCTTTTGTCATTGGACACTTTCCTCTTATAAATTCTTCATCTTTTATAAACATCAATCTTCCACCTCTACTATCATAATACTAAGGAAAGAATACTTATTTTCTTTAATATCCCTTGGATTTCCTACAGTTATTTTTTCATCACTATAAGATAAATTCTCCCCTACAATTACTTTACAATTTATATTTTCTTTATCTAATTTCTCGCAAAGAAAATTTGGTGTATTTTCATTATCTGTAAGCCAAATTGATACTTTATTGTTTTTTACACATTCTATGAATTTAGCTTCTCTTCCATGAAGACTTCCTAAAAAACCATCATTCCAACTACATGCCATTTTACATGTTAAATACTGAAATGAACTTATTCCTGGAATAACTTCTATATTTCCTTGGTAATTATTCTTTATATAATTTGTTATTCCATAAAAGGTAGGGTCTCCAGATGCAATAATGCTGATATTAATATTTTTCTTTTCTTCTATTATTGATAGTATTTCTTTTAGTGACTTAACTTTTATACTATTACAGTTTAAAAATTCTATAGACTCAACTGCTCTTGAAAATCCTATTACATAATCGCTATTATTTAAAACACTTATAGCTTTAGGTAATATATAATCTCTATTTCCTGGTCCTATCCCAACAATATTAACCATAACAATTCACCTATCCTCAAAATCTTCCTAAGAAAATTTCATCATTAACTTGCCACTTGTCACTCAAAAAATTTGTAACTTACTTTTAAACTAATGTACATAATATCTTAGGGTCTGTTGATCCATAATACATAATCACACTTGCACTAAGCTCCTTGTAAGCTCTAAGTTCTATTCTCTCCTTGATTTTAGTGCCTATATTTTCGTATAACTGTTTATACCCATGGCCTAAAAGCTTAACAGCGCCTTCTGTTGTTTTTTCTTTCAGTACCTTTTCTATAAGCTCTCTATCATATCCTAAAAGTGTAAGTTCTAAAGCTAAAACTTCTAATCTTACATCACATACTTTACTATGGGTATTAAAACATCCAAAGGCTATTTTGCTCATCTTTCCTATATGCCCAACTATTTTTATTGACTTTACCCCTTCTCCAATACATGTATCTAAAGCAAACCCAACATAATTTGAGATTACAACTATATTATCTTCCTTATAGCCTAGTGTTTTACATAAATTCTCTCCCATATTTCCAAAAACCAGTATTAAGTTTTTATAATTTAATGCTTTCTGTTTTATTTCTATAGCTATAGATTCTTTGATTGCATCTTCAGACATAGGATAAACAATTCCTGAAGTTCCCAGTATTGATATTCCTCCAACTATATTAAGTCTTGGATTAAATGTTTTCTTAGCAATTTCTTCTCCTCTAGGAACAAAAATGGTTATTTTAGCATCCTTTCCTCTAGGAGTAACCCTTTTAACTTCCTCTTCTATCATAAGTCGTGGCACTGGATTTATAGCCGGCTCTCCTTTTTTTATATATAGGCCTTCCCCCATAACTGTTCCAACACCCTTACCACCTTGGAGTATATATCCATTACATGATATTTCTGCTCTTGCCCATATTTCTAATCCATGGGTTGCATCAATATCATCTCCTCCATCTTTTATAATGCAGCACTCCACATAATTTTCTGCTCTTTTGATATTTTTTATTGGTATTGTTAATTTTATCCCTTTAGGTGTATCTATAGTTATTTCTTTTAGTTCTTCGTCATTAAATAACATATAGGTGCTTGCTTTTGCTGCTGCTGTAGCACATGAACCTGTTGTGTATCCACATCTTAACTTTTTTCCATTGCTATTTACATATAGATCTAACATATTTTTATTACCTTTATTATCTTTCTACAACCATATACATAAGAGCATTTATTATAGAAGCTGCTACTGTACTTCCACCTTTTCTTCCTCTAATAGTTATATGTGGTATATCTAATTTTTCTAATTTTCTCTTACTCTCTTCAGCTCCAACAAATCCTACTGGTACACCTACTATAAGACCTGGATTTGCTTTATTTTCATCCATAAGCTCCATTAATCTAAATAAAGCTGTTGGTGCATTTCCAAATACAAATATCTCTACTTTATCTTCTACAGCCTTCTCAACTCCAGCCATTGAGCGTGTTATACCTCTCTCTTTAGCTATTTTGTGAACATCATCTAAATCAACAAAACATTTTACATTACAATTTAATTTTTTTAATGCTCTTTTATTTATTCCTGATAATGCCATATTAGTATCAGTATATATTGTTACTCCTTTTTTTAATAAGTTCTTACCTACTTCTATTGCATTATTATTTATTTTAACTAAGTCTTTATACTCAAAATCTGCTGTAGTGTGTATAACTCTCTTTATAATTTGCAGTTCCTCATCATTAAAATTATGAGGCCCCATTTCCTTACCTATAATTTCAAAACTTCCTTTTTCTATATCCATTGGTACCTTTACATAATTCATTATTTACTCCCCCTTAACACCAACTAGTGCTTTTATAAAATCTATATTTCCGAAAAAATGTATATGAGGATATCCAGCTAATGTATTATTTTTATAATATCCACATGTCCAATTAATTTTATCACCATTATAACCTTGCTTTTCCACTGAATATACTTTGTTTTCACACAACTCAACCATTGATTTGTGGAATTCATGACAATTTATGTTGATAACTTTTTCACTTTGTTTATAATTTTCCATATTTACAGCAGCATATCCAAATCTATTTAATCTTTTTGTCATAAAAGATCTTCCTTTTAGAAATCCAACCATATTAAAGCCATCTATTTCTTCTGTTAGATACATAAGTCCACCACACTCTGCATAACACTTCAAACCATTTTCCAATGCATTTTTTATGCTGTTTCTCATTGAAATATTATTTTGCAGTTTTTCCTTAAATACTTCTGGATAACCTCCACCTAAGTAAAGAAAATCTATATCCACTGGTATTTTTTCATCATTTAATGGACTGAAATATTGAATCTCTCCAAGTTCTTCTAAAAGTTCTATGTTTTCTTTATAATAAAACCTAAATGCCTCATCATAAGCTACAGCCGTTTTAAGTCCAATACTTTTTAGATGGAATTTATCACTACAGTATTTAAACTCTTTTAAGCTTTCTATAATGGAATCCAAATCAACTGTTTTTTCAATAAGATTGCTACAAAGTTCTATTTTTCCAATCAAATCGTCAACTTCTACACTCTGTACTAGTCCTAAATGCCTGCTTTCAAGTTTAAGATCTTCATTTTTTTCCAAATAACCTAAAACTCTAATATCACAATTCATTTCTATTGCAGCTTTTAATAATGTATAATACTTTTCACTTACTCCATTTAAAACAACACCTACTATATTGGCATTTCTAAAATTTTTTAATCCATTAAGTTCAGCACATAATGTAACACTTTGAGCCTTAGGAGTTATAACTAGTACTATTGGCATATTATCTAATGTTTTTGACAAATGGTATGTTGAATAGCTAGTATCTATCCCTTTCCCATCATATAATCCCATTACACCTTCAATTACTCCAATATCACCTTTTCCTCTTGAATAACTGGATTTTACACCTTCTTCTCCCATTAAAAATAAATCTAAGTTTCTAGAAGTTTTTCCTGTTATCTCACTATGAAATGCTGTGTCTATATAATCCGGACCAACCTTATATCCTTGGACATCATATCCCCTTTTTTTCAAAGCCATCATTAATCCTAATGTAAATGTGGTTTTCCCTCCCCCACTTCCATTAGAGGCTATAACCAAAGATTTCATATAGAAAACCTCCTTAATATTAAAACTATTTAAAAGCCTTTAGCGTATTTATTAAGTTATCATTTAATTCCCTATTCTTAATAGCAAACCTTACATATTCATTGTTTAAACCTATGAAATTATTTGCTCGCCTTATTACTATCCCATTTTTAAAGCAATAGCTATAAAGTTCCTCACAATCACATGTTTTCAGCTTACATAATATATAATTACTATGTGTTATGTAAACTTTCCTAATTATATTTATGTTATTTAATTCCTTAAGCATATATTCTTTTTCTTCCCTTATCCATGCTTTAGAATTATTTATGTATTCTTCATCTATAAGAGCATATTTCACACATAATTCTGCAAAAGAATTTATATTCCAAGGATTTTGATTCTCATTCATATATTTAATCACTTCATCATTAAATGTAATTCCATATCCAAATCTAATTCCTGGAACTGCAAAAAATTTAGTTAGCGCACGTATTATTATTAAACTTCTATATTTTTTTAAATAATTTATTACAGTGGCATTTTCTTCTGCAAATTCTATAAAAGCTTCATCTACTATAACTAACTTGTTTTTTTCCTCACATAAATCTAAAATTTCTTTAAATTTATCATTGTTTAAAATTCCGCCATTAGGGTTATTAGGATTTCCAAGTATTACTCCATCTGCTTTTTCCAATTTCAAAATTATATCTTCATAGTCGTAATCCATGTTACTTAATAATGCAGAATTTATAATTTCACATCCCCACTTTTCACATGAAATAGAATATTCAGAAAAAGCAGGAGCAGGTATTACAACCTTTTTTAATCTTCTTATAGATAAATCTATAATCTCTGATGCACCATTACCTAATATCAAATTTTTATGTTCTAATGTTGTACCCCAATATTTGTATAAATATTTTATTATATTATCTTTTAATTCCCTATATTTTATATCTGGATATCTTTCAACCATTTCAAAAGCTTCTTCTATATTTTCTTTAAATCCACTTGGAACTCCTAATGGATTTATGTTTGAGCTAAAATCAATAAGTTTTTTTCCCTTTAATATTCCGTGTGTGTATATATCCCCACCATGTATAAACTCTTCATTACTCATTAAATCACCTAATTTCTAAAATTATTTTGATTTATCTCATAGCTACCACCCAAATGAAGATTCGTTCTATAAATTAATTATTAATAATAACGATATTGTATATACTATTAAAAATAAAATTTCTGTTCCATACATTAGTTTTATAGAATCATCTATATGAATATTATCTAATTCTACTATTTTATCTCCTATGGTTGGCTTCTTCATTACCTCTCCAAAATACACGTTTGTTCCTCCTAGCTGTACTCTTAATGCTCCTGCACAAGCACCTTCAGGATAAGCACAATTAGGACTCTTATGGTTTTTTCTATCTCTTATCATTATTTTAAATGAATTAATTATATTTCCTCTTACTATTGGACTTACAAAACACATTAATGCTCCTGTGAGTCTGGCTGGTATAAAATTTAACACATCATCTATTTTTGCTGGGAAAAATCCTATATCCTTATATTTTTCATTCATATATCCTAACATTGAATCCATTGTATTTATACCTTTATACATCATTGCAAGAGGTGCTCCACCAATCATGGCATAAAACAATGGAGCTATAATTCCATCTGAAGCATTTTCGGCAATTGTTTCCACATCTGCTCTAATTATTTCATTCTTACTAAGCTGAGTAGTATCCCTGCCAACTATATATGAAAGCTTCACTCTTGCATCTTCTATATCATTTTTTTCTAGTGAATAATAAATTTTTTTTCCTTCAACATGCAGGCATTTAGCTGCTATAGTTGTCCACAAAATCAATATATTCACCAAATGATATACATAAGGAAATGGTTTTAAAATTAACAGTAATACATATGGTATTGAAAATGTAAGTAAACATACAGTTATAACTATAAACAATCCATATTTTTTCAAATTATATTTATTACTTATTTTTTCTCTTCCCTTATTCTCTAAAAACCTTATTAACTTTCCTATATAAATAACAGGATGAGGAAACCAATATGGATCTCCTATAATAAAATCTAATATTGTTGCTATTATTAAATCTATAATAAAACCCATAGACTCTTCCCCTCCTTTGTTAATTTCTACTGTTATTGTTTAGGTTTAATCCCTATAATGTCATATATTTTATTCATATCTAAACTTTTTCTTACTATATCTGCAAGCTTATCAAGCTCTCCTTCTCTTAAAGCTTCATACCTTCCAGACTTCTTAAGGTCTAATCCTTTATTGATTCTAAGTTTGTTCATTAATGCTTCCCTAAAGGATATTCCATCAAATATTCCATGTATATATGTCCCCATTACATTTCCTTTTTCATTTATAGCTCCATCTTCCCATGTTCCAGCTTCACCATTTCTGCTTGTTATGTTAAATAGAGGCTTACCCTTTTCTCCGTATGTTGTAGTTCCCATATGAATTTCATATCCATATAAATCATCTTTTATTGTATCCATTGATAATTTTTCTGCACCATATGGAAGTAATTCTGCATTAACTCTTGTAGTTATTTTCTTCTTTTCAAAAACTGTATGAGCATCTAATATTCCTAGTCCCTCTGTTGTCTCACTCATACTTTCAACATTATGTGGATCATCTAATGTTTTTCCAAGCATTTGATATCCTCCACAAATTCCAAGTACCATACCACCTTGTTTTTCATAATGCTTTATTTTATCCTCTAACCCACTTTCTCTTAAATAGTTTAAGTCTCCTATTGTGTTTTTACTTCCTGGTATAACTAGTAAGTCAGGATTCTTAAATTCATTTAGGCTAGTTATAAATCTTACAGATATATCTTCCTCTGCTTTAATAGCATCAACATCTGTAAAATTAGATATATGAGGTAACATAACTACAGCTACATCTATTTTATTTTTTATTTCTGTATTTATCTCTTCAACAGCACCATCCTCTTCTTCCAATTGAAGCCTAAAATGTGGAACTACTCCCAAATTAGGTACTTCTGTTCTTTCCTCAAGCATTTCTATTCCTGGAGTTAATATATCTATATCTCCTCTGAATTTATTAATAATTGTTGCTTTTACTCTTTTTCTCTCATCATCACTAAAAAGTACCATTGTTCCAACTAATGATGCAAAAACCCCACCTTTGTCAATGTCTCCAACTATTACAACTGGCGCATCTACAAGTTCTGCCATTCCCATATTCACTATATCTCTATCTCTAAGATTTATTTCTGCTGGGCTACCTGCACCCTCCATTACTATTACATCAAATTGTTTTTCAATTTTCTCAAATTCTTCTTTTAACATATTTGAAAATTTAGGTTTTAAATTATGATATTCTTTTGCAGAAGAATTTGAATATACTTCGCCGTTTACTATTACCTGACAATTATGATCTGAAGATGGTTTTAAAAGTATTGGATTCATATATACTTGTGGTTCGATTCCTGCTGCATATGCCTGAAGCACTTGAGCTCTGCCCATTTCTTTGCCATCCATTGTAATATACGAATTCAATGCCATGTTTTGAGATTTATATGGACATACACTTAAACCATCTTGTTTAAATATTCTACATAGGGCTGCTACTAAAATACTTTTTCCAACATTTGATCCAGTTCCTTGTACCATTATTTTTGCCATATTATATATCTCCCTTCTTAGTTTCACCTTCTCCAAGTATCTCTCCTTGGATAACATCTTTTATATGATCAACATATATATCTGCAAACTTATCTATTTCTCCAAGACCTTTTAATAATATATTTGCTTTTATACCTTCTTTTTCAAACATGGACTTCCATGAATCTTCCTCATCTGATGCCATATCATTTCTTGCATGATCTCCACAGACAACCAATAATGGTATTAATGTTATTTCCTTTAAACCTCTTCTTCTAACTTTTTCTAAAACTTCCTTAAATCCTGGATACCCTTCTATTGTACCTATAAATACATTGTTATATCCCTGATTTTCAAGCACATATTGAAGGCATCCATATGAAGCATTACTTGGATGAGTTGTTCCATGTCCTAAAAAAACCGTTCCCTGTTCTCTTGGTAATATATCTTTTATAGATTGTATAAAAATAGAATAATCTTGTGGTAAATGTTCTATGCCTTGATAAAAAAATACCGGTCTACCTAGCTCAATATATTTAAACTTATCTCTAAATGCATTAACAACTTTTGTTACATAATTATATTCTTCACCAGCTATAAGATGTAACGGTTGAACTATAACTTTTTCAAACTTTTCATTTTTCATATATTCTAAAGCTTCTTCTACATTGAATATATGAACTCCATCTCTATTCTTTACTTTTTTCAATATCATATGTGATGTAAATGCTCTTACAATTTCATATTCTTTAAAATTATCTCTTATTTTATTTTCTATATTCTCTATTGAATTTTTTAGTGCATCTGGGTAACTTGTCCCAAAACTTACTACTAATATCCCCTGCTTCATTTTTTTATCTCCTTTAAAACATTTTAATAATTTTAAAATAATCTACATATTTTAGATTAAAAAGCTAGCACATAATACAAATAAAATAATTTCTACTAATTCATTATTTGCACCTATTGTGTCTCCTGTATGGCCACCTATTCTAACCTTAGAAAATTTATTAAATGCAATTGTAATTATTAAAGCACTTGCCATTAATATAGCTACTGGCTTTATACCTAATAATAAATTTCCTACTAAGAACCCTATAGATATTGCTCCAATTAAATATGTTAAATTTGTATTAGCTATATATAGATTTCCAGTACCCTTAGGTTTTGCTGGCTTTCCAATATAACATGCTAAAATAGTAAATGCCCTTGTTATACATGGCACAGCTATTATGGAAACCTCTAAACCTTTTTCCCCTATAACTGATATAGCACTTATTCTTAAAATCATGTCAAATATTACAGCTAATACCCCAAAGGTACCAACTCTACTATCTTTCATTATTTCAATAATTCTTTCTTCACCTTTAAAAGCAAAGAATCCATCACATGTATCACCTAATCCATCTATATGAAGCCCTCCTGTAACTAGTACTCCTGTTAAAACTGTAAATATTGCCACTATTTCAATTGGAATAATTGGCTTTAATATTATAAAAACTAAATATTGAATAAATCCTATTATTATTCCCACTACTGGAAAATATAATGTACCGCTTTTAAAATTTTCTTTTTCACAACTTAAGCTTATCTTCAATGGTAATCTTGTTATAAATTGTAGTATCAGTAAAAAATTATTGAACGGATACTTCTTATTTCTTATTCCTCCTAGTACAAATATTAATGCTAATAAACAAATTTGTAGAATAACTATTGTTTCCATTTATAAATTCTCCTATCCTTTAAGTTTTAAAGGGAGCCCACAACTTACCAAATATACTTCATCACTTAATTCTGCTATATGTTGGTTTACAAACCCTGCTATATCCCTAAATATTCTAGATAATTTGTATTCAGGTACTAATCCCCAACCTACTTCGTTTGTTACCATGATAATTTCTTTATCTTCATCCTTTACTTTATCTATTAGTTTTCTAAATTGAAGCTTTATATATTCACAAACTTCATCTATTTTTTCTTGTGATAAATTTTCGTAATCAGTATACTTTGAAAACATAATATTAGTTGTCATAACAGTTACACAATCTAACAAAATATATTTTTCCGTGTAGTTAGAGATTTTTTCGTGTAAATCTTCATAACTTTCTAATGTCTCCCATTTATGATTTCTTCCTTTTCTATGTCTTTCTATCCTATCTTCCATTTCTTTATCTGTAACTATAGCAGTAGCAATATATAAAACATCATCTGTATGCTTTAAAAGTTTTTCACTAAATGAACTTTTTCCACTTCTACTTCCTCCAGTTACTAACGTAATCTTTGACATATAGAATCCACCTCACCTTTGTTTAAACTTAATTCTTTTGTAATAAACTCTAATGTGCCTATATTTATAACATGTTAAACTAGTGGCACTATACTATCTATGTAAAAATAATTGTTTTCAAATTTAATCTTTGTTATATCACCATTTTTTGATGCAAACTTCCAATAATAATCTAAATTACCATCTAATATGTAACAGTATATAGCTCTAATAACTCCTCCATGAGTTGTAATTATTATTCTTTCATACTGTTTTTCTTTAAGTTCTTCCATAAAGTTTTTAACTCTTACATAAAAGTCATAGAAATTTTCACCAGAAGGGGGTGTAAATCCCTTCCAGTTACTCATCCATTCATCATATTCTTCTTTAAATTCTTCATTTATTTCCTTAAAAGTTTTTCCTTCAAAACATCCAAAATCTCTTTCATTTAGTCTTGAATCAAGTATTATATTTTTGTTATATCCTATTAATTCTAAAGTTTTTCTAGCTCTCAATTTTTCACTAGAATACATGGCATCAAATTTTATATTACTTAGTTTTTCTTTAAGAATTAATCCCTGATTGACCCCATTTTCATTTAAAATACAGTCTAATGATCCATAATAAGTTTTTCTTGAATTTTCTATGGTTTCACCATGTCTTACTAAGTAAATTTCCATATTTTATTCCTCTTCTTTAAGCCATTTTGCCATATCTATAGCATAATAAGTTATTATCATATCAGCTCCTGCTCTTTTCATTCCTAAAAGCATCTCATATACTATAGATTTTTCATCTATGTATCCCATTTGAGCTGCTGCCTTAACCATAGCGTACTCTCCACTAACATTGTACGCAGCAAGTGGAACATTTGGATAAGAATCTTTTGCCATTCTTATTACATCCATATAAGCCATAGCTGGTTTAACCATAACTATATCTGCGCCCTCTTCTATATCAAGTTCAATTTCTCTCATAGCTTCTCTTGAATTGGCTGGGTCCATTTGATAGCTTTTTCTATCACCAAATTGAGGTGCTGAATTAGCAGCAGCTCTGAATGGGCCATAGAATGCTGATGCATATTTAGCACTATATGCCATTATTGATACATTTTTAAATCCTTCTTTATCTAAAGCTTCTCTCATTGCTAATACTCTTCCATCCATCATATCTGAAGGTGCTATCATATCAGCTCCTGCTTTTGCATGAGATACTGCTATTTTCGCTATATATTCTAATGTCTCATCATTATCTATTGAATGTCCATGTAATATTCCACAATGTCCATGACTTGTATATTGGCACATACATAAATCTGTTATTACAACTAATTTTTCAGACAATTCCTTTAGTTTTCTAACAGCTTTTTGAACTATTCCATTATCATTAAATGATTCTGATCCACACTCATCCTTATGATCTGGTAATCCAAATACCATTATTCCTCTTACTTTAAATTCATCTAATTCTTTTACTACTTCCTCAAGTAAATCAACTGAATAATGATAAACTCCTGGTAAAGAACTTATTTCTTCCTTAATATTCTCTCCTTCAACGACAAATATAGGATATATAAAATCCTCTGGTCTTAAGTGAGTTTCTCTTACCATTGATCTTAAACTTTCAGTTTCTCTTAATCTTCTAGGTCTCTTTAACATTTTGTATTCCTCCCAAAGTTTATTAAAGTATTTATTATTGCCTGTTCTTCAGGCCTATCACATATAATTGAGTCTATTCCATTGTTTTCTAAAACTTTTTGTGTTATTGGTCCTATTGCTATTGATTGTTTTTTCTTAAGTGACTCTAGACCAAATATTTTAATCATATTATTAACTATTGATGGGCTAGTATACAAAACCACATTAACATCATCAAAAGCTCTATTATTTATCCTTTTAGGAATTATTGGCTCATATATATATTTACAATTAACCTCCATTGCTCTTTTTTCAAGTTCATCTCTTAATAAAGTTCTACTTGAAAGTGAACATGGAATTAATATCCTATGATTTTTATTGATTTCAGGATATAATGCATTAAGTAGTCCTTCTCCTGTAAAATCTTTTCCTTTTATCTTTGATATAATTCCTCTTTTTTTCAATACAGCCTCTGTTGCATTTCCTATAACAGCAAAATCTGCTTTTATTGTTCTTATATCAATATTTTTTTGTACTAAATAATTAAAAAATATATTAACAGCATTTATACTTGTTAAAACAATATAGTCATATGTATTTAATTTATCCAATATATCATCAAGTACCTCTGGCGTTTTCTTGATTTCTATAGCAGGAATTTCTGTAACTTCTCCACCTAAATCTTTAATTTTTTCAGATAGACTGTCTCCTAGACCTTTTGGCCTTGTTATACAAAGATTAGTTCCAAATAATTCTTTCTTCTCATACCAGTTAAATTTATCATTAAATTGAACCACATCTCCAACAACTATAATACAAGGTGATTTAAAATTTTCTTCTTTAATCATTCTTTCTGCATCTTTTAAAGTTGTTATAAGTTTTCTTTGATTTGCTGTAGTTCCTCTTCTAACTATTCCACAAGGTGTATTTTCGTCTTTTCCATACTTAATTAAATTACTGCTTATTGTGCCTATGTTCTCAACACCCATTAAAAATATTAATGTTCCATCTATTTTTCCAAGAGCTTCCCAATTTACCTTTGAAGAAACACTACTCATACCAGTTATTATATGAAAACTTTGAGATATAGCTCTATGGGTTACAGGTATTCCTGCATATGATAAAACAGATATAGCTGAAGTTATTCCTGGTATAACCTCAAATTGTATATTTTCTTCTAATAAAGATAAAACTTCTTCTCCGCCACGTCCAAATACGTAAGGATCTCCACCTTTTATTCTTCCAACAACGTGTCCTTTTTTCGCCAATTCAACTATCATTGAATTTATTTCATCTTGTGTTTTATAATGACATCCTGGCTCTTTTCCACAGTAGTAAATTTCACAATCATCATTTAAATACTTTAGTATGTTTCCACCAACTAACCTATCATATAAAACTGCTGTACATTTACCTAAAACTCTTTGTGCTTTAACTGTAAGAAGTTCTGTGTCTCCTGGTCCCGCACCAATTATATAAACCTTAGCCATTTTAAATTCTCCTTTCTTAATTAAAGCTGTTTAATTATTTTTTCTGCTAACGCTTTGCCAAGTTTTATGTTATCTTCAATATTTCCATCTATATCCTTTTTAACTAGCTTATTACCTACTTGAAATGTACCAATAATATTCATCTTATTTCCCTGAAGAGTTGCATATGCTCCTATGACAACATGACATCCACCATTTAGCGTTCTCATAAAGCTTCTTTCTCCATCAACACAAAAACGCACTTTTTCATCATTAAGACTTTCAAATATATAATTATTTTCTCCCTGCTCTAAAGTCTCAATTCCTAAGGCTCCTTGTCCTATAGCTGGCACAAACTCATATGGGTCAAAATAATCTTTAATTATACACTCCATACCAAGTCTCTTAAGTCCTGCTGCAGCAAGTATTATTCCATGTAAATTTTCTTTTTCTATCTTTTCTAACCTAGTTTGTACATTTCCTCTTATAGGTATAATCTCTATATCTGGTCTTAGAGCTCTAAGTTGAGCATTTCTTCTTATACTTCCGGTACCTATTCTAGCTTTACTTGGAAGGTCTTTAAAATGCATTCCATTTATAGAAACAAACGCATCTCTAACATCTTCTCTTTCAGGTGTAGCTGCTAGTTTAAACCCAGTAGGAATATCAAATGGCATATCTTTCATACTGTGCACAGCTCCATGAACTCTTCCATCTAATAGAGAATGCTCTATCTCTTTTATGAAAACTCCCTTTCCACCTATCTTATCTAAAGTTACATCTAGTCTTTTATCTCCTTCTGTAACTATCTTTA
Organism: Clostridium frigidicarnis; assembly: GCF_900111985.1. Taxonomy (GTDB): domain Bacteria; phylum Bacillota; class Clostridia; order Clostridiales; family Clostridiaceae; genus Clostridium_Z; species Clostridium_Z frigidicarnis. Next base: position 103,155 of record NZ_FOKI01000010.1, read on the forward strand.
CTTTTTCACATTCAATACCATGTTTATTCTTTATAATCTCTATGACTCTATCCGTTTGAACAACTGCTAATTTACTTTTTCTTGTACCTATTTTAATTGTCATTATTGCTCCTCCATCTTTAATCCTAGTTTCTCATACACCTCTTTGAGTTTTTCTTTACCATTGCCATCCCTAAATTCTTCTTGGAATTCCTTACTAACAAGATAATCTAAAATTTCACCTTTTTTAGGATGACCCTTTAGCTCTTGCCTAACTTTGTTTATCAGTATTATCAAATCATTTTTTTCCTCTAATATACTCAATATTATTGGTGATAACATTCTAGACACTTTAGGATTCCCTTCTTTTGTATTAATCGCAACATTAACTGTGCTGCTTTCCACCTGAAAAGGTACTATACAATTGCCATTTTTAAAATCCTTACAATTCAAATAAAGCTTAGCTTTATTATTACACTCTGTAATTATTTCATTAATTACCTTATCATCATCTATAGCTATAACAACAAAATGTTTGTCTTCTATCATTGATTTTTCATATGACCCTTGTATTAACTTCAAATTTTCATTTTTAATTTTATAAAGCTCATCTAAAAAGTTTAAAGAACACACTGATACTTTGCATCCTCTTTTAATAAAAGCTTTTGTTTTTATCAAAGATGCTTTTCCACCACCAATAATTAAAACTTTTATATCTTTAGAAATTAATGCTATATTAGCAAAGTTCATATTATTTACCTTCTCTTATGTCTATATAGTCATCTTTTATAATTCCTGCATCCTGAAATGATGCCATATTATGCATTGTATATAATGCACTTTCTATTATATTAAAAGCAAAAGGACATCCTGATCCTTCTCCTAATCTCATTTTCAAATTAACCAATGGCTCTAATTCCATTTCTTCCATTACATATTTTGCTCCAATCTCCTCTGAAAGATGTGATGGAAATATATAATCTTTAACTTTAGGATTTAGTCTATATGCACATAATGCTGAACATGATGCTATAAATCCATCTATAACTATAGGAACCCGATACCTTGCTGCTCCAAGAAATGTTCCACAAAGACCTGCTATATCAAACCCTCCAACTTTACTTAAAACATCCAAAACGTCTTCTTTATTAGGTTTATTAATATCTATAGCTTTTTTTATTATATATTTTTTATGTTCATATTGCTTTAATGTAAGACCTGATCCCATTCCTACAACTGTTTCTGGATCTTTTCCTGATAAAACACTTAAAATAGCCGCTGATGTTGATGTATTACCTATTCCCATTTCTCCAGTTCCTAATAAATCATAACCATCCTCAACCAAATCTTTTACAGTTTCAATCCCTGATTCAATAGCCTGAATTACTTCTGCTCTCGTCATTGCTGGCTCTAATGACATGTTTTTTGTTCCATAAGCTATTTTCTTATTTATTATTTTATCTATATCCAAATCTTTTTTTGCACCTAAATCAACAATGGTTAAATCACTTCCATAATATTTAGAAAGAGCGCATACTCCAGTAATACCTTTTGTCAAATTTTCCATAACTATTGTAGTTACATCTTGAGGACATGCTGATACACCCTCATCTACTATTCCATTGTCACCACACATAATTATTATTGATTTTTTATTTATATTTTTTACTTCTTTTTCCTTTATCCCATATAATCTTATAACTATATCTTCTAAAACTCCTAAGCTACCTATAGGCTTGGATAAATTGTCTATAAAGTCCTTAGCTTTTTTACATTGTGTCTCGTTTAATCCTCTAATATTATCTAAAGTTTCTTTTAATAATTTCATAATATTCTTCAATCTCCCTATCTTTAATATATATCATATACAAAAGTTATTTTTTATAATTGTACAAACAATAACATAAGCTTTTACTTATATTCTTAGGAAACGTTTTAAATTTTGCAAATAAAAAAACCTTACCAAAAAACGGTAAGGTTAAATATACATAGTTCAAAGCATAGTTATACTATACAATATTACTATTAACCTTCCCTCCGAAGTCTAGCATATGATATTAGGCAGGTCTCCTGACTCTCGGGTCATCCTCCTCTTGCCCTTCCCAGTTAAAAACCAGTGGGGTAATAAAGATTTGTCGCCGTAAACAGTAGCGGGGGCTGCAGTAGATTTTCACTACTTTCCCTTTTAAACTTAATAATTAAGTACCTAAATCTCGAATATTTAATTTCTACTTAGATTATATATCACATAAAAAAAATGTTCAACAAAAAATGTATATATTTTTAAATTTATAGTCTTTTATGTAATATTTTTATAATTCTACACTTGTTCCTGTAGAATTTTTAAAGAAATTGTCACATTTTTCTTGAAATAAATTACATGCACTTTCTCCTGTACAATGGGACACTCCTATTAATCTTATATTTAATTCATTTAGTCTTTTTATAGTTTTTCTAATTCTCTCTTCATCAGCTTCAACTAAATGTGTTCCGCCTATAACTCCATATACAGTTTTACCTGTACTCTTCATTATATTTTCTACCATATTCAATATTCCAGGATGAGCACAACCTAATAATATTACTAAACCTTTATCCGTATCTATTCCAAGTGCAATCTCATCATCAAAGTTATCGGTTACATAATTACCATCAACTTTAATCTTCATACTCTCATTGATCTTTTCAAGGTGATTCTCTCTATTAAATTTACTAAATAAATATATACCTTCAGCAATTTCAGTTGTACTATGTTCTATACACCTTATGTCTATTCCTTTGCCTTCTATATATTCTTTATCAAAGTCTATTCCAATATATCTGTATTCTTTTCCATCACAAGAAAAATCTAATTTTTTATTATCTGTTGAATGATAATATTTGTTACTATTTTCAAAAAATTTATCACTTACATAGAAATCAGGTTTTATTTTAAAGTTATCAAATAATTTTCTTACACCACCACAATGATCATAATGTGCATGACTTAATGCCATATAATCTATTTTATTTAAGTCTATGTGTAATTTATTTGCATTTTCTATAAAGTCTCCACTTTTACCAGTATCAAACAATATTATACCCTGTTTTGTTTCTATATAAAAACTTAGTCCATGCTCACATCTTAAACTTTTATCCTGTGATAAAGAATTTTCTATCAATGTTGTAATTTTCATTTCAGCATCTCCTCATTTTTATTTATGTAAATGTAATATTAATCATAATTATATATGATTCAACTTTTACAAATCATTATATGTATATATGTCGTAATAATGTTGATTCATAAAATTGTTAGAACCATACTTGAATTGCATGTAGATCTTTAATTACAGCATATATATATTATTTTCTTAATAGATTGTCCATTTACATTAAATTGAATCTGTTATATTCTTTAGAATTAATGCAGATTTATTTAGTTTCTCTATTCCACCTGTAAGTTCTTGTATTGATGCAACTTGATCTTCAAAAATATTATTTGATTTATTAACTTTACCTGCTATTTCAACAACAGATCCCTGTATACTATTCAATACATCACTTATTTGTTTTATAGATTCACTACTTGATGTAGAGAGTTTTCTTATTTCATTAGCAACTACGCTAAATCCTTTTCCAAATTCTCCTGATCTAGATGCTTCTATTGCTGCATTTAACCCTAACAAATTAGTTTGCTTTGATATATTTTGTATAAAACCTATAACATCATTTGTATTTTGTGCTTCCACATATGTCATATCTACATTAGTTTTTATAGATGAATTTAGTGATGCTACTTCACTAATCCCTTTATTTATACTATGAAGTGCTTTAGTTATTTCTGCTAAAGAAGATGATAAATTTTCCGCCAGACCAATCATTTCTTTTTTTCTTTTTAAACTTTTAGCTATTACTATAGTTCCTACTACTCTTCCATTCTCTTTTACTGGAACCCCTTGTGCTTTTACTGAAACTCCAAATACTTCTTTAGGTACTGTTATTGATATAGGTTTCTGTGCTTTTAAGCATTCATAAGCAGCACATCCAACTGGTATTTTATCACCATATTTTACACCTAATTTAATATTTTCACTGTCAACACCTCTTAAAAAATATTCTGTATTAGAAATTGTAAATGCTATCTCCTCTTCAAAATAATATTTAAAGTATGGAATTAAATTATTAAATGAATTTATCAGCTCATTTTGTTCTAGAGTTTCTACCATTTTTCATCTCTCCTCTTAATTTATATGTTAAGTTTACTTCTCAAGTTCCTTATATTATAAATTATATATCTATTTCTAAAATTCTTCTTGTCATATTATTCTATTTTAATCTAAATAAATGTCTTATAATCCGCTTTTCACACTTATTTGTCTTTTAATACAATTTTATGTATTTAAAACTTTTTTTAATTTTATTAATATGTTAATCAAATTAATATTAATAAAACTATAAAACTCCACTAAAACAATAATTAAGTTTAAACATTTAATATACCATTGCCGTTCTATTATATAACACTATGAGACTATAAAAAAAACTTCTCAATATTAATTTGAGAAGCTAAGTTATTTCTAGATTATATTATACTTATGTTGCAAAATTACATACATTGGCTACATTTTCCGCAGGCACACTGTACTTGTTGCTTTTCACCTAAAATATACGAAATTGCGCAAAAGCTTTTATTTTTTCTCTTTTTATTCATTATGTAGATAATACTAAATGTAATTAAGATAAATATCATACGATTTAACTCTCCTTTAACATTAATTATCTGAATTTATATATGTATTATAACATACCACTTTTAAAGTATTCAATACCTTTTTTAAAGTTTTAGCCAATCCCTTATTGTTTTTTTATTATTAATTTATCAAAAATTCGTATTTTAATTCACATCTATAACAAAGTAATGGTTTTACTTTGTTATTTTATTAATATTACAATATTCTTATAATTACTTTTATTTATAATGCACTGCATTTTTTATGAAAATCATAATCTCAATTAATCAGTTTATTTAGTTGTTTAACTACTGTAATATTCCATAAACAAATAAGAAGTCATGGGTACGCTATGTAATTATTTGCATAAAAAAACAGTAGATATTAAATATCTACTGTTTTTTTGGCAGGGGCACGAGGACTTGAACCCGGAACCAACGGTTTTGGAGACCGCTACTCTACCAATTGAGCTATACCCCTATGAACAATATATATTATACAATTAAAGTATATTTTTTGCAATATATTTTTTGAAAATCAATCATAAAATTCTTATTTTAAAAGTACCTATACCATTTTTAAGTGATAAGTTTGCAGTTGCAAATGACAAGTTGAGGTTCAAAATCACAGGTTTTCTTAACTTTTCACTTGTCACTATCAACTTGTCACTTGCAACATATATACGTCTCAAGATTGTTAACATATATATGTTGCAATTAAAAATCTACATACAAACTACGTGTTCTGCTAGTATTTTATGAATAAACATTCATAAAATATATATAATTTTCCAAAGAATAAAAATTTATATTATCTTAAATCCAGCCGATGATACCTTCTGTTTTATTAATTCTATATTATCAGTATCCATTCTTATAACAATTTCTTTTACTTCTAAAACACTATTAGGATCAACAACAACAAAGCTTATTATATCAGCATTGTTTTCTGATAATATCTTTGATAATCTAGATATTTGTCCAGGCACATCATAAGCTATTACAGCTAGTCTATGACCCTTGTTAACTCCAAACACTCTTGTAAATTGTTCAAATACTGCATGATGTGTTAAAATTCCTTGAAATACTCCTTTGCTATCAACAACTGCTACAAAAGCTATATTTCTTAATTCCAGTATACGAACAGCCTCTTCAACTTCACTGGTTAAATCTATTGTTGGTATGTTTGTTAGCATTACTGATTCAACATTAAAGTCTGATAAGAAACATTGTTTGTCCTGGCATTTTTCAAAATAAAAAGCATATATTCTTTCTTTTGATATAGTGCCATAAAACTTGTCACCTTCAACTACAGGTATTGATAAAAAATTATTTTCATTTATTATTTCTAGCGCTCTACCTATTGAAGTTTTAGGAGTTACAGTTATAAGTTTTTCTTCTAATAACATTATACTTTTTACTAACATACTTCTCATCCCCTTCCCTCTACATATCCATTTATATATTGATATTATACTTTAATTTAACTTTAAATTCAAATTATTTGTAATTATTTTTATTTTCTATCAATTTATTTATTTCCCATTAATCCATTTATTTTATATAAATTCTCATACATAAAATCTATATATTTGTTTTCACCATCATAACTTTTTAGTTTTATGGGTTTCATATTATATTCATTTATAATCTTCTCATCTGTCTTAAAATCATCATCTAATATATAAATATATGCTACTTTAATATTTTCTCTACTGTTTTCGTCTTGATTTAAATTTATTTTTTCTTTTACATATAACTTTGTTTCTTTTTCTTTATTTGATATATTAATATATTTTACACCCATAAATTTCAATAAATATTCTAATCTCTCATCCTTTAATAAAAAAGTGTAGTCACTTACAGAACTACTTATTTTTTTGCATTCTCCTATAAACTCATTAACCTTTTCTATTTCCTCATCAAAATTACTATTATAAAAATTTAAATTCTTTGGATCTTTTTCTGCTATTGCATTTTTTATATTTACCAACGCTGTTTTATATTCTTCTGGATTCATCCAATAATATGGATTTTCTTTTATAATTTTATCATTATATTTTATCCCCTCAGAATAATTAAGTGTTCTTATTCCTCTTGATGCATTTATAGCTGTAACTTTATCTCGTTTCAATGCTTCTACAAAACTTAATGACCATGGTTCATAGTTAGCGCCTGAAAAAATAAACAAATCCTTTTTACTTATATTTTTCACACTATCATCAGTATATTTAAAATCCCATAATTCATTTTCTTCTTTAGACATATATGTTACGTCATGCATATCTCCTGTTATAGTTTTTACCATGTTATAAACAAACTTATTAGTAGTAACTATAGATAGATAAGTTTCTCTAGTTTTTTCTCCTTCTAATTTATTAACCCTGTATTCTGATATATAATGGCTAGATATAACTAAAGATAAAACAATAATATTAGTCATTAAAAATGCTATTAATATTTTATAAGTCCTTTTCATATTGCATCCTCCTAAACTTTATTATCAAAACATAATTCTTATATAGTTAAATGATTCTATACATGCTAAAATTTACTTAGGCACATGAAAGAAAATAACAAGTCCAAGATGCCATGTATATTTTGTGTCAGACAAGGAAGTGATATTAGTTCATAGCATAGACTATGGGCTAATATCGCTGACAAAGTATGGCACAAAATAGACTAACATACTGACTTGTTATTTTTTGAATGTGCCTTATACTACGAAATATTAGTATTTAAAATAATATTTTTTCTTAATTATTATATCAAAAATGTGAGGTATAGTTATGAAAATTAGAGCAAATAATTTACTTTCAGCCTTGGCTATGACACTAGATTTAGCCCAAAAAGCTTCTGAAATTAAGGTTATAGAAGATTTTTCAAGAGTTAAATATGAATATAAAAAACTTTCTAATCATTCCATGCAATGTACATATATTGCCATGGAACTTTGCAACGAATTAAATATAAGTTCTAAAATTAGAAATAGAGTTTATATAGGCTCAATGCTTCATGATATTGGTATAAATTCTGCAAATAATTACTATACTGATGGCTCAACATTTATAAGTGACCATTGCAAAAGTGGTGCTAAAATTTTAAGCACATTTCCTAAATTTAATGATTTATCAGATATAGTTATGTATCATCATGAAAACTTTAATGGCACAGGACCATTTAAATTACTAGGCGATTTAATACCTATTGAAAGCCAAATAATAAGATTATCTGACATTATTGATACGACCTATTATGAAAGTACATCTCCTGCATTAAAAGATAATTTAATAAACTGGGTATCTAAAAATCAAAAAATCTTTTCTTCTAAAATTATAGAAGCATTTTTATCACTTAGTAAAAAAGATGTCTTCTGGTTTAACCTAGACAATATATCTAATTATGATTTCATATTTAAAAAATTCACTCCTGAGTTTAATTTTGATATTACACTAAATGAATTTCTTGATATCTCTTATATTTTCAGTGAAATTGTTGACATGCACAGTTCTTTTACTGGAAAACATTCTAGAGATATAGGAGATCTTTCTTTTTCAATAGCAAATCATCTTCATTATGATTTTGAAAAATGTATTAAAATGAAGATATCAGGACTTCTTCATGATATAGGAAAATTAGCTATTCCCAAAAGTATATTAAATAAAAATGGTCAATTGACCCCTGAAGAATTTTATTTGATAAAATCTCATGCATACTATACTAATTTAATTTTAGAGCGAATAGAAGATATCGAAGATATATGTGATTGGGCTTCTAACCACCATGAAAAATTAAATGGTACAGGATATCCTAAAAGGTTATCTAAAAATTCACTTAGTAAAGAGGCCCGCCTTTTAGCTGTTTGTGATATATATCAAGCTCTTTCTGAGGATAGACCATACAAAAAAGGTTTAAATGACGACAAAGCCTTTAAAATTTTATATGACTCCGCTAACCAAAATCTTATATGCAAAGATTCTGTGGACATATTAAAACTATCTTTGTAGCTTATATAGTAATATTTTTAATACTTCTTAATGGTTTTATTAATATTATTAGACAGATTGTTATATTTTAATATAAAATTATGTAATGAGGTAATAATTATATAGGATTGATGTTTTATAAATACAGTATTGAGAGGTGAATTTTAGGCTAAGCCTAAAGGAAATATGGAACTAATAGTAAACAATGTTGAAGAAACTTTAGAAATCGGTCGAAAAATTGGTGAAAAGGCTAACTCAGGAGATATATTCTGTTTAATTGGAGATCTTGGAACTGGAAAGACTCATATTACAAAAGGAATTGCAAAAGGTCTTAATGTAAGTGACAATATTACAAGTCCCACATTTAACATCGTTAATGAATATGATAGTGGAAGATTAAAATTATACCATTTTGATGTTTATAGAGTTAATGATCCTGATGAAATTTATGCTATAGGTTTTGACGAGTATATATTTAGTGACGGCGTATCTATAATAGAATGGGCTAATTATATAGAAGAACTGATCCCTGAAGAATATTTACTTATAAAAATTGAAAAGCAACTTCATTTAGGTGATAATGTAAGAAAAATAATCTTAGAATCTTTTGGAAAAAGATATAATTATATAAAGGAGATTTAAACTTATGAAAATATTAAGCGTTGATTCATCATCTGAAGCAGCTAGTGTATCTATTTTAAGTGATACTGGGCTTATAGGTGAAATGAATTTTAACTATAAAAAACAACATTCGGTTATTTTAATGACAATGATTGAAAATCTTTTTGAAAATTTAAATATGTCTATAGATGATATAGATGGATTTGTTGTGTCTAAAGGTCCTGGTTCTTTTACCGGCCTTAGAATTGGAATGGCTACAATTAAATCTATGGCAATGGCAACTAAGAAGCCATATATATCAGTGTCATCCCTAGATGGTTTAGCTAATAATATATTTGGTGCCAACGGTATAGTTTGCCCAATTATGGATGCTTTAAGAGGTAATGTTTATTGTGGAATTTATAAATTTAGTGACAATATTTTATCCCCTTTAAGTGAATATATGATTTTATCCATGGAGGAACTCTCAAAAATACTAAATTCATATAACGAAACTGTATTTTTTGTTGGGGATGGTACTGAAAAACATTCTGAAAAACTAAAAAATCTTGTTCCAAACTGTGTATTTGCTCCAAGCCATCTTAATTTAACTAGATCTTCTTCCCTTGGATACATAGGTATAAACCTTTTATTGCAAGGCTTAAGTGATGATTTAAATGCATCTTCTCCCCTATATTTAAGAAAATCTCAAGCTGAAAGAGAATATGAAAAAAAGACTGGAATGAGTATTGATGATTAATGTTGAAATTATAGAGTTTACTGATAAATATATTGATGATGTTACTGAAATAAGCAAACTAAGCTTTAAAATTCCATGGAGTAGAGAATCTATAGAAAAAGAGCTTAAAAATCCATTTTCTAAATATGTGCTTGCTAAAGTTGATAATGAAATCATAGGATTTGGTGGTATGTGGTTTATTGTAGATGAGGGACATATTACAAATATTGCGGTTCACTCTAAATTTAGAGGTCTTGGTATTGGAAGTGCTCTTTTATCATCTCTTATTAATATTTGTAAGGAATGTAATGGAGTAGCAATGACATTAGAGGTAAGATTCTCTAATATAGCTGCCCAGGCACTTTACTCTAAATTTGGATTTAAAAATGAAGGCGTTAGAAAAAAATATTACTCTGATAATGGTGAAGATGCCATAATAATGTGGAAACATGGAATTTAAAAAGATCAGCTGTTTTTTCAGCTGATCTTTTCGTTATTTTAGCATATCATATTATCTTGCTACTTTTTTCTTAGTTGTTTCATTAATACTTGTTTTAAGAACCACTGATATCTTTTTATATATTGCAACTGTTACAAAAGATACTATAAATCCTTTAATTAAATTAAATGGAACTATAGCCCATACTATTAATGTTGATAAATCTGTTATATTAGAATTTATTGCTGTTCCCATTCCTATTATAGCATCTAATGGCATTCCAAAAGCTTTTGAATAAACAGGTATTAGCACTAAATAATTTATTATTGATGCTGCTATAGTCATAAATATTGTACCTAAAATCAACCCAATAATAGCATTTTTTCTAGTATTTCTCTTTTTGTATATATACCCTGATACAAACACAAGTATAGAACCTATAAAGAAGTTTGCAACCTCTCCAACCATAGCTGTAGCACTTCCTTTAATAAGAATTATTAAAATGTTTTTCAAAAATTCTATAGCTACTCCTGCTACTGGTCCTAATGCAAATGCACCTACTAATGCTGGTAAATCGCTTAAATCAATTTTAAGGAATGCTGGAAATATTGGTAAGGGTAACTCTATAAGCATAAGTAAAAATGCCATAGCTGATAAAAACGAAATTTTTATTAGTGTTCCTAACCTTTTGTTTGTTTGTACTGATTGATTTCTCATAAGAAAATATCCCCCTTCGATATTTTTCTTCAGGGTATGTGGCTTAGAACAAATAAGCCCTGACACAAATAAGTATCAGGGCGTAACAAACCAAACCATTACCTTCTTTCATCCAGACTATACTGTCGGCATCGGAGTTTCACCGATTCATGCCCATAATAGGCTCGCGGGCTTTACCGCCGGTAGGGATTCTCACCCTGCCCTGAAGGATAATTAAATTTTATTTTAACTTTATTATATAACTATAATCTCTAAATGACAATATTATTTTTTATTTATTATCTTCCTTTTTCATACTCAAAGATATTCTTCCTCTTTTTTCATCCACCTCTAGTATCCTTACTTCAACTATATCTCCAACCTTTACTATATCTAAAGGATGTCTTACAAATCTATCTGCCATCTGACTTTTATGAACTAATCCATCTTGATGTACACCAATATCAACAAAAGCACCAAAGTCTGATACATTTCTTACTGTTCCAGTTAATATCATGCCTGATTTTAATTGGCTTATATCTATAACTCCGCTTTTAAATATAGGTTTAGGCAAATCTTCTCTTGGATCTCTTCCAGGCTTACTAAGTTCTTTTATTATATCTTTTAACGTAAGTTCTCCAATTTCCAATTCATTTGCTATATTAGAAATACCTATAGTTTCAATTTTTTTATCTATATCATTTATAGCTTTATTTTTTAAATCTTCTTCAGAGAATCCTAATTTTTTCATTAAAGCTTTTGTAACTTTATAAGACTCTGGATGAACAGATGTATTATCTAATGGTTCTGTACTTTCCATTACTCTTAAAAAACCTGCACATTGCTCATATGCTTTGTTACCTAACCTTTTTACCTTTAAAAGCTCTTTTCTATTTTTAAACTTTCCATTCTCTTCTCTATATAAAACTATATTTTGAGCTATGGTACTATTTATACCTGCTATATAGCTTAAAAGCGATGGAGTTGCAACATTTAAGTCTACCCCAACAGCATTAACACAATCTTCAACAATTCCCTTTAGAGATTCATCTAATACTTTTGGTGTAACATCATGTTGATATTGACCAACTCCTATTGATTTAGGGTCTATCTTTACAAGCTCAGCTAAAGGATCTTGTAATCTTCTGCCTATAGATATTGCCCCTCTAACAGTAACATCAAGATCTGGATATTCTTTTGTTGCTAGTTCAGATGCAGAATATACAGATGCTCCTGCCTCTGAAACTATTACATAAAAAATTTCTTTTCTTGTATCCTTACTTATCTCTTTAATCATTGTGGATATAACTTCTTCTGATTCCCTACTAGCTGTTCCATTTCCAAGTGATATAACTTCAACATCGTGTTTATAAATTAATTTTTTTAATGTTTCTATAGTTCCTCTTATATCCTTTTTAGGCTCTGTAGGATATACTGTTGTGTTTTCTAAAAACTTCCCTGTATCATCTAATACCGCAACTTTACAACCTGTTCTAAAGCCTGGGTCATATCCCATAACCACCTTACCCTTTATAGGAGATTGCATAAGCAATGCTTTTAGGTTAGCCTTAAATATATCTATTGCTCCCTTTTCGCCTCTTTCTGTAAGTTCATTTCTTATATCCCTCTCTATGGATGGATATATAAGTCTTTTTAATGAATCTTTAACACATGATTCTATATATGTATCTGTTATATTGTTATTTTTTAAATTATTATTCTTTAAATATTCTAATATTTTATTTTCATCGCTTGTTATTTTTACAGAAAGTATTTTTTCTTTTTCTCCCCTATTTATTGCTAGTATTCTATGAGAAGGTATTGATCTTACATCTTCACTATAATCATAATACATTTCATAAGGAGTTGTTTTCTCACTTGAACCTTTAGTTTCTATTCTACCATTTCTAAAAACAAAATTTCTTATCCACTTTCTAAAGTCTGCCTCATCAGATATAATTTCACTTATTATATCCATAGCACCCTGAATTACTTCTTCAAAAGTTTTAACATCTTTTTCTTCACTTATATATTTTCCAGCCTCTTCTTTTAAATCGCCAGTAAAATGCCCATTAAAAATAAGTTCAGCTAGAGGTTTCAAACCCTTTTCTGTTGCAATAATTGCTCTAGTTCTTTTTTTAGGTTTAAATGGCCTATATATATCCTCTACTTCTGTTAATGTTTCACTAACTATTATTTTTGATCTTAACTCTTCTGTTAACTTTCCTTGTTCTTCTATGATTCTTATAATGTCTTTTTTTCTATCTTCAAGGTTTCTCAAATAAGTAAGTCTATCTGAAAACTTTCTTAGAACTTCATCACTTAATCCACCTGTTTTTTCTTTTCTATACCTAGCTATAAATGGAACTGTATTTCCTTCATCCAAAAGCTGTATTACATTTTCACCTTGTTGGTTTTTTATAGATAACTCTTTACAAAGAATATTTAATATTTTATCCATTTACTTCCTCCTATTTACAAAAGAATTCAGCCCTATGGCTGAATTCTTTAAATTTAATTATACTTAATTATTTTCACTACTTAAATATGAATTTATGAATATATCTATTTCTCCATCCATAATAGCTGTAACATTACTAGTCTCTGTTCCTGTTCTATGATCTTTAACCATTGAATAAGGGTGAAACACATAAGATCTTATCTGACTTCCCCACCCCATATCTTTAAGTTCTCCTGTTAAGTCTTCAACCTTCTCTTTGTGTGCTCTCTCTTTTAGCTCTATAAGTTTTGACTTTAACATTTTCATAGCTGTTTCTTTGTTACTATGCTGACTTCTTTGATTTTGACAAGATACTACTATCCCTGTTGGTATATGGGTTATTCTAATAGCTGATTCGGTTTTATTAACATGCTGACCTCCAGCCCCTCCAGCTCTAAATGTATCAATTCTTAAGTCAACTGGATTTATATCTATATCTTGATCTTCTGTCAATTCTGGTAGCACTTCCATTGATGCAAAAGATGTTTGTCTTTTTCCATTAGCATTAAACGGAGATATTCTAACTAATCTATGGATTCCTTTTTCTGCTTTAAGATATCCATATGCAAAATCCCCACTAACCTTTAAAGTTACACTTTTAACACCAGCCTCATCTCCAGGTAAATAATCTAATGTTTCCAATTTAAATCCCTTTGATTCACACCATCTGGTATACATTCTTAATAGCATCTCTGTCCAATCTTGGGCATCTGTGCCCCCAACACCAGTATGTAAACTTAAAATTGCATTATTCTTATCATATTGCCCACATAGTAATATTTGTATCATAAATGATTCCATATCTTCTTTTAATGAACTAATTTCTTTTACAATATCATTTATTGAAGATTCTTCATCTTCTGATACTATCTCACTTAAAACTTCTATATCTTCTATCCTAAATTTAAAATCATTAAAACAATTCAACTTATTATTTAATCTTTTAAATTCCTGGGTAACCTCTCCTGCCAAATTTACATTATTCCAAAAATCAGGTTGTTGCATTTTTTTATCTAATTCATCTATTTTTTTTTCTATTGCAGAAGGGTCAAAGTGACTCCCTCATTTTTTCTATCTTATCTTTTAGTGGTAAAAGCTCGGTTAAAGCTTCCTGTAATCGCATAAGCATATAATCACCTCATTTTTATTGTCCAAACCAACTTGTCAATTATTAAACAAGAAATTCAGCAATATGCTGAATTTCTTGTTTTAAATAATGTTACTTATAAATTTTTAGTATATTTTAAACGCCTCTTCCACAGCAGTTTTTATATTTCACTCCACTACCGCATGGACATAGATCATTTCTTCCAACTCTGTTTTCCTTTTTTATAGGTTCTCTTTTACGTCCACCTTCTTGAAAATTTGTAGCTGTTTCTTTAACTACTCTTTCTCTTTCAGGAGCTTTTTCTTTTTGAACATGCATTAAAAATTTAACAGTATCAAGTTTTATGTTTGATATCATTTCATCAAACATATTACTTCCTTCAAATTGATATGCTTGAGTTGGATCTTGTTGTTTATAAGCTCTTAATCCTATACCTTGCTTTAAATGATCCATATTGTCTATATGGTCCATCCACTTTGTATCAACAACTTTTAGAAGAATAACTCTTTCTATATCTCTCATCTGTTCTTCCCCAAAAGTCTTTTCCTTTTCTTCATATAATTTTAATGCTAAATCCTTATACTTATCAGTTATTTCTTCATCAGATGATTTTTCTAAGTCTTCAACTTTAATCATTCCATGGGGAACAAATAGTTCTTCCATGTACTTAACAAGTTTACTTAATTCATCTTTAAATGTATCTTCTACTCCTGAAATATGATCTTTAACTGTTGATTGTATAACATCCTCTATCATCATAGAAACTTGTTCTTTTAAGTTTTTGCCTTCAAGAACTTCTGATCTTTGAGCATATATTATCTCTCTTTGCTTATTCATTACATCGTCATATCCAAGTAATGTTTTTCTTATATCAAAGTTATTTCCTTCAACCTTCTTTTGAGCACCTTCTATTGCCTTAGTAACCATTTTACTTTCTATGGCTTCTGTTTCTTCTAGCCCAAGCTTTTCTACTAGGTTTTGAAGTTTTTCAGATCCAAATATTCTCATAAGATCATCTTCTAAAGATAAATAGAATGATGATGCTCCTGGATCTCCTTGACGTCCTGAACGTCCTCTTAACTGATTATCTATTCTTCTAGATTCATGTCTTTCCGTTCCAATTATCTTTAATCCACCAACTTCTGTGACACCGTCTCCAAGTTTTATATCAGTACCTCTACCAGCCATATTAGTTGCTATAGTAACCGTACCTTTTTCCCCTGCATGAGTTACTATTTCTGCTTCTTGCTCATGATATTTAGCATTTAATACTTGATGTGGCACCTTTCTCTTCTTTAAAAGAGTAGATAGATGTTCTGACTTTTCTATAGATATAGTACCAACAAGAACTGGTTGACCCTTTTTATAACATTCTTCTACATCATCTATTATAGCCATATTTTTTCCATTCTCTGTTTTATAAACCAAATCTGGAAAATCTGTTCTTGCTATTGGTCTATGAGTAGGTATAACTATAACATCTAATCCATATATCTCTCTGAATTCGACTTCTTCTGTTAAAGCAGTACCTGTCATACCTGAAAGCTTATCGTACATTCTAAAGTAATTTTGGAATGTTATAGTTGCAAGAGTCTTAGATTCTTTTTCAACCTTAACGCCTTCTTTTGCTTCTATAGCTTGATGTAATCCATCTGAATATCTTCTTCCTTCCATTATTCTTCCTGTAAATTCATCAACTATAACAACTTCTCCATTTTTTACAACATAGTCCTTATCAATTTTCATATGATAATTAGCTTTTAATGCTTGAGTAACATGATGTTGAATTTCCATATGCTCTGCATCAGCATAATTTTCTAAATGAAAATATTTCTCTGCTTTTTTAATACCTTCTTCTGTTAACATAACAGATTTTGCTTTTTCATCTATTGTAAAATCTTCTTCTGTCTTGAGAGTCTTCACAAAATAATCTGCTACTTTATAAAATTCTGTTGATTTATCCCCTTCACCTGAAATTATAAGAGGAGTTCTAGCTTCATCTACAAGAATTGAGTCTACTTCATCTACTATGGCAAAATTTAATTTTCTTTGAACTCTTTCTTCCTTGTATATAACCATGTTATCTCTTAAATAATCGAATCCAAACTCATTGTTTGTTCCATAAGTTATATCTGAATTATAAGCTTGACGTCTTTCCTCATTGTTTAGTTCGTGTACTACGACCCCAGTTTTTAGTCCTAAGAACTCATATAATTTTCCCATCCACTCTTTATCTCTTTTAGCTAGATAATCATTGACTGTAACTATATGAACTCCTTTTTGTGATAATGCATTTAAATATGCTGGTAATGTAGCAACTAATGTTTTACCTTCACCTGTTTTCATTTCTGAAATTCTACCTTGGTGTAAGACTATACCTCCTATCAATTGCTCTCTATAATGAGTTAATCCTAATACTCTAGTCGAACCCTCTCTAACCACTGCAAAAGCTTCTGGTAGTATATCATCTAAGGATTCTCCATTTTCAACTCTTTTCTTGAATTCTTCAGTTTTTCCTCTTAACTCTTCATCACTTAATTTTTGCATTTCTGCTGATAAAGAATCGATTTTATCTACTATAGGTAATATCCTTTTTACCTCTCTGTCGCTATATGTTCCAAATACCTTTTCTAAAAATCCCATATATTCATCCTCACACTTCTATGTTATTAATAAATTATAACATTTTAATAGCCTTTATTTCAATATTCTTACCATATATAAGAAAAAAAATCAAAAAGAGCCTACTAAATGTAAGCTCTAGCATTCTTTTTCTTAAATTTCTGGTTCAATCAATCCATAATTTCCATCTTTTCTCTTATATAAAACATTAACTTCTCCATCATCAGAATTCTCATAAACAAAAAAATTATGTCCTAAAAGTTCCATTTGCAATATGGCCTCATCTGTAGACATTGGCTTTATTGAAAATCTTTTGGTCTTCACTATTTTTGCCTCATCACTATCTTCATCATCATAATCAGGTATAAATTGGAATTTTAAAGAATCTCCACTATTCCTTTTTTGAAGTTTAGTTTTTTGCTTTCTAATTTGTCCTTCTAATTTATCTATAACTAAGTCTATTGAAGTATACATATCTTCATTAACTTCTTCGCCTCTTAATATAATTCCATTGAACGGTATAGTAATTTCTACTATTTGTCTATTTTTTTGGACACTTAATGTAACAGTAGCATTTACACTAGGGTTGAAATATTTATCTAATTTTGATAACTTTTTATCTACTGCCTCTCTTAATCCTTCAGTTAAATCAATATTTTTCGCAACTACTCTTGTTTTCATAAAATCCAGCCCCTTTCAATTATGTTAATACTGTATTTAGTATTGTCTTCTTTTGTTATTTTTATTTTAAGTTAATACTGGAAATTATGCAAAAATCAAATAACCTTATATAGAATACTGTTACCTATTTATGCCCTATTAAGTATATTTATCTTTATTTTTTGTATTATTCAGATAATTTTCTATATTTGAACTTTACATATTTTTATGTTAATATTATAATGTGAGTAAAAAAAGCTTTGGAAAATCCAAAGCTTTTATTTTTATGTTTATTATGTAAAGCTAGTTGACCTGGTCTTTGACCCCACACTCGCCTGCTGGAGCTTTTGCTACCCAGAATCAACCTCTCACTACTAACCCTCTCACTTTTGTGGCAGGACTCACCTCTAAGCCGCACCATGATCATTAAACCTTTTGTTTAACTTACGTGGATCGTTTTGCCTGCGACTGGCATCGACTTTCAACCACAAACCTAGCTTTACATTAATATTATATACTAGATTTCATTCCAGTCAAGACTTTTATTAAAATATTTTTATCACCTTTAACAATACTTACACATTCATTCAGTGTACTACCTGTTGTAATAACATCATCAATAATGAGTATTTTTGAATTTTCTAAGTTTATATTTGTCGATTTAATTGAAATTGACCCTTTTATATTTTTTTCTCTATCATATTTATTTAGTGTTTTTTGGTTTCTAATATTCTTATTAAAAAATAATACATCCAAAACTTTTCTATCAAAATGTGCTCCTATAGTTTTAGATAACATTAAACTTTGATTAAATCCTCTTGTTTTGTAACTATCAGCTTTAATAGGTGCAGGTATTATATAATCAAACTCTATATTATTTTCCTTTATACATTCAATCATTAAACTTGCTATAACTTCTCCACATTGGAAATTTTTTTTGTATTTAAAATTTAAGAGTAATTCTTTAGCTTCTGAAGTATAGTATAATGCACTAAATATATAAAATTTATTCTTATACCATATTGGATTTTCATTATTCCTTTTTAGCTTTTTCATACATGGTAAACACAAGTTTTTATCATCTATCTCATTACCACACAATACACATCTATGCTCATCATCATATATAAATGTTATTAAACATTGTTTTATATAATCTAAATACTTAGTAAACCTTTTTCCCATGCCAACTTATTAAAAGTTCTCGTTATATCTTTAGCCTTTTCCATATTATAAGTAATTGTGTTTGATAAAAATATAACTTCACTACCTTTAACGCCTTTTGTCATGACTGCCTTTCCACATATAAAAATCAATTTTTTATAATCTAAAGTAACGTGATCTGCAAAATAAACAACTATATTTAAGTCATTTATATCTTTAGGTATATTATGCATACTATTTGTTATAGCTATAGTACAAATATCTTTTATTTTAAATCGATTTAGCAGTTTTTTCTTATCTTCCTCAATATCTATAACTAAGCTACTTATAGTATCATCTAAAGCTTTCAAATATTCAAACACCCAAGATTTTTTTTCCTTGTCCGGAATGTATATAACTACATTTTTATTTGATTTAGCAAACCAAGTTAAGTACTCATACATAACATAAGGAATATCTTTATTTATATCGATTCTTGTATTTATTATTCTAGGTTCAACAAAAGGAGTATTTTTAATTTTTATTGGATATTCGATTATATCTCCATAGTCTAAAACCTCTTCTATTGAATAAACTACATATTTCAAGGATTTTTTTGAATATATTGCTGCCCTTATATCCTCAGTTGTATATTCAGAATATGAACTTATATCATCATATATTATCAAATCAAATTCATCTTCAATATACTTAGAATTTTCATGATTACAAAAAACTAATTTTTTTTGGTTATCATTTTTACTTTTGTTCCTAAAATAGTAATATTCTCTAAAACTAGTTTTCTTTTTTATTTCCTTTAAAAATTTTATACTTTCTTCATCCTCATTGGTTATATATAAAACTTTACCTTTCTTATAAACTACACTTAATACACTCTCTAAAAATATACTACAATTGTTATAAGGTGCTGATATTACATTTAATGCATGTAATTTATTGTAGTTATTACACCATCTATATATTTCTTCATTTACTGAATCTGTATTATCTAAAATATTATTAAGCAAGGACATTTTATCCCCCTTTTCTTACTAACTATGAAATACATCATTATCAAATATATCTTTTATTCTATAATCTAATGATGAATACCTATCAAATCCTCTATCATTATCAACCATAAACTTTAGAGCCTTTACTGAGCCTGATAAAACAACTAATTGCTTTGCTCTAGTTATAGCTGTATATAAAAGATTTCTATTCATTAACAACGGTGGTCCCATAAAAGAAGGTATTATTATAACTGGAAACTCACTTCCTTGACTTTTATGTATAGTAATTGCATAAGCTAATTCTAACTCATCTAAATATATATTGTCATATACAACCTTTCTTTCATCGTCAAAAATTACTGTTAATGTATTATTTTCATTATTGATGTCCTTAATGAATCCCATATCTCCATTAAATACACCCATTCCTGAATCATCGCCATCTCCTAGTACTCTGGTCCATTTTAAAGAATAATTATTTTTTGTTTGCATTACTTTATCACCAGTTCTAAATATCATATTCCTATATTCTTTCTCTTTTTTATTACTAGATTTAGGATTAAGTACTTCTTGTAATTTAATGTTTAAATTTTCAACTCCTAAAATCCCCTTTTTCATAGGAGATAAGATTTGTATATGCTTTAATTTGTCCCATTGATCATTAAAATTAGGTAACCTTTTATTTACAAGTTCTATTATTGTGTTTAAGTTTTTTTCTGGATTTTCTTCATTCATGAAAAAAAAGTCTTTTTCCTTTTTATTCAATATAGGCATTTCTCCACTATTAATTTTATGAGCATTAACTACTATAAGGCTTTCCTCTGCCTGCCTAAATATTTCTTTTAATCTAATAACATTTATACATTGACATTCTATCAAGTCTCTAAGTACATTTCCTGGTCCTACTGATGGTAACTGATCTACGTCTCCTACTATAATAAATCTTGTTCCTAAGGGTACAGCTTTTAACAGATTTGACATTAAAGATATATCTATCATGGAAGCTTCATCTATTATAAGCACATCACATTGAAGTGGAGAATTTTCATCTTTAGAAAACATTTTCTTTTCTTCCCCTTCTTCAACTCCCATTTCTAATAATCTATGAATAGTTTTAGCCTCTCTTCCTGTAGATTCTGACATTCTTTTTGCAGCTCTTCCAGTAGGCGCTCCCATAATAACCTTCAAGCCCAATTTTTCAAATATACCTAAAATACAATTTATTATAGTTGTCTTACCTGTACCGGGACCTCCTGTTATTATTTCTACACCATTTTCTATAGATCCCTTTATTGCTTCTTTCTGAGACTCAGCAAAACTTATTTCCATTTGTTTTTCAAAATCTTTAATTTCCATGTCTATGTTTATATCAATTTTATCATATGTATAGTCACACAATGATACAATTTGTTTAGTTACTCCAAGCTCACAATAATAATAGTACGTTGTAAATACACAATTTGTACCTCTTATTTTTTCAATTTTTATTTTATTTTCTACTACTGCATCATATAAATTTTTTTCTATTATATCTTTAGAAACCACTAAAACCTTAGATGCTTCTTTTATAAGCTTATCCTCTGGCATATATGTGTTTCCCAATGCAGCAAATTCATTTACTACATGTTTTATTCCACTTTGAATTCTAAAATGAGATTCAGCCTCAAATCCAAGACTTCTAGCTATCTTATCTGCTGATTTAAACCCCATACCTGATATTTCTTCACTTAATATATATGGATTTTCTTTTACTACAGATATAGCTCCACTTCCAAATCTTTTATATATCTTTATACACTGATTTGTTGTAACTCCATAACTCTGTAAAAAAATCATTATATTCCTTAATTCTGTTTGCTTAAGATATGATTCACATATGATTTCAAACTTTTTTTCACCTATACCATCTATTTCCCTTAATCGCTCTATATCATTATCTAATATTTCTAATGTATCTTCTCCAAATCTTCCAACTATTTTTTTTGCCGTAACTGGTCCAATTCCCAAAATTATCCCAGATGAAAGATATTTTTCTATACCACTTATTGTGTTAGGTAATATTTCTTCACACTCTTTAACGGAGAACTGCTTTCCAAATTTATGATGTATATCCCATATTCCTTTTAGTTTCACATTTTGTCCTTCTACAAGATATGGTATTGTTCCAACTATTGTTATAATTTCTTTATTACTTTTAATTTTTGAAACAGTATAACCATTATCATCATTCTTAAAGACTATTTCTTCTATAACACCTTGAATTTCCTCCATATAATCTCTCCGCATCTTACATTATTTTTACTTTGATTATATCATAAATTGTAAAACATATGCCTTAATTATGTCCTTATATATTATATTTTAACCTAATTACTAATTATATAATTTACAAATCAATTGAAATATGTTTTAATTTGAATAAAATTCACTTAAACTATATGTATATTAAGTAAAAACATAATTGAGGTGATTATATGTTAATTAAAAATTGCAATATAATATTTAAAGACAAAATAGAATGTGGCAATATTCTAATAGAAAATGGTAAAATTAAGTCTTTAAATCCAGATATGATTGACCATTCTGAAACAATAGATGGATCAAATCTTTACCTTTCACCTGGATTTATAGATGTTCATATTCACGGAGCAGGTGGTTGTGATACAATGGACGGAACTTTTGAATCAATAGATAAGATTTCGAAAGTTATATCTTCACATGGAACTACTTCATTCTTACCAACAACAATGACTTGTTCCATAGACGATATAAAGAAATCTATTGAATCAATATCTTATGCTAAAAAAAATGGGACTAGTGGCGCTAATGTACTAGGAGCTCATTTAGAAGGTCCCTTTATAAGTTCTCACATGATAGGTGCACAAAACCCTTTATATGTTGCTGAACCTAGTATAAACACATTTAAACACATGATTGGAGATCATATCAATGATATTGTAACTGTAACTTTAGCACCTGAAGTTGAAGGGGCTAAAGAGCTTATCAAATTTTTAAAAGAAAATAACATAAATCCATCTATAGGACATAGTAAAGCTACTTATGATGAGGCTATAGAAGGAATTAATTGTGGTGCATGCCATTCAACCCATCTATTTAATGCTATGACTCCTCTACATCATAGAGAACCTGGTGTAGTAGGTGCAATTTTAGATTCAGATATAACTACAGAAACTATATCTGATGGTGTTCATATAAACTATGGTTCCCTTAGAATAGCTTATAAAACCAAAACAACTGATAAAGTTTTATTGGTTACAGATGCTATGATGGCTTGTTGTATGCCTGATGGTAAGTATTCCCTAGGCGGTCAAGAAGTTATAGTTGAAAACCATGCAGCTAGATTGAATAACGGTTCATTAGCAGGTTCTGTTTTAACTCTTGATGCAGCAATAAGAAATGTTTATAGAAACTCTCAATACCCTTTATATGAAATTGTAAAAATGGCAACTCTAAATGGTGCTAAACTTTGCAACGTCGATGATACTAAAGGTTTAATTCAAGAAGGCTATGATGCAGATTTAGTTCTATTTGATGATAATATAAATATTAAATATACTATAGTAAACGGCAATATAGTATATAAAGCTTAAAAATATAACCATTGAAAGTGGATGGGTATAATCAACACAAACTAGTTTGCTAACGCTTATCCCCACCCTCATTTAATATATCTATTTAAAAAATATAATGTAAAATTCAATTCCAATTTTTGTAAAAACATGGAGCTATACCTATCTTTATTAGAGAATTTTATTGTTATATAAATGTACAATTTAAAATAAAAATTCATATAAAGTGAATTCTAAGCATCACAGATTATTATAATAAATAAAAAACTATAAATTTATAAAAAACTCGAGACTTTTTAAATCTCGAGTTTTTTATTATTAAATATATTTTTTTATTTCTTCAACTTTGTTTAATTGTTCCCATGGTAATTCAATATCTGTTCTACCAAAATGTCCATATGCTGCAGTTTGTTTATATATAGGTCTCTTAAGATCTAATTGATTTATTATAGCAGCTGGTCTTAAATCAAATACTTTATTTATTATTTCAACTATCTTGTCATCTGCAATTTTTGCTGTTCCAAATGTATCTACCATGATAGATACTGGTTTTGCTACTCCTATTGCATAAGCAAGTTCTACTTCTATCTTATCAGCTAATCCAGCGGCTACTAAATTTTTAGCAATCCATCTAGCTGCATAAGCTCCTGATCTGTCTACCTTTGTGGCATCTTTTCCTGAGAATGCTCCACCACCATGTCTTCCATATCCACCATAGGTATCAACTATAATTTTTCTTCCTGTAAGTCCTGAGTCACCTTGAGGTCCTCCAATAACAAATCTTCCAGTTGGGTTTATGAAATACTTAGTATTTTCATCTAATAATTCTGCTGGAACTACAACATTTATAACATGTTCTTTAAGATCTTTTTCTATTTGCTCTCTTGTAACTTTAGATCCATGTTGTGTAGAAATAACTACAGCATCTATTCTAACTGGTTTATTATGTTCGTATTCTACTGTAACCTGAGTTTTTCCATCTGGTCTTAAATAATCTAAAGTATTATTTTTTCTAACTTCTGATAATCTTCTTGATAATTTATGTGCCATAGAAATTGGCATTGGCATATATTCTTCTGTTTCATTAGTTGCAAAACCAAACATCATTCCTTGGTCTCCTGCACCTATAGCCTCAAATTTATCCATTTTGCCTTCTTTAGATTCAAGAGCCTCATCAACACCCATTGCTATATCACCTGATTGTTCATCTATAGATGTTAAAACTGCACAAGTTTTATAATCAAATCCATATTTAGCTCTAACATATCCTATATCTTTTATAGTCTCTCTTACAACCTTTGGTATATCAACATAACAATTCGTTGATATTTCACCCATAACTAATACCATTCCTGTTGTAACAGCTGTTTCACATGCAACTCTAGCATTTGGATCCTTTTCTAATATTGTATCTAATATTGCATCTGATATTTGGTCACACATTTTATCTGGATGCCCTTCTGTAACTGATTCTGATGTAAATAATGTTCTCATTTTAAATCTCCTCCATAATATAAAAAATAAAGTCTCTTTTATGATAAAAGAGACTCAAAATTCTGATTCTCTCTTATCTTGCAGTAAATTCTGCTGGAATTGGCACCTTGTACTTAGTACAGGTTGCCGGGTTTCACAGGGCCTTGTCCCTCCACCTCTCTTGATAAGAGTGTTCTATATTAACTTTTTAAAATTCAATCTTTAATTGTGATTATATCATCGTTAATTTATTGAGTCAACATATTTAAGTCAAAAATATTATACTATTTTTGACATTTATTGTTCTATGTCCAAATATATTTTTATCTAATATCTTATTACATCTTATTTCATTGTAAAATTTTGTAGCTATTGTATTTTTTGCTATTATTGAATATTTGGAACAAGTCTTATACCTTGATACTTTCTCTGTATACTTCATTCTAAAAATTCTTTTGTACATTGAATTCTATTAATTTAGTGCAAAACAAAAAGCAAGGTAAAGTACCTTGCTATGGTGGAGAAAGATGGATTCGAACCATCGAAGTCGTAGACAACAGATTTACAGTCTGCCCCCTTTAGCCACTCGGGAACTCCTCCACATTTTGGAGCTGACAACAGGAATCGAACCTGCAACCTGCTGATTACAAGTCAGCTGCTCTGCCAGTTGAGCCATGTCAGCATATTAATTTTTTGGTGGGCACAACAGGGTTCGAACCTGTGACCCCCTGCTTGTAAGGCAGGTGCTCTCCCAGCTGAGCTATGCGCCCTTATTTTTAAAATAAGTTTAAGTTTAATGTGGTGGAGGAGGACGGATTCGAACCATCGAAGTCGTAGACAACAGATTTACAG
>NZ_FOKI01000089.1 GCF_900111985.1 Clostridium frigidicarnis
GATATAGAGGAAATAGCTAATGACTTTATTAAACCTTTTGATTTAGGAAAAGCACCATTATTTAGAATTGAAATAGTAGAAACTCAAGGTAAAAACTGTTTATTAATAGATATGCATCACATAATATCTGATGGAGTGTCTATGAGTATTTTAATAAATGAATTTGCTACGATATATAATGGGGGATATTTAGAACCATTAAAGCTTCAATATAAAGATTTTTCAGCATGGCAAAATAATTTCTTAAAGTCAGAAGAAATGAAGAAGCAAGAAGAATATTGGATGAACATGTTTAATGATGAGATACCAGTATTAAACTTACCATATGACTATGAAAGACCTGCTATTCAAAGTTTTGAAGGTGATAGTGTAAGTTTTGAAATAGATAAGAGTTTAACAAGTGAGTTAAAAGAACTTACTAAGAAGACAGGAACAACAATGCACATGGTGCTATTATCAGCATTTAATATACTTCTAGCTAAGTATAGTGGACAAGAAGATATAGTTATAGGAACTCCAATAGCAGGAAGACCTCATGCAGAGCTTCATAATATAATGGGGATGTTTGTAAATACATTAGCTTTAAGAAACAAACCAAAAGAAGATAAAAGGTATATAGATTTTCTGAATGAAGTAAAAGAAAATTCTTTAATGGCTTATGAAAATCAAAATTATCAAATAGAAGCTCTAGTAGAAGGGTTAAATTTAAAGAGAGATCAAAGTAGAAATTTAATATTCGATATAATGTTTAATACATTGAATATGGAGAGTAGTTATATTAAATTAAGAGGACTTGTATTAAAGTCTTATAATCCTAAAAGTAAAACTGCAAAATTTGACTTAAGTTTATGTGTGCAGGAAAATTACAATATTGTGTTAAACTTAGATTATTGTAAGAAATTGTTTGAAAGAGATACTATTGAAATTATGAGAGATGATCTTATAGAAATACTTAAAATCATTTCTCATGATGAGAATGTATTATTAAGAAGTATATTTAACAAAGAAATAGTACAAGAAGTTAATGGTGAGGATGAGTTAACTTCATTAGATGGGGACTTCTGCTTTGAGAAAATCATAGAGTGAAGTAAGAATTTTAAAATAATGACAATAAAGATTTGATTTTAAAATGAGCATAAATAGAAAATATGAATTAAGGAGATTTAATAAATGGATAACAATGCATTATTATTTTCAGGACAGGGATCCCAGTATGTTGGAATGTGTAAAAGTATATGCAATAACTATTCAATAGCAAAACATACATTTGAAGAAGCAGGAGAGGTTTTAGGGTTTGATATTTTAAAACTGTGTATGGAAGGTGATATGAGTGAACTGTCAAAAACTGAAAATACTCAACCAGCTATATTAACTGTATCAACAGCGATGTACAGGACTTATATGAGTAAAGGTAGAGTTAAGCCATCTTTTTTTGCAGGACATAGTTTAGGGGAGATATCTGCACTAACATGTGCAGGTGCGATAGATTTTGCAGATGCAGTAAAACTTGTTAGAGAAAGAGGAAGACTAATGAACTTAGCTGCAGATGGAAATGGAATTATGATTGCAGTGCGGGATATCGATGGTGAATATATTGAAGACATATGTAGAAAAAATAGTAAAAAAGATGGTATAGTTGTTATTTCTAATTATAACACTAATAAAGAGTATGTTATATCTGGGCACACTAATTCAGTTAAATCTGCAGCAGAAGAATTAAAGAGTATAGGCGCGCGTATAAATGTACTTAAAGTAAGTGGCGGATTTCATAGTCCATTAATGAACGAAGCTTCTGATAAGTTTAAAGAAGAATTAAAAAAATATAAATTTAATGATATTTCTATACCAGTTATATCAAACGTTACAGCCTTACCATATAAGAGTGCTACAGAAATAGCTGATCTATTACCTTTACAAATGATTATCCCTGTTTATTGGAAGAATTCTATTGAATATATAATTAATCATGGAGTTGAATCATTTATAGAAATTGGACCTAATATAATTTTGAAGAAAATGGTCAAAAAAATATCACCACATGTCAAATCATTTTCATTGGATGATGATGATGATGTAAATTATTTAAATAATGAAGAGGTTTTACTAATAATTAAAAGATGTTTAGCAAATTCTATTTGTATGCAAAATTATAATTGGGATAATAATCAATATAATGCAGGCGTAGTTGAACCTTATAGAAGCGTGAAAAAGAGATTTTTAGAAATCAAGAGCACCACTAATAAAAAGACAACGATTGATGATGTGGAAAAAGCATTAGGTATGTTACAATCTGTTTTAAATACAAAGAAAGTTCCTAATGATGAGAAAAATAGAAGGACTAAGGATATATTTGAAGGTATTGAATGTAAACAGATTTTAAACTTGCAAGGAAAAAATAAAGATTAGCTGGTTAAGTTTTAAATTAGTCAAATTATTTATTGTACTAAAAAGCTTAATGATCGAAGTGATATTAAGCAATTTTTGTGTAACGAATACCACGGGCTATGCCCGTGGTTCTAAAAAGCTTATAGCTATGAGTAGAAAAAAGAAACCCCCTTTGTTAAACTCAAATT